>CAXYEH010000035.1:0-103148 GCA_964275945.1 uncultured Pseudomonadales bacterium
AGGTGGTCTTGTTAAACTTGGTTCTATGGCCGTTGTTTTCAAGCGGTATAGCCCTTAAATGACGAAAAGCTCCATAAATTCATTAACTGGCGTTTCTTCCAGTTTCTGTTGGTCCTTGCACAATGCATAGATCTCTTCGGAGCGATTGGCAGGGAAGCGTGTTGCTAAATTAGCCTGAAATTTAGCTTCCAATAAAGGGATGCCTTCTTCTCGTCTTCTGCGGTGACCTACTGGGTACTCAATTTCTATTTTCTCAGTGCAATCCCCGTTCTTAAAATACACCTGTAAGGCATTGGCAATACTGCGTTTTTCTGGTTCCAAATATTCTTTCGTGTATGTCTTGCTCTCATGAATTTCCATCTTCGCTCGTAGTTCATCAATGATTGGATTGGCTGAGTGGAAGCTATCTTCGTAGTTTTCAGCTACTAAGTTGCCAAAGGCTAAAGGCACGGCAGTCATGTATTGCAGACAATGATCTCGGTCCGCGGGGTTATTAAGAGGCCCGACCTTGGAAATTATGCGGATCGCGGATTCATGGGTATGGATAACGATCTTCTCGATGTCCGTTAGGCGATCTTTTACCTGGGGATGCAATCTCACAGCTGCTTCTGCTGCAGTTTGAGAATGGAATTCGGCGGGAAATGATATTTTGAATAAGATATTTTCCATTACATAGCTTCCATAAGTTCTTGTAAATGAAAACGAATTACCTTTAAAGGAAACATCATAAAAGCCCCAGGTAGGGGCGGTCAGAACGCTTGGGTAGCCAATTTCACCGCGCAAAGTCAGGTCTGCAAGTCGCACAGCACGAGAGGTGGCATCTCCGGCTGCCCAGGATTTACGGGGCCCAGCATTGGGAGCGTGGCGATAGGTCCTTAAGCTGGAACCATCTAGCCATGCTTGGGAGAGTGCATCAACGATTTGGTTCTTAGTGCCCCCTAGCATATGGGTAGCAATAGCGGTTGAAGCCACTCTCACAAGCAACACATGGCAAAGGCCGACACGATTAAAACTATTCTCTAGAGCTAATACACCCTGGATCTCATGTGCCTTGATCATGGCGGTCAAGACATCACGCATGAGTAATGGTGGTTTACCTGTGCTAATACGAATCTGTGAAAGGTGGTCAGTGACCGCTAGAATTGCTCCTAGGTTATCGGACGGGTGTCCCCATTCTGCGGCTAGCCAAGTATCGTTATAGTCCAGCCAGCGGATTATGCAGCCAATGTCCCACGCTGCTTTGACAGGATCTAGGCGGAACTGAGTTCCAGGAACTCTGGCGCCATTGGGAACCACGGTGCCTTCCACCAGAGGTCCGAGTAATTTAGCACATTCTGGGAATCGCAGCGCGAGCAAGCCACAACCTAGAGTATCCATAAGACAGTTTCGCGCTGTATCGTAGGCTTCGGCGGAATCAAGTTTGTAGTCGCAAACATAGTTAGCGATATCAACCAGTACCTGATCTGGTTCTGGGCGGGTGTTCAAATCAACATTTTGTGACACGTAAATAGCCTTTTATTAAAGGTGGATAGGAATAGTAGATAAAGTAAATTTTCAAGAACTATTGAGTTTACGAGCGGTCTGCGAGACCCACCCATTGGGCAATTTCTGGCCCTGTATAGTCTGCGCTAGGCCGGATAATACGGTTATTAGCTCGCTGTTCTTTTACATGGGCTGCCCAGCCTGTAACTCGCGACATCACAAAAATAGGAGTGAACAGCTTTGTAGGGATACCCATGAAGTGATAAGCCGAAGCATGAAAAAAGTCGGCATTGCAGAAAAGCTTCTTTTCCCGCCACATTACCTCTTCGCAGCGGACCGAAACAGGATAGAGGGTTGTATCGCCCACTTCAGCAGCCAGCTTTTCTGCCCATTGTTTAATAATAGCGTTGCGCGGGTCGGATTCTCGGTAGATGGCGTGACCAAAACCCATAATCTTTTCTTTTCTATCCAGCATACCTAAGAGGGCAAGCTCTGCTTCATCCGGAGACTGCCAGTTTTCGATCAATTCCATGGCAGCTTCATTGGCACCTCCGTGGAGTGGTCCGCGCAGCGTGCCGATTGCACCAGTAATGCAACTGTACATATCAGACAAGGTAGATGCACAAACCCTGGCAGTAAAAGTAGAGGCATTGAATTCGTGCTCAGCGTACAAGATAAGAGAGACATTCATGACTTGGGAGAATAGGTCGCTAGGAGAGGCGCCACTAAGCATGTGAAGAAAATGACTTCCGATCGAATCATCCTCTAATGCAGTATCTATGCGCCTACCCTCGTGCGAAAAGCAATACCAGTAGCAGATCATCGAGGGCAAAGAGGCTAGAAGACGATCAATTACCTCGTCCTGTTGTTCAAAGGACTTTTCGGGCTCTAAATTACCTAAGATAGAGCAACCAGTGCGGACAACATCCATCGGGTGAGCAGTGGAGGGGATTCTTTCTAATGTGTCTTTCAGAACTTTAGGAAGGTCTCTCAAAGATATGATTTTATTAATATAACTATCAAGTTCTTGCTGTTTTGGGAGCGCTCCGCGAAGCAATAAATAGGCGACTTCTTCGAACTTAGCATTTTCTGCGAGAACAGAAATATCCATTCCACGATAAGTAAGTCCAGATCCTGTTTTGCCAACTGTGCAAAGTGAGGTCTCGCCCGCGACTTGACCGCGAAGGCCGCTCCCACTTAGCTTATTGTCCACCATACGTCCTCTCCAATTAGTGCTTTCTTCTTCTCATATTACATATATGAGTAATCTTTCAATATAGTCAATTAAGTCTTTGTAATTACAGGTTTTACTTTTCAAACAACGCGTCCAGTTTCTCTTCGTAGGCATGGTACCCTAAGACTTCGTAGAGCTCGGTTCGGGTTTGCATTCTATCTACAACCGCATTCTGATCCCCATTAATGGCTATGGTTTGATATACATCCAAAGCAGCCTTGCTCATAGCTCGGAACGCGCTCAAAGGGTAGAGCACCATCGCTACGCCGGCCTCAGCCAGCTCCTGGCAATTAAATAGTGGGGTTTTACCGAATTCTGTGATGTTTGCCAAAATTGGCACAGAAACGGCATTCGCAAATTGACGATATTGTTCTAAATCTAAGATCGCTTCCGGAAAAATAGCGTCGGCACCGGCTTCAGCACAGGCAATAGCTCGCTCGATTGCAGCATCCATACCTTCTACAGCCAAGGCATCAGTCCTCGCCATTATCATGAAATCGTCATCTAATTTAGCATCTGCCGCAGACTTAACCCGATCGACCATTTCTGCCTGACTCACAATCGCTTTATTGGGCCTGTGCCCACAACGCTTTTGTGACACCTGGTCTTCAAGATGCACCGCCGCAGCGCCAGCTTTCTCCATAGCTTTAATAGTTCTGGCAATATTGAATGCGCCACCCCAGCCAGTATCGATATCAACTAAAAGAGGCACTTCTGTCGCATTAGAGATCCGTTCAACGTCTGTAATGACATCATTTAAGCTGGTAATTCCCAAATCGGGCAGGCCATAGGAGGCATTTGCAACACCGCCGCCCGATAGGTAAATCGCATCGTGACCCGCATCTTCCGCCAGCATTGCGCAGTAGGCATTAATAGTGCCTACAACCTGAAGAGGCTTGTGATTTTTCAGGGCTTCCCGAAACAGTGAACCTGGTGATTGGGTATTCATAAATTATTTTCCAAGTTATCTCTGTAATTAATTGACCTAATTGTATTTTTTAAACCTAGCTGCATCACAAATTAATGCGCAGTGGAATACTTTCCACTTCTGATCCTCTATTTACACTTATTTAACAAAATGCCAATGCCGAACTTTTTTGGCCTGTATGCCATATTCAGGCACAAATTTCCCAATATCTAATCTTGGTAATGATTATAACTCACTGTATTTAGGCGATAAAAATTCTGTGAGTTGGATAACAATTTAACTTGTGCTCTTATTGGTGCGCACTCGCTCCTGCATCTACGTTCTCACTAAATTTTGTTTGTGGCTTACCATCCAGCCGGGCGAGTAGTGCCTTGCGAGCAGTTGAGATATGTCGATTCATTAAAAGTTCTGCTAATTCTCCATCCCCTTGCTCGATTGCATCTACGATTTGATGATGTTCTTTAAACGCCTGCACTGGTCGAGAAGGTTCATTGGCAGTTTGCACTCGATACATTCGCATCAAATGATAGAGCTCACCACATAGGATATCGAATAGACGGCTATTTCGGCTCAGTTGGACAATCTGAAAGTGAAAATCGAGATCACCTTCTCGCTGGTAGTAACGGCGGCCATTCTGCGAATGAATATGCAGTTCGTGCTCAGTCAAAAGTGATCGCAACTTCCGACAATCCTCTGTGGAGGCATTTAGAGCCGCTAAACGGCTAGCTAGACCTTCTAATGATTCTCGAATTTCATATATTTCTATAACTTGTGGGATATCTAGAGAAACAATATTAGCGCCGACATTAGGCTTTATTTCAACGAGCTTGCATCCCTCTAGACGGCGAATTGCTTCACGCAATGGGCCGCGGCTTATGCCGTGTTGTTTACTTAACTGGGGTTCGTTGATTTTGGAGCCGGGAGTTAGCTCGCCTTTGACGATAGATGCACGGAGCTGCTCGAACACGTCATCGGCTAGTGTGGAAGATTTTGATGTTAACGTAGGAGCTGATCCGACTTTCATGGCCATATTGTCAACAATAATTGCTTATATTGAGGATATTGCCTTTAAAACTGATAAAAATCAATAGAATTGTTGACAATAAACGTATGCTTTGGCAATTCTCTCAGCGAACATCGTAATATACGAAGCGCAAAACGGCTAATGGGTCAGGATCAGAGAGGCTTCGTTTTGGAACTCCTCAATTTGGGGGGAATTAACTCAAAATCAGGGGCCCGGAAGTGTTGTCATTCAGAATAGATGGCTAGGACGCCTGCTTAAGCAAGCTCAGCATGGGCAGTGCCCACTTACGTAATATCTTCTTTCTAAGCCGCTGTTCGTTTGGCCTCATATTTGGTTGATGAGGCAAGAATGCAGATCGAAATACAATTACGCTATAGCTCTTAAAATAGAATTTCGCTTGCTTCCTCATTCGTATAATTTATGCAAGGCTTGCAAGAAAGCCACTAACGTTGATTTGTTAACTATCAAAAACGCCAGGGCATTCAGAAAGTTCCATAGAATTGACTGCAGGGAGAAGGTACTATCGGCAACTCGCCAGCTGGTATTGCATAATATTTAGCTCTATTCCGAGCTCCTGGTGAGTAAATCGGGAATTAATTAGAATTTGCTACAAGAGCAAAGTTGCCAATTTATAATCTAGTTGAAAACTACCTAACCTATATAGAGCCAACCTGATGCTTAAAGATCTGAATAATATTGTGGCCAGCGAATAATTTTGGCCCTCAAAAAATTTCAAGATTTTCTTAGTGCACTTGTGTCGCGGCAGCGTTCCTTGTTCTCTTCCAGTGATAAGGTTTCTATTGACGAGTTAATTGATCGGCTCATGGGTACGTTAGGAGAGGTGTCGGGGATAGTCACAGCGCGTCAGGTGCTAGATAGCTACAATGAGTTATCAGATGGAGAGAAGCTAGAATTTTTTAAGAACCTGGAGCAAGATTTTAATGCCAATCAAGCTGTGATTCGTCGAGCCTTTGAGGCCTACGACAAAAACCCTGCAAGCTCTAATCTCAACATTTTATCCAAAGCAACAGAACCTTTGAGGCATGAATTGTTGCGACGCTTGAATCAAACGCCTGGTGCAACGCATGATTTAGTCGCTATGCGCACCGACTTGCTTGGTCTCTTAAGAGCCCATCCTCAGTTAATTGCTGTCGATGGGGATTTTGTAAGGCTCTTTACTTCCTGGTTCGGGAGAGGTTTTTTACAGTTACAAACAATTGACTGGTCCACGTCAGCAGCAATCCTGGAACGCATCATTCGATACGAAGCAGTTCATGAGATCAAGGATTGGAATGATCTGCGCAGCCGTATTGAGCCACCAAACCGTCGTTGCTTCGCTTATTTTCACCCAGCGCTTGTTGACGAGCCTTTGATATTCGTTGAGGTGGCGCTTGTAGATCAAGTGCCTAGGTCAATTGCATCTATATTGGAGAGTGATGGAATAGAGGGACCTCAAGAGTCGGAGTATAAGACTGCAGTCTTTTACAGCATTAGCAATTGTCAGCCGGGCCTGAAAAACATCTCCTTCGGAAACTTTCTCATTAAACAGGTTGTTCAAGAGTTGCAGAGTGAATTCCCGTCAATCAAGACATTTGTTACGCTTTCTCCAATTCCTGGATTTAGTCGTTGGCTGGAATCCGATGGGGAGCCAGATGCTGAAATAGCGCCTGAAATTAAGGAACTCAAAACTTCAATTCTTTCGATATCTGATGCTGAAGAAGCAATAGAAGAAAGCGGCAGCATTCTCAAAAAAGGGATTTTCAACTATCTTGTGGGTGCCAAGAAAGGCAAATACCCGCTAGACCCTGTTGCTCGTTTTCATCTAGGCAACGGCGCTTCTCTTCATCAAATTCACCCTCTGGCCGATCGCAGTGAGAAGGGGAGGCAGCAATCACTCACAGTAATGGTGAATTACCTCTATGACTTGCGTAATATCGAATCCCATCATGAGAGTTATGCGACCGATGGTGTGGTTCATTTTAGCGATAAATTGAAGTCATATATAATTAAATCGATGTGATTACTTGAGTATTTTACAGAATGAGCCTGGTAAAAAATATATCCTCTAAAAACTAATGTTAGCAATGTATAATTAGAAGAATCTGGGTTTCTGTTATCAGGTCGTGCTGCCAAGAAAGCCATAACAATTTCATGATTTAATTTCGAGCGAACTTCTGTTATGGATTCCATCGATCAAACCAGGCTATCTATGCGTAACATAAATGAAGTGTTCAGCAATACTGAGCTACTCGCTCTGTGTAAGCGTATTATTGCAAGTGGTATTTTAGGTAGGTCAAAACACTATTCCGCTTTGTTAGAGTACTTGATTCAATGTTCCCTTGGCGGAAAGTATCCAAAAGAAATTGAGTTGGCGACCGAAGTCTTGGGTCGGGGCGAGGATTTCGATGTTTCTGCAGATTCTACTGTTAGAGTTTATGTGCACCAGCTCCGAAAAAAACTCAACAGCTATTATGAAAGTTACGAACTAGATTCCGATTATAGAATTATTATTCCAAAAGGGCAATACACCATCACAGCTCAAGTAAAAGAGCATCCAAAATCTATTAATAGTGAATCTAAAGTAAATAAATTTTCTTTTAGTGTAAATACAGGGTTGTTGGTTCTGGCCACATTTTTATTGATGTCAAATTTAATTTATTTGCTTGCCTCGAACCAGCCAAACCCTTCGCTGAGACTGGGAGCAGCGTCTAGCCACCCTGTTTGGCAAAGTGTGCTCAATGATGAAGAACCTATCCTGCTTGTAATGGGTGATTATTATATCTTCGGTGAGCTGAATGCTAATGGCAATATTGCACGAATGGTTCGGGAGTTTAATGTTAATTCACGTAGTGATTTAGAGGATCTGCAATTCACTGATTTTGAGCGAGCTGAAAATTATCTGGATCTGGATCTTAGTTACATGCCTGAGGGGAGTGCGTTTGCGCTCGCCAAGATAGTTCCCATTTTGCAGGAAAGTGGTAAAACCGTGAACATGACTATGATGTCAGACCTGACTACTGCCGATATTCGTGAAAATCATATTGTTTATATTGGTTATCTCTCTGCATTGGAAAAGTTAACGGATCTCACTTTTGCGGGTTCAGGTTTGAGTATTGGCCGTAGTTATGATGAATTATGGAATACCAATACTGAAGAATACTATACAAGCGATGCGGGATTGCCGGAAGAGGGAGATCCCTTTAAAGATTACGGCATGTTTTCAACTTTTCCTGCGAGTACGAACACGCAAGTAGTCCTTATTTCAGGAATGCGCGATGCTGGCCTCATGCATACAGCGCAAGCCTTGTCAGACTCGCGGGCGTTAAATGATTTGGTGGTGGCGATTGATAATGATACTGACGAAGCTTTAGCCAGTTTTGAGGCTTTATACGAGGTGTTCGGCGTTGACCGATTAAATTTTGATGCAAATCTGGTTTATGCTGAATTACTAAAAACAAATCAGATTTGGAATGCACTTCAACCTCTGTAGTTGAATTTTCCTAACGGCCTTTCTAATAAAAAATTACTGAGACACATTTAGTGAAGTTTGATGCCAGCGGATGTGATTCATTATTGTAACGCTAGATGACCGTCATCAATATGGAGGCGCATAATTTAATATACGCCCCGTTCTTTAACCAAACCTGGATCTTCTTTGGTGCAGATTAGTTTATTCGGTTCGCTTTTATAGCACTCTTGCGTGCTTTGATGGCAAGTTGTTTCGCCTTCTGCTTACCGAATTTGTTAACAGAAAAATAAGAATTTTTCTGTTTGCGGCGAATGCCTTTCCCTTCCTGCCAAGTTGCTACCCAGCTTTGATCTTTCTCTGAGTAACTAACACCGATCTCACCAGAGCTATTTAGTGGAGAAATTTTCCGCGGACTATATTTAGCATAAGGCCAGTTTGATCCATAAATTTTCTTGCCTTGGGTGTCCCGCTTTTTCTTTGCAGCATCAATTGCCTTTCTCTTGCCGCCGTATTTTTTAAAAGGGAAAGATTGCTGAAAACTTTTGCCATCATATTTAATGCGCACCCAAGCACAATTTGTACCCCGGGATTCGATAATGCTAATGTGGTGAAGTGCACTGAGCTTTTTCAAAAGGTCCTCTCTATGAATCTATGCTGGCCATTGACGCAGGGTTGGCTTGAGCTAAACCTGATTACTATTTTTTTGACTGTAATTGAAGGCTATAAGCCGCTCTTTGCTGCAAAGAAAAGTTAAATCTTTCACAAGAAACACATGGTAAAATTCTATGAAAACTAATTCTAGTGTACACCTATACATTATACCGGGCTAGATATTAGATATGACAGTGCAACATAGACCGGCTATTTCAGGCATGTGCAGCCATATGCTGTATCACTCCAGGCTTGTGGCTTTCTACGTGAGAGATTGTATATTTGTAGTCTTTGGCACTGGGGTCTATCTCCATGGCCTCGTCAATAGCAGCAGAAAGATCCGCCTGGGCAGCTTTCTGAGTCAGGTAGGGCCCTGAGATTTTGACTTGTAGGCTTGGCTCATTAGGAGCGGTTGCTACAATGTAGAAATTTTTTTCATTCACTTCAGTTTACCACCTGCCAACTCGCAGATAACTCACCTCTCGCCGCGAGTATTCTTTATTGATAGAAACCACTGTTGGCGCGCCTACGGCTACTATCGGCTGAGTATTAAAAACCAAGAGCTTCTTTAATACAATATCGAAATCATACTATTTTTTACCCAGTTTGATTAACTGTGGTTTCTTATTCTCAGCGTTATTTCAATCTTAATCTTCTCTAATTCAGTAGGTTGGGTGCTGGTACATGATTCCAAGTTAAGACGTCCTTAAACAACATTTCGGTCTAAGCTTAGTGATTATTTATAGGCTTTTAGGGCGGAAGTCTTGTTTTTAGAACAATACTCCTGGAAAGACATGCGCTAGCTCTGGTGATGTCATAAGATAGAGTATTATCAGTATTTGTTATTGTTGGAATGAGCTGAAGAGCCAAGCTGAATCAATGTGGCAAGCAGAAACGGATGTCCGGTGGGAAAGCAGGTAGCTAGATTTAAATTTCGATAAATTGAAATGAAGAAGTCACAGAACTAAACGACAAATTTAGAAGAAACATGCTCGATACCAGGCCCTTATTATTAAAAACCGATTTCCCCGCCATTAACCGTAATGTTCTGGAAACATTACAGGTTAATCTTGGCTACAAATGCAATCTCAGCTGCACTCATTGCCATGTTAATGCGGGTCCAACCCGCATCGAACAGATGGACAAAAAGACAGTAGATTTGGTTCTGGAGTTCATTCGAAAACATGCCGTAAAGGCATTAGATCTGACGGGTGGTGCGCCCGAGTTAAACCCACATTTTAAATACCTTGTTGAAGAAGCTCGAAGTACGGGTATAAAAGTAATCGATCGGTGCAATTTAACAATCCTTGGCGAGCCAGGATTTGAAGACATGTCGGCTTTTTTGGCGGAGCAGGGAGTGACAATTACTGCTTCGCTACCTTGTTACTCAGAACATAATGTTGAAAAACAGCGTGGTAAAGGAGTTTACTCGGAGAGTATAGCCGCATTAAAAACTCTCAATGCATTGGGATATGGCTCCGACAGTGATAAAGAACTGAATCTAGTTTTTAACCCCGACGGCCTCAATTTGCCGCCTGCCCAAAAAGGCCTAGAAGAGAATTATAAGAAAGAGTTACTCGTCCAACACGATATTGTTTTTAATCAGCTATTTACCATTACTAATATGCCTATTAGCCGTTTTGGGGGGATGCTGTTGGCCAAAGGCCTCTACCATGAATACATGGCAATACTTAGAGGGAGTTATCGCGAAGAAAATCTCGACACCGTGATGTGTCGAAATTTGCTGAGTATTGATTATCAAGGTGATGTTTATGATTGCGATTTTAATCAAATGCTCAAAATGCCCCTCTTAAACGAAGGTAAACGAAAAACACACTTGGTAGATTTAATCGATCGAGATATTACTAACAACCCAATCGTAATCGGGGAGCATTGTTTCGGTTGTACTGCAGGGCAAGGGAGTAGTTGCGGCGGTGCTCTTGAAAATTAGTTTGCCTAACAGAAAACTAGAACTGCCCCTTTGCTTAAATACCTAAGCAAAATAGACTTTAAATGAAAGTTCTTTCAATCATTATCCCTGTATTAAATGAGCAGGAATCTATTACGGTTCGCCTTTCAGCGTTGCAACAATTAAGAAGCCATGGCTGCGAAGTAATTCTAGTGGATGGGGGATCGGCAGATGATACTGTCACGTTAGCGCAACCGTTAGTTGATCAGGTTTTGTGCAGCAAAAAAGGCAGGGCACTGCAAATGAATGAGGGTGCCGCAGTAGCAAGTGCGAATATTCTGTTGTTCCTGCATGCCGATACCGAGCTTCCCGAGGGTGCTGATAAATTACTGATTCGGGCTGTCTCACAGTCTGCTAATGTTTGGGGATGGTTCCTGGTTAAATTTAGGAAGCAATCATTGGTCTTTAACATGATTAGCAGAGGTATGAATTGGCGTGCATCGCTAACTCATATCTGTACAGGTGATCAAGCGCTTTTCATTACGCGCAATTTATTCGAGTCAATAGGAGGGTTCCCAGAAATACCGTTAATGGAGGATATTGCCATTAGTAAGATATTAAGGAGGCGAGCGAGGCCCAAGCTAATTAGATCGCCGGTGTTTACTTCGACACGACGCTGGGATAAGCATGGTGTCGTTGAAACTGTCCTCTTCATGTGGTGGTTGAGACTGTTGTATTTTCTTGGTAGCAATCCCGGACAACTCGCCAAGCATTATTACCCTCAACAGGCAGCTGTCCCTTCTGCCAGAGCGAGCTTGAGCACTTCTTTGGGTTCAATACCATCGAGGAATTCAAATTATGCTTTTCCTAATTCCCGCATCCTGGTTTTTGCAAAAGATCCGGTGCCAGGAAAAGTGAAAACCCGACTGGAGCCCGCTATAGGCATTAGGGGAAGCCTTCACCTGCATAGGGCAATGATTACAAGGATCTGTAATCTAGTGGGAGCAAGCTATTTGGCGCCGTGGCAGTTATGGGTTACTGAGAATATTTCTCATGAATTCTTTTTAAATCATTGTAATAAAAAGGATATTTATCTACAGGGAAAAGGTGATATTGGGTGTAAAATGGCCGACGCGGCGGTCCGAACATTAGCAAATTCTGTGTCCGCCTCGCTCCTTATAATTGGTTCGGATTGTCCTAGTATTGATGAATCATATCTCAAGACGGCTTTGGAGCAATTGGCGGGTGGAATCGATGTAGTGCTCGGGCCAGCAGAAGACGGGGGTTATGTCTTAATAGGCCTTAACGCCGCAAATAATAGGCTTTTCAGTGATATCGATTGGGGAACAGATAGGGTTCTAGTCCAAACACTGACCAGAGCTAGAAAGTTAGGGTTGAGTAGCGTTTGTATGGATGTCCTTTGGGATTTAGATAGACCCGCAGACCTAGATAGATTAGAGGAGTTAGATACACCACTGTTATGGGATGAGGAGGAATGCTTAAGGTGATCGCGATTGCGCGATCTGTCTCGCTTTCTTTTGCAATTAAGTTGAGAAATCCTCTATAGGTTAGCTAATTCTCGTAACTTCAACTTCGGCCTGAATTAGAATAGGTAGTTAAGAATAGAAAAGCTGTGAATTAACTAGGGGTCAAGAATTGATTCCAAACCTATTAATTTATCTGCAAGGCTTTTGGAATTGAATTCATACTCACCAGCCATTATGCGATTGTGCAGCTCGACTACTCGGGCAGCATCGATGTCTGGCAGCTGATTAATTCGAGACTCAAGCGCATTTATATCGATTGTCTCAGCACTGTGCTCGAGTTTCTCGCTGGTAGGCGCAATTTTCGATTTCGCAGCCCTACGCCTTTGGCCAGTTAGGTTTAAGACCACGCTGTTTTTAGCATTCCGATTACCGGAAAGAGGATGTGTTGGATTTGGACCTATTTTATTCACTTCTATGGCACTTCCTACAAGTCCGTTTGCGTAATTGAATACAGCTTTATCCCTAATAAATTTCGACATTTTTCAGCACTAATCACTGCTAAAAAAGTGTTCCGGCGTCCTGCGCTCAAGATCTAAAGGCCATTTGGATGCGGGGTTTTAGAAAGAAGCTCCCTGATCTTAATCTGACCCAACAGCAACGGGTCTAAGTTATAACGACAAGGTAAACGATATCTTTAAGTCGATTTAATTCCAAACTACCACCAAGCCTCTTGCTTAATCTCAATAATTCTTCTACATTAAGATGGTTATGTAAATCTTTGTTATAAATGAGTATTTATTTTTTATTAATCTAGCGATTTCATTTGCAACTGTTCTGGGTCCATCGTTTCTAACGTTGATCAAATTGTCTATTTTCTTATCTTGAACGACTCCATCCTTCTCTGGGATCATTAATAATTGTATCGCAGCGCGTAACCAAAATAAGTCTCCATGTTTAACTATTTTTAGTATCTGTATTCCTGCATGAAAGAGCAGAGTGTCTGCCGTTAGCAAACTCTTCACCGCCATTCTATTAGCTGATTATCAGTCGAGTATCGATGATATAAGAATATCTGCACGCCTATGATGATATGCAGCAGCAGTACGAGTTGCTTTAAATAAAATTAAAGCAATGCATTTATTTTCAAGATGGAGTCACTGAATTAATAGCAACAGTAAAATCTTCTCGGAGTGAAATGGAACCTGTTTTCATGAGTGTTGGAGCAAGCCGCGTATTGGTTAAATTTCAACCACTTATAAAGTTAAAAGCGTCTCTAGCGATTTCTTCCAAAAATTAACTAAAACCGTCTACAATGCCTAAGAAACTAGAGTAGTTTAAAAAGTCTGAATGGCTGCTAAGAACTGTCAATTATATAAATCTGATTAGCTCTGATTAAATTGAATAATTATGGAAAGAGTTTTAGCCGGATCGTAGACTAAATACTAAGAGTCATTAAAAACCCCTGCACGCAGATTTACTTAAGGTAGCTTTACTGCACATCATTATGGTGGAAAAAGCCAGAATTTTATTAATCGATGATAATGAGCATTCGCGGCATGATCTCGAAACAGTCCTCTCTTTTCTGGGAGAGGAAACTGTATCCGCAAATTCAAGCAATTGGCACTCTCGAACTTCAGAAGTAACAGGGCAGACCACTCAGATTGATGTCGCCATAATCGGGGTGTGCGAGTTCATTCCGCTCGAACTACTATTGTCTGAGATATACCAATGGGAACCAGGAATTCCTTTTGTTTTAGTAGGTGATCATGAGTTGCAGGAATCTTTGGACCCTGAATTGCTCTCTAGAGTCACAGCGA
This sequence comes from uncultured Pseudomonadales bacterium, assembly GCA_964275945.1. Taxonomy (GTDB): domain Bacteria; phylum Pseudomonadota; class Gammaproteobacteria; order Pseudomonadales; family Pseudohongiellaceae; genus UBA9145. Next base: position 14,002 of record CAXYEH010000035.1, read on the forward strand.
TGATGGAAGCAAAACTGAGCTATCAACTTTTACTTGATGCCTTGCACAAAGCGAAGGTTTTTCACGAGCACTATAACCGGGTACGAGATTTTGATGGCGTAAAAGACTACAACATGTTTCGAAGCCTGATTGGAAAGAGTGATGTAATTCGACGAGTGCGGCACATGATGGGGCAGGTAGCAAATACAGAAGTTAGCGTGCTTATTACTGGAGAGTCAGGGACTGGAAAAGAAGTAGTTGCACGTAATTTGCATCTAAATTCAGCCCGGGCCGGCAAATCCTTTGTTCCTATTAATTGCGGTGCTATTCCTCGTGAACTTTTGGAAAGTGAGCTATTTGGGCATGAGAAAGGGGCATTCACCGGAGCCATATCTTCAAGGGCTGGGCGTTTCGAGTTAGCTGATGGCGGAACTTTGTTTCTTGATGAGATTGGCGATATGCCTCTGAATATGCAAGTTAAGCTTTTACGGGTGTTGCAAGAGCGAAGCTTTGAGCGTGTTGGTGGTGTAAAAACGATTCAAACTGATGTGCGAATCCTAGCAGCGACTCACAAAAATTTAGAAAAAATGATAGAGGAAGGGGGTTTTAGACAAGACCTTTATTATCGAATTAATGTGTTCCCTATCGAGATGCCTTCACTAAGAGAACGGTCTGAAGATGTTCCGCTATTGTTGAATGAACTGATAACAACCATGGAAACTGAAAAGCGCGGCTCGGTAAGATTTAATTCTGGAGCCATCGCGTCCCTTTGCAAACATCCTTGGTTGGGTAATGTGCGCGAATTAGCGAACCTGGTTGAGCGCATGGCTATTCTTTACCCTCACGGCATAGTTGGTATTAATGATTTGCCGGAGAAATTCCGTCACTTAAGTGATGAAGAGATTTGTAAAATCACAGTGGTAAAAGATACGGAGCCAGCCACTGTCAGTTTTGAGAAATCTTCTCTCTTTGTCTCCTCTTCTGTTCAGGAAGCCGGCACAGAATCACTGTTGCCTTTGCACGGATTAGATCTAAAGGAGTATTTGGCAAATCTAGAAAAAGATCTTATAGGCCAGGCGTTAGATGATAGTGGCGGAGTTGTTGCGCGAGCTGCTGACCGTTTGCATGTGCGGCGCACAACATTAGTTGAAAAGATGCGCAAGTACAATCTTCAAAAAAAGCAAAACGATGAGGTAATCGATGTAAAACCTCAAGAAGAAGTGAGCTCTGAAACGAGAACGGAAAAACAGAATGCGGCTGAAACAGAATCTATCGACAACTCCGCAGGCAGTGCAATCTCAGCTTAACAGTCCGTGAATTATTAGTTAAGAAGCGGCTCGATTGATAAGCCATCGACTATACCTCCATTCAGTTCTAGTAAGATAGTCAAACCTGAGTTTGTTGTCTGCTCCATTCGAATAAGGACTGAATGCCAGTCATCTGCCAGCCAAAAAAGAGTTGTATTTGTGCTGGATGCGGATTGTATTCGTTCTATTTTGGTGCTGTTAAAGGTGCCCAGAGGCGTTGTAACGATCTCTTTAGCTATAATCTGATAGTGATGATTTTCAATTTCATCTTCATCAATCACTGCAAACTCTAAATTTCGTTCATGTTGGGTGCTTTGTCTGATTTGTTCGCGCAACGCGAACTGGTGACTCAACTCATCATAAGTATTTTCGCTAAGTTCAATTAGCCAGGACTTGCCATCTTCAGTGCTGATGGCCTGTAAAGCTTCCCAGTTATAGTCTATGGCTTGCGATTCCTGGCTAAGGCCTGTTTGCACAAAGCTGTAAGCTATAGGTCTTAATGTTGACTCAACTGGAGCAAGGTTACTTGTTTGTTCTATCGTAGCGACGATTTGTCCTGCTATTGATGCTTCTAATTTATTGCTCAATTGATAGCTTGAATCTGCTTCAGAGCTGAGGGACCTGGTTGCGATCGCGTTAATACCATTGGCGCTAGCTTGATATTCAAGAGAGTACTCTACAGTAGTCTGGGCACTGCTAAATTGTATATGGGACAAAGTTGTAGCAATTGTCAGAACCTGAATACGGCTTAGTTTCATGGTTGTATCATCACGCCGGAAGGGGGTAACGCTTCATTATCCATAATAGCCTTGCCTTTATGCATGTGCAGACGGCCGCTCGCAAACCAACTTACTACTTTGGGATAGATCAGATGTTCTTTTTTTAAAACCCTGGCCGCGAGAGCCTCTGCTGTATCATTTTTATAAATGGGTACATTTTCCCGGACAATTATTGGTCCCCCATCAAGATCAGGCGTCACAAAATGGACGGATACCCCGTGTTCAGTGTCACCAGCATCAAGCGCACGTTGGTGTGTGTTAATACCAGGATATTTTGGTAGTAGAGAAGGATGAATGTTAAGAATTTTCCCACTAAATCGATTTACGAAGTCTCCACCTAGAATTCGCATAAAGCCAGCGAGAACGATCAATTGCGGATTTATCTCGTCGATAGTGTCAGCTAGGAATTTATCAAACGCCTCTCTCGATTCGAAATTTTTATGATCAATAATTTGGGTGGGGATATTGCCTCGTTCTGCTCTTTGTAAGCCGAAGGCGTCAGGTCTGTTTGAAATTACAGCACTAATTTTATAATTAGAGAAAAGACTGGCGTCAATTAATTCTTGGAGATTAGACCCACTTCCAGAAATTAAGACTACGACATTGCAATATTTCCGATCCATGCTGTTACCGTTGTGAATCTCCTGTGATTGCTAGCTAGCTAAGTAATAGACTAAGTAAAACAAATCCTGCTAAGAGTCTAAGAGAAAGTTACTGGCTCTGCTTCTTCTCGGCGCGCCCCTATTTCACCTATCACCAGTGCTTCTTCACCAGTCTCGGCAAGAAGGGCTAGAGCTTGGTCTACATCATTTCTATCAATGCATGCCACCATGCCAATGCCACAATTAAAAGTTCTCAGCATTTCAGCTTCTTTTACATTTCCCTTTTCTTGCAACCAATTGAATATTGATGGCCTCTCCCAGCTATTGATAGTTAATTGAGCTTGAGCATTCTCAGGCAACACTCGTGGAATGTTTTCCAATAAGCCTCCACCAGTTATATGGGCCAGTGCATTAATTTGAACCTTGGTCGAGAGGTGTTGCAGTGTTTTGACGTAAATTTTGGTTGGCGTAAGCAATGTTTCGCCAAGAGTACTATCGCCAAATGGCTCATCCAAATCAGACCGGCTAACCTCAATAATTTTTCGAATGAGTGAGTAGCCGTTGGAATGTGGACCAGAAGAGGGTAGTCCGAGTAATACATTACCCACGGCAACTTTAGATTGATCGATAATTGCCGATTTTTCAACTACACCTACAGAAAACCCGGCTAAATCATAGTCTTCACCAGAATACATGCCTGGCATTTCTGCGGTTTCGCCTCCGATCAAAGCACAGCCCGACTGTTCGCAGCCAGCACCAATGCCAGTGACTACGGACTTAGCTGTCTCGACATTCAACCCACCTGTTGCATAATAGTCTAGGAAGAAAAGAGGCTCTGCTCCGCAGACAATAAGGTCGTTTACACACATGGCTACCAAATCGATACCAATTGTGTCGTGTTTGCCTAACTCGATGGCTAATTTAAGCTTTGTGCCGACACCGTCCGTGGCAGACACTAGAACTGGGTGCTTATATTTTGCAGGAATTTCACAAAGTGCGCCGAATCCCCCCAGGTCCGAAAGCACCTCCGGTCTGAATGTGCGTTTCGTTACGTCTTTAATTTGGTCGACAAGCGTATTACCTGCATCAATATCGACTCCTGCGTCCCGATAACTCAATGATTCTTTGTGGTTAGAACCTTTCGGGTTGTTGCCAAGGGCCATTTATTAAATCTACCTGTGTAAAACTAGAAGAAAAATTGGTCAATAAAACAGATGTGAAGCTTAACAAGAAGCGCTCTCTGAGTCAGTGCCTATCTTCAGTGCAGGCTTTATTTATGCGGCAGGTAAAGAATTACAGTAAAATCCTTATTATGAAATCTCGATACCGATTGCAGATTGGAGAAACTCTGCGCATTTTGTTGTTTTTTCTGGCTTGCTTGTTCTTGCTCCCGACAGCAACAGCATTGCAAGTCACGGGCTTGTATGACCATCTAATTGCTGTAAACAATGAAAGCGATGCTGAAAGAAATCGAGCAATTCGCGAAGCCTTCGAAGCTGTTGTCTTGAAAGTAACAGGTGAGCATCGTTGGTTAGAGCATCCAAGTATTGAGCAGGCATTAGAAAATGCCCAGAGTTATGTAGGAGGAATTAGCTATTCCAGTGAAATGGTCCCTCTGGCAGTAACTCCTAATCCTAGTTCTTCAATGCCACCTAGTTTAGCTCCAAGGGTGGAAAGACGATTTATCAAGGTAAATTTCGCTGCGTCATTAATCGATCAATTATTAGCGAGCGCCAATATTCCAGTATGGACAAGCAATAGACCGAGTGTTTTGGTGTGGATGGCTTTGCAAAACGCTGAGGGTGAACGAAAAATGCTTACCGCCGAAGAGAATCAGCAGATAGTTGCTTACATTCAAAATTTTGCAGAGCAGCGAGCGATACCAATAATCTTTCCTTTGCTGGATTTTGAGGATAGGCGAAACCTTAGCGTGGATGCTGTTTGGGGCCTAGATGATTCCGCAATTACCGAGGCCAGCGAGCGTTATGGTGCTGATAGTATATTGACTGGAAGATTGTATTTCACAGCAAGCGGGGAACTAGTTGGGTTGTGGCAGTTTATTTTCCAGGGAGAAACGCAAATATTCGATGGCTTTGACGAAGATTTGAACGCCTATTTGCATGCGCCACTAGATAGAATTACCAGCCAACTCGCAAGTTATTTCTCTTTGGTTCCTGAAGCAACTACTCAGCAAATCGTCCGATTGCAAGTGGAGGGAGTTAGAGATTTAAGCGCTTATTCAGCACTCTTAAGTTATGTGAGTGGATTAGGACTTGTAGATAGCGTCGTTACCGCAGCTCTGGACGGAGAGCGTTTGGAGTTGGAGTTAGGTCTAGTCGGCGATTCTGGTCAGCTTTTTGAACTAATTGCTCTGGATCGAGACTTGCTGCCGATTCAAAGTTCCCAGGCTGGTTCGCGGGGTGTATTGCACTATCGTTGGACGCGCTAATTTATGGTCAATAGTAACCCTATTCAATTAACGCTTGGCATCAGCTTAGATGATGATGCCAAGTTTGAAAATTTTTTCGTCACCGATTCCAATAAAGTGCTCATCAGAGAGATAGGAAGACCAAGATCTTCTTTGTACATTTGGGGTTCCCCTCATTCTGGGAAAACACATCTGCTGCAAGCGCTTTGCCATCAAGAATCAACTGATGGTAAATCAGTGATTTATATTCCATTTCGCGAACATGAAAAACTCACTCCAGAAATGCTAGGTGGATTGGAGGGTCTTGATTTGATCTGTCTGGACGATCTGCAATTAGTATCTGGAGAACCGGGATGGGAAAATGCGCTATTCGTGTTATTTAATGAAGTTAAAGAAAGTGGAAGCAAGCTGGTTATGTCGGCGAACAGCTCCCCCCAGGAACTGCGATTTGATCTAAAGGATTGGCACTCGCGGATTCAGTCAGTGCCAGTGTTTCGTCTTTTAAACCTATATGACGAAGAGCGTGTGCTGGCATTGCAGTTCCGTGCTAGAAAGAGAGGTATCGAACTTAATAGCGCTGTGGCTGAATTTATCTATCAAAGATCTAATCGTGGCATCAGTCAATTAATAGATGTTTTAAACAAGTTAGATCAAGTTTCCTTAGTCGAAAAGCGCAAACTGACAATTCCGCTTATTAAAACAACGATGGGATGGTGAGACGGCGGGAACTAAGCTCTTTTGTAATCTTGATGACGCTTAACCAGCAACGCTAAACAACTAAAAAGGCCAATACATAGACTGATCTCTATAACCCCCATTATTGTGCGGTCTGGCTCAAAGGCGACTAATACACCATGAATGAAATAGATTAGGCAGATAAAGCTTAGCCATATGTTTGAGCGGATAATATTAAAATGCAAGCCCGGGGCAAAAAGTAATAAGGGAGTTATTTGAATTAACCATATAATCAAGCTGGAAACATTTGGAGCAGGTAGCGCGAGGTAAGTGCTTACTGCGAAATAAAAAATTAAACTATAGAAGCACACAATTGCTCCCATACGGTAACCTGTTAGATCTCCTGCATTATTGTTAGAGTCGGGTTCCATGGTTTTTATTGTTGCAGTTTCGCGCTTATTTTTGCGAGCCGCTTACCTAAAGCATGGCAAAGCTCACTTTCATGGGAGCTAATAACATTGTTGCTTTCACTCCCAGCCACATGGCTGGCTCCGTATGGTGTGCCTCCAGTCTGTGTTAAATTTAAAGCAGGTTCTGAGTAAGGGATACCGCAATAAATCATTCCATGATGCAGCATCGGAATAGCCATCGTAAGAAGGGTAATTTCTTGGCCTCCATGGAGAGAAGCCGTGGATGTGAAAGTACCTACGGGCTTGTCTATAAGTGCACCAGAGGCCCATATTGAGCCAGTAGAATCAATAAAGTGCTTAAGCGCAGCTGCCATGTTGCCAAACCGGGTTGGGCTTCCGAGGGCTAAACCCGCACAATTTCGCAGATCATCTTCGGTGCAATAAATTGCGCCCGACTCGGGCACGAGCGGCTCGGTTGCTTCGGTGTTTGGAGATACCGCTGGAACTGTTCTGATTCGAGCTTCAATACCTGTTGTTTCTTCGACACCTCGACCGATCAGTTGCGCCATTTTTTCGGTCGCACCGTTGCGGCTACAATAGAGAACCAGGATATAAGAAACGGGCATAAAGTTAATCCTTACTTTCGAGCAGTGTCAGAACATTTTCAGGAGGACGGCCTAAAATGGCTGCCTCCCCTTTGATAACTATCGGGCGTTGTATGAGTTTGGGATGCTTGGCGACGATATCGAATATAGTTGTTTCGCTTAAGCCTTTATCGTCCAGACATAATTCTCTATATTCTGGCTCACTGGTTCGAATTAAATCTCGAATTCCAATGCCTAATTTTTCTGAGAGTTCGACTAATTTTTCATGACTTGGAGGCATTTCTAAATAGTAGATGATCTCCGGGTTTGCATCGTTTTCTTTAAGCAGTGCTAACGTTGCCCTTGATTTGGAGCAATGCGGATTATGATAAATTGTAACCGAATCCATACTGATTTCTGCTAAATGAGCCGCTTATCGGAGTGCTGCATGAATTGTAATGAGCGAAGCTAAAATTTAAATTGTGTTTATTGAGTTTACTATAAATTCTAGTACAGCATCTTTGTCAATTAATTGTTTCTCACGGCTGCTCCGTTTGGTGTATTCGACTGCACCATCAGCAAGAGACCTTGGAGAAACAACAACGCGATGCGGGATGCCGATTAATTCTGATTCGGCAAATTTGACACCGGGGCTAGTTTTTTTATCGCGATCATCGAGCATAACTTCAAAGCCTAAGGCTTGTGTTTTGTTGTAGAGAGATTCCGAAAATTCTACAACCTGCTCAGATTTCTGCGCATCGATTTGAATGATGACTAACTGAAAAGGTGCGATATTTTCTGGCCAGATTATTCCTTTGTCGTCATGATTTTGCTCAATGCAAGCGGCAACAATTCTGGTTACTCCAATGCCGTAACAACCCATAGCCATAACCACTGCTTTACCATTTTTATCGAGGACAGTTGCCTTTAATTTTTCGCTGTATTTTGTGCCAAGCTGAAAAATGTGCCCGACTTCAATGCCGCGCTTGATGGAAAGTGTGCCGAGCCCATCTGGACTTAAGTCTCCTTCTTGTACCTTGCGCAGGTCTGCGGTTTCGTCAAATTTACAAGACTCCGACCAATTGTTGTTCAGAATATGCTTGCCTTTTTCGTTGGCTCCACAAACGAAGTTCTTAAGACCTACAACGCTAGGGTCTGCTATGACTCGAACCCTCAATTCTTGCGGGCCTATGCATCCTGGCGGACAGCCGATTATTTTCTCGATCAACTCATCTTCTGCAAACTGCAGGGGTATGCCTACCCCAAGAAGGTTTTGCGCCTTCGTTTCGTTGAGTTCTTGATCACCTCTCAATAGCAATGCCACCAGATCTTGGGAAGTATCACCATTTTCATCTGCAGCATGAACGAGCAGCGTTTTTATCATTTTGTTAGTTTCGATACCTAAGAGGGTGGCGACATCATCAATAGTGGTCGCATCACCGGTATCGGTAATTTTGGCTTCCAGATCTGCCTCATTTTGATTTGAGTTGGCAACGGAACCCTCTGCTAGCTCGATGTTAGCGGCATAATTACTTTCGCTACTAAAGACAATTTCATCTTCCCCTGATTCCGCTAGCACGTGAAATTCATGAGAAGTACTACCCCCGATACTGCCGGAATCAGCAATTACGGACCTGAAGTCCAAGCCGAGTCTTAAGAAGATATTGCAGTAAGTTTGATGCATGATCTCATAAGTTTCTTCCAACGAAGTCTCACCTATATGGAATGAATAAGCATCTTTCATGATAAATTCGCGAGAGCGCATGATCCCGAAGCGTGGTCGCCGCTCATCGCGAAATTTGGTTTGAATTTGATAAAAAATTGCAGGCAACTGTTTGTAGCTGCTGTATTCATTCCTGACTAAATCAGTGATTACTTCTTCATGCGTTGGGCCTAAGCAAAAACTTCTCTCATGCCGATCTTTAAATCTTAGAAGTTCAGGTCCCATGGCATCCCAGCGACCAGATTGTTGCCACAGTTCAGAGTTCTGAACCACGGGCATCAATACTTCCATAGCGCCAGATTTGTCCATCTCTTCTCGGATGATTTTAGAAACCTTGTTTAGTACATTAAAGCCAATCGGTAACCAGGAGTATAAGCCGCTGGCCAATTTGCGAATTAGCCCCGCACGCAACATGAGCTGATGGCTGACTATTTCGGCATCCGCGGGTGTTTCTTTTAAGGTCGCTAGTAGGTACTGGCTTGAGCGCATTTTGAATTTTCCAATTTTGTTTTTTTGACCACAAAGCACTTAAATACAAATAAAAAGAAAGGCAGCCGAGGGCTGCCTTTCTAACTTATCAACTGAAATAGATTATTGCACGGGCGAACTCGTCGGATAGGTCTAATTTAAAGTGCGAATTCCTTAAGCTTCTTTAAAGGCAAAACCTTTACTCTGGTAGTTGCAGGTTTTCGCGGAATGTCCATAAGTTCGCCTGGGCGGAATGGGTTAGGTACACCCTTGCGAGCTGGTCGAGCAGGTCTCACTACTGACTTTATCTTTAACAGGCCGGGTAAAGTGAATTCGCCAACAGCCCGCTTTTTAATATGGCGTTCAATGATCACTGCTAGTTCATCTAGCACTGCGGTAACTTCTTTCTTGCTTATATCAGTGTTTGTGACAATTTCATTTAGGATTTCAGCTTTAGAGTACTTTTTTTGAATTGCTGGCGATTTCTTGTTTGATGTAGAATTTGTCTTTCTGCTAGGTGCAGCTTTTTTTGACGATTTTTTAACAGCCATGCCGATCTCTTTTCTAGGAAAATGATAGTGGAGCGGCTTCAGGAATGAAGCTCAATTTTAATTTGTTGTAAAATGTAGCGAGGAACTATTTTCCTTGCAGTTACTCAGGGCAGTATTTATAAATCATTCACTTTCACCTAGCAAGTAAATATAAGTACTTTGCGGTCATAAATTATAAATCACAAAACATCGGTAAAAATAGAGTGATGTTTTAATAGCTTGACCTTGACAAAGCCATGATCATTTATATGTTTTGTTATTTTTAGGTAAAAATGGCGCAATGTTAATTAAGGTCAATACTCTCTTAATGAGGTAATAATCTTGGTTGTATGCAACGGAATTAAGCCTTTTCGTTTTATTGATCCGTCTTCGATGATTTCAACTGGACATAATTGAAAATTCTTTCTTCATTAGGGGCATAAAAGCAGCTACCGAGAAAATCCTACAAAACCTCTTTAAGATGAAAGCCATAGTGTGCCCTTGTGGAGGCAGGGAATATTTTAGTCCGGTCCAGACTTCAAATGGCAGTGCGGGGATGCGGTAGTCGATAGATGAGGTATAATCGCCGGTTTTTACAATTCAAGCCTAAATTTAGAGCCTATTGTTTTAATGGCAATGCCATCGAACGACCAATACATAAATGCAATTGGCCGAAGAATTTCTAAGTAAAGAGTAGACAGAGTAAGCGACATGCCTATTTACGAGTACCAATGTGACCAATGTGAGCATAAGTTACAGATCTTGCAAAAGATCAGCGAGGAGCCTCTAAAAGAGTGCCCTGAATGTAATGAAACTGCTCTTAAAAAATTGATCTCGGCCGCGAGTTTCCGGTTGAAAGGTGGGGGATGGTATGAAACTGATTTTAAAACTGGTGATAAGAAACAACTAGCCGAGTCAGATTCAGCCTCTACGGATAAGGTGGCTGATGAGAAGCTAGAGCCCAAAGCTAAGAATAAGCAAGATGCTGACGCTACGAAAAGTAAGAATGTTGAGACATCTAGTTCCAAGAGTGAAAAAAAACCATCCCCAAGTTCCAGTTCGAAAACTGGGAAAAGAGCGGATTCAACCAAGAAGAATTAAGCAGAGCACTTAATAGGAATTACTATGCGCAGTCATTATTGCGGCGATTTAAACGAATCCCACGTAGATTTAGATATAAAGCTTTGCGGCTGGGTCCACCGCCGCAGAGATCATGGTGGCGTGATTTTTCTGGACGTTAGGGATCGAGAGGGAATTTCACAAGTTGTTTATGACCCGGATACTGTAGATAGTTTCGCGATCGCTGAAGGTGTGCGTAATGAGTACGTTATACAGGTTAAAGGCAGGGTCAGATTGCGCCCTGAGGGAACACTCAATGAAGAGATGCCAACGGGAAGGATTGAAGTTCTTGGTAAAGAACTCATTGTATTAAATGCTGCTGAAACGCCACCCATGCAATTAGATGAACATGCTGAAGTTGGAGAAGATGTAAGGTTGCATTACCGATACATTGATTTACGTCGCCCTGAAATGGCTGCGAAGCTAAAGTTTCGCTCTAAAGTAGTCAGCACGATACGAAATTTTCTGGATAGTAATGGCTTTTTGGATATTGAAACCCCACTTTTAACAAAAGCTACTCCTGAAGGTGCTAGAGATTATTTAGTCCCAAGCCGTACGCATCCGAATCGATTTTTTGCTCTACCTCAGTCGCCTCAGCTCTTTAAGCAAATTTTAATGGCATCCGGAATGGATCGTTATTATCAGATTGCCAAGTGTTTTCGTGATGAAGATCTCCGAGCTGATCGACAACCAGAATTTACGCAAATTGATATTGAAACTTCTTTTATGGAAGAAGAGCAGATTATGGAAATTATGGAAGAAATGATTCGCCATACTTTTAAATCTCTATTGAGTGTCGATCTAGGAGAATTTCCCCGTATTTCACATGCAGATGCCATGTTGCGCTATGGGTCTGACAAGCCTGATCTGCGTATTAACTTGGAATTAGTAGATATTGCAGAACTAATGAAGACTGTTGAATTCAAGGTGTTTAGTGGTCCAGCGAACAAGAAAGATAGCAGAGTTGTCGCCTTGCGTGTGCCAACAGGAGCCAGTCTGTCTCGAAAAGTTATCGATGACTATACCGAATTTGTTGGAATCTATGGTGCTAGAGGGCTTGCATGGATTAAAGTGAATGACTTGGCCGCAGGCACGGAAGGTTTGCAGTCTCCGATACTTAAATTCATGTCAGAAGACGTGATTCAGAAATTGTTAATCAACCTGGGTGCACAAACAGGTGACATTATTTTCTTTGGTGCGGACAAAGCCAAAATCGTAAACGAGGCCTTGGGTGCACTGAGAATCAAAGTGGCAGAGGATCTGGATTTAATCAAGGGAACTTGGGCGCCTCTGTGGGTTGTTGATTTTCCAATGTTTGAAGAAGATGTTGATGGTAACCTTACTTCTCTCCATCATCCTTTTACTTCCCCTGCCTGTGAATCTGAGACTCTTGCAAGTGATCCGAAGTCAGCCTTATCTCGAGCGTACGATATGGTATTGAATGGCACCGAATTAGGGGGTGGTTCAATTCGTATAAATCAGCCGTCAGTGCAAAAGGCTGTGTTTGAGGCCTTAGGTATTGAAAAAGAAGAAGCGAAAGAGAAATTTGGTTTTCTTTTAGATGCATTATCCTATGGTTGTCCTCCACATGGCGGCATCGCATTTGGGCTTGATCGTTTAGTTATGTTAATGACAGGTTCAAGCTCGATACGCGAAGTCATAGCATTTCCAAAAACTCAGTCAGCTTCTTGCCCTTTAACTGATGCGCCTGGGGCGGTATCTCCAACACAGCTGCGAGAACTAAACATCAGATTACGTGAACTAAAAACTCCTTCTTAGATTACTTGTTTATTGGAGGAAGCTGTGGCGGGTCATAGTAAATGGGCAAATATCAAACATCGCAAAGCGGGGCAGGATGCCAAGCGCGGCAAGGTGTTTACAAAAATAATTCGAGAGCTAACAGTTGCCGCCAAACTAGGCGGTGGCAATCCAGCAGACAATCCGCGTTTGCGGGCAGTAGTAGATAAAGCTCTAGGCGCCAATATGACCCGCGATACTATCGAGCGGGCAATAGCACGAGGAGCTGGTACCGCTGACAGTGATAATCTTGAAGAGTTAGTGTACGAAGGATATGGCCCTGGCGGTGTCGCTATACTTTGTGAAACTCTAACTGATAATAAAAACAGAACTGTTGCAGAAGTTCGCCATGGATTTGCAAAATTTGGAGGTAGCCTGGGCACCAATGGGTCAGTTGCCTATTTGTTTGAACGAACTGGTGTCATTAGTTTTGTTGCCGGGAACAATGAAGAGCACATTATGGATAGCGCCCTGGACGCTGGGGCTCATGATCTAGTGACTAACGATGATGGTAGCATTGATGTAATGACTACACTCGAGACTTTCGGCTCAGTCCAGGATGGATTAAGAGGAAGCGGTTTAGTCGCAGAGCGAGCTGAAATGACTATGCTGGCTTCGACTGGAGTTGATTTAGATCTAAGCGGCGCAGAAAAATTGTTAAAGCTAATTGAGCATATGGAAGATTTAGATGATGTGCAAAATGTGTATTCCAACGCCAATATAACAGATGAGATCGCTTCCCAATTATAATTGTCGATAAATTTGTTAGTGAATTTATTTACTATGTTAAAGAGTTTTGAATGGCAATCATTCTAGGCATAGATCCAGGTTCCCGGGTAACAGGATTTGGCATCATTAACTCCGTAGGTAATAAAATTGAATACATCGATTCCGGTTGTATTCGCACTGAAACCGCACCTTTGCCTGCCCGATTAGGAACTATTTTTAAGGAGCTGTGCGCGGTGATCGAGCAACACCTCCCCCAAGAATCCGCTATTGAAGAAGTTTTCATGGGGAAAAATGCTGGATCGGCATTAAAACTTGGCCAGGCACGGGGGGCGGCGATGACCGCCTGTCTTTTTCACGACTTGCCAGTCGAAGAATATTCTGCCCGCAAAGTTAAACAAGCAGTGGTAGGAGCGGGGTCGGCAGATAAAACTCAAGTCCAACATATGGTTAAGGCCTTGTTGAAGATAAGTGATAATATTGCTGAAGATGCAGCAGACGCGTTAGCTGTTGCAATTTGTCATGCAAATACGCAGACCAGTTTAATTCGTATGGCTGGCGTAAAAAAATTCAGCCGCAAGAGGTTGCGCAGGTAGCGTTTAAGAATTAGTGATAGGACAAATCCGTGGAAAGCTCATCGAAAAAAACCCACCAGAAATCTTGATGGAGGTTGGTGGCATTACGTATGAGTTACAAATACCGATGAGTACGTTATATCAACTTCCGGAGCTAGGGCGAGACGTATTGTTACATACACATTTCGTAGTTAGAGAAGATGCTCAGTTGCTTTATGGCTTCTATGATAAGGGGGACAAAGCCATGTTTAGAGCGTTAATCCGAGTTAATGGCGTTGGTCCAAAATTGGCCTTGGGGATTCTTTCTAGTATGGATGTGAACGAATTTGTGCGAACTGTTCGCAATAATGATGTAACTACCATGGTGAATTTGCCGGGTATCGGGAAAAAAACTGCGGAGCGTTTAATTATCGAAATGCGCGACAGATTAAGCGAATGGGATACTAGCGCATCAAGCCCAACCAGTGCCAGCCTCGGCCTAGCGGAAGCTGGAATTAAAAAAGATGCGGAGACAGCATTGATTGGTTTAGGTTATAAGCCACCTCAAGCTACCCGAGCGATTTCTCAGGTGTTAAAAGATAATCCTGAAATCAGTGACAATGAAGAGCTGATTCGTTTGTCATTAAAAAGTATGGCCTAAGCTATGGAAGAAGAAAGACTTATATCTGCAGAATCTAAAGACTTGGAGGAGTCTCAGGATCGCGCAATTCGTCCCCTGCTGTTAAAAGACTATGTGGGCCAGCATGGTGTCAAAGAGCAGATGGATATCTTTATTAATGCGGCGAGAAACCGCGGTGAGGCTTTGGACCACACGTTGGTGTTTGGTCCGCCTGGATTAGGCAAAACTACTCTCGCAAATATTATTTCTAATGAATTGAAAGTAGCGATTAAGACGACTTCTGGCCCAGTACTGGAAAAGGCTGGGGACCTGGCTGCGATGCTCACTAATCTTGATGCTGGTGATGTGCTATTTATCGATGAGATTCATCGCTTAAGCCCAGCTATCGAAGAAATTCTCTATCCTGCAATGGAAGACTATCAGTTAGATATTATGATTGGAGAGGGCCCTGCGGCGCGCTCCATTAAGCTAGATCTACCTCCATTTACCTTGGTTGGAGCTACAACTCGAGCAGGATTATTAACGTCTCCTTTGCGTGACCGTTTCGGTATTATTCAACGTTTAGAGTTTTACTCCGTAGAGGAATTAACCAGCATTGTTCGACGCTCAGCAGATATTTTAGGTACCAGCATTGATGAAGAAGGAGCCGCAGAAATAGCAAAACGTGCGCGGGGAACTCCACGAATTGCGAATCGCTTACTTCGCAGAGTAAGAGATTATTCAGAAGTAAAATCCGACGGGACTGTGAACCTCGACTGCGCTAGCCAGGCACTCGATATGTTGAGCATCGATAAGAATGGGTTCGATCATATGGATCGCCGGTTACTAATGACGATGATCGAAAAGTTCGAAGGAGGGCCGGTCGGAATAGATAGCCTTGCTGCCGCTATCAGTGAAGAGCGTGACACCATAGAAGATGTTTTGGAGCCTTATTTGATCCAGCAAGGTTTCATTATGCGCACTCCTCGGGGAAGGGTCGTTACCCAATATGCCTATCGTCATTTTGGCATCAAACCCTCTGAACAGATGGAAGATCTTTTTTCAAAAGGTCAGCCTCATTAAGGGTTAGTACAAATTAATTATTCTGCTGAGTTGCCTTTATTTAGCCATATTTGAACAGCTAATTGCCTGTTTTTATCGCCTCAGAGCTACTATTTCAGGGTTAAATACATTTTCATGAAACTATTTCTCATATTGGCCGAATACACCCCTGAAACCCTCGAGGTTCCTGTGGAAAGTCTTTGTCATAATCTATGGCAGTAAAGTCTAAAATAAGATCGTATTGGAGTGAAATACGTGAATGACGGTATAAGCCTAATAGAGCTAATTCTGGGCGCGAGTCCCGCAGTCCAGGTTGTGATGTTAATTCTTTTTCTTTTATCTATAGTCTCCTGGGTAATCATTGTTCAACGATGGTTAGTTTTAGGCTCTGCGCGCAAAGGTGTCTTCAGTTTCGAGCAACGTTTCTGGTCTGGAATGGATCTGAGTCAACTTTATAAAGAAGGCAGCCAGATGCAGCAGGAAAATATGCAGGTGGTAGGCATGGAGAATATTTTCCGTGCCGGATTCAAAGAGTTCATGCGCCTTCGTCAACAGGGCTCGGTTGACGGTGAGGCAGTAATGGAGGGTGCTCAAAGGGCGATGAGGGTAGCTTATTCTCGAGAAGAAGAGAAATTAGAAAAGCACCTAGCGTTTCTGGCTACGGTAGGATCAGTGTCCCCTTATATCGGATTATTTGGAACCGTTATTGGTATTATGAATGCTTTTTTGGGGTTGGCCGCTCAGGCTCAAGCAACCCTGCAAGTAGTTGCTCCAGGAATCGCGGAAGCATTATTTGCGACGGGTATGGGGTTGTTTGCAGCGATACCCGCAGTAGTTGCGTTTAATCGCTATTCAGCTCTGC
Source organism: uncultured Pseudomonadales bacterium (assembly GCA_964275945.1). Lineage (GTDB taxonomy): Bacteria > Pseudomonadota > Gammaproteobacteria > Pseudomonadales > Pseudohongiellaceae > UBA9145. The sequence continues at coordinate 30,226 of CAXYEH010000035.1, forward strand.
TCGATATGGTAACTAGCAGTTACATTACATTCAGTGATGAGTTTTCAAGTATTTTACACCGCCAAATACACAGTACTTAAATTATAGCTTTCAAGCTTTCAGTCTAGCGATTGACTATGGAAATTCTAGTTCGAAAAAAACGAAAACCAATGAGCGAGATTAATGTCGTTCCTTATATTGATGTGATGCTGGTATTGCTGATTGTTTTTATGGTCACAGCTCCAATGCTAAACCAAGGTATCGAAGTTGACCTGCCAGAAGCAAATAACGAGCCATTAGATATCGACGAGAATTTAGAAACATTAGTAGTGTCAATAACGTTTAATGGAGAATATTTTTTAAGTATAGGAGCAACTGGCGAAGAGCGACAATCGATCACTTTGGAAACAGTTGGTACGAGAGTTGGCCAAATATTGAGCGCTAACCCAGATATCCAGGTACTTGTTGAAGGTGATGCTGATGCCAATTGGAGTGCCATGATTACCTTAATCACAACGCTCCAAGCAGCGGGAGTAGTTAACCCCAATTTCATTACGCAACCTTTAAATGCAATATAGAGACGAATTTTGCTCTTAACTTATGAACAACACTTTCAACAATTTAATCATCTACAACGGCTACCCTCTGTCGGTCACCGTCGCAGTAGCATTTCATATTTTGATACTGTCGTTTCTTATATGGCTACAATCCAATAACAGCCTGGATAGGCTAGAGCTTGTGCAGCCAACGATCATTAAGGCACTTTTTATTGATGAAAATCCGCAGGTAACTAATCAGCGCAATCAAGAGCGGCAGCGATTAGAGCGGATCGAGCAAGAGCGGATCGAACGAGAACAACAACGTCAACAAAATGAGGCGGACAGGGAAGCAGAGCGAGACAGGCAACGGCAAGAAGAAGAAAGAGAGCGGTCAGCACTCCGGGAGCGAGAAGAAATAGAAAGGCAACGTGCAATAGATTTGCAACGAGACCGTGAGCAGGCTGAAGAACAAAGACAACTAGAGCTGGCAGAAGCTGAGCAACGACGACTCCAAGAAGAGGCGGAACGTCGGCGCCAACAGGAAGTATCAGAAGTTGCAGCAGTTAATGCAGCGCGAAATGAATTTGAATTGGTGCAGAGTGCTACTGCTCTAATTCAACAGGCGGTGCAACAAGTTTGGAATAGGCCCCCAAGTGCGCGCAATGGGATGCGAGCGGTACTGCAAATTCGCATGTTGCCAACAGGGGAGCTAGTGGAAGCTAGAATTACCGATTCAAGTGGAGATCCAGCATTCGACAGATCTGCGGAAAATGCAGTCTACAGTGCCGCTCCATTCAGAGAATTGCAGAGGTTGCCGATTAATATTTTTAATGGGAGTTTCAGAACTCTGTCTCTCATATTTCAACCAGAGGACTTGTTGAATTGAAACTACGTACTTTCTTTTTGTTAAGCGGGATCATTTCCTGTTTCACCCTACAATCCCACGCTGAGCTGAGTATTCAAATTACCCAGGGTATTGATAATCCAATTCCTGTTGCTGTCGTTCCTTTTACTAACGAAAGTGGTGGCCCGTTTAGTCAAGATGTGGCTCAAATCGTCACCAACGATTTAGAGCAAGTAGGTGAATTTATAGCACTTTCCCGATCAAATATGCTCAGTATGCCTAGCGAAGAGCAAGAAGTTTTCTATCGAGATTGGCGACTCTTGGCCCAGGATTATCTGCTGATCGGTAAAATTAATCAGCAACCCGGAAGTCAGCTGGTGCAGGTGCAATATGAGTTTTTTGACATAAACCGTGAAATGAAATTAGCAGGAGAGGTCTTGACTGGGAGTGTCACCCAACTGCGGGATATTGGGCATACTATTAGTAATGTTGTATTTGAGCAGGTAACTGGCATCCCCGGCGCCTTCACTTCGCAGATTCTTTATATTGTGTCAGAGGGGGCAGGGCCTGAAACAACATTGTTTAGGTTGGAAAAGGCGGATTATGATGGTGCTCGCCCGCAAATATTGTTGGAGTCCGCGGAGCCAATCATGTCTCCCAGCTGGTCTCCCAATGGCCAGGACGTGGCTTATGTTTCTTTTGAGACAGATCTACCACGAATTTATATACAGAATATAGCCACTGGGCAAAGGCGTCAGATAACTAATTATCCTAATATTAATAGCAGCCCAGTCTGGTCGCCAGACGGTTCGAAGTTAGCGATGGTGCTTTCAAAGGATGGTAGCCCTGATATCTATGTGCAAGATTTGAATAGTAATGAGCTGATGCGAGTTACCGATCACCCGGCGATTGATACCGAACCTAGTTGGACTCCAGATGGCCGGCATTTGGTTTTTATGTCGGATCGTACGGGCCAGCCGCAAATCTATCAAATTGAGCTAGGGGCCAATTCCTATAATGTGGAAAGGCTAACCTACGATTGTTTTCAATGTGCGAAAGCACGCTTTCTTCCGGATGGCGTGAATTTAGTGCATGTCAGGCGAGAAACACGCCAAAGCCCAACTTACCAAATTTCAATATTGAATATAGAAACCTTGCGAGTCATTACCTTAACGAACACTGCGCTGGATGAATCTCCCAGCTTGGCGCCTAATGGCAGCATGATAATGTATGCCACTAAATTTAATGGAAGAGGCGTGCTAGATGCCGTATCCATTGACGGCCGTGTGAAGTTCCGTTTACCATCATCACAGGGCGATGTGCGGGAGCCTTCCTGGTCCCCATTTTTAAATTAAATAGCTACTGATTTTTCAATATAACGATAAAAGTCTTTGGAGGACTCAAAGAGTGGGAAACCAACGCAATCAATTTTTCAAGGTTAGCCTTTTAGTTATTTCATTATTCGCATTAGGTGCGTGCAGTTCAACTAGTGAAACTGATGAAGAACCCTCGTCTGGCAGCGAGAGTGGAGCTAGCAGCAGCAATAGCGGCTCGGCTTCTTCCAATGCGAGCTCAAGCAGCGGCCAATTAACGCAAGAGGAAATCAGAGCGCAGAATGCATTACGTCAGACAGTTTTCTACTTTGATTTCGACGTGGCAGAGTTTAAGCCAGCCGACCGGGAGACGCTGACCTACCACGCTCGTGATCTTGCAGCTAATCCTAGTAAGAGACTTCGTTTAGAGGGCCATGCAGATGAGCGCGGAACTCGAGAATACAATCTGGCTTTGGGTGAACGCAGAGCTAATGGTATTCTCAATTACTTCATCGTGAATGGAGCGGCACGATCTCAAATAGAGGTGGTAAGCTACGGAGAAGAAAGACCTCAGCAGTCGGGTCAAGGCGAGCAGGCTTATAGTCGTAACCGTCGTGTTGAGGTTGTTGCTCAATAGACTTGTATGAATAAAACTTTGACCGCTGCAGTCAACAGAATACTAATTGGAATCTCAGCGAGTATTCTTGTATCGACGGCTGCAGCGCAGGGAATAGGCGCTGTCGTAGAATCTCAAGGATTCACACCTGGGCAGCAAGCTCAATCTTCGTCACCTTCCTCCAATAACGACGGACTTTCTCTGTTGTTAGAACAAAATCAGCAACTACGTGTCGAAGTGCAAGCATTGCGCGCGCTAGTGGAAGAGCAGGGCTTTGAAATCCGCAAACTACAGCGTGATACGCTTAATCGATACACCAATGTTGATGATCGATTAAGCTCTTTAGAGGCTAGCGGGGTCGCTTCCTCAGCAACTGTACCTGCAATTAATACTAGGAACACCACTAATACTGGAAATCTAGCCAGAGCGTTAGAAGCTCCTAGAAATGTACCTTCTCGAAGTAATGACCCTTCTGGGTCAGTTTCGGCACCCAGTATTGATAGAAGTGCTTTGAACAACACAGCCGCGGCAGCACCGAATCGCAACGCTGGCAGAGCGACTTTGGAACCTGCTGTTTTAGGTGAGCAGCAGCTTTATCAAATGGCTTATGATTCAGTCATTAATTCAAATTTTGAACGTTCAATCGCTGAATTTGATCAGTATTTAAATATATATCCAGCGGGAAGGTTTGTTACCAACGCTCACTACTGGAAAGGACAGGCGTACCTCTATTTGAACCGTTATAACGAAGCCAAAGAAGCCTACGAAGTTATTCTCAATCAATACAATGATTCGCCTAAGCTTCCGGACGCTATGTACGGGTTAAGTCTGGCTTACCAAGGCTTGGGAAATATCCCCCAAGCTCGCCAGCTACTTAACGAAATAAAACGTCGTTTCCGCAACACAGGCGCTGCAAGCCTCGCAGATACCAGACTACTACAACTGGACTAACGCATTTACAGATTGATCAAAGTTCAATTTCAATCCTTTGGACTGGGCTTTTTTGTGCTTTGAATAATGACTACCAACGCTAATCTCCGCATTACAGAAGTATTTTATTCCTTGCAAGGGGAGTCGAAAACTGTGGGCAAACCTACAGTTTTTGTTCGGTTAACGGGCTGTCCGCTGCGTTGCCAATATTGCGATACCGCTTACGCATTCGAAGGTGGGGAAATAGTTTCGCTTGAGAGATTAATTGCCGATGTACAGAGCTATCAATGCAAGTACGTCACAGTTACAGGGGGAGAGCCTCTGGCTCAGCCTAATTGTTTACTTTTACTGAAAATGCTTTGTGATGCTGAGCTTAATGTTTCCCTGGAGACAAGCGGAGCAATGTCAATTGAGAGTGTCGATAATAGAGTATCTGTTGTTATGGATCTGAAGACACCTAGTTCTTTAGAGAGTGATCGTAATGACTATGGAAATATCTCCTACCTAAAAGAGAAGGATCAGGTAAAATTTGTGATCTGTGATCGTGGTGATTATGACTGGGCTAAAGCCAAATTAGATCAATACGATTTACAGACAAAAGTGGGAGAGATTCTTTTTTCTCCTTCGTTCGAGCAGCTGGCAGCAGTGGAATTAGCTCAATGGTTACTAGATGATGCGCTTGGAGTTCGAATGCAATTGCAATTGCATAAAATATTATGGGGGTCTGAGCCCGGCCGGTAAAAATTTGGCTTTAAGGTTCGTTAGCTGATCTTGAATTTAGATTTAAACACTGCAGTGGTCTTAGTATCTGGTGGTTTAGATTCTGCTACCTGTTTGGCGATTGCGAGAGCACAAGGATATGATTGTTATGCCTTGAGCTTTAATTATGGGCAACGTTCAAGCAGCGAGTTGCAAGCAGCAAAAAAAGTTGCTGACTCCATAGGGGTAATAGAACACAAAATCATAAAATTAAATATTGGTGAATTGGGAGGATCAGCTTTAACCGATGGAGAAATTGAAGTGCCTGAAGCTGAATCGGAAGGAATACCAGTCACTTATGTGCCAGCTCGGAATACTGTGTTTCTTTCTTATGCCCTAGCTTGGGCTGAGGTAATTGGTGCAAACTCGATTTTCATAGGTGTAAATGCCTTGGATTATTCTGGCTACCCAGATTGTAGGCCGGAATATATTGCTGCGTTTCAAAATTTGATGGATCTTGCGACAAAAACTAGTATTGAAGGCAAGAATATTAAATTGGAAACACCGTTAATTAATCTCAGTAAGGCTGAGATAATTAAAAGTGGGCAAAGCTTAAGCATCGATTTTGGTGAAACGGTATCCTGTTATCAGGCGGCGGAAGATGGCAGTGCCTGCGGCAAATGCGATAGCTGTCGTTTTCGGATGAAAGGCTTTTATGACGCTGGAGTTGAAGACCCAACAAGATATTTCTAGGCATTCCACAAAAAATCGCAACTTCGCTTGAGTTTTTCTAATTTGCTAGTACCATGTCGCACCGCGTGGGCCGTTAGCTCAGTCGGTAGAGCAGTTGGCTTTTAACCAATTGGTCGTGCGTTCGAATCGCACACGGCCCACCATTTTTTTTCACATTGAGTAGTGGTTGTTCACATTTTGCTGTAACTAGACCGGTAGTTGCGTTTGTTACATCGGTACTGTGGGTTTTCATTGTAAAAAACTATCCTTTGCTCTCCAGGACAGTTTTCTAAGCTGCCCCTTCCGTAAGATAGGATCAGCAGCGGACTAATTGATCTTTATGATAAAATGAAGTTTTGTGTGATTCATTTGATTTTCTATGTCAGATATTAGTCCAGCATCAAACATGGGTTCTCTAGCCGCAGACTTGACAATAGTCCGTGAGTTTCTTGATCGAACTAATATACCTGCAGAACTCACTGTGACTGACAGGGACGCTTTGATTTCTCAAATTAAGGAATTACTGCAAACTCGGCGCGCGAAATTGGTCGCTCACTATTACACAGATTCCCTATTGCAAGACCTAGCAGAGGAAACTGATGGCTTTGTGGGTGATAGTCTAGAAATGGCTAGATTCGGTAGGGATTGTGAAGGAGAAGTATTAATAGTGGCTGGTGTGAAGTTTATGGGAGAGTCGGCAAAGATATTAAGTCCAGAGAAAACAGTTTTGATGCCCACTATCGAGGCGACTTGTTCTTTAGATATTGCCTGTCCTATTGATCGATTTTCCGAATTTTGTAATGAGCATCCGGATAGAACAGTTGTTGTTTATGCAAACACATCGGCAGCCGTCAAAGCACGATCTGATTGGGTGGTAACTTCAAGTATTGCTCTGGATGTTGTTGATCATTTGCAAGCTAACGGAGAGAAAATTCTGTGGGCGCCAGACAAGCATCTAGGGTCTTATATTCAAAAAACTACTGGTGCGGATATGCTGTTATGGGATGCAGCCTGTGTGGTTCATGAAGAGTTTAAGAGTCGCGGATTAACTGATATGCAACAAATCTATCCCAACGCAGCAATTCTGGCACACCCAGAATCCCCCGCTGCAATTTTAGACGTGGCGGATATTGTTGGGTCAACTACACAAATCATTAATGCGGCTAAAAGTATTTCTAATCAAGAAATAATTGTTGCTACAGATAAAGGCATATTTCATAAGTTGCAACAAGTTGCGCCAGACAAAAAATTTATAATTGCGCCAACTGCTGGAAAAGATGCTACATGTCGAAGCTGCGCTCACTGCCCCTGGATGGCTATGAATTCTTTACAAGCGGTAGTGGGTTCTTTAGTGAATTTTACGAATGAGATTCAGGTTGATGATTCATTAGCGCATCGAGCTATGGTCCCTTTGCAACGCATGTTAGATTTTGCTGACAAAAACAAATTAAAAGTCCAAGGAAAGGCTTAACAGCAAATTACTGCTCGTTTAATGCTATAAGCCGATCTTCTACTTCTTTGACTTTTTGTCGCAGCCGAGACTGCTCCGCGGGCGCGGCGCCGTTGTCTGACTCTATTCTTAAAGCAAACTGTAATTGCTCCCGAGCACTGCGAAAATCATAATTTAACATAAAGTATTCCGCGCGGGATTGATGTACTTTACTGACGTTTCCAGCTTGCCCCCATGTTTCCGCCAACTGAAACCATAGATGATGATCGTCTGGCCGGTGAACAGAATGCTCTTCCAATATCTCGGCGGCTTCTGTATAGGCACGTGATTCTATTAGAGCGTTAACATAGGCGATCGTTAATGCGTTGTTATTAGGGTTGATTTCAAGATGTCTGTTAAGAAATTCGATTGCTTGCCCTGATTCATTTTGCTCAGTAAGAATTTCCGCTTGCGTAACCACATAGCTAATTCGATTCGGCTCTTTTTCAAGCAGCGGAGCGAGTATTCTTGAAGCAATTGCGTAATCCTCATTTTCGTAATAGGCAACACTGAGAGCATACCGGTTTGAATCCCTTGTGAATTCGGTAGTGCTTTCATCAAGGAGTCTTTGGTTTTCTTGAATAAGTGCATTTTTGTCTGTTGCATAATGCCCAATCACTCTGGCCCGGTTGATTTGATATTCCATATTCACGCCGTATTCACGGGAGGGGTATCGCACTGCTCTGCCTCTTGCATCAGCAATACGAGATTCAGTAACTGGATGAGAAAGCAAGAATTCAGGGGGTCTGCTCCTAAAACGATTTAATGCACTTAGATTTTCAAATAGTGTTCCCATTGCTTTTGGGTCGAAACCAGCGGAGAACATATTATCTTGTCCGACCCGGTCAGCCTCAGCTTCATTACTGCGGCTGAAGCGCAATTGATTTTCAATAGCCCGCCCCTGCACGGCAGATATTGCTGCAGCACCATGCCCAGCATCTGATGTTGCCATAATCAATACACTCGCTAACAGCGAGGCTAATTGACCCACCTGTCCAGACTGCGCCTCATCGACCCCTCGAGCAAAATGACGTTGGCTGACATGAGCAATCTCGTGAGCCATCACAGAGGCGAATTCGGCTTCCGTACGAGCATTGAGAAATAGCCCTGTATTGACCCCTATAATCCCGCCTGGCGCCGCAAATGCATTAAGATCCTCGCTATCTATTATAACAAAAGACAAACGGTGGTCCTGGAGTTGACTCCTAGATGCGAGTTTGTAAGTAACATTTTCTAAATAATTCATGAGCAGAGCATCTGGGATGGTGGGTGCGCTGCGTCTAATCTGGGCAAGAAATTGTTGACCCATGTTAAATTCTTGGCCTAGCGATACGGTCCCAGAGATGCGATCTCCCAGCGATGGCAAATTTTGCCCATATATAGAGAAACTGCTCAAGAATAGGCTTAAGCAGGCGATCCGAAGCTTTAGACAGGGTTTTCGCATGATTTTCCAAATCACAGAACTGAACATGAGATTACCATAAATTCTTTCACAAAAAGAGCGAGTTATCGTTGAATTCGATGGAAATAGGCCATAGTCATAAGACCCAAGAGATTGATAAAATACTGTAATGAAATTTAATCATGATAGAGAACTAGATCTAAGCGGGCTGTTGTGCCCAATGCCGTTATTAAAAGCAAAATTAGCGCTCAATAACATGGAGTCGGAGCAGATATTAAAGGTGACAGCTACAGATCCAAGTTCAGAGAAAGATTTTCACTTGTTCGTCGAGCAAAGCGATCATCAAATTCTGGATTTTCAAAAGGGCGAGATCGCTTATATTTATTGGATTAGGAAGGGTTAGAGTTTTGCCGAGAGAATTGCGCTAATGAAGAAACTCCTTAACGATTTTTTTGACCGCTACTTCCATGATGAAGAGTCTATAATCTTGGTCATACTGCTGATTGCGGCTCTGCTCGTCTTGCTTTTGCTTGGTAGTATTTTAGCTCCGTTAATCGCTGCCATAGTTATTAGCTACTTAATGCAGGGTTTGGTCAATTTACTCCTGCGCTATAGGATGTCTGAGAGCCTCGCATTTATTGGTGTTTATGTGCTCTTCTTTGGCATCTTTGTGATGATGTTATTTTTTGTACTGCCTCAAGTATGGAATCAGTTGAGGCGCATGCTGGATGAACTGCCAAATATAGTAAATCAATGGCAGGCAGCTCTGAGAGATCTCCCTGAAAATTACCCTAACGTTTTTTCCGAACAATGGATTCAGCAGGCCATTGATGGAATAAGTGGCGAAATTGGAGGCCTTGGACAAACCATTTTAGAATTCTCTCTTGCAAGTCTTCCGAATGTATTTGGTTTGTTTATCTTCTTAGTACTGGTTCCTATATTGGTATTTTTTATGATGAAAGATAAAACGGAATTGGTGCGTTGGGTTGGGAATTTTTTACCTCGCAACCGACCATTAATGAGTACGATCTGGCATGAAATGGATGATCAAATTGCTAACTACATTCGGGGCAAGGTTGTTGAAATTATTATTGTTGGCAGTGTGGCGTATTTGATTTTTGTTATTTTTGGCATTAATTATGCGTTACTTCTTTCGGTTCTAGTAGGATTGTCGGTGATGGTTCCCTATATAGGCGCACTGTCAGTTACAATTCCAGTTGCCGCTGTGGCATATGTGCAGTGGGGAATCGGTGGAGAATTTTACACGCTAATGCTTGCTTATCTGATCTTGCAGGTTTTGGATGGCAATGTGCTAGTCCCAGTTATTTTTTCTGAAGCAGTTAATCTCCACCCTGTCGCAATTATTGCTGCAGTACTCTTTTTTGGAGGTATATGGGGCATGGCTGGAGTATTCTTCGCCATACCGTTAGCAACGCTAATCAAGGCCATTATTAATGCTTGGCCAAGTCGCGTGCACTCGAAGTCATTACCGGATTAATCAACTATTGGAAAGCACAAAAAAGAGGAAACTCAATTTCCCCGTTACTGGGCGAATCTTGGTTGATGAATTGCCGATATGGTAAACTCTGATATCACTCTCGATAGTCAAATTATGTCCACAGAAATAAAAGGCAGTATTGTCGCAATAGTGACCCCGATGCATGGAGATGGTTCCTTAGATCTTAGAGCCTTCGATCGGCTGGTGAATTGGCATGTTGAGGCTGGAACTAAGGGGATAGTCGTAGTTGGTACAACGGGCGAATCCGCCACGTTGAGCATGGAAGAGCACTGTGATTTGGTTGCCCATTGCGTAGAGGTAGGTGGTCAGCGTATTCCGATTATTGCCGGCACGGGATCGAACTCCACGGATGAGGCTCTATATTTTACTGAGTCAGCACGGAAAAATGGGGCAGATGCCTGTTTATTGGTTACTCCTTATTACAATAAACCCTCTCAAGAAGGCTTATTTCAACATTTTAAAGCAGTGGCTGAAGGAGTTGATATTCCTCAGATTCTTTACAATGTGCCAAGTAGAACCGCCTGTGATATGGATTTGCAAACTGTAGATAGACTAGCTGGCCTTAGTAATATAGTAGGAATTAAAGATGCGACGGGGGACATCCCTCGTGGACTTGAATTGGTCGATAAATGTGGAGATCGCTTAAGTGTTTACAGTGGAGAAGATGCAATCAGCCTTGCTTTGATGGAAGGTGGAGCCTCTGGAACGATCTCAGTTACTGCGAATGTCGCACCAAACCTTATGGCAGAAATGTGCAGCCTGGCACTCGCTGGCGATATTGCAGGAGCAGCAGAGGTAGATCGAAAGCTGGCTGCGCTGCACAGTGCGCTTTTTCGCGAAGCTAATCCTATTCCGGTAAAATGGGCATTAGTAAAAATGGGTCTAATTGAATCGGGTATTCGCTTACCATTAGTGGAACTTACGAGTAAGTATCACATCCAAGTATCAGATGCTTTAGAGCAAGCTGGCATTTCATTCCCAGTGGCAGCTTGATAGAGGAAATAAAGTTTGAAGATTAGAGTTGTTTTGGCCTTGATGTCTTTGAGTATACTTAATTCTTGTAATTATCTAATGGGCGATGAGGGTTTATTTCCCAACCGTGATGATGATTATTTAGAGGCTCAAACTTTGCAACCTATGGCTATCCCAGACCAACTCGATAGCTATACCTTAGATCAGCTTTATGTAGTACCTGAGCGATTTTCATCGTTAGCGGCATTTGAAGATATACCTATGCCCAAACCGATTGAGACCCGTCGGCGAGAAGGCGTGATTATTCAAAGTCTATCTGATAATCGTTGGATCGTAATCGATGCAACACCTGGTCAGGTCTGGCCTTTGGTTAGAGACTATTGGACCGAACTTCAGATTATTCTAGATCACGAAGATCCGAGTAACGGTATCATGGAAACTTCTTGGGTCGAAGTCGGTAGTGATGACGAAAAGCGCCACAAATACAGAATAACTATCGAACCTGGGCTGCATTCTGGTTATTCTGAAATTTATGTATTGCACCTTGAGAACCTAATTTCTGATCCGGTGCCGATTGCAGCTAGCTGGCCTGAAAATTCTGTTTCTCCAGATTTGGAGCGCCAAATATTAACATCTATTTCTCAATACCTTGCTGATAGAAATGATGTCTACCAGGCGTCATCTGCCAGCTTGTTAGCGGGCAGCATTGAAGCAGCATCAAAAGCCAATATAATCGAAAATGAATCCGGTGAACCCATGTTAGAGCTAAGAGTGGATTACAATCGCGCGTGGGTTCAAATTCGTCAGGCATTAGAAAGTGCGGAAATTACAATTGTTGAAAGTGATCGAGATCAATCATTTTACAATGTTCTATTTGCGGGCATCATTGAAGAAGAAGACGAACCTGGGTTTATTGGTCGCTTGTTTGGGGCGGGAAGTGATGACCTAGCAGAAGCGAAAGGTTTTAGTGTGCGGCTAATGGAAATAGACGATGTTATTAATGTCGTTACCGAATCGATAGAAAGCTCAGAGGATTCGGGCCAGCTCACACAAGAATTATTGCAAGTTATTGACGAAAACTTAAGTTAGTCTTTTTAACAACTCTCCAAAATAATCATGGATATACTACTTTTAATTGCTGGCTTAAGCATGCTGCTTGCGGCGTTGGCAGTTATCGCTTTGCTTGTTAAACAACTGCAGACTGCAAGAGTTAATGAGGCAGCGGCCAATGAGAGATTTTCGGCAAAGCAATCAGAAATGGAACTAATTCACCAATCTCAATCGCGATTATCTAGTGAGAACAGTTCTTTGCTCTCCGAAGTGCAAACCAATAGAGAAGAGCTGGCCTCAGTAAAAACAAGTTTAGATTTGGAGCGGACGCAGTTTGAAGAAAAACTCGCTTTGCTTAACGAGTCTAAGGAACAATTGGGAGAGGCTTTTAAAAATATAGCTAATGAAATCTTTGAGGATAAGTCCAAGAAATTCACTTCAACAAATAAAGAAAGTCTTAATGCGGTCTTGGCTCCGCTAAATGAAAAGATTCAACGGTTTGAAAAAAAAGTAGAGGAAACCTATGACAAAGAATCAAAGGAGCGTTATTCGCTAGCAAAAGAAATCGAAAATTTACAAAAATTGAATACTCGTATCAGTGAAGAAGCAGTAAACCTCACAAATGCTCTCAAAGGGGATAATAAGGCTCAAGGGAGCTGGGGGGAATTTGTCCTTGAATCTATTCTTGAAAAATCTGGACTAGTTAGAGGCAGAGAATATGAAGTTCAAGTGAGCCTGAAGGATGATCAAGGAGGTAATTCGCAACCGGATGTCATCGTGCATCTGCCTGAATCTAGAGACTTAATTATTGATTCCAAGGTTTCATTAAAAGCTTGGGATGCTTATTGCTCAGCTCAAGAAGAACTAATAAAGGCGGAGGCATTAAAGCAGCATTTAACTTCTATTCGCAGCCATATAAAACTTCTTTCGGCTAAAGATTATCAAAATTTAATTGGGGTTAACTCACTAGATTATGTATTTCTATTTATGCCAATTGAGGCTGCATATTCGGTTGCAATTCAGCAAGAACCGGAGCTTTTCCAATTTGCATTTGAGAAAAATATCATCTTTGTTGTGCCAACCACTTTACTAACTACTTTGAAAACTGTTCAAAATTTGTGGCGCTTGGCGCAACAGAATAAAAATGCGAATGAGATAGCAGAAAAAGCAGGTGCGCTCTACGATAAATTTGTAGCCTTCGTCGAAGACTTAGATGAAGTTGGTAGTAAAATTGATTCTAGTAAAAAGAGTTTTGAAAAGGCTCAGAACAAACTCCTGTCTGGTCGTGGAAACCTAATCAAGCGGGCAGAAGCTTTACGAGAATTAGGTGCGAAAACTTCTAAAAAGCAAAAAACAGAGCTGCTGGCCAAAGTCGGAGAAGACGATGCGGAAGCGCTTCTAGATAAAAAAGCTGACTTAGAGCAAAGTAAAAAAACGCGCCATTAATTTCTCTCACTGATCTAAAATGGCGAAAATATCTGCTGGAAAAATGAATACCTTTCTCGACTTCTTGCCTTGTGAAACACCCATAGCTTGGATTGAGGCAGCTCTTTCTAATCAGTCTCTATTGCTCATAGATCATGCAAATTGTGAGAAGAAAGCGGCGGTGACTGCTATGAACTTAATGTATCGCCACACGACTAAGCTTGAATTGCTCAATAAAATGTCACAACTCGCTCGTGAAGAATTGCTTCATTTCCAACAAGTAGTGCAGGTCATGACTGAGCGAGAGATTGAGTATGTTCGTCTTGGCCCATCCCGTTACGCAGCGAGACTTCGTGAGCTGGTCAGTGGCAATGAAAAAGAGCGGTTAATAGATACTTTGATCGTTGGTGCTTTTATTGAGGCAAGGTCCTGTGAGCGATTTTCTAAGCTAGCTCCACTGCTTGATGTGAAATTAGAGCGTTTTTACAAAAGTCTTCTAAAATCGGAGGCTCGCCATTTTGAAGATTATTTACAACTCGCGCAGCTGTATAGTGATAAGGACATTGTTAATCGAGTAGAAGAGTTCAAAATTCTTGAGAACCAGCTAATAATTTCTCCAGACGATAAATTTCGATTTCATAGCGGCGTCCCTGTTAATTAGTTACTCATCACAGGAGGCTGGGGGTGAAAGATTACTACCCAATTTCTGCTCTAGTTCAGCTAGTTCATTGCAGGGTATTCTGTTATTTCCTTCTAGATTAACTGAGCTTAGGTTTGGCATATTAAATAGTGGCCCGATATCCGTAATTAAATTGTTCAATAAGTTTACCCCGCTGAGGACAGCTAGATCCTCTAAGGGAGTAATGTTCGTCAAATTATTATTGCCTAAATCGATAAATCTTAATCGCGTTAATTCACTGATCCTATCTAGATTGCTTATCTCTGAATTTGCGCATGATAGCACTGTTAGCTCAGTTGGGTCAGAGAGGTTCTGCTGCTGTAAGGCGAGGTTAATACAGCCCTGTAGATCAGCATCCGCGACTTCACTCAGTATCAACCTGCCTTCTGGATCATAGATTGACTGCTCGTTGACGGAGACAACAAATTGATTTGAGCAGGCATTAAGTAAAAGCACTAGCGCGGATGTCAGGAGATTGAAATTTATGATTTGCATTAATTTATAATTTAGATCTTAAAATGACGATTTTTCCGATAGTTAGACCACTTCTTGAAGAAATTACTCCACTGGTAATTAATGAAGTTCCCAGTTAGTATGCGCAACTCGTATTTGCCGAAAAATCACACAAAAACACGGACTTGCGAGGGCAATTGTCCAATGAATCGAAGGAAATTGGTATGAAAACATTAAAAGAAGGTTGTCAGGTACTTGCATCAATTATGCTACTAGCTATTAGTGCTCCCTTGTTAGCGCAGGATTATGTGGACCTTGAAAATGAAGATAACCAAGTTGCTTATTCAATTGGTGTAAATATTGGTCAAAACCTAGTTGCTCAGCAAATCGTAGAAGGTATTGATCTAACTGCATTCATGGCAGGTATGTTGGATGCGCTTTCCGACGATGTGAAAATGGAACAATCTGTAATGATGGAAGTCTTGCAGAGCTTTATGCAAGGACAAGCAGACGAGGCACAGGCAGCGTTGGGTGAGAGTTTATTGGCCAGTGAAGCATTTCTTGCTGAGAATGCCGAGAGAGATGGTGTTGTTGTATTGGATTCAGGGTTGCAATATGAAGTCCTGGCATCCGGTGGTGGCGGGGAATCACCAACAACTACGAATACTGTGCTGGCTCACTACCACGGCACTTTGTCCGATGGCAGTGTATTTGATAGTTCAGTTGAGAGGGGAGACCCAGCATCGTTTGGAGTTTCCCAGGTCATAGCGGGTTGGACTGAGGCGCTGCAACTAATGACAGTAGGTGATAAGTGGCGTTTATATATCCATCCTGATATGGCTTATGGCGAAGCATCTCCGACGCCAGCTATACCACCAAATTCTGCTTTGATATTTGAAGTAGAGCTTTTGGAAATTAATTAATTATTTGGCTCTGACGTAAATTCTGATGAGTGTTGCTTCTTTTAATGGTGAGTTGCTGCAATTTTTGCAGCAATCACCGACACCGTTCCATGCGGTTAATAACCTTGCACAAAAGCTTACAGACAGTGGGTTTGTTCAGCTCCATGAGAGTGATCACTGGAATCTAAAAGCTAAGCAAAAATATCTTGTAGTAAGAAATAATTCTGCTTTGATTGCATTCAAAACAGGACAGAGTGATCCGGTTGAACAGGGTTTTAGAATTGCTGGTGCTCATACCGATAGTCCTTGTTTAAAAATAAAGCCTAAGCCAGAAATTCGAAAGCAAAGCTATTTACAGCTTGGTGTAGAAGTTTATGGTGGAGCCTTATTGCATCCCTGGTTTGATCGAGATTTATCCATTGCGGGGCGTGTGGATTTTGAGACAAAGAAGGGAGACCTAAGAACTAGCCTAATTAATTTTGAAGCCCCTGTTGCTTTTATTCCCAGCCTGGCTATTCATCTTAATCGAGCTGCAAATGATGGTCACAAAATTAACAAGCAAAAAGAGCTGCCGCCGATCGTATTGCAGATCGCTGATAAAGCAAAATTTAGCTTCGATGATTTACTCTTAAAAACTCTCCGCAAGGACGCCGCTAATAGAACAGCGGATACCATTCTCGCTCATGAGCTTTTTCTTTATGATACTCAAAAGCCTGCGTTGATTGGGCTCAAACAAGATTTTATCGCCTCTGCGCGCCTAGATAATTTATTAAGTTGTTTTTTGGCTTGCCAAGCGTTGATTAAAAGTAATTCGCGATCGGCTAGTGTATTGGTTTGTAATGATCATGAAGAAGTAGGAAGCGTTTCCACAACTGGAGCCCAGGGCCCATTCTTAAAGTCAGTGTTAGAAAGAATTGTGTATAACTCCTCAGGAGATAGAGACGCAATGGAACGGGCTATTCATAATTCAAGCCTATGGTCTATCGACAATGCGCACGGAATTCATCCTAATTATGCTGACAAGCATGATGATAAGCATTCACCTAATCTGAACGGAGGGCCTGTAATCAAGATAAATGCGAATCAACGCTATGCCAGCAGCAGTCAGTCGATTGCATTATTCAAATCAGTCTGTAACAAATGCAAAGTCCCTTATCAATCATTTGTAATGCGCAGCGATATGGCTTGTGGCTCCACGATTGGGCCTATTACTGCAGCGGGAATAGGAATTAATACAGTAGATGTAGGTATAGCTAGCTTTGGTATGCATTCTATTCGTGAACTGGCCGGTGTGAAAGATGCAGATTCACTAGCGAAAATTGTAACCGCCTTCTATAACCGCTAAGAAATCTGTTTTTTTAAGTCTCTTATAGCAAACCTAATTGGGTTTAAAGCGTCAAGAGTTTCTTGCCCGATAGGTAATTGCTCTCCACAAATTAGACTCGCAAGTATCTCGGCGCTATAGCCGCAGGTAGCTAAACCATTAGAGCCATGGGCAGCACTAATATAGAGTCCGGGCCAATAATTCTGGTCCGTATCAAGCTTATCGAACTTTCTATTCGCATTTCTCTTCAAATCCCCATAACGACTCTTGATGATATTTAAATTGGGAACTGCACCAACTAATGGAGCTCTGTCAGGAGTTGAGCTTCGAATAGCTGCCTGTGACTGTAAAATGTCATTCTGCACTAACGATTTATTCGTTAGTGATTTTTGAATAGCTTTAAAATTTTCCTCATTATCAAAATCTGAAAAACTATCATTTGGAGTTAAACCATCAAAGTTTCGATAACTAGCCGCAACGAGATGACTGACTAATTTATTGTCGGTAGAAGGGAATAGGGTGCGCTCACCGGTAATTATGTGGTCAATATTGTTGCTCTCTGCCGTGCCTGCAAATCGAGTAACTTGACCGCTCACAGACTCAATCGGGAGCTCTTGTAATTGCTCAAACTGTGAAATATTTTGACTGTTGGCGAAAATGACTGCATCTACTGTATCGATTAGGGCGCCGCTATTGCCCCGCAGTTGCCAACCATTATGTCCTTTATATATGTTAGGGCTTCCTGCTTTGCTCTCTTGCGGAATTAAAGTAGCAACCGCAGTGTTTAAGTGAACGGGAACTTTGCTTAAGGCGCAGTAGGCTGCGCACAATGACGCAGGAGAGACGAACCCTCCTTGTGGGAAAAATAAAGCAGTTTCTATATCAGCGATAGACCTTAGCTTAGTGCGCGAATAATCAGTTAAATTATCCAGCACCGAAGTGGGATAAAGTTCAGTTAAGCTTAGAAGTTTAAGAGGGGATTTTTTGTTTAGAGCGCTTTGCAGTTGTACTACGCCACATTGATTCCAAGTTAATTCACCTAGCCGAGTTAGAGATTGCAGCATTTTGCTGCTGAACAAGAAACTATGTAGATAATATTCAGCAATTGCAGAGCTAACTTGAAATAAACGGGGTCGCAAAGAGAAGAGAGATATTCCTGAAGCGCCTGCAGCAATCGTGTCGGCAATCTCATAAATTTTAGTCTCTACTCCTCTTCGACTTAAGCTATACGCTAAACTGCAGCCTGATAGACCGGCGCCAATAATGGCAATTTTTTTCTTAGTTGATGGTAGGGTGAAATAAGGGACTTTATTCCATGGTTCGCTCAGTGGTTGGTTCTGATTGTCAGTTTGTTCATAGCTCGCCTGGAGCATATGACGTTTCCGTCCAAAGCCTTGAATTTTTTTGATCGTGAAGCCAATTTGGTTTAGATTTCGCCGAAGGCTGCCTGCGACACTGTAACTACTTAAAGTGGTGCCTGAGTGGCTCAGTCGTGCAACTTGCCGCAAGATATTACTTTCCCAAAGTGCGTGATTGCGCTTAGGATTAAAACCATCAAGAAACCAGGCATCGATACCTGCTCGCTGTTCTAATTGGCTTAGTCGATCCTTGGCATTGCCAAAGTGCAAGTCCAAAATCACCGCATCAGACAGTAAGAAACGATGACAGCCGCTACCTTGATCAGCATACTGGGTAATGAATTGCTCACTAAAAGGTTGTAACTCAGGCCAGAGTGCATGCAGTTTTTGCATCTGGTCGAGTTGCAGTGGGTGCTTTTCGAACCCGATGTAATGAAGTCTTTGGCCTCTAGTCGGAGATTCATTCCATAGTTTGCAAGCCAGGAGAAAGTTAAGCCCGCTACCAAATCCAAGTTCAGCTAGTGTGAATTGGTCCTTGTCGAGTTGTTGCCATCTTTCAGGTAACAGATTCCCTAGTAAGAAGACATGTTCACTTTCGCCAATGGGATCTTCTGCGGAAAAATATATATCCTCATAATCTTCTGAAAATGGATGGCCAGTTTCTTGCCAGCTAATATCTGGAGTTACTAATTTCATTGCATGATATGGGATTAATGAGTCGGTATTAATAGACAATTAATTGAGAAAATACTCTAGTATGATTTAAGTATCAGAAATTTTGAATCAAGAATAATAGTAATTGTAGTAATTAGTAGATTTTTGCGAGTAAGTTCTCAGCTTTAAAGGCTTTGACAATATAACTGTTATCCCCGATATGCGCAGCCCATTCAAATTATTTTTTTTGCCTTTTTTCGTAGATATATCTGAGCAGTAATAAGAAGACTTTCTGTTTTACGGTTCCTATTATTTAGTATTTCGAAAATAGGCTAGCGATAATGCGCCTTGCTGAGGGTTGACTAATAGAATTCTAATTTTTAAAAATCAGGCCCTTTAGACGAAAATACTGTTGGGGCGTGTGTTATTGCGCAACCAAAAGAGGCTATCGAAGAAGCAATGGGGTAAAATGCAGACTTTCGTGAACCAAGCAGTGGATTTTCCCAAATGTTAGAAATTAATAGCCAGCTGAACAAGATAAAGGAGCTAGA
This sequence comes from uncultured Pseudomonadales bacterium, assembly GCA_964275945.1. Classification (GTDB taxonomy): domain Bacteria; phylum Pseudomonadota; class Gammaproteobacteria; order Pseudomonadales; family Pseudohongiellaceae; genus UBA9145. The sequence continues at coordinate 49,656 of CAXYEH010000035.1, forward strand.
AAATCGCACCGATAGTCTCAGGGGGTATCTTTGACTACGAAGTAAAAAAGGACCGCTTGGCTGAAGTTGAGCTAGAGTTGGGGGAATCCATAGTTTGGGAAAACCCTGAATACGCTCAGGCATTAGGGAAGGAGCGATCCAACCTTGAAGAAATCGTCCGTACCATTGATATTCTCTATTCTGGAATAGCTGAAGTCCAAGAATTATTCAATCTCGCCTTCGATGAATCCGACAAAGAACTTTACGAAGCAGCTGATAAAGATCTAGTTAGCCTGCTTGAGCGACTGGAAGCATTAGAATTTCGTCGGATGTTCTCCGGTAACTTGGACGATTCTAATGCATATGTGGATATTCAGGCAGGATCTGGCGGCACTGAAGCTCAAGATTGGGCAGAAATGCTATTAAGGATGTATTTGCGTTGGGGCGAGAATAAGGGATTCTCTACTGATTTGGTGGAGGTCTCTGGCGGAGACGTAGCAGGAATAAAAAGTGCGACTATCCATATTAGTGGGGAATTCGCCTTCGGCTGGCTTCGTACAGAGACTGGAGTGCACAGACTTGTCAGGAAATCGCCATTTGACTCAGGGAGCCGCAGACATACCTCTTTTGCTTCGATTTTTGTCTCGCCGGAAATCAATGATGATATTGAAGTAGATTTGGATATGTCGGATGTGCGAATTGATACTTACCGTTCAAGCGGTGCCGGCGGTCAACATGTCAACAAAACTGACTCGGCAGTGCGCCTAACTCATGAGTCTTCCGGTATAGTTGTGCAATGCCAGAGTCAGCGCTCTCAGCATAAAAATAAAGAGATGGCTATAAAACAACTCAAAGCCAAACTTTATGAGTTAGAAGAATTAAAGCGCAGAGAAGAAGCACAGTCAGTTGAAGAAGCAAAGGCTGATATAGGCTGGGGCAGCCAGATCCGTTCTTATGTTCTGGATTCGTCGCGAATTAAGGATTTGCGCACAAACATCGAAGTTACTAATACGGGTGCAGTTCTCGACGGGGATTTAGATAAATTTATTGAAGCTAGTTTGAAGTTGGGGCTTTAGTTGCAAGATTATGAATGAAGAAAATAACAATTACGAAAAACAAGAAGATGAAAATAATCTGATTGCGCAGCGACGAGAAAAACTCAATAGTATTCGCATGAAGAGGGGGGCTTTCCCTAACTCCTTTAAGAAAGAATCTAAAGCTGTTGAATTAGTTTCTGCTTATTCAGGAAAAGAGAAGGTCGAGCTAGAAGAATTGGCAGTTCAGGCTAAAGTGGCGGGGCGTATTATCCGTATGCGTGGCCCTTTTGTTGTTATTAGTGATGAAGGCACACAAATTCAGTTATACATGAATAAAAAATCATATTCGGAAGCAATGGCTGATGAATTAAAATCCCTTGATTTAGGCGATATAATTGGCGTCAAAGGTCAAGTGTTTAAAACCAATCAAGACGAATTGACCGTGCGTGTCATGGAATTCGAGCTGTTAACTAAATCTTTGCGGCCGCTCCCAGATAAATATAAAGGGTTAACTGATACGGAGATGCGTTATCGGCGACGCTATCTTGACCTTATAGTAAATGAAGACTCTCGCTCAGTATTCAAGATACGTTCCAGGATAATTCGTTTTATACGCCATTATTTTGAAGAGCTCGGCTTTATGGAAGTCGAAACACCAATGATGCAAGTAATTCCTGGCGGGGCTACTGCGCGGCCATTTATTACGCATCATAATGCGCTTGATCAGGATATGTATCTTCGAGTAGCTCCAGAATTGTACTTAAAACGTTTGGTTGTTGGTGGTTTTGAAAAAGTATTTGAATTGAATCGTAACTTCAGAAACGAAGGGTTATCCACAAGACATAATCCTGAATTTACGATGCTTGAGTTTTACCAAGCTTATGCGCGCTATGATGATTTAATGGATTTAACAGAAGATTTGTTTAGAAGCATCGCACAGACAGTTATTGGTAGCACATCGATTTCATATCAAGGATCCGAGTATGATTTTTCCCAACCCTTTAGTCGACTCACAGTTCACAATGCAATTGAATCTTACTGTGGTTTGCAGAGTGCTGATTTAGTATCCAAAGTTGCAGCTATAGCTACGGCCAGTAAGTTGGATGTAAGCATTGATGAGTCTTGGTCATTGGGTAAAATTGTAATGGAGATCTTTGAGCAGAAAGTGGAATCACAGTTGGATCAACCAACATTTATCACGGAATACCCTATTGAAGTCTCTCCTCTGGCGCGACGGAAGGAGGGTCAACCTGAAGTTACTGATCGGTTTGAGCTAATTATTGGTGGCCGTGAATTAGCAAACGGGTTTTCGGAATTAAATGACCCTGAGGACCAGGCAGAAAGGTTTTTAGAGCAAGCTGCACAGAAGAATTCTGGTGACAATGAAGCTATGCATTATGATAGCGATTACATCACAGCCTTGGAATATGGATTGCCACCAACCGCGGGAGAAGGTATTGGTATAGATCGATTAGTTATGTTGTTTACAAACACACCCTCGATAAAAGACGTGCTGCTATTCCCACATATGCGACCACAGCAAAACAGTGACTGATTCACCAGCTCAGAATACAAGAGATATCAAGCTGGAAGCGTCATGGAAAAAAGCCCTAGCTGATGAATTTATTTCTGACTATATGGTTCAGCTACGTAGTTTCTTATTGCGCCAAAAACAGGCGGGAAAACTTATATATCCACCTGGCAATGAAATCTTTAGCGCGCTAGATTTTGCGTCAGTAGATTGCTGTAAATTAGTTATTCTCGGTCAAGACCCTTATCACGGTGCAGGCCAGGCACATGGTTTATGTTTTTCGGTCAAACCAGGAGTAGCAGTTCCGCCATCATTGATGAATATCTACAAGGAGCTTAAATCTGATACCGCTTTCCTGCCACCTAATCATGGTTGTTTAAATTACTGGGCGGAGCAGGGGGTATTGTTGCTTAATTCCGTGCTAACAGTAGAGGCAGGGAATGCCGCTTCTCATCAACGGCAAGGTTGGGAAAAATTTACCGACAAAATTGTTGAAGTTCTCAACATTAAAAGAAAAGGTTTGGTTTTTTTACTTTGGGGAAGTTATGCGCAAAGGAAAGGTTTTATGATTGATAGAGAGAAGCACTTGGTGTTGGAGTCAGCCCATCCATCGCCACTTTCTGCAAGCAGGGGATTTTTTGGAAATCAACATTTTTCTAAAGCTAATGCCTATTTAGAAAAGCAAGGTGTGGCGCCAATCGATTGGCAGCTACCACAAATTCGTACGGATTAATCGAGACAAAGATGAGCAAAAAGGATTGTGTAATTATTGGTGCTAGTCATGCAGGTGTCACGCTAGCGATGCAGTTACGAAAAGAAGGCTGGAAAGATGGAATTATTTTAATAGGTGAGGAGCCAGAATTGCCATACCACCGGCCACCATTGTCTAAAGAGCATTTGGCTGGAGAAAAGGCAATAGATGCGATGCGTTTACGTCCCGAAAAAATGTTTATAGACAACAATATAGAATTAAAGCTTGGAATAACGGTATTGCAGATTGATGTGGGTAAGAAAAACATTATGCTAAGTAATGGGCAAGAAATTAACTATGAAAAATTAGCGTTGTGCACAGGCTCAACGGTTAATAAGATTTCAATCGGCGAATCTCTGGATAATATTTTCTATGTCCGGACAGCCGCAGATGTTGCTCTTTTAAGTCAACAGCTTTCGAATACTAAAAATGCAGTAATTATTGGTGCCGGCTACATAGGGCTCGAATCGGCCGCGGTACTCAGTAAGCTAGGGTTAACTGTAACCGTTATAGAGCGTGCCGATCGAATATTGGAGAGAGTCACAGGAAAAATAATGTCTTCCTATATCTCGGCGCTTCATAAAAAAGAGGGCGTGAACATTCTGACTTCTACCACTGTTGAAAATATCGAAGGTGACGGCCGAGTAGAGAAAGTGATATGTCAGGATGGTAGGGAGCTGTTGGCAGACATCGTGATAATTGGTGTGGGTGTTTCTCCTAATATAAATTTGGCGGAGGCAGCAGGATTGGAAGTTAATCATGGGATTGTAGTAAACAAATTTACTCAAAGCAGCAATACAGATATTTTCTCTGCTGGTGATTGTACGATTCATCCCAGTCAAATATATAAGCGAAATATTAGATTAGAATCTGTTCAGAATGCGAACGATCAGGCTCGTTGTGCAGCTGCAAATATCTGCGATAAACAAGAAACTTATGATGCGGTTCCGTGGTTTTGGTCTGATCAATTTGGAACTAAACTGCAAATGACAGGCTTGAGTACTGGCGCAGATGAAACCGTTCTTAGAGGTGATCCATCACCCGAAAACGCATCAGGATTTGTAGTTTTTTATTTGAAGGGGGGTGAGGTAATTGCTGCTGACTGTGTGGGTAGACCAAAGGAATTTATGCTAAGTAAGCAATTAGTGAGGGAGAGGGTGCGCATACCTGCTTCGGTGCTTGCAGATGAATCTGTGGAGACATCTTTATTATTGGGTAAGGCAATTTAAACGCTAGTTAATTATCCCCCATGTAAATACAGCCGCTAGAACATGTTTCTTTGATTTCGATCTCGCAAAGTTCAGGCAGGTCAGGTTTGAGCCGGAACCATATCCATCGAACAATGTTTTCACTGGTGGGATTTTCCAACCCTTTGATCTCATTGAGATAATAGTGGTCCAGTAATTTTCTAATAGGTTTAAACGCAGCTGTAATCTCTGCATAGTCCATCACCCAGCCAGAATTCTCTCCCGGCTGTCCCTCTACCGAGATTCTTACTTTGAAAGAGTGGCCATGAAGACGGGCGCACTTATGCTCAGCGGGAACATTAATTAGTCGGTGGGCGGCTTCAAATGTAAATTCTTTGTAGATTCGCATTACTTTTCAGGATTAATGACCAGGAAATGGGGCGCAATGGTACAAATAGATGCATTTTATGTACAGTACCATTGGCAGATAAGCCCTTCAAAAGATAAGGACATAGGGCCTGTAATCACTATATCTCCATGGCTTTGGTAAACTCCTTCAAGCCTACCTCCTATTTGATCTCTGGCGATCAGGAATCGCTTAAATATTTAAGGTTATTTTTACTGTTTTTGTACCTTAGGTTTTGCCAACTGCCCCTTTTACACATGCTGTCTAGTAGACTTACCGCGAGTTATATGAATTGGCTGAACACTGCGTCTTTGTTGACATGAGGGCTTAAATCAGTACAATTCGCGTTCTCCAATCCGGGGTGGTTAGCTCAGTTGGGAGAGCGTCGCCCTTACAAGGCGAATGTCGGGGGTTCAAATCCCTCACCACCCACCAATCTTCCTTATATAAATCAGATTCTTAGATGATTATTTATTATCATGAAGAACGATTTTTAAGAATTTTGCACACTGTTCCTTCAGATCGGGATCTGCCTTGAGCTGCACAGGTAGGTTCGCAATGCCTTCACTGGATACGCCAGGGTTCGATTTTAAACACCCTTCAGTCGCTTCATTTCACCAGTACCTCTATAGATTTAGAGAGTAACGCATAAAATCATCTTGTGACTTGTAGTGAACTTAAAGGTAGTTTACTAGTAGTTCTAAAGAGAGCCCGCTTAGGTTTATGAGCAAACGACTAACAATAACCCTACTATCCTTCTTCCTAATTATTGGGTTGATGTCTTGTGGGTCATTGACCGAACCTAATTTTTATCGGATGAGCGAGGAGGAGCTTACAGCCTATAATTTAACCGTCCTCGGCCCAGAACAGGTAAGGTGTGTGACAGTGCAGATTACTTTTAATAAAGCTGCCGAAAGGGTGTGTGGAACACTGGATGAAATTCAAAAAGCTTCTCAACCAATAGCTCCAGGAGCAAAAATTAATCGGTTTTATTCACCTTATTTAAATGACTCTCGATCACGAGCTACTAACCCCTCCGTAAGACCAACGATTCAGCAGGGACCGATTTTATAGCGATAGATGACGCAGTGATCAAGATTAAATTGAACATCAAGAATAAGTAAGCCTCTAGCTATAAAACCTTAAGCCTATTTTTTCAAATTAAAATAAAATATAGAATAGCTGCCAGCCTGATGCAGCGAGTATTATTTTGGAGATAATTTATGGAGCGCATACTAAATATTATTGGAGTTTCGGCGGTCGTTGCATCTTTGGTATTTGTTGGATTGGAGCTCAGACAATCTCAGAAACTTGCTATAGCTGACCAAATGAATAATAGAATGAATGTTTTAATTGAAATGAATAGTTCTTATACGGAAGCCAATTTAGATTATTACTCTGCAGCAACAAAACAACCGCATAAAGATAGTTTATTTTCAAATGCTGAAAAAGGCGCAAGGAACTCCACTAGTGTCCAATGGAGTCTTCATGAAAATGATTATTTTCAGTATAGGCAAGGCTTGATGACAGAAGATGTATGGCAAGCAAAATTGCTGGCAACTAAAAATGATCTTTTAACATGCGACATGCAAGACATTTATGAGTGGCGCATTGCTCTGGTTGAAGCTGGATTTAGAAAAATTTTAGAGAATATGCAAAGAGACTGCGAAGAATGAGTCTCACAGATAGAAAGCTATTGATATTGGACCGATCCTATGGACGCTAGTTAGTGAGATATTTCTGAATTTTCCTTGCGTCAGAAAAAGAGCTTTTAAATTTAGCTTTGCAGAAATTGATTTCGGAATTTTGAAATTTTAATTTAGAAAATAGATTAAGGAATAAAAATGCTGACTAAATATAATTTATTTATCATCTTTTTTGTATTTAGCCACACGGCTGAATTGTTTGCTCAAGATTATACTTATAACCCGAAAAAGACAGCGATATTACTAGTAGACCCTTACAATGAATTTCTTTCTGAAGGCGGGTTACTCTATCCGTTGTCCAAAGAGACGCTCGAGGCAAATAACGCCATTAGTAATATGAAAGAACTAGTAAGCTCGGCGAGAAAGTCAGGTGTAAAAGTAGTCTATGTACCGCATCATCATTTTAGGGAGGGGGATTATGATGACTGGAAGTTTAGCAAGGGGAGTGGTCGAGCATTTCCAGAAGGTACTTGGAATGTTGAATATCACCCAGATTTACAAATGCAGCAAGGTGATATCGAAGCTCGTCAGCATTGGCAATCGAGTGGTTTCGCAAATACTGACTTAGATTTTTTGTTAAAACAGCATGGGATTGATCACGTTGTCTTGGCAGGAATGAGAGCAAATACTTGTATCGAGTCAACAGCCCGCTATGCAGTTGAATTAGGCTATCATACCACTATGCTGACTGATGCTATCGGTGCTTTTAATATGGCAGAAATGAGGGCTGCTGTCGAAATCGATTACCCTGTGATCTCGAATAACGTTCTTTCGACAGAACAATTTATAAGAGCGATCGATTAAAGAAAACCATATTGATGATGGCTCCAACTTTGATTTGGGTAGCAATTTGTTATTTTAACTTTTTCGAAATAATAGGGTGCTTGAAAAGCTCTAAAAATAGAAGTATCTATTGAAATCTCAAAATCGGTGATAGCTTCTTACATGCACTTGATACTTTCCGGAGTTTAGAATTGGAAAAAATATACCCGGCAGCGATAATTGTAAGTTTATTATTTATCATTATGTACGTAATGCTCGCTTTATCTGGGGTTGTTTTTATTCATGAAGCTGGCGAAACGGTAGGTGCCATTTCTGGTTGGTGCGAAAGGGTAAGCGGAGGAATATTTCGGGAGCCCTCCAATACATTGAGTAATATTGGGTTTATGTTAGCAGGCCTTCTTATGCTGAAGGTTTTATCTGAAGATTTTAAAACCGACAACTTTAAAAACAATACCTTTTCGAGCTTAAACTCTATAAGTATTTTATATGCTTTGGCAGTAATATATTTAGGCCCCGGGTCTTGGCTTATGCATGCTACTCATACTGAATGGGGTGGCTGGGCTGATAATTTAAGCATGGTTATGTATATTATTTTTCCCTGGCTCTATAATTTAAAAGAAATGGGGCGGTGGAGTACTAATCGATTTCTTCAAACTTATTTTCTGATAATCCTTTTTTATGCAATCTCTAGATGGTTTTTTGGTGGAAGATTAGGAATCGGCCTAGATCTATTTGGTTTATCGATTGGATTATGGATAATTTCGGAAGCGCTTTTTAGGTTTTGGTCTCCTTCTTTCCGTTGGCTATCGGGTTTCGTGGGATTCTTTGTCGCCGCTATATTCGGAATCTTTCCTCAAGAAATATTTTCTGATCTAAATGAATTTTGGTGGGTAATTTTATTCTGGCTACCAGCTATTTTTGCAAAAAAAAGTCCTCAAGTTAAAAGAAAATATTCTCCGTGGTTCTTTCTAGGAATGTTCTCTTACATGACAGCTTTTGTCATCTGGCTTCAAGGATACCCAGAAACGCCGTTTTGCCAGCCTGACTCTTGGGTTCAACCACATGCTATTTGGCATCTGATAACAGCATTTTCAACCTGGTGCTTTTTTAAATTCTTTAGAACTGAAATTCATCTTGGGGATACTAAGGTTTAAATACATCGAAGGTCCTGCAAAACATTTTAAGCTTAGATCAAGGTATTTTTGTGCGTCGGAATCAAGGTAACCATATACAACTTTAGTGGCTCTAAAAGCTTGAAATGAAAATTTGGACCATTTATGTTCTTGATTGCGCAGATAGTTATAAGCGAGTATACTTCCGTTCGCTAAAAAGTAGGCAACACATTTAAAAACAGACACTTAGGTGTGATTGAGGTGCTGTTTTTACAATGTAATTATCGAGGGTTGAAACTCTCGATACCCTACAAATTATGCTATAAAGAGCTCTGTTCTAGAGCAAATGCCATTTAAGTGGACCGGTAGTTCAGCTGGTTAGAATGCTGGCCTGTCACGCCAGAGGTCGCGGGTTCGAGTCCCGTCCGGTCCGCCACTTAATCCTCTGCTTTAATTTAATATCATTTTCTAGAAAACCCGATTAGTCTCCACTAAAGGATTTTGTTTATTTGCTCAAGAAGTGAATAGTCTTCATTATGATCTGCGTAATCATCCAGGATTTCCGCATAAGTAGTTTCAAATACAGTTTTTGAATAATTAGTGATACGAAAGAGTATTATGAATTCTTCTGCAGCCAACCTAAGCGAATTATTAACAACACGTTTAGAGCCGCCATTTAGAGCGCCACCCATCGAATCACTTAACTTGGATTGGTGTGATGAATATGGAATAGAATTTAAAGTTTTACGCTTAGATTTGATTCATCCTCTTTTAGGAGGTAACAAATGGTTTAAGCTTAAGCACAATATCTTAGCAGCTCGCGAATTAGGAAAGCACACTATTCTGAGTTTTGGAGGAGCTTACTCCAACCATTTACGAGCACTAGCTGCTGCAGGAAATCTTTTCGGATTACGAACCATAGGCCTAGTCCGTGGTGAGTTGGTCCAGCCGCTCAATCCGGTTCTAGAATTTGCACAAAACCAAGGCATGGATTTAGTCTCAATAGACCGTCAAACATATAATTTGAAGCACACTGAGCAATTTGCTTCCTCCTTACATAAGAGATTTGGAGATTTTCACATAGTCCCTGAAGGCGGAAGTAATGATTTGGGCATTCAGGGCTGTTCAGAAATTCTCGACCTGATACCCCTGCAATCCGCCCGCAAAAATACAGTAATAGCTATGGCTTGCGGCACAGGTACAACGCTAAGTGGTTTAATCCTTGCTGCAATGAAGCGTCGAAAGAATAGCTTAAACTTCTTGGGTATTTCCGTGTTAAAAGCAAAGGATTATTTGCAAGAAGAAGTAGCCGCAAAATTAATAGATTCTGTTTTGGAGAACAAATTACGACCTATTTCATGGCAGGTGATAGATCGTTTCCATGGAGGGGGTTACGGCAAAGTAAGTAAAGATCTTAAGCATTTTGTAGAAGAGTGGAATAGGCAAACCAGATTTTCCATTGAGCCTGTATACACTGGAAAATTATTTTGGGGACTGAAGGAATTAATTAAGGCAGGAGAAATTCCCGGGGGGGCTGAAATTATTGCCATTCATACGGGGGGGGTGCACTGACCTACTGCGCTTAATGCACTCTCTTACATTCCATGCAAAAGTATATGCGGATGGAACGTTATTCGCTAAAGCAAGCCGTAGGCGACTGTAAAATATAAATATTATTTGGAATTGACTGTTCCTCTTAGCGCTCTATAGTGGCTAGTCATGGTATAATATAATGGATTTTAGTTTGATTATGCTGCAATTTAGGCATAAAGAACGATACGGTTTTAAAGATCTAACTGAGTTTAAAACCTAATATTAAGCATATTAAAGCTGGGCAATGACTGAATTTAATCGTATAGGGTTGGTTGGGAGACCAGAACATAGCGGGGTTATTACTTCGCTAACTCGCCTGATTCCCTATCTCCAATCTAAAGAATTAGTAGTCGTCTTGGATCATGATACTGCGTCGTTGATTGATGATTCGACCGTCGAAGTTGCGACGCGTATGCAGCTCAGCGCGAGTTGTGATCTCGTAATTGTAGTTGGTGGCGATGGCAGCATGCTTAATGTTGCCAAATACGTGGCATCTGAAGGCGTGCCAGTTATAGGAATCAATCGAGGTAAGCTAGGGTTTCTTACAGATATATTGCCGGACGAAATTGAGGCTCAGATAGATGAGGTTCTAGCTGGAAATTACAGCGTGGAAAAACGGTTTTTATTAGATGTCATGGTTAATGACGGCAATGAGAGACAGCAATTAGGCTCCGCCCTCAATGATGTTGTTCTACACCCTGGCAAAGCGGCGCAAATGATTGAGTTTGAATTATTTGTTAACGACAAGTTTGTCTATAGTCAGGAGTCGGATGGTTTAATCGTTGCAACACCAACTGGGTCTACCGCTTATTCGTTGTCGGCGGGTGGACCGATTATGCACCCGGATTTAAACGCGGTGGTTTTGGTTCCTATGTACCCCCATTCGCTTAATAGCAGGCCAATTGTTATTGATGGCGATTGCGAAATAAGGCTTGTGGTTGCTGCGAAGGAATCACTGCAACCACAAGTGAGTTGCGACGGTGATGTTCGTTACACAGCCTCAGCGGGTGATGAAATTCTTGTCACGAAAAACTTAGTACCCCTCCAACTTATCCACCCTCCAAATCACAGTTTCTACCAGGCCTGCCGCAGTAAGTTAGGGTGGGGAAGTCGCCTAGTGAGATCTGATGATTAAGGCGGCCAGTCTTGGTATTGATATCGATCTTCTCAGTTATAGCCAATTCCTTAAACAACAGGGCTTAAGACATCGCATCGTCGAAGAGTCTGGAATGCAAGCAATCTATGTCGAGAGCTCTATCGAAGTTCAATTTATTCAGCAATCTCTTGAAAAGTTCATTAATGGGAAAGAGATTGAGCAAAGTGAACGTGCCAGATCTAGTGGCTCTGCAATCTCCATAAAACGAATAATCTATTCGATACTGACTGCTTTTATTCAAAGCCCTATAACCATGATATTGATTGTAATTTGTTTGACAGTCGCAGCAATATCATCGTTAGGTGCCGCAGCTTCTCGCGTTGATTTTATGTTTTATCCTTTAATCGATAGTTCGAGCCTTAGTGCATTGATCGGAGACATAAACAGCTTAGGTGTTGCCTTTGGCACCTTGGCTCCAATGTTTTTACATTTTGGAGAATTGCATTTAGTGTTTAATTTGCTCTGGCTTTGGTACTTCGGTAAACAGCTAGAATCATTGCAGCCAGCCGGTATGTTTATTGCCTTAGTTGTTTTGACTTCCTTCGTGAGCAATACAACTCAATACATGGCAATCGAATACAATAATTTTGGTGGTATGTCTGGTGTCGTTTATGGCTTGTTAGGGTATACCTGGATAATTCATAGTTTGATGCCGCGCAGTTACTTGCTGATAAATACGAATATGTTCATATTTTTTGTACTAGCATTGGTGTTGATGGAGGTCGTAGCGTCTTCATGGATAGCGACCGCTGCTCATGTTGGTGGATTAGTTTCCGGCGTGGCAATTGGCATCGCTACAGTTTTATTCTATCGACTTATTCTTAATCGGGATGTTGTTGGTAAGAATGGCTAATTTACTAAAAGTCTCATAGAAGTATTTAGCAGTATGGAAGAAATATTTTTACAGAAATCAAAATCGATAGAAGTTATGCTCGAGCAGCTTACACCAGAAATGATTGAGCAGATCAAATCTGCTATTGAAATAGGAAAATGGCCAGATGGTTCATCTGTGAAAGCTGAGCAGTTAGAGCATTGTATGCAGCTTTTAATTCTTTATGAGGCTCGTACCTTGCCTGAGAGTGCGAGAACGGGGTCTAAACTCGAAAATTGCCACTCACGCTCAGAGTTAGAAGTTATTCTAGAGTTGCGTGATGATAAGAATGGGGAAACGGGATGAAGATCATAGCCCAAGGCACCTTACGAAAAATGAAATCTCGATTGGAGCAACCCGTTTCGTATAGAGTTCCTCTGGGTGATGAGGAGGTCTCGCTTAACCCATTATTGAAAAAGAAAATAAGGCTTGAGTACACCGGTACTATCCATTGCGTCCACTGTAATCGTAAGATAAATAAAAGTTTTAACCAAGGTTATTGTTATCCCTGTTTTCAAAAACTAGCGCAATGTGATTCGTGCATTATTCATCCTGAAAAATGCCATTTTGACCAAGGTACTTGCCGAGAGCCTTCGTGGGGTGAGCGCTATTGCCTGCAAGACCATATCGTTTATCTAGCAAACTCATCAGGGTTGAAAATTGGTATTACTCGGGCTACTCAAGTACCTACTCGCTGGATTGATCAAGGTGCAACCCAGGCACTGGCAATTATGCGAGTTCGAAGTCGATTGCAATCGGGTACTCTAGAAGTCATGTTTAAAAAGCATGTAGCCGATAAGACAAATTGGCGTGAGATGTTAAAAGGGGATGCGATACCTCTGGATATGTTGGCAGAAAGTAAGCTCCTCATCGAGAAATGCAAGGCGGAAATTCAAGAGGTGGAAGACAGGTTTGGCTTTTTTGCAATTACTATTTTAAACGGAATACAACCAGTGTTAATTAGCTATCCGGTAGAAATCTATCCTGAGAAAGTTACCTCTTTTAATTTTGATAAGCAGCCAGAAATCGAGTCAGAACTTGTTGGCATTAAAGGGCAGTATTTAATCTTTGAGGATGGAGTCATAAATCTTCGACGATTTTCAGGTTATGAAATAAAGCTTAGCCATTAAGTGAATTAATACATTTGCTACTACAAAAAGCGGCAGATCTGATAACAAATATCAGTTTAGCCACTAGACTATTGAAGGATTTGATGGGCATGAAGAACGGGCAAGCAAGAACTACTTATCTTAAGGATTATAAGGCACCACATTATTTAATAGAAACCACCGAGCTTGATTTTGATTTATATCAAGATCATGCCACCGTGGTTTCGAGGCTGTTATTTAAAAAAAATAGTTCTTTGTTATCTGGTATTGAAGACTCGCTGATTTTGCATGGGCAAGAATTGGTATTAGAAGAGCTTAGCATTGATGGGAAACAGCTTGTTGAGGAAGATTATCAGATTAAAGGAGAAGAGCTCTTAATTCCCAGTTTGTCAAAAATCTTAGGTGGACCGACCGAACGATTTGTAGTTGAGTGCCGCACGAGAATCGAACCGCAAAATAATACGGCGCTAGAAGGTTTGTATAAATCGAAAACAATGTTTTGTACCCAATGCGAAGCCGAAGGATTTAGGAGGATTACCTACTATCTTGACCGGCCCGATGTCATGTCTACATTTACGACAAAAATTACGGCTGATAAATCCAAGTATCCTGTTTTGCTTTCCAATGGCAATAATATAGGCAGTGGTGATGTCGAGGAAGATCCATCTCGTCACTGGGTGCAATGGAAAGATCCGTTTAAAAAACCTAGTTACCTATTTGCGCTGGTGGCGGGAGAACTAGTTAGTCTCGATGATACTTTTATAACCTGTAGTGGAAGAGAAATTCAATTAAAAATATTTGTTAAAGAAAAAGATATTGATAAGTGCGATCACGCCATGGTGTCATTAAAAAAATCGATGACATGGGATGAAGAAGTTTATGGCAGAGAATATGATTTAGATATTTTTATGATTGTTGCCGTTGATGATTTCAATATGGGAGCAATGGAAAACAAAGGCTTGAATATTTTCAATACTTCTTGTGTCTTAGCAAATCCGAGAACCACAACTGATATTGCGTTTCAGCGAGTGGAAGCAGTAGTGGCTCATGAATATTTTCATAATTGGTCTGGTAATCGCGTGACATGCCGGGACTGGTTCCAGCTTAGTTTAAAAGAAGGATTTACCGTATTTCGTGATTCTGAATTTTCAGCTGACATGGGCTCAAGAACAGTCAAAAGGGTTGAGGATGTGGCTTTTTTAAAGACTGTTCAATTTGCAGAGGATGCTGGTCCCATGGCGCATTCAGTGCGGCCGGATACCTATATGGAGATTTCGAATTTTTATACAGTTACGATTTATGAGAAGGGGTCTGAAGTTGTTCGGATGATCAATCAGATACTGGGTGCTGAAAAATTCCGCAAAGGCACTGACCTTTATTTCGAACGCCATGATGGTCAGGCTGTCACAACTGAAGATTTTGTCCAGGCGATGGAGGATGCCAGCAGTGCTGATTTAACGCAATTTCGTCGCTGGTACAGCCAAGCTGGCACTCCCAAACTTTCTATAAAGGGCAGTTATGATGCGCAAGCAAAACAGTTTACTTTGGCTGTGAGTCAAGACTGCCCGCCAACACCGGGGCAATTGGAAAAGAAACCTTTTTACATTCCTTTACGTGTCGGCTTATTAGACAAAGAAGGTAACGAACTGGATTTAATTCTTGAGCCTAATGATGAGCTTTTATCACTTAAAGACAGAATACTTCTTATTACAGAAAGTTCGCAGCAGTTTGTGTTCAAGAACATCGATCAAGAGCCAACCCCTTCGTTACTCCGCGGTTTTAGTGCCCCAGTGAGGATGGAGTATCCTTATTCTAGGGAGGAGCTGTATTTCTTGATGGTGCATGACAGTGATGGTTTTAATCGTTGGAATGCAGCTCAGCTACTATCTCTCGATATTATGAATGAGCTACAGCAGTCTGTTGCTTTTGATATGCCTCCGCTGCTCATCAAAGCCTTCGAAGGAGTGTTGGCTAACTCATTCGAGGAAGAAGTTGATAAAGCTATGCTTGCTCATCTGCTCGCGTTACCTACCGAAGGGATTCTGATTGAGCAAGCCGTTGTCGCAGATGTGGATGCGATACACCTCGTTCGAGAAAGACTAGCCAATCAGTTGGCCAGCACTCTTAAAGATTCTTTCGTCAAAGTTTACACAGCCAACTGCACCGATCAGCCATACAAAGCAGATGCTGGCTCGATAGCGAAGCGGGCCTTAAAGAATATGGTATTGGCCTATCTAGTTAGAACTGGCGAGGAGAAATGGTTAACGACTTGTTTTAATCAATTCAGCCAAGCTGAAAATATGACTGACCAAATGGCGGCGCTTCGTTGTCTGGTAAATAGCGACACCGTTAAAGGACAAGAGTTCGCAGAGCAAGCGCTAGTTCGTTTCTATGAGCAGTGGCACCATGAGCCTTTAGTAGTAGATCAATGGTTTGCTGTGCAAGCGACTTGTCAGCTTCCAATGACGCTAAATAAGGTAACCAAGTTACTTGATCACGAAGCCTTTTCTAGTCGCAATCCAAATAAAGTTCGTTCACTGATTGGTGCATTCTGTGGTCAGAATCATGTTGGTTTCCACAACTCTAATGGTGAGGGCTATGAATTCCTAGCAGACCGAGTGTTGGAGCTAGACGAGCTCAACCCGCAAATAGCTGCTAGATTACTGACACCATTAACACGCTGGAAAAAATTCGACTCTAAGCGGCAAGCAATGATGCAATCTCAGTTACAGCGCATTAAGGCCAGTACAAAACTTTCGAAAGATGTATTCGAGGTTGTAGAAAAGAGTACAGTCTGAGTTTATAGATCAATCATAAAAGGGTGCTCTGACACCCTTTTATACTTAGGCAACATCTTGCACATTTGTTAGAGGAATACTCTTCACGCGTTCAGATGCTTCCATGAATTCCTCTATTTGATCAAAGCTGAGGTAACGATAAATGTTATCTTCCATGGTATTAATTTGAGCAATGTACTGCATGTATTCTTCCATATTCGGAATTTTACCCAATGCAGAACAAACCGCAGCTAGCTCAGAAGATGCCAAATAGACATTCGCCCCTTGGCCTAAACGATTTGGAAAGTTTCGGGTAGACGTAGAAACGACAGTTGAATTTGCAGCGACTCTGGCCTGGTTGCCCATGCAAAGAGAACATCCTGGTATTTCCGTCCTAGCACCAGCTACTCCAAATACATTGTAAACGCCTTCTTCTGTTAGTTGATGCTCATCCATTTTTGTAGGCGGTGCAATCCATAGTCTAGTAGGCAAGGAGCCGTCCACCTGCTTTAGTACTTCTGCTGCTGCGCGAAAGTGTCCAATATTTGTCATGCAAGAACCGATAAATACTTCATCAATGCTTGTCCCCTGAACTTCAGATAAGGGCTTGACGTCATCTGGGTCGTTCGGACAAGCTAATAGAGGTTCTTTGATTGCGTTTAGATCGATCTCAATAATTTTGTGATATTCGGCATCAACATCAGGCTCCATGAGAACTGGATTCTCTAACCAATCTTCCATCGCGCGGGCACGCCGTTCCAGTGTGCGGGCATCTTGGTAACCGTTGGCAATCATCCATCTCAATAGGGTGATATTGGAATGAAAATACTCAATGATAGGTTCCTTTGCTAACCGTATGCTGCAACCGCCCGCAGACCGTTCAGCAGACGCATCAGAAATCTCGAATGCCTGCTCGACTTTAAGATTAGGTAACCCTTCAATTTCAAGAATCCTGCCAGAAAATATATTCTTTTTCCCTTTCTTTGCGATAGTGAGGTCGCCGGATTGAAGAGCGGCATAGGGGATAGCATTAACTAAGTCCCTGAGTGTAATTCCTGGCTGCATTTCACCAGTGAAGCGGACTAGTACCGATTCGGGCATATCTAATGGCATAACGCCTGTAGCGGCCGCAAAGGCAACCAAACCCGAACCTGCTGGGAAGGAAATGCCTATGGGAAAACGGGTATGTGAATCGCCACCGGTACCTACGGTATCTGGTAATAGCATTCGATTTAGCCAGGAATGGATAATGCCATCACCAGGGCGAAGTGATACGCCGCCGCGCGTTTGCATAAAGTCTGGTAGGCTGTGCTGGGTCTCAATATCTACAGGCTTTGGGTATGCTGCTGTGTGGCAAAAGGATTGCATGACCAAGTCTGCTGAAAAACCTAAGCAAGCTAGATCTTTTAGTTCATCTCGTGTCATAGGGCCAGTTGTGTCTTGGCTACCTACGGTTGTCATTTTAGGTTCGCAGTAACTGCCTGGACGAACGCCTTCAAGCCCGCATGCCTTGCCTACCATTTTTTGTGCTAAGGTGAAGCCCTTGTCTGATTTTTGGCCTTGAATGGGCAACCTAAATATATCTGAAGGAGCCAACTCTAGCTCATCTCGAGCACGTTGTGTGAGGCCTCTGCCAATGATTAGTGGTATGCGTCCGCCGGCTCTCACTTCGTCTAATAGCACTTCGGTTTTTAATTCGAATTCCGTGATTAACTCGTCAGTATCATGACGAGTGATCTTACCTGCGTAGACATCGATATCAATAATGTCGCCAGTATTAAGACCATCAACATCACATTCGAAGGGTAGTGCGCCGGCATCCTCCATAGTATTAAAAAATATCGGTGCAATCTTTCCGCCGATACACACGCCACCATCTCGCTTATTGGGTATATGGGGAAGATCATCACCTATGTACCAAAGCACAGAATTTGTAGCAGATTTGCGTGAAGAGCCTGTTCCCATCACATCGCCTACCAGAGCGACGGGGAAACCAGCTTCTTCTAATTGATTAATTTGTTCTTCCGCGTTCGTTATTCCATCACGCGGATTCTTGTACATGGCTTTTGCGTGAAACGGAATATCCGGCCGTGACCAGGCATCTTGTGCTGGAGATAAATCATCGGTATTAGTTTCGCCTGGTACTTTGAAAACAGAAACAGTAAGCTTTTTCGAAAGTTCTGGTTTACTAGTAAACCATTCCGCGTTAGCCCAAGAGTTCATAACTCTTTGTGCTTCGGGATGCCCCTTTTTTGCTTTCTCAGCAACGTCGTAAAACGCATCAAACATAAGTAAGGTGTGGCAAAGTTCGTCAGCTGCTCTTGCCGCAAGCTCTTTATCATCAAGTAATTCAACAAGTGTAGTAATGTTGTAACCACCGAGCATCGTACCAAGTAATTCGACTGCAAGACTTTTGTTAATGACAGGCGAGATCGTTTCACCTTTTGCAACTGCAGATAAAAAAGCCGCTTTTACGTATGCAGCATCATCGACACCGGGGGGAACACGGTTGGAAATTAGATCTAAGATGAATTCTTCTTCCCCTGCGGGCGGCTGTACTAATAGCTCAACTAACCCGGCGACTTGTTCCGCTGAGAGCGGTTTAGGAACCACTCCAATTTCAGCACGTTCAGCGACGTGTTTTTTATAATCTTCTAGCAAGGGAAACTCCTCATTGGTCTAACTGAAAGTGATATGTAAAGGTAGAAAAGACATTGTTCTCAGCTTGGCTTTGAGTGTCATTCTTGTGGAATCACTTACAGGTGGAATTTAGTAAAGAAGCTACTTATCAGTACAATGAGACGCAGTTTTTCACGAAACTTCAAAGCTATTTTTAGGTTTTGCGTCTAGAATCGCGAGCTCTTAATGCCAAAGTAGTCGTTTAATTCCAGCCTGTATTCTATTGTAAATCCACAAAAAAATCTAGTTAGCCTGGGTTACTTGATTTTGGTAGATACTCTTTTTGCACACTTTCAAGGCTAGTTTACAAATAATGCAGACTTGCTAAAGTCTGCTTTCAGTTATCCGACTGAAGCAATACCATTAGAATTATTTCCCCTATGAAGAATCCCAAGACACCCTGTATCGGAATTTGCTCCACCACTTCTGTCGGCGATGCAATTTGTCGTGGCTGCAAGCGTTATTCCTTCGAGGTAATTAACTGGAATAGATATGATGCTGTAAGCAAAGCGGCAGTGCTTAAACGAATTGAAAAATTAGTTTCCCAGATATTGGAAACTAAAATACGGATCTTTTCGGTGCCAAATTTAAAGTCGGGTCTAGAGAGAGCCGGCGTTCCTTTCGATTCTATGCTCTCCCCTTATTGTTGGTTGCATAATTTGCTTAAGAAAGAACATGGACAGATTAATGAATTAACAGAATATGGTGCCTACGTGTTGCCAGAATTTGAAAAGTTCTCAATAACAGAGCTGTGTGAACTGATCGAAAAAGAGATTCTTATATTGTGTCAGGCGCATTTTGACCGTTATTTTGAATTACCGCAGCCCGGAGTCGACAATTCAGCGTAAAGGTTGCTCAGGAAAAGGAAGCGTACGCAGGTCAATTTTCCCGTTCCGAATCTCAATAAACCAGATCTCTTTGTCCCAATCTCCTAAGACGATTCTCTTGCCGGTAGTTTCGGTAGAGCCATTTTGTTTCAAAGAGACATCATGCACAGCGGGCCTATGGGTGTGACCATGAATGATGTATTTGTGCTGTGTCGAATTAAACAGAGCTTTCACCGCAGTCTGATTCACATCCATGATTTCAGTCGATTTGGTTTTTGCCGCCTCCCTGCTTTGTTTTCGCGCGGCGCTGGCATAAGCGACTCTTTCTTCTATGGGCTTTTTTAAAAATTCGGTTTGCCATTTATTGTCTCGAACCATCGTCCTGAATTGCTGGTAGTCAACATCATCGGTGCAAAGTGAATCACCATGCAGTAATAGAATTTCTAAATTTTGGACCTCAAGTGAATAATGTTCCTGAACTAATGAGATGCCACATTGCGCTGCGTAAGATTCTCCAATAAGAAAATCTCTATTGCCGTGCATTAAATAAACAGAGCTTCCCCCTGTATAAAATTCTCTAAGGGAATCCGCGACTGTTGTTGCAAGTAGCGATGCGGCGTCGTCGCCAATCCAAGTTTCAAAAAGATCGCCCAGTATGTAAAGAGCCGAGCATTTTCCTCGATTGACCTCTAAAAACTGAGTAAACGCCTCGGTGATATCTTGTCGCTGCTCTTCAAGATGCAAATCTGAAATTAGTAGGACACGATCTTGCAAGGTTAACCTTCCTGAATTTCAACTGTTTGAATAACAATATCATCAACAGGAACATCTTGATGGCCAGCATTTGAGCCAGTCTCACAGGCCTTGATAGTATCTATGACTTTCATACCATCGACGACGCGCCCAAACACTGCATAACCCCATCCTTGCTCAGATTTATCACGATGATCGAGGAATAAATTATCACCTACGTTAATAAAGAATTGAGAAGTGGCAGAGTGGGGGTCTGAGGTGCGTGCCATTGCAAGGGTCCCAGTCAGGTTTGATAAACCATTATCAGCCTCGTTTTCAATGGGGCTTCCGTTATCTTTCTGTGCCATTCCTGCCTCGAATCCACCACCCTGCACCATGAAATTGTCAATGACCCTATGAAATATGGTGCCTTCATAGAACCCGTCTTTAGCATATTTCTTGAAATTCTCAGCTGAAATCGGCGCTTTCTCAAAGTTCAGCTCGACCGTGATTGCACCATAGTTTGTATTTAATACGATCATCATTACTCCCAGAGGGTTATTCCCTTGTAAGTTTTTGTTAATGCTTTGTCATAGAGCAGTTATAATAAGGTTTTTACATATCTCTCGAAAGCCCCGAGTTTTGTAAATCTCACCAGCGAATACAAAGAACTAATTAATGGCAGATTCAGAAAAAGATAGTCAGAGTTCATCTGCAGCTCCGTCTAATTTTATACGCAATAAGATAGCCAAGGATCTAGCTTCCAATAAGCACGGAGGTCTCGTGAAAACCCGCTTTCCACCTGAGCCGAATGGATATTTGCATATCGGTCATGCGAAATCGATTTGTCTGAATTTTAGCGTAGCTGCGCAAAACAATGGGTCTTGCAATCTTCGTTTCGATGATACAAACCCTGCAAAAGAGAGCCAGGAGTTCGTCGATGAGATAAAAAATAATATTAAATGGTTGGGTTTTGACTGGAGTGGAAAGGTTCGGTATTCCTCCAATTACTTTGAGCACCTCTATAACTTTGCCATGCAATTAATAGAAAATAATTTAGCTTATGTTTGCAGTTTAAGTCCAGATCAGGCGCGGGAATACAGGGGGAGCCTGACAGAGGCGGGGATAAACAGTCCAGACCGTGATCGTTCTCAAGCAGAGAATATCGAGCTGTTCAGGAGCATGCGTGCGGGAGAATTCAGAGATGGAAGTTTTTCCCTGCGGGCTAAGATTGATATGGCTTCATCAAATATCAATATGCGCGACCCTGTGCTTTATCGTATTCGACACATTAATCATCATCAAACGGGAGACAAATGGTGTATTTATCCAACCTATGATTACACTCATTGCATTTCCGATGCGATAGAAAATGTCACTCACTCTTTTTGCACTTTAGAATTCGAAGACCATAGACCTCTGTATGACTGGATATTGCAGAGCCTAGCAATTGAGTCTTTAGAGGAAGTAAGTGATCTCGCAGGCAGTATTGGCAATTATGTGTTACCGGAACAAACAGAGTTCGCTAAGTTAAAGCTCAACTACACTATGATAGGGAAACGGAACTTAAAGGAAATGATCGATAACGGTGTTGTCGAAGCCTGGGATGACCCTCGCCTGCCGACTCTGGCAGGGATGAAGCGGCGTGGATTTACAGCAGCCTCTATTCGTAATTTTTGTGAAAGTGTGGGAGTTAGCCGTTCAGAAAGTGTGGTAGATATGGGGATGCTAGAGCATTCTATTCGTGACGACTTGGATAAAACTGCACCACGAGCAATGTGTGTGTTAAATCCTTTGAAATTGACATTAGAAAACGTGGACGCAGATTTCGTTGAAACGTTGAGTTTGCAGAATCATCCCAAAAAAGAATCGATGGGTCGGCGAGCAGTTCCTTTTACTCGAGAAATTTTTATTGATCGGCAGGACTTTGAAGAAGAGCCGCCGGCAGGTTTTAAAAGGCTAGTGCTCAATGGAGAGGTACGCCTACGTGGTTCCTACGTTATAAAGTGTATTGAGGTTATTAAAGATTCCGCTGGGGAAGTGATAGAGCTCGTTGGGTCTATCGATAAAGATACGTTAGGTAAGCGACCTGAAGGGAGAAAGGTCAAAGGGGTTATTCATTGGGTCCCAGCCAGTGCCAGCATCCCCGTTACAGTCCGACTCTATGACCGCCTCTTTAATGTGGAAAACCCGGAGTCAAAGGACGTTGATGATTATCGACAATGTCTAAACCCAAACTCGCTGCTGACACTCGAAAATTGTAGGGTTGAACCATCAGTCATTGATAATGGCTCTTCGAGTTTTTTTCAATTTGAGAGAGAAGGCTACTTCTGCGTGGATGAGAAAGACAGCACAAATAATAAGATGGTTTTTAATCGCACAATCACCTTACGTGATTCTTGGTCCAGCTAAGCGGCGGTTAAATAGATGCTCCAAATCTACAACACAATGACCCAGACGAAAGAAAAATTTTGTCCTATTGATGAAGGCAAAGTCCGTATTTATGTGTGTGGCTTAACTGTCTATGACTATACTCATTTAGGGCATGGGCGC
Organism: uncultured Pseudomonadales bacterium; assembly: GCA_964275945.1. Lineage (GTDB taxonomy): Bacteria > Pseudomonadota > Gammaproteobacteria > Pseudomonadales > Pseudohongiellaceae > UBA9145. The sequence continues at coordinate 72,445 of CAXYEH010000035.1, forward strand.
ATGCTTGTCGCATTCGATGTAATAGTGCGTTATCTGCGAGCAAAGGGTTTGGATGTCACATATGTGAGAAATATTACTGATATTGATGACAAAATATTAAATCGTGCGGTAGAAAACAATGAACTGTTTTCTGATTTAACTGAGCGCTTTATTGAATCGATGCATGCGGATGAAAAAGCACTAAAGGTACTGCCTCCAGATCAAGAGCCAAGAGCTACTGGCCACATTGATCAAATTATCTCCATGATAGAGGTACTGCTAAAAAAAGAGTTTGCCTACCGGGCAGATAATGGAGATATCTACTTTTCTATAAAGCGCTTTCCTGATTACGGAAAATTATCAAAAAAGAAATTGGATGAGCTCTTAGAAGGTGCTCGAATTGAAGTTGGTGAGCTGAAAATAGATCCTAGAGATTTTGTATTGTGGAAATCTTCCCCGGATGATGAAGTGGGTTGGGACTCTCCTTGGGGTTATGGGCGACCAGGTTGGCATATCGAATGTTCTGCTATGTCTACAAATGCTTTAGGTGATAATTTCGATATTCATGGAGGTGGAACAGATTTACTTTTCCCACATCATGAAAATGAAATTGCTCAGTCGGAGTGTGCTACAGGAAGTAAATTTGCAAATTATTGGATTCACAATGGTCCTTTACGCGTGGATAGCGAAAAAATGTCGAAATCCTTAGGGAATTTTTTCACGATTCGCGAGGTTTTAAAAAAATATGATGCAGAAGTCGTCCGGCATCTATTGATTGCCAGCCACTATCGAAGCCCAATCAATTATTCTGAACTAAGTTTGCAGCAATCAGCGAAAGCCCTAGAGAGGTTCTATATTGCTCTTCAAGATTTAGATTTACTCAATGCAAAAACCTTAGTTAATAGTAAGTTTGAGAAAGCATTTTATTGTGCAATGGACGATGACTTTAATACAGCGGAAGCTTTTGGTGTGCTTTTTGCGATAGTTACTGAGATCAACAAGCAAAAAGGAGAGAATAGCGACCTGGCAAATCAATTGGGAAAATTATTGGTCAGCCTGGGGGGGATTCTTGGCGTATTACAGGCAGTTCCAGCGGACTTTCTGAGAAGTGATCAATCCTTAGAAATTGATGAAACCACTATCGATCAGTTAATCGTAGAGAGAGAAAAGGCTCGTTTAGACAAGAACTGGGGTAGAGCTGATGAAATTCGAGATCAATTATTGGCCATGAAAATAATTGTTGAAGATGATGTTGGTGGAAGTAGCTGGCGCATCGATAGATAAAAAGCGAGGCTGGAGGTCATTACAAGCCTTATTGTCACCAAGTACAGAGCTCTAATCATCAATTGACGGGCCTAAATGACGCGAGTATTATGCCGTCCACTTAAAAATGATGTCGAGATTTATCGGGGTATAGCGCAGTCTGGTAGCGCGCTTGCTTTGGGAGCAAGATGTCGGGAGTTCAAATCTCTCTACCCCGACCAATTTTTGATAATCAATTTTGAAGGTGATTCATCGATTAATGGTGACTGTAGCTCAGTTGGTAGAGCCCTGGACTGTGACTCCGGTTGTCGTGGGTTCGAACCCCATCAGTCACCCCATTTTTCGTATCGATCTCACGGATTGCTCCAATATTGAATTGGGGTTAGGTAAATCTTGTTCTTAATCTTTTAACTTCACTGAGTGTGAATCGAAATTGGCCGAATCTGATTTAATAACATTAGACGGTGAGCGGACTCGATTAGAGGACATGAATCTAGATACGCCGCATGTGGTTTTTGTGTATGAATCAGGCGTTTTAACCTGCTTTGCCAGAGTTTATAAAAACATCGTGTTAGTTATGGCCGGTATGTACATCGGGCTCAATTGCTATGGCACCCCTCATGCGCATCGAAAGGGCGATGCTTCAAAGAATAAGCCAGACAATCGTCTTATCTAACACGAGTTGGCATGGTTGCTTCTTACATTTCGTGTAAAATACGCGGCTTTCCGGCACCTGATGATTCTCGCCGTAGACGAATTTGATTACTAAAAGCTATGCGCCCGTAGCTCAACCGGATAGAGCACCGGCCTTCTAAGCCGGGGGTTGCAGGTTCGAGTCCTGCCGGGCGCGCCAAATAAGAAAACCCTCTCAAGCCGGGTATTAATATGTTCGGTTTTAGGCGGTGAACAGGGAATTCCCGGTTAGAAAGGAGTGCAGCTAGGTAGATACCAAATAATGCTGCCCTGGATACGCGATTTATTTGGTTAGGCTAGTTACTGATATAGCCCTACTGCCACTCTCCACCGCTGTCCTTCACCGAATTCAGACACATGGTGACCCTTCATAGAAAATCACTATAAATGCAACAAAACAATATAAAACAACAATTTACTCAAGGAACCTAGAGTAAAGCCGACAATATGAGTCGTAACATACTTAAAGTGGCCTAGGTTAGGATTGAATTCTTAGCGCTAGGCCTTTTTTTTGCCAGTGCTAAACTAATTTTGCACGCAGTCCTGGAATTAACCTTACATTTTCGGAGGGGACTGCAATAATGTCGTCCTGTCCAGACTCTCTCCAAGCTTCGAATGGAATTATTTCGTAGAAACCCGATCGTTTCGCTTTAGAGCCGCGCTTTTTGGCCTTACTGCCGTCTGCATTTCGAGTGTCGAATCGATATAGCTCATAGTTATCAGGCAAGAGTGACCTTAATTCTGCTGAAGAGCAGAATGAAAGCTGTTTGCCATAGCTAATTTCACAAACTAGGACAGGTCGATAAACTTTGAGGGTGTTTCGCAATCCTGCTAATACTTTCTTTTCAAACCCTTCGACATCTATCTTTATTAATTCAATTGAGTGGGACTTGTTTCTTTCAAAGTAGTGATCGCCCTTAATTAACTGTAATTTGTTTTCAACGACGTTGCCTTTGTCTGCAGTAGAAGAATCGAACGAGCCAATACCTTTGTTTCGCCCCGTTGGGGCGAAGAATTCCAGTAGTTCTTGCTGATCACTCAGAGCAATTTCTTCAAAAGTAATGTTAGTAATTCCATTCAAAGAAATGTGGTGCTTTAACTTTGAACTAACGGCCTCGTATGGCTCGAATGCGATGACATGGTCAGCAATATTGGACATAAAGAGAGAGTGCTGGCCAATGTTTGCTCCTATATCTACAAAAGTGCGCGGAGAAGATTTTTGATTTAGATGTTGTAATATATCCCGCATGAAGAATAAGAGGGGTTTTTCGAAAGCACCATAGAAAAAAATATTTGCCTCAATGCTGTTGTTTAGATTGCCCTGATACTTAAGGCCGAAAAAGTCTATATCAAATGGATAATCAGGTGTGCTGCCGATCTTGCATAGTTGGCGGTACAAGGTTTTTCTCCAAATCAGATTAAGCCCGGCTGTGGTCCAAAGTGCTTGTAAAAGTTGAGTGGGTAGCGCCATACCAATTAATTCCTCGAATCAGCGACTTCGTAAGGGAATGGCAGAAGATTGACGTTTAAGTATAGAGGGTGGGCAGGTTGCCTATCTTTGTTTAATTTAAGGCATTGTAGGCCTTCCAATGATTTGGCAACCTTAATAGATCTCTGCATGTGGGATCCTGTAGATCCCCAGCACGCAATTGTCTCATCACTCCGCTGGTGAGCTTTACGAATCCATAGATCGTTAAGCCGCCCGACGGGATCGTCGGCGCTTAGAAGATGAATTTGGTAAGTGGCGCGATAAGCGAAAAGGTTAACGATTTCCATCCTATTAAATCCCCAGGATTTAGCAAACCCAACACAGCGCCTTATGGAAGGGTCATCTTTCTTGTGATCGGCAGTCGAAGGGTTTAAGCCGATAAACAAAACTCGCCCCTCGCCGCCAGTCCAGTGCCGTTCTAAGCTATAACGATAGCGCCTGCATAATGAAAACCGAGCGGTTTTTGAAATGTATTGCATTGTATGATTGGTAAACCTACCGACGACTAATAATTAATTGAAACGGAATAATAATTAAATTAGAGAGGGGATAATACTAATCTTAGGTAAACCTCGCTTGAATCGCCTAAATATCAAACAGTCCGCTAGGATGCTGTCCTATTCTGACGAATTGGCTCTCCTATTTGTGCCCCAAATGTTTAGTCGCTATTTTTAATAAGCACGCGGCTACTCTTGCGGTGTAAACTTTGCTGGTTTAATGTTCTTGCGCCTAAAGCAGATTAACTGGGAATGAACAGGCAGGAGCTATGTTAGCGATTATCGGTGGAACAGGTCTTTCTCAAATTGAAGGTCTAAGATCAGCGGGTTTTAAACGAATTGCTACGCCATATTCAGAAAAACGTATCTCTATTGAGTTATGCCAGTACGCAGGCCAAACCATTGCATTTTTGCCGCGGCACGGTAAAGGTCACATAATTCCACCCCATAAAATCAACTACCGAGCCAACATATGGGCATTGCTGACGATAGGTGTTAAACGAATCGTTGCTATCAATGCGGTAGGAGGTATTCATAAGGAAACTGGCCCAGGAAATTTTGCCTTACCTGATCAAATTATTGACTACACTCATGGCCGAGCAGCAACTTTCTTTGAAGACGACTTGGAGTTTGTAACGCACATTGATTTTACCGAACCTTTTTCATTAGCACTTCGCACAGAACTAAAAGTAGCATTTCAAAAAGTTAATGAGGATCGGGGCCTAAACAAGCGCTTATTCGCCAAGGGTGTTTATGGATGTATGCAGGGGCCGCGACTTGAAACTGCTGCTGAAGTTAAGCGCCTAAAAAATGATGGTTGTGACATTGTAGGTATGACTGGAATGCCTGAGGCTGCTCTAGCGAGAGAACTTAAACTTGATTATGGGATGTTGGCACTTTCTGTAAACTGGGCAGCTGGAATAGGTGAAAGTGAAATTCTTATTTCGGAAATCGAATCTCATGTCAAAGCAGGCATGGGTTTTGTTACTGACGTTGTGAAAACTCTTATAGAGCGAAGCTAAATTTAAGATGATAATTTTGTCTAGAAGTTAGCTGCTGGTTGAGACGGGGAGGGTCGCTCATAAGGCTCAACTTGTATCACGATCCCGAAGGCTGGATGATCAAGATAATGAAACTCATTGCTACGCATTTCACGGCTCTGATCCATTTTGTAAATCTGAATTGGGTTGTAACGTAAATCAGCATTTATGGAGTTCTGTGAGTTCCGCATATCCATCGGTTTTTGGGGTAGCATCCATAGATTTCCGGCATTTTCAATAATACTGAATTCGGTCAACCAGAGATTTGTATCAATAACTATGCGATCTTCATTCTCATTGAAGTGAATTGTTAGACTTCCCTGAAGTTCGTTTTGCTCACCATAGGCCAGCCCGCCTTCGATAAAAACAGATTGAGATTGGACAGGTTGAACTACAGCTTGTCGCCACAATCCATGAAAGAGCAAGCGATGATCACCAGATCTTACTAATGTGCGATTAGTTTGCTGGAAATCGCTTTCCGAGTTTGGTAGCTGGGTAAAGTCTTCCCGGGCGAAGTCAAAAAGCTTAAATCCAGTTCCTTCGCTCGCAGGTAATGGCCCGACAGCGACAATTGATTCGGCGCGCATCTCAGATTGTATTTCTTCCACTGACAGCTCTTGGCGATCGAGCTGTTCTGGTATTTCTAAATTTAGGTTAACTAAAGTGAGGTTTTCAGTGCGAAGTAGGTCGGATAATAAGTTCAGTCGACGGAGTTTTTCCGGATAGGTCAATTCAATGCGTTCAGCTTGCCAGGCTTCTTCGCGACGATCGATCGAAGACTCATTGGTGAATATGGATACTTCTACTTGATACCAGCGTTCCTGTGCAAACGTGCTTGATGTCAACGACAAGAGCAACATGCCGATTATTAAAAGAAGTTGTGGGCGTTGTAATGTCATGGTTTATTCTAGGCTGCTTTTATTTCATTAATTCTAAATTTATCCAATACCGAGTTAATAAAGACTAGCTTTGAATCTGCATCGTCACTCTGATGAGAGAATTGTAATTGATTCGCGCCAGCCAATTTAAAATGCATTGGGTCATCTTGGATAAGTTGTACAAGAGACAGAGGGTCGACTTCAGTGTTTGCGCTAAATTCAATCCTGCCATTACTTACATTAGCATCGATCTTTCTAATTCCATATTTTTGTCCGCGCAATTTCAATTCAGTTAAGCGAATTAACAATTTTAACGGTTTAGGTAATAATCCAAACCGGTCAATCATTTCAACCTGAAGCTCTTGTAAATCTTCACTGCTGCGAGAAGAAGAAATTCGTTTGTACAAAATCAGCCTGGTATGCACATCAGGTAGATAGTCGTCGGGAATAAGGGCTGGAATTCGTAGATTTATATCAATTGATTTATCAAGGTCTAGCTCAAGATTTGGTGTTCGCCCAGCTTTTATCGCTTCTACTGCTTCTTCTAGCATTTCTGTGTACAGAGAGAAGCCGATTTTTTGCATGTGCCCACTTTGTTCGTCGCCAAGTAATTCACCGGCACCTCGTATTTCTAAATCATGACTCGCCAAGGTGAATCCTGCACCCAAGGTTGTTGCGGCTTGAATTGCCTCAATTCGTTTTTGCGCATCACGATTTAATCGGCCCTGGTTGGATAATAATAAATAAGCATAGGCTTGATGGTGAGAACGGCCCACTCGACCGCGCAGCTGATGTAGCTGCGCCAGGCCAAACTTATCGGCCCGATGAATTAATATCGTGTTTGCGCTTGGGATATCGATACCTGTTTCGATAATAGTAGTGCAAACTAAAATGTTGTAGCGCTTATGGTAGAAGTCTGCCATAACTTTTTCGAGATCTCTTTCTGCCATTTGACCATGGGCTATACAAACTCGAGCTTGAGGAATGATCTCTTGCAGATGTTCTGCCGCACGAGCAATGGATTTAACTTCGTTGTGAAGATAAAAAACTTGTCCCCCTCGCAATAATTCGCGGGAAACTGCTTCAATTATCAAGCTGTCTTGTTGTTCTCTAACAAAAGTTTTAACTGATAGTCTTCGCGCAGGAGGCGTAACAATTAACGACAAGTCCCTAATGCCAGACAATGCCATATTAAGAGTTCGGGGAATTGGTGTTGCAGTTAGGGTTAGAATATCTACATTAGAGCGCAGTGATTTTAATTTTTCTTTTTGGTTGACTCCGAATCTATGCTCTTCGTCAATTATGAGTAGTCCAAGATTTTTGTAGTTGACGTCGCCTTGTAATAACTTATGTGTGCCAATCAAGATGTCAATCTTGCCCTCAAGCACATTCTGCAAGCTCTCTTTTTGTTCTGCACCAGATTTAAATCGAGAAATAACTTCAACAACCATAGGCCAGTTGGCGAAGCGATCTTGAAAGCTTTCATAATGTTGTTGGGCTAACAACGTTGTTGGTACTAATATTGCTACCTGCTTGTTGTTCTGTACTGCCACAAAAGCTGCGCGCATAGCAACTTCGGTTTTTCCGAACCCAACATCGCCACAAACTAGTCTGTCCATAGCCCGCTCGCTATTCATATCATCGATGACTGAACTGATGGCGCTCTCTTGGTCCGCGGTTTCTTCAAAAGGAAATGCCGCGGAAAATTTCTCATACTCACCGATTTCTATTGCGTAGCGGAATCCTTTACGCGCCGCCCTCTGGGCATAAATATCTAATAACTCAGCTGCAACATCCCGTATTTTTTCCGCGGCTTTGCGTTTTGTTTTTGTCCAGTTATCAGAGCCTAAATGATTAATAGGGGCAGCGTCTTGCTCGGCCCCACTGTATCGACTAATAAGATTTAAGGAAGCGACGGGCACATAAAGCTTAGCTTCGTTGGCATACTCTAAAGTAAGGAACTCTGTAGTCTGCCCATCTGTAGTGATTGTTTGTAAGCCTCGATACCTGCCAACACCATGATCGAGATGTACAACAGCATCATTGATGCGTAACTCCGTTAAGTTCTTTACAATAAAGTCGGTATTATTTTGGGTTCTGGATCTTCTGCGTCGCTGTGCAATTCGATTACCAAATAGCTGTGTTTCGGTAATTAGAATTAATTTCTCTTTTGTCAGCCACATACCCCGGTCGAGCGGTGCTACAGTTATGCCTAAATGCATGTTATCAGCAGTAAAATCAGACCAGTGGCTGACGGCAATAGGCTCAATACCGATATGCTTGAGTAACTCGATAAGCGTTTCTTTTCTGCCGGCAGATTCCGCAACGAAGAGGGTTCGAGAATTTTGAGTCGTTATGAATTGTTCAATCTGGGTAAACGGTTTGGCAAGACGAGAATTGCTAGCGAGATCAGGTAACTGTATTGAGCCAAGATTGAGAGCATTGATATGATTTTTGAATTCTATCTGCCGAAAGTTTTTCGTCTTAGATAGAAGTTGCTCCACTGGTATAAAGATATTTTCTGGCTTTAGAATGGGTCGGTAGCGATCAATTAAGCGATCTTCGTAACGCTTTTTAATATCTAGCCAAAATTGTTCTCCGGCTGATTTTAATTCACCTACTTTGATGACCACAGTGTTTTCCGGCATGAAATCAAATAGTGAGTCCAGCCCATCGAAGAAAAGAGCAAGATAGTATTCCAGCCCTGGGGAGCTAATCCCGTCACTGACATCCTGGTAAAGCGGACATTGCCTAGGATCAATATCAAAAAGCTCATGAAATCGATTTCGAAAAGAAGTGATTCCAGATTTATCTAGAGGGAACTCGCGGCCAGGTAGTAGTTTTATTTCATCTACTAATTGGTCTGAGCGTTGAGACTCTGGATCGAATGTTCTCAAAGTTTCAATTTCATCTTCGAATAGATCAACTCTATAAGGAACTAGCGAGCCCATCGGGAAAATATCAATAATAGAGCCACGTACTGCAAATTCGCCATGCTCTAGAACAGAATCTACGGATTGATAACCAGCATCAATTAGCTGCTTCCGGATCTCGTCAATTTCAAGGCTTTGCCCAACTTCTAAATCGAGGCTATTGGCTATGATGTAGCGATGAGGAGGCAATCGATGCATTAAGCTGGTAATCGACAGCACTAAAATACCCCGGGTTAGCTGGGGGAGGTGGTAGAGAGCGTTCAGGCGTTCGGAAATTATGTCTTGATGGGGTGAGAAACTGTCATAGGGTAGCGTTTCCCAGTCTGGTAAAGAGAAAACTGGAAGTTCTTCTTTGGAGGCACAGAAATATTTTAATTCCCGTATTGATTGTTCGACGATTTCATTGTTCTCGCAGAGTAGTAATATAGGTCCATCAGCATCTGCAGCGGCATTGCATATAGCGAGACTGCTGGCACAACCGAACTCTCCTTGCCAAAAACAGTTCTGAAAGGGGTCGGCAGGAATTGTTGGATTTTGGATCGAGTTCATGATCTGAGTATCAAAGGTAATCAATATTTCTCTTCTGGACTGAAATTGAATTGCCGAGTTGTAAAGGTTGCCTGGTCCAGTGGCTACGATGGAGTGCGGATTGTAGCTCAATAATTAGATTTACCTGACTAAATATTCTGACAAATTGATGGATATGACGATTCGTCTATGGCCGGGTGACGGTTTGTTGCATAGGTAATCCTTTCACAAGATAATACCCGCCTTTCTAGATCCGGCAGTTTAAAAAAGGGAGAATTTGTGGAACGTCCCAGCGTAGAGGATTACTTCGCCGACTGGAAACAGCGCGAAGCTTTAGTTCAGGAAATGATTCCTGTAATTGGTCGGTTATTTAGCCAGCGCAATGTTGGTATATATATTTATGGCCGTCCCTTACATAACCGTTCAGTAACTTTCATCATGAAATCTCATCGTTTCGTCCGTCAGGTAGAGCGCAACGAAATGTCAGAGTTCGAGACGCACCCCGTCCTAATTGCAATGGCTAAACTCGACCTCTGGAATGCTCAGATTGACCTGGGTAAGTTAACCGTGAGCTATATGGGTCATTTGGATGAGCAAGGGAAAGGTGCTAGCTCTGTGGATGATTTTGTCCGCCAAGAGATGACTTATCTGGATGGGGTCAATGAAAAGCCAGTAGAAAAGTCTCAGGATATTGTCCTTTACGGATTTGGCCGAATTGGGCGCTTAATGGCAAGGCTGTTAATCGAACGGACCTCCACTGGCGATGTGATGAGGCTCCGAGCAATCGTAATCAGACCCGGCGAGGAGGGGGATCTAGATAAAAGAGCTAGCTTATTTGCTTCTGATTCCGTGCATGGTGCCTTTCAAGGAACACTGCGTGTTGATGAAGAGAGCAAATGCCTAATAGCAAACGGCAACGTGATCCAAGTGATTTACGCTAATTCGCCAGAAGAGGTAAATTACAATGATTATGATATTGATGATGCCTTGATTATTGATAACACCGGTAACTGGCGAGATGAAGAAGGCTTGTCCTTGCATCTTAAATCTAAAGGTGCGGCAAAAGTTATTCTTACTGCGCCTGGCAAGGGAAGCTTAAAGAATATCGTGTATGGGATAAATGATGATCAAATGAGCCCAGATGATAAAATCATTACGGCCGCATCATGCACCACCAATGCAATTGCTCCTGTTCTTAAAGTTGTGAATGATAAATTTGGCATTGAACATGGGCATGTAGAGACAGTTCATGCTTATACTAACGATCAAAACCTAATTGATAATTATCACAAAGGTAGTCGTCGAGGCCGTTCCGCTGCTCTAAACATGGTCTTGACGGAAACCGGAGCTGCAAAAGCCGTAGTTAAGGCGATACCTGAACTTGCAGGAAAGCTCACAGGCAACGCGGTGAGGGTTCCAATCCCTAATGTTTCCATGGCAATAATGAACCTTTCCCTTTCTAGGTCGACTTCCAAGGTTGAGTTAAACGAGTTTTTAAGGGACATAGCATTACATTCAAAACTGCAAAATCAGATAAGTTACACTCAGTCTCCTGATGCGGTTTCTTCCGACTTCGTAGGAACCCGAGAGGCTGGCATTGTAGACGCTAATGCCACTATTGTTAGGGATAATCATTGTGTTTTGTACCTTTGGTATGACAATGAGTTTGGTTATTGCTGTCAAGTAGCAAGAATGGTTTACAAAATGGCAGGAGTTAAGTTCCAAGTTTACCCGCAAGATGAATGAATTTGGTCAATCCCTAAAAAGTAACTTTCTTGCACAATGAGCTTGCTAGGAAATAGCTGTCTTCCATTTAAATTATTCTTAATAAGTATTTATCTAAATCATAGTTAAAAGAGTTTTCGTGCTCGAAATAATTCGTCGTCATAGTTTTTCCATTGCATTCTTCGCTTTGTTTGCGGCGATAGTTTCCTATGAGTCAATAGAGGGAGCCGTCATTGAGCGCTTTTCTGGGTTCACGATGGGAACGAGTTATGAAATCCAAGTAGTTGATATTCCTATCTCAACAAACCTCTCGGAGTTAAGTGGCGGCATTGCCGAACTCTTATTGCAGCTAGATCGAGAGGTTTTTTCAACTTACGCCGAAGACTCAGAACTGTCAAAATTTAACAGGCATGGTCTCAACAGTCCTTACACTGTATCCGATGATCTCTTTGCAGTTCTTAGCCTGTCGAAAGAAATTGCAACAGAATCCGGCGGAGTTTTTGATGTAACAATTGGGCCAGTAGTTAATCTATGGGGATTTGGACCAGCCAGGATTGCGCAGGGCGATCTGTTGCCCAGCGATAATGCCATTAAAAACGCAATGACCAATGTTGGTGTCGAAAACTTAATACTGGATACCGCTAAATCAGAGATTAGTAAAACTAAGTCTATAAAAATCGATTTGAGTGGAATTGCGAAAGGTTATGCAGTCGATCAAGTAGCTGTCTATCTAGAATCTCATGGAGTGACCAATTATTTCATTGAGATCGGAGGAGAAATCAAAGTTAGTGGATTAAAGCCAGGTAATCTGGATTGGGTACCTGCCATTGAAACGCCATTGGATGGGCCTTTCAAAGTTTATGAGGTTTTAACCAACCGGGGAGAAAAGATTGCTCTCGCAGGTTCTGGTGATTACCGGAATTTTTTTGAATTAGATGGGGTTCGCTATTCTCACGAGATTGATCCACGGACAGGAAAGCCAGTCTCTGATGTCCTGGCGGCAGCATTTGTACTCGATGACTCAGCAGCGCGCGCAGATGCATTGGCTACAGCGCTAATGGTATTGGGTTTAGAAGAAAGTCGGCGTCTTATAGAGCGCAATAACTTAAAGGCTTTTCTAATTTATCGCAGCGAAAGTGCTGAGTTCAATCATTATGTCAGCCAGGATTTTGACGAATATATAAATCGCGCTTTTTAGCGAGGCCTAATAACTATTCGCAGTTATTCTAAGCTAAAATTCCAGTTCGCATAGCATTAATCAAGTAGCACAGCGCATGGCATAAAATGTCAGTCAATTTATTGACAGATAGGAACCTCAAAACAGCGGCATGACGCGGCTTTGCAGTGATAAAATGCTTGCTATCAATGGCCACTACGTGTACATTTCCAACCGCTCAAAAGGCCGCCTCGATGTGTGTTTGCACGTCGCGAAAAAAGCGCAAAAAACGTTTTAAATAAAGTTGTATAACAACGCTATGGGAAGTGACATTCAGTCCCTGGTACCTGGTACCAATGCTTTTAGTCCTATCGGTTCTATCATGGGACAAATCCCCGCTGAAGAAGAGCAAACCGAAGGGTACCTCTTTCACCCTGATCACTTATCGGCTCCAAATGATTCACCTGCGATCTCAACCTCTAACTGCGTGATTCAGATACTGGAGTAAAATTTGGAACTAACAAACACTTTTCTAGATGGTCTTAGACCATTTTTGTTTTATTCAGCGCTGGTTCTCACAGTTGTTGTGACAATGTTGGGTCTTTCTTTTTTCCTTGGCCAACGTATTAATCGGAAGTATAAGAACACGCCTTTCGAATCTGGCATTGTATCGGTGGGTTCTGCGCAATTTAGAATCTCAGTGCATTTTTACCTAACTGCTATCCTATTTATCATCTTTGATCTAGAAGTAGTCTTCCTTTTTGCCTGGGCAGTAGCTGTTAGAGAGGCGGGGTGGCTCGGTTTTATCGAGATCAGCGTGTTTATCTTCATTCTAATTGTCGCCTTGTTTTACTTATGGCGAATTGGTGCGCTTGATTGGCGTACTGGTATCCAGAAACGTGAACTGCAGGGCATATCAGGTCCAGGCGGAGTTACCAACAGGAAGGAATTCAAACTATGAATTGGGAGCTTCAATCAGTAAATGAGTCCAAGTCACCTCAGCCAGGTGGAAATTCAGTAGACGACTTCATTCGCCAGAATGTCATGATGGCAAAATTAGAAGATATGGTTTCCTGGGGTCGTAAGAACTCTATTTGGCCTTTCAATTTCGGCCTTTCCTGTTGTTATGTGGAAATGGCGACTGCTTTTACTGCCAGGCACGACCTGGCTCGCTTTGGTGCGGAGGTGATTCGAGGTACGCCTCGTCAGGCTGACATGATTGTTATCGCCGGCACTGTCTTTCGAAAAATGGCGCCGGTTGTGCGGCTTCTTTATGACCAGTTGTTAGAGCCTAAATGGGTGATATCTATGGGTTCGTGCGCAAACTCTGGGGGAATGTACGATATTTATTCTGTGGTTCAGGGAGTTGATAAGTTCTTGCCAGTAGATGTTTATGTGTCTGGGTGCCCGCCGCGCCCAGAAGCGCTGCTGCAAGGTTTAATTCTATTACAAGAATCCATTGGTCGAGAAAGAAGGCCATTGAGTTGGGTGATTAATGAACAAGGAATTATCCAGAAAGAAGATCATCCTGTGCAGCGTGAAGTGCGTGGTCCTGAACGTATTGCTGCCACTGAATTAAGAACACCAGATGAGGTTTAAAAAACCTATAAAACAATTAGTTAACGTCGTAACTGAAAATAAATAGTCATAATTAGAGAAGCAATGGAAGTCGCTAAGCAAACTACATACCCCACAAGCAACTCAGGTGAATTGCTGGCTAAATTACGCCAAAAATTCGGGGATCGAATTGTGGCGGAACAGTCTACTTGTGATGGTATTCCTACCCTCTGGATTGACCGACAGCATCTGATAGCGCTTCTTAGAGCCCTGCGCGACGATATTCAGCCTAAATTTGAGATGCTTTTCGATATTACGGCTATTGATGAGCGTCTGCGGGTGCACAGGGATGATCAGCCGGCCTCAGAATTTACGGTGGTCTACCACCTCATGTCCTTTTCGAGTAATTGTGACATCCGAATAAAAGTGCCGTTGATGGATGCAGACCTAAATCTGCCTTCGACTATTGGGCTTTGGCCGGCTGCGAATTGGTATGAGCGAGAAACTTGGGACATGTTCGGCATCAATTTCGAAGGGCACCCTAATCTCTACCGTATTGTGCTTCCGCCAACATGGGAAGGTCATGCTCTAAGAAAAGAACATCCAGCTAGAGCAACTGAGATGGAACCATTCTCACTGGATGATGAGCAGGCGGATGTCGAACAAGAAGCCTTGTTGTTCAAGCCAGAAGAATGGGGTATGAAACGCAAGTCAGAAGATTCAGATTTTATGTTTCTTAATCTCGGGCCCAATCATCCCAGCGTGCATGGCGCATTTCGTATTGCCCTGCAGTTAGATGGTGAAATCTTGGTCGACGCTGTGCCAGACATTGGTTATCACCATCGTGGTGCTGAAAAGATGGGAGAGAGGCAATCTTGGCATACGTTCATTCCTTATACCGACCGTATTGATTATCTTGGCGGTGTGATGAATAACCTCCCCTATGTTATGGCTGTCGAGCAAATGGCAGGCATACAGGTTCCTGAGCGAGTAAAAACGATTCGTATCATGCTGGCTGAGATGTTCAGGATTTGTAGCCATTTGTTGTTCTACGGAACCTTTGCTCAAGATGTGGGGCAACTGTCACCTATCTTTTACATGTTTGTGGAGCGCGAACGAATATTCAATATCATTGAATCAATTTGTGGTGCTCGAATGCATCCGGGTTGGTTTCGTATTGGTGGTGTTGCGCAAGACCTCCCTCAGGGCTGGGAGAAGAGAATTCAAGAGTTATTAGATTTTATGCCACCGAGGATCGATGAATATGATGCCATGGTGCTTAATAACGGAATTTTAAAACGTCGTACCCAGGGTGTTGGCTGTTATAACACTCAGCAGGCGTTCGACTGGGGGGTTACCGGCGCGGGACTTCGAGCAACTGGGCTTGAATGGGATTTTCGCAAAGACCGACCATATAGCGGTTATGAGAATTTTGAATTTGATGTGCCTATAGCGGTTAACGGTGATTGTTATGATCGTTGTGCGATTCGTGTTGAAGAAATGCGTCAAAGTCTACGTATTATCAAGCAATGTCTCGATAATATGCCGAGCGGTGATTATAAAGCAGATCACCCGTTAACAACGCCGCCGCGAAAAGAGAAGACAATGCAAGACATTGAAACGCTCATTAGTCACTTTCTCAGCGTAAGCTGGGGCCCCGTTATACCCCCAAATGAAGTCACTATGGCGATAGAAGGGACAAAAGGGATTAATAGTTATTATCTCGTGAGCGATGGTAATACTACTTCTTATAGAACACGTATTCGCACACCATCATTTGCACATTTGCAAATGATTCCTGAGATCAGTCGAGGCTTTATGGTAGCTGATCTTATTGCCATTATTGCCAGTATCGATTTTGTTATGGCGGATGTAGATCGATGAGTTCAAAAGGAGCCAGCATGCAGGCAAGTGTGATCGCGAGTACTGCAACGCAGGCGCGTAAACTTTCTGCTGAAGAAATTAAAGAGATAGAACATGAGATGCAGCTCTACCCGGACAAGCAGGCGGTCGGTTTAGAAGCATTAAAAATTGTGCAAAAGTACCAGGGTTGGGTGTCAGACGAGAGCTTGCTGGGAATTTCCAAATTTTTGGATATCCCAGTCAGTGATTTAGAGAGTGTGGCGACGTTTTTTAACCTGGTTTATCGCCAACCCGTTGGGCGCAATGTGATCCTATTTTGCAATAGTGTGAGTTGCTGGATTATGGGTTCTGAATCTATGCGTTCACACATAAATGGCAAACTTGATATTGATTTTGGTGGTACTACAGAAAATGGTGATTTCACTTTCTTGCCAGTGCCATGCTTAGGTGATTGTGACCACGCGCCCGTAATGATGGTAGGTGACGATCTCCATAGAAACCTCACTGAGGGAAAAGTTGATGAGATTTTTTCTGAATACAAAAGCAAAGAATAAATAACGGGATAAAAGTGGTAACAAAGCCTTTAACAAAAAACATCGATATGTCTAGACCGCCTTTAGATATTGCTGCTTATGAAGCCAGCGATGGTTATCAAAGTGTAAAGGCAATAGCAGACGGATTGAGCCCTGATAATGTCATGCAAATTGTCAAGAATTCCGGTTTGAAAGGCCGAGGTGGAGCAGGATTTCCAACGGGGCTCAAGTGGAGTTTTGTGCCTCGGGGCGATAGCGCACCAAAGCAAAAATATTTTGTAGTTAACGCAGATGAAATGGAGCCGGGCACATTTAAAGATCGGCTATTGATGGAAGGGGATCCGCATTTACTTATTGAAGGCATGATAATCGGTGCTTACACGATTCAGGCAAGCACGGCTTACATTTTTTTAAGGGGTGAATATAAGGTTTCTGAAAAGGCACTAAAGAAAGCTATCGCTGAAGCTTATGAGCGTGGCTACCTTGGTAAGAATATTCAAGGCACCGGCTTTGACCTCGATATTATTCTGCATACGAGTGCTGGTCGCTATATTTGCGGCGAAGAAACGGCATTGTTGAATGCGTTAGAGGGAAAGCGGGCTAACCCAAGAGCAAAACCTCCTTTTCCTCAAGTTAGCGGTCTTTGGGGTAAGCCGACCATTGTCAATAACGTGGAAACAATCTGCAATCTGCCAGGTATTTTGACTTATGGTGTGGATTGGTATCACGGCCTGACAAAAGGCAATGATCATGGCACTAAATTATTTGGAATTAGCGGTAAGGTAAAAACGCCTGGATGCTGGGAGTTACCTTTAGGTTTGCCAATTCGACAATTAATCGAAGAATACGGCGGTGGCATGCGCGATGGCTTGGAGTTGCGAGCTTTTCTTCCTGGTGGCGGATCTACAGATTTTATGTTGCCTGAACACCTGGATCTGAAATTAGATTATGACGAGATTGCAAAGGCCGGGAGCCGTTTGGCAACTGGCACAATGATACTCTTAGATAACGAGACCTGCCCAGTTGGTATGGTGGGCAACTTGATGAAATTTTTCTCCCATGAATCTTGTGGTTTCTGTACGCCGTGCCGTGATGGTCTGCCCTGGGTGGATGAGATTTTTAATGAATTCGAAAGTGGTTGTGGCACGGAAAAAGACTTGCAAATACTTCATGAGCATGTTGATTATTTAGGGCCTGGTCGCACATTTTGCGCTTTGGCTCCTGGGGCCACTGCTCCTTTGGGTAGTGGGCTTAAGTATTTTGCGGATGATTTTGATAGGCATATTAAAGAAAAGCGCTGTCCTTACAGGCATTAGTAGTTTGAATGTTAGCAAGGGAAGAGGCGAGCAATTTTTAACACGAAAGTATAGAAAGAAATTAAAAGTATAGTGGAGTAATGAATGGCCAAAATTGTTATTGATGGGATTGAATACGAAGCAAATCCCAATAACAATCTGTTGCAGGAATGTCTGTCGCAGGGTCTTGATCTGCCTTATTTCTGTTGGCATCCCTGCATGGGCTCTGTTGGCGCCTGTCGTCAATGCGCGGTGAAACAGTATCGCGATACTGACGACAAAGACGGCATGCTGGTAATGGCTTGTATGACGCCAGCAAGTGAAGGCTCAATAATTTCAGTACAAGACCCACAGGCTAAAGACATGCGTGAGCGTGTGATTGAAAGCTTGATGATCAGTCACCCTCATGATTGCCCAGTGTGCGAAGAGGGTGGCGAGTGTCATTTGCAAGATATGACATTGATGTCTGGCCATAATTATCGTCGCTATGACAAAAAGAAGGTTACTCACAGAAATCAGTATTTAGGTCCTTTCATTAATCATGAAATGAATCGCTGCATTACCTGTTATCGCTGTGTGAGATTCTATGATGACTATGCTGGAGGTACAGATCTTTCTGCACAGGCATCGCATCACCATACCTATTTTGGGCGCCATGAAGAAGGCGTACTTGAAAGTGAGTTTAGCGGCAATCTTGTCGAAGTCTGCCCAACAGGTGTATTCACTGATAAAGCTTTTAGTTCAAATTATGCCCGAAAATGGGATTTGCAAACTGCACCGAGCGTATGCACTGGCTGCGCAATTGGTTGTAATACGACTCCTGGTGAAAGATATGGTTCTCTGCGTAGGATAGTTAATCGTTATAACTCAGAAATTAATGGTTATTTTATTTGTGACAGAGGTCGATTCGGCTTTGATTACGTAAACAATGAAGAAAGAATCGAAGCACCGCTAGCAAGAAAAGAGGGCGAATTAGCTGTTGTGCCGACAGGTGAATTGCAGTCTGCTATCGAAACCTTTCAAGGTTCAGGCGTAATCGGTATCGCTAGTCCTAGAGCGAGTAACGAATCTAATTTTGCCTTGCGTTGTTTAGTAGGTGACGAGAATTTCTATTCAGGAATCTCTGACGCTGAGCACGAAGCGACGCAGCTTATTTTGTCTTTGGCAAAAGATTCGGCTTTCCATGCTCCTTCTGTCAGAGAAATTGAATTGGCTGACGCTGTCATAGTTGTTGGTGAAGATGTTACTAATGTTGCGCCGAGGATAGCGCTAGCGTTGAGGCAGTCTGTTAGAAACAAAGCGAAGGAGCTTGCCGAAGATTGCAATATTCCGCAGTGGCAAGATGCCGCTGTAAGGGAGTTAGCTCAACATGATCGCAGCCCGTTAGCGATTTTGAGCAGCTATGCCACTCGTTTAGACGATATTGCATCCGATATGGTAATTGATTCACCTACTGAAATTACAAACATCGCTGCAGCTGTTGCAAATAGGATATCTGGTAATGCGCCAGCGGCGTCAAGCGACGGCGCTTCTGTTGCGCAAATCGCAGCGCAGCTAAGTGAGGCTAAGCGGCCACTAGTCATTGCCGGTAGTACCTCTGGGCGTGTCAGTCATATACAAGCAGCAGCCAATATTGCCAGAGCACTTAATGAGAAACGTGGAACTGTTATTGATTTATGTCTTCTTGTTCCTGAAGTAAATACGATCGGTATGAGTCTTTTGGTGAATGAGCGGAATAGTTTAGGTGCGGCGTTGGGAAAAATTTCTGAAGGCCAAACTAAAAAGGTGATAGTTTTAGAAAATGATCTGTACCGCCGAGCCGCGAATCAAGCGATTGATGAGGCATTTCAGAAAGTAGAAATGTTGGCTATTGACCAAATGCCTTCGGCGACAACTGCAAAAGCAAGCCTTGTTCTGCCGAGTACGAGTTTCTCAGAGCAGGAATCTACCTACGTTAACTACGAAGGAAGGGCACAATTAAGTTTTCAGGTACATAGAAACCATGCTGCGGCCTTGCCAGCATGGCGCTGGTTAAGTGATCAACAGCTCGGTGATATCGAATCCTTGATAAATCGCTGCGCAGAAGAAGCAAAGAGCTTTGATAAGCTAGATGACCTACTCCCTGACCTGAACCAATTTGTTGCGGGAATGAAGATACCTCGCCAATCGCATCGTTACAGCGGGCGCACTGCCATGAAGGCAAACCTAAACGTCCATGAACCAAAACAGCCTGTGGATGATCAATCGATAATGTCTTTCTCTATGGAGGGAATTCCCTCGACTAAGGATTCTTCAGTTTTGGGTGCTGCCTGGTCACCAGCTTGGAATTCGAATCAGTCTATTAGCAAGTTTCAAGAAGAAATCAATGGCGATCTAAAACAGGGCCATGTTGGCGAGCTTCTAATTGAGAGAAACGAAATAGGTTCTTATTTATCGTTAGATCAGCAGCCGAACAACTCGAATGGGGGTCTGCAAGTAGCATTCGCTTATCAGATCTTTGGCAGCGATGAATTAAGTGCTAAGTCTAAAACTATTCAACATCGCATGACCGATGCCTATGTTGCTTTATCGCCGAAGGACGCAGAATCTCTAGACCTTAATCAGGGTGATAATGTAAGCCTTGATGGTAATGGCAATATCGCTATCGCTTGTATTAGATCAAAAATGAAGCAAGGAACAGTAGCAGTGTATTGTGGCGACAATGACATTGATCGTCATGCTTTGGGTGCCACCATCGTATTAAGTAAAGTAGCAGAAGCAAAGATGAAGCATGGAATCCAAGGATTGATCGTGAGCGATCTTTACGAGGAGGGATATTAGTTATGAGTCTGGAGATCGGTTCACCGTTAACTGTTGGCCTCATCTTGTTCGCGGTTATTATTACTGGCGCTTTATTGATTACAGTGGAGCGTCGACTACTCGGTTTTTGGCAAGAGCGATTAGGTCCAAATCGTGTCGGTTGGTTTGGGTCTCTGCAGGTAGTGGCAGATATGATTAAAATTTTTACTAAGGAAGATTGGATCCCTCCTTTTGCAGACCGTTTTAGTTTTGTAATTGCGCCAGGAATAATTATGTCGGTGGTACTGTTGAGCTTTGCCGTCATTCCTTTTGCTCCCAATATAGGTGTAATTGATTCAAACATTGGCGTCTTGTTTGTATTGGCGATGGCATCACTTGGTGCTTATAGCGTGATGTTGGGTGGGCTTTCTTCTGATAACAAGTACGCTCTGCTTGGTAGTTTGAGAGCTGCGGCACAGATGGTTAGCTATGAGGTCTTCATGGGCATATCGCTACTAGGTGTTGTAGCTCTTACTGGAAGTTTTAATCTTCGGGAAATTGTTGAAGCGCAGGCTGATGGCTGGTACATCATTCCGCAATTCATTGGCTTTGTTATTTTCCTTATAGCAGGTGTTGCGGAAAGCCATCGTTTGCCATTTGATATTCCTGAAGCAGAGCAAGAGATTTGTGCGGGCTATCACACTGAGTATTCGGGAATGAAATTTGGCATGTTTTTCGTTGCAGAATATGTCGGCTTGGTTCTGATCGCATCCCTTATTACGGTTTTGTTTTTTGGTGGTTGGTTAGGTCCAACTTTCTTACCGCCTATTATTTGGTTCGCCATTAAAGCTTTTGGATTTATCGCTTTTTTTATATTAATGCGAGCTGCGGTTCCACGTCCGCGTTACGATCAATTAATGACTTATGGTTGGTTGTTCTTGCTGCCACTTTCGTTAGTTAATCTGTTAGTAACTGGTGTGATAATTTTAAGTACACAGCAGGGTGGCTAGGCAGTGCGAGTAGATGGCGCAATTTTGCTGGAGACATTATGGTTAAGTTAATTGTTGATACGCTACTCAGTCAAGTGAGAACACTCTGGTTAGTGTTTATGAAGTTGTTCCAGAAAAAGGACACTGTAGAGTACCCGGATCAACAACCTTATATGTTTCCCCGTTGGCGTGGACGTATTATTTTAAGCCGTGATCCGGATGGAGAAGAGCGGTGTGTCGCCTGCAATCTTTGTGCGGTTGCCTGCCCTGTTGATTGCATTGCCTTGCAGAAAGGTGAGATGGAAGATGGGCGTTGGTATCCAGAATTTTTTCGAATTAACTTTTCACGTTGCATTATGTGTGGGTTTTGTGAGGAAGCCTGCCCAACCAACGCAATTCAGCTAACGCCTGATTTCGAAATGGCTGAATACGTTCGTCAGGACATGGTGTGGGAAAAAGAGGATCTGTTAATTAATGGCACAGGGAAGTATCACGATTACAATTTTTATCGTGTGGCTGGTAAGAAGATTGAAGGCAAAGACAAGGGTGAAGCACTCAACGAGGCTGCACCCGTTAATGTGAGGAGTTTGTTACCGTGATAATGCTTTTCTACCTAGCAGCAGCAATCGCCGTCATCGCAACCGTTGCTGTGGTCTTGCAAACAAATATAGTACACGGCCTTCTATATTTGATTTTGTCGCTACTTGCTGTGGCAGTGATTTTCTATGTTCTAGGTGCTCCTTTTGCGGCGGTCCTCGAGGCAATTGTGTATGCGGGAGCAATCATGGTTTTGTTTCTATTCGTGATCATGATGTTGAACTTAGGGCAACACACTCAAAACCAAGAACGTGCGTGGCTAACCCCGCGCGGCTGGATTGTGCCTTCCATACTGGCCGCAGCATTGCTCGGTCAATTATTGAATGTAATTAATGGAATTGATTATGAAATCGTGCCCACTCAAGTTGGTGTCATGGAAGTTAGTGCGCTTTTATTTGGGCCATATGTGCTGGCAGTTGAGCTTGCATCAATATTGCTCTTGGCAGGATTGGTAGCTGCGTACCATTTGGCGAAAACTAAATAAAGAAGAGTAGATAATAAAAAGAAAATGGAATCTATACCTGTAGAGCACGGACTCATCCTGGCGGCAATCTTGTTCTCCATAGGATTGGTTGGCGTATTGACTCGACGCAATATCGTATTCGTCTTGATGTCACTGGAAATCATGTTAAATGCTAGTGGGTTAGCATTTATCGTGGCCGCTTCCCGTTGGGGTCATGCTGAAGGCCAAATTATGTTTTTAATGATTCTTACATTAGCCGCAGCAGAAGTTGCTGTTGGTCTGGGGCTAATCATCCAGATGTTTCGGCGTTATAAAACCATAGACATTAACGAGCTTAGCGAGATGAAGGGGTAGAGCAACTAATTACCATGTTAGATTTAATTTGGTTACTGCCAACTTATCCACTACTAGGCTTTCTTGCATTAGTTTTAACCAGTGGTCGCTTGTCTAAAAATATTGTGGCAATAATCGGTGCTGGTTCTGTTGGGCTATCATTTTTAACCGCAGCGATAATTGCTGCGCAATTCCTTGCTGGTGGCGAGGACTATTTTGTCAAAGAAGTTTGGACCTGGATGGCTGTTGGGAGCTTTACTCCTGGCTTCAGTTTTTATTTAGACGGCTTGTCATTGGTAATGATGTTGGTCATAACTGGCGTCGGCTTCCTGATACATCTTTATGCCACGGGTTACATGGCAGATGACCCAAGTTTCAGCCGTTTTTTCTCCTACATGAATTTATTTGTTGCTGCCATGCTAATGCTGGTTCTAGGTGACAATTTAGTACTGCTCTATTTAGGTTGGGAGGGTGTGGGACTGTGTAGTTATTTGCTCATTGGGTTTTGGTATACCAACCCTGCGAACGGTTATGCGGCTCGTAAAGCATTTATCGTGACCCGTGTCGGAGATACCTCAATGGCCATTGGCCTATTTTTGCTCTTCGCTCAGCTAGGCACCCTGAATATTCAAGACGTGCTGCATGCCGCGCAAGCAGACTGGGCAGTAGGAAGCGGTTTGGCGATCGCGGCAGCGCTGTTATTGTTGGGCGGGGCTGTTGGTAAGTCGGCACAGTTGCCGCTGCAAACTTGGTTGCCCGATGCGATGGCAGGCCCCACACCGATAAGTGCACTGATTCATGCGGCGACGATGGTTACGGCTGGTGTTTACTTAATTGCTCGAACTCATATCCTTTTTGAGCTAGCCCCAAGTGTGCAATTACTGGTTGCCTGGATAGGTTTAATTACCGTGTTGATGGCTGGTTTTATAGCGCTTACACAATCGGATATTAAGCGCATTCTAGCATTCTCCACCATGAGTCAGATCGGCTATATGTTTCTAGCGCTCGGCGTCGGAGCCTGGTCAGCTGCCATATTTCATCTAATGACCCACGCATTTTTTAAGGCTTTACTTTTCCTCGCTTCGGGCACTGTCATTTTAAGTGTTCATCATGAGCAAAATATTTTTAAGATGGGTGGATTACGTAAGAAGCTTCCCGTTTCTTTTGCCTCTTTTTTAATTGGCTCATTGGCATTAACTGCTTTTCCTTTTACTTCAGGCTATTTCAGCAAGGACGAAATCCTACTTGCCGCGTTAGAGATGGATGGGCCCGGAACCATTTTATGGGTGGGCGGAGTGCTAGGCGCATTTCTAACAGGTATCTATACCTTTCGTTTATTTTTTATCGTCTTTTTTGGCGAGAACAAAGGTCACGTTCCAGAAAATGAAGTAGGCGGAATGCATATGAATGGCCCGCTTTTTTTGTTAATGATTCTCTCTTTAGTCGGTGGGGTCATCGCTATACCGGTAGATTCAGTGTTTAGTCATGGTGAGGTCCACGAAGAACATCATGTTTCGACCCTAATTCATGGCTTTATGATAGCTGTCCCACTTATTGGTATCGCAATTAGTTATTTGTTCTTTTATGCAAAAATATTTTCCATTGACAAGCTTATGTCTAGCTCTATTGCGCAGACTTTGCATAGATTCTGGTTTAGCGGTTGGGGTATGGACTGGCTATACGATCGATTGTTTGTATTTCCGTTCCTTTGGTTGTCGAAAATTAATAAAGCCGATTTAATCGATAGTTTTTATGCCTTCATCGTCAAATTCGCTCGTGCTTCAAATTCAATAATTGTGAGAACGCAAACTGGTTATATTCGCTGGTATGCGTTAAGTATTGCAGCTGGATTGGTCGTTTTGATTTCCATAGGAGCGTTGGTGTGATTTTGGTTTGGTTAATCAGCATACTCTTTGTCGGAGGCATAATCGCTTGGCTGTCGGAACGAATTAACCCATCGTATCCTCGTGTAATCGCCCTTATTACAGTAGTGCTTGATTTGCTGCTTATGTTAAGTGTGTTGGGTACAGAGCCGGATGCAGGAGGGTGGATTGCCTCCGTTAATGCAGAGTGGGTGCCGCGTTTTGGTATTTCGTTTTATCTTGCGGCAGATGGATTAAGTGTACTATTAATTTTACTAACCGGCTTTCTTGGGATTATTGCTATTGGCTCAGCTTGGGATGAAATAAAAGAACGCGTAGGGTTCTTCTATTTCAACCTTTTGTGGACCCTTGCTGGTGTTTTGGGCGTGTTTACTGCTTTAGATTTATTTCTATTTTTCTTTTTTTGGGAAGTGATGCTCATACCGATGTATCTCATCATCGCGATATGGGGGCATGAAAATAAAAACTACGCAGCGATGAAGTTTTTTATCTTCACTCAAGTAACAGGTATGTTGATGCTTGTATCAATCTTGATGCTGGCTTATTTTCATTTAGTTCAGAACGGCATCCTTAGTTTTAATTACCATGATCTACTCAGTGTAGAAATGGGTGATCGAATTGAAATGTGGGTCATGTTGGGTTTCTTTGTTGCCTTTACGACTAAGCTACCCTCTGTTCCGTTTCATTCTTGGCTGCCTGATGCCCATAGTCAGGCGCCAACCGCAGGCAGTGTCATTCTAGCTGGGATTTTATTAAAAACAGGCGCTTATGGACTGATTCGTTTTGCTGTTCCCTTGTTTCCAGAAGCTTCGTTCAGTTTTGCTCCTATCGCGATGGCTCTGGCAGCAATCAGTATTCTCTATTGTGCGAAAGTTGCTTTTGCGCAAACAGACATCAAGCGACTAATTGCGTACACCAGTGTTAGCCATATGGGGTTTGTAACTTTAGGGATTTATGCATGGAACGAACAAGCGCTGCAAGGTGCGGTGATGACCATGCTTGCGCATGGTTTAAGTGCCGCAGCTCTGTTTATGTTGGCAGGTGGCTTGCAACACCGAATTCACACTAGAGAAATGCCAGATATGGGCGGTTTCTGGGTTAAGGTGCCGCGAATGGCCGTAGTTGCCCTGTTCTTTTCTGTGGCAGCCCTAGGTATGCCTGGTTTAGGTAATTTTGTTGGCGAATTTCTGGCTTTATTAGGCGCGTTCCAAGCGAATATTAGCATAACAGTAATTTCCGCTTTCGGACTAATTTTGGCTTCGGTTTATTCATTGTGGGTTATTCAAATGATTTTTCACGGCGAATACACTGACAAAAAAGTCGATGATAGCCACTTAACAGATTTAAACGGTAGAGAAATGTTTTATTTCGGGGCAATGATGCTTGGGTTGGTATGGATGGGGATGTATCCACAGTCATTCTTAAATTTATCGCAGCCTGTTTTGGTGGAATTATTAAATAGTACTCAAAGTATTGTTGCTGCGGTCGTACAAAACTAATCATGATTACAACTTTAGCTGATTTACTACCCCTACTGCCGTTACTAATAGCTACAGCAACAACGATTGTTGCAATGACAGCTATCGCTATTAGAAGAAATTATGCATTGACTGCAGGTATAACTATTGCTGGTCTATTGATAGCAAGCTTGGTTGCTGCTTCTATGATGTCCACTACTAATTCTCAGGTAACGCCATTATTAATTGTTGATCAATATAGTCTGTTCTTTACTGTGCTTACCTGCGTAACAGCGATGTTGATTGCTGTATTCAGTTTTCCTTATTTGGCAAATTTAGACGATAGTAAAGAAGAATATTATTTGCTACTAGGTATCGCGACTATTGGCGCAATTGTGATGGTAAGCAGTAATCATTTTGTCAGTACGATTCTCGGCCTAGAAACTTTAAGCATGTCTCTTTACGGTATGGTGGCTTATCCAGTTCATAGCAAGCTCGCTGATAAATTTCCGTTGGAAGCGTCAGTTAAATATCTTGTGTTATCTGCTGCGGCTTCTGGAATATTATTGTTCGGCATGGCTTTAATCTATGCGCAAACTGGAACCTTGGAGTTTTCAAGCATCGTAAACGTTACTAAAGAGACGCCGGGTTTGGGTGCGGGGTTTTCAATAGTTGCGCTGATAATGGTTTTTATTGGCATCGCATTTAAATTATCCCTGGCGCCTTTTCATATGTGGACCCCCGATGTTTATGAAGGCTCGCCGTTACCAGCAACAACCTATCTTGCAACAATCGGCAAATCAGCCATGTTCGTAGTGTTGCTGCGATTAATCGTAATGACAGAGGCATTGTCGTTCGATTCTATAATTTTGGTAATCTCTCTGGTTGCTATAGTGTCAATACTGGCAGGTAATCTATTGGCGTTATTACAGGATAGTCTAAAACGTATTCTCGCTTACTCCTCAATAGCGCATATGGGCTATCTATTGATTGCGCTGGTCGCTAGCTACTATGTTCAGGGCACAATCAGTGTCGAAGCGGTAACTTTTTATCTTTTCGCCTATATGGTCATGTCAGTCGGGGCTTTTGGTGTAATCTCTATTGTTTCTTCAAGCGAAAAAGAGTTTGATGATATCGATGATTACCAGGGTCTGTTTTGGCGAAACCCGTGGCTAGCAGCAGTGTTTACTGGGATGTTATTGTCTCTAGCAGGTATCCCTTTAACTGTAGGGTTTATTGGTAAGTTTTATCTCTTTTTCGCGGGTGTTGAAGCAGGCTTATGGATTCTGTTGGCGGTTTTGATTATCGGTAGTGGAGTTGGATTATATTACTATTTGCGAATTGTTTATCGCATGTTGCTGTCTCCGAAAGAAGGCGAAGGGTTCAAA
Organism: uncultured Pseudomonadales bacterium; assembly: GCA_964275945.1. Taxonomy (GTDB): domain Bacteria; phylum Pseudomonadota; class Gammaproteobacteria; order Pseudomonadales; family Pseudohongiellaceae; genus UBA9145. The sequence goes on from CAXYEH010000035.1 coordinate 99,762, forward strand.
ACTGGCGGAAGTCAGCACATGGGCTCTCACGGAGTGCTCGCTTTCGTGTTGGCGCTTTTACTGATTCTTGGGGTTTATCCAACACCACTTGTATCGATTATAGAGACTATCTCGCTCAATATACTTTAGTAACACTTTTTTTTTAAACTAATCGAATAGCATTTATTAGCCAATTCTAATGGCATTTAAGAGTCATTACGGCTTAGAAATTCGAGACACCTTGGTTCTGGATCTCAATCAGACTATCATGATCGCCCAATTCAGCGGTGCGGGGACAGAGACACTTTGAGCAAAATATCGGTAATTGGAGGTGGTAGTTTTGGTACTGTCATTGCAAATATTATTGCTTTAAATGGGCATGATGTTCAGTTCTGGATGCGCAGTGATGAGCAAGTAGGTCAGGTCAATGAGTATCACGAAAATGCTCAGTATCTTCCTGGGTACGGACTGAGTGAGAAAGTAGTTGCGACAGAAAACATGGAGAGCGCTGTGACGGCCAGCAGTGTGATCTTCGTGGCAGTACCGAGCTCCTCATTTCGTGAAGTTGTCCGACAAGTTGTTAAATTCGCTCCTGCGGGCGCAATTTATGTGAGTACTACCAAAGGAATTGAAAGTGGAACCTTTCAGTTTATGAGCCAAATACTTTCTAAAGAGGCGCCTAACGCAAAAATTGGAGTGCTTAGTGGGCCAAATCTAGCTAAAGAAATAGCCAATCAACATCTTACGGCGACTGTTGTTGCAAGCAATTTTGAAGAGGTTCGAGAAACTGTAAAAGAGTACCTTCGTTCAAATTCATTTCGTGTGTATACCAATGACGATATGTTTGGTGTGGAACTTGGAGGTTCTTTAAAAAATATCTATGCCATAATTGCAGGCGTTGCAGCAGCGTTGGGCATGGGGCATAACACTAATAGCATGGTAGTTACTCGTGGCCTTACGGAGATGGCACGTTTTGGAAGGGAGTTGGGGGCAGACCCCATGACCTTTTTGGGGCTTGCGGGAGTTGGAGATCTGGTTGTAACTTGCTCTACTCCTTTAAGCCGAAATTATCGGGTTGGTCAGGCGTTAGGCGCAGGAAAATCAGTTGAGGAAGCCATATTAGAGGTAGGTCAAGTAGCGGAAGGGATCAATACGGTAAAACAAGTTAAAGAAAAAGCAGATGAGTTGAAGGTTTATATGCCCTTAGCATCTGGCTTGTACAATATTATCTACGGGAATGAATCCATAGATAATATTATTTCTTCTTTGATGTTAAGTGAAAAAGCCCTAGATGTAGAATTTGCTGCTAATGAAGACAAAGTGTTAAATGGTACAGAGGTCTGATAATGCCAGATGAACTAAATCAAATTGTAGATAACCTCCGTAAGCCTGCAGTATGGATTCGCATAGTATTTATGGTGGCATTTGCTGTCGTGCTTTATCTGATAATCGCCCCAGTGATTCTCGTTGTTATAATGGCTCAGATTCTTTTCGTGTTTATTGCTGGTTCTCCAAATTCAAATCTGCGAGATTTTAGTATTGCTTTAGTGGAGTATATTTTTCAAATTCTAAAATTTCTTATTTATGCTACTGATAATAAACCATTTCCATTTTCAAATTTTCCATCAGTACAAGATGATAAATTTAATATAAATAATGAGCCCGAGATTAAAAAAGATACCAAAGTGATGACTGGGGAAGAGTCAGAGGAAAAGGATGAAGACGTAGAGGTTGAAATAAAGCTTGCTAAAAAAACTGCTGTCAAAAAGCGGCCAAAAAAGAAGTGAGTTCGTTTAAAGCCAAATCTTCAAATTTGAGTAATAGCGCTTTTGGCACTTAGTGCTCGAAGTCAATTCTTCGCCGAGAACTTAGTATAGAAGATGCTAATTTATCTGATGCGTCATGGTAAAGCTGATCGAAGTGCAACTTCGGATGAGGGGCGAGAGCTTACATCTGAAGGTGTCGCGCAGAATAGGGCAGTGGTAAAAAAGTTGTTTTCGCAGTCTCCGATTATTGATAAAGGGTTTGTGAGCCCTTTCGAGCGAGCTAAGCAAACAGCAATCGACTTTCATCTGGCATTTCCTGATGTGGAGCTAGAGGAAACTTGTCTACTTATTCCAGAATCTGATCCTTACGATGTGTTAAACCTACTTGAAGAAAACCAAGATCATCACGTAATTTTAATTGCCCACAATCCGCTATTATCGCGTTTATGTTCCTTGCTGGTGGATGGAACTATGGAAGGCACTAGGCAAGTGGAAACAAGTAATGCTCTTTGTGTCATGATGGATATTATTGCGCCCGGTTGCGGGGAGCTTAAATACGTATTGAGCCATGTTTAAATTATTTGTGAAAAATTCTATTATAAATTCAGTATGCTTGGCTATATTGTTGGCAAGTTCGCTGTTGTCCGCTCAAAGCTCAAACGTTTCCCGCGACCATCCGTTACTTTCTCGATTTCCTGATTCAATGATTGCTAACGTGGAATTCGATGAGGATATAAATTATCGGTTAGTATTAAGTAGCCTGCAGCGAACTCGTGGTTTGGTATCCTCAGAGAGGTCTGAAAGGTTTAGAGGTGACGTTACAAAAATAGTTTACGAGGTATCTGAAGAATTTAATGGTCAAGATGTTTATGATTTTTTTCGTGAGCAACTACGAGAGCGTAATTACGAAGAATTATTTAATTGTGCCGGAAGAGAGTGTGGAAGCAGTAATTATTGGGCTAATGACATATTCCGTAATAGGATTCTTTATGGGCCAGAGAGAAATCAATACTATCTCGCAATGCGCACCGATCCGACTATCGATTCTTCACCTCACATTGCCCTTTATATTATTACAAGAGGGAATAGGCGGCTATATGCTTATATAGAGATCGTTGAAGTCGGGGGTACTGAAACTCGCATAGATATTGCTAGCCCCAATAACTTCCTAGAGACACTAAGAGAACAAGGTTTTATTATCGTGCCCGACATTGAGTTTCAAGGAGACTTAGCATTAACTGCCGAATCGAACTTATCTGCGATAGTATCTATGCTTCAAGCTGATCCCTCTACTCAAATTTATCTTGTGTCCCACTTAGGGGGTGAGGGTGATGTCGATACTTTGTTAGAAAGGTCCCAGCAACGGGCAAACGTATTAAGACAATTGCTAATCGGCAGGGGGGTTAACGCTAACAGAATTATAGCTAGAGGCTTGGGGCCGCTGGCTCCTGGTTGCAGTGGTGGTAATTGTGAAGATCGAGTCGAACTTGTATTACAGCAAAGTTCTGCTATCGACTGATCAAGGATAAAAATTCGTTTCTGGTACTAGCACTGTTTCTAAAGGCGCCCAGCATACAAGACGTGGTCATCACTGAATTCTGCTTCTCCACACCTCGCATCATCATACACATGTGTTGTGCTT
>CAXYEH010000036.1:0-40855 GCA_964275945.1 uncultured Pseudomonadales bacterium
CAGTGAGATCTAACAAGGCAGCCTGCTCCACCAACATTTCCGAGGGTGAACGGGGGTTTCCCGTTGCGAAGTAATTTCGGAAGCCATCAGAACTAGGTTCCAGCAAGTTAAATGAGTCAACATCAGTTTGCGCTTGGCTAGCATCAGCTCGGCCTGGCATGAATGGAACCTCTACTTCTTGCTCTGCTTCTGCCCCGGCTCGTTCAATCGCAGCGGCACCCCCCAGAACTATTAAATCTGCTAACGAAATTTGTTTTCGGGAATTTCTATCATTGAATTCATTTTGAATCCCCTCTAAAACGCTCATAACGTTGCCAATTTCTTCTGAATCATTCGCATCCCAATTTAATTGCGGTGACAATCTGAGTCGTGCTCCATTTGCACCTCCACGATAATCTGTACCACGATAAGAGGAGGCAGAGGCCCAGGCTGTTCGAACTAATTCGGCATTGCTTAGACCTGAATCCAAGATTACATTTTTAAGACGCGAGACATCTTGATTATTCACTAGATTATATTCAACTTCGGGAATTGGATCTTGCCACAACAAATTTTCTTCAGGTGCCAGATCGCCCAAATAACGAGAGCGAGGGCCCAAGTCCCTGTGAGTTAATTTGAACCACGCCCGGGCAAAAGCATCTTCAAAAAGCCCAGGATTCTCTAACCAGCTTGAAGTAATATCACGGTAGGATGGATCAACTTTCAAGGCGAGGTCGGTAGTTAACATCATTGGCGCATGACGGACATTCGAATCGTGAGCATCTGGTACTAAATTAGAAGCCGCACCTCCAGCTGGTTGCCACTGAATCGCCCCTGCAGGACTGCTAGTCTGTTCCCACTCGTAGTTGTACAGGTTTTCCAGAAAATTATTTGTCCAGGCGGCAGGGTTAATCGTCCAAGCACCTTCGAGACCACTGGTAATTGTGTCTCCAGCGTTTCCTGTGCCGTAGCTATTTCTCCAACCTAATCCCTGTTCCTCAATACTGGCCCCTTCAGGTTCAGCGCTAACATAGTCCCCTGGGTTAGCTGCCCCATGGGCTTTACCAAAAGTGTGACCACCAGCGATAAGTGCCACAGTTTCCTCATCGTTCATTGCCATCAATCCGAAAGCTTCACGAATGGCATCTGCTGCAGCCTGTGGATCAGAGTTTCCGCCAGGACCTTGAGGGTTCACATAGATGAGACCCATTTGGGTCGCCCCGAATGGCTTCTGCAACGCACCATCTGGGTTACGACGATCCGCAGCCAACCATTCTCCTTCTGGTCCCCAATTCACATCTTCAGGCTGCCAAGCGTCTTTTCGTCCTCCCGCAAAGCCGAATGTTTCAAAACCCATCGATTCCATCGCAACAGTTCCTGCCAATATCATCAAATCTGCCCAGGAAATTGCACGACCATATTTTTGCTTGAGTGGCAATAAAAGGTAACGAGCTTTGTCTAGATTTGCATTATCAGGCCAGCTGTTTAGGGGAGCGAAACGCTGCAGACCTCCATCAGAACCTCCCCTCCCATCGAGCGATCGATAAGTCCCAGCACTGTGCCACGCCATGCGGATGAAAAAAGGACCATAATGACCGTAATCTGCCGGCCACCAATCCTGCGAAGTCGTCATTAATTCGATCAGGTCAGCTTTCAATCCATCCATATCAAGGCTTTCAAATGCCTCTGCATAATCAAATTGCTCCCCCATAGGATTTAATCCCGGAGCGTTTTGACGTAACGGCTCCAGACTGAGCAGATTTGGCCACCAGTAATCATTATCAGGAGCAGCATTCTGCGCGACCACCTGGCTAAATGGCAAAAGACCTGAAACAGTCAACGCAGCGATAGTTAACGAACGAAATTTTCTGGTATTCATTTACAGCTCTCTTGCTTGTGCTACAAGCATTGTCTTTGGTTGTGTTATTCTACTCAAAATAGCGCGGAATCTGCGCTGCGTATAACGAATAAATTCGATTGGCTTGATCGAATTTTTCAATAAGATTCACGAGGGTTGTATTTCAGAGGTTAAAGTAAAAAAAGCGTCAGACAAACCCAAACCAAATTGCACTAACTTATTTGGTGCCCCCATATACCTCTCCATGTGCTAGACTGCGCGCCCAAATAGCGGCAATGGATTAGCATTTCCAAAGTGGTTTTTATGCATCCCTCAGAGTGGGTAGGGCCCAGATAATTCGTTCTCATAGAGAAATCGTATTTGTCAGTATAGATAACCCCTATCTGCTCTAGGAGCCTACTTGTATCTTTGATGTAAAATAAGTTGAAGCAAAAACCTCTGAATAGCCTCTACTATTGAATATTATTCCGGACCCTTTAATTTCATCTCACATTTCCAAAAAATAGCGTAACCATGCCCCTGCTCCGTCTAGACAAAGTTTCTCTTAACTTTGGTACACATGTGCTTCTGGATCAAACTGACTTTCAAATCAGTAAGGGCCAGCGTATTGGTTTATTAGGCCGTAATGGCGCTGGCAAGACAACGCTGATGAAAATTATTGCTGGATCCACCCAAGTAGACGGTGGCGAGTGCTGGCTCCGACCAGGAACACAAGTAGCCTGGCTGGAACAATCCTTGCCAACGGCTGCCGACCAAACTGTTTATGACATGGTGGCAGATGGATTAGCAGAAGTGGGTGACCTATTAAAGGCATATCATCACCTGATTGCTGATTACGAACACGCGGATACAAAAAAGTTAGAACAGGTACAGGCACAACTAGAAGTTAAGAACGGATGGAGTCTAGGCCAGAAGGTAGACACTGTGATCAGCCAACTGCAGTTGCCCGCTGATACCCCACTGACAGAATTATCCGGAGGCTGGCGCAAGCGAGTGGCTCTGGCACGGGCATTGGTGCGGGAACCAGAATTACTATTATTGGACGAGCCGACTAATCATTTAGACATTCCCACTATTGAGTGGCTGGAAAAAGCGCTTCAAGATTATCATGGCGCACTGCTTCTGGTTACTCATGATCGTAGCTTTCTGGAAAAAGTTGCAAATGAAATTGCTGAGATAGATCGCGGTCAGCTCTACCAGTTTGAAGGAACCTACCAACGCTTTCTGCGGTTTCGTGAGGAACAGTTAGCCGCCGAAGAAAACGCCAATAAACTTTTCGACAAGAAACTCGCCGAAGAAGAAGTGTGGATTCGTCAGGGAATCAAAGCGCGGAGAACGCGCAACGAAGGTAGAGTGCGAGCACTTAAAGCCATGCGTAATGAACGCGGTCAACGTCGAGCAAAACAAGGCAAGGCAAATTTTGAGGCGAGTCAGGGCGAACGCTCGGGTAAGTTGGTGGTAGAGCTCACCGATATCTCACATCGATACGGAGACAATGAAGTTATTAGAAATTTCTCCACGACCGTTATGCGAGGCGACCGAATCGGTCTGGTCGGGGTTAATGGCGCTGGTAAATCCACCCTACTCAAAATATTACTAGGGAAACTTGATCCTAGTGAAGGCAAGGTCAAACTCGGTACGAAACTTGACATCGCTTATTTCGACCAACTACGCGAACACTTGGACTTGGAAAAAAACCTAATCGACAATATCTGTGGTGGCCAAGACTTCATTGAAATCAATGGCAAGAAAAAACACGCCATTAGCTACCTGAGAGACTTTTTGTTTACTCCAGACCGGATTCGAACTCCTGCGAAAGCATTGAGTGGCGGTGAACAAAATCGAGCTATACTCGCCAAAGTCTTCAGCAAGCCCTCAAATGTATTGGTGCTGGACGAACCAACTAATGACTTGGATATTGAGACTCTGGAATTATTGGAAGACATCCTGCTGGAGTTTCAAGGCACGGTACTTTTAGTAAGCCATGACCGGCAATTTATGGACAATGTCGTAACCAGTTTAATGGTGTTTGAGAACTCAGGAGAGGTTGTTGAAAGTGTGGGTAGTTATAGCGACTGGATAAGGCAGGGAGGCAGTCTCGCTGAGAAGAATAAAAAAGGAAATGATCAGGCAGGTCAAGTAAAAAAGGGTAAACAGGAACATACAGAGAGTGCCTATAACAAACTGACTCAACAATCTCCCCATCATAAAAGCCAACCGTCACTCAAAAAGAAAAAAGACCTAGAGAAACAGCTTAGACTGATCGAACAATTAGAGAGCACAAAGCAAGAATTAGATATGATGATGGCGGAAGCGAATTTCTACACAGAAGATAAAAACCATATCGATGAGGTGCTAAAAAAAGTGGCCGAGAATAACAGAAAGCTTGAAAACGCTTATCGGAGCTGGGAAGAGTTAGAGAGTTAAATTCATTTTCCCTTCGGCGTAACGACAGGCAAACGGCCTTCTCTATTCAGGTAAAATAAATTTGTTCCATTTTAAAGTACAATGTGAGCGTGGATAATTCACAAGACCCAAGTTTTTTGCATTCTCTGACCTGTTTCGGCGGAGTCATCGTGATCGTTATTGCTGGCATGCTGTGGCTGGGTATCAGCCTGCACAGTCTCCTCGTTATTGCGGTGATATGGGTTGCGAGTCACTCCGCACTGCTGGGATATAGCTACAACAGCATCAAATCTGCAATGATTTCGGGCATTCAAAAAGGTCTCGGCGCGATCTTTATCTTTTTCCTGATTGGTATTCTCGTCGCTGCGCTCATAGAAAGTGGAACAATTGGCGGGCTCATCTACTACGGCTTAGACTTACTTCACCCAACTTTCTTTTTGCCTGCCGGATTGGTGCTTTGTAGTTTAATGTCAATTGCTACCGGCACCGCGTGGGGAACAATCGCTACGATTGGCGTTGTTCTAATGGCGCTAGGTGGCGCCTTAGGTATCCCGCTGCCACTAGTTGCAGGCATGATTGTCTCTGGCGCTAGCTTCGGCGACAAGATGTCCCCAGTCTCAGACACAACAAATCTCGCTGCCATGAGTGCCAGCACAGATCTCTATGCACATATTAAGTCGATGCTATACACGACTGTTCCCACTTACCTAATCACTTTGATTCTTTTTGCGACTCTTGGTTTTTACTACAGCGGTGAGATTCTCTCTGCAGAAGAATTATCTGTATTTAAGGACAATCTCGACATTGAATTCGTTATTGGTCCAATAACTCTATTGCCATTGCTGGTGCTGCTTACCCTGAGCCTAAGAAAAACTCCAGCTGAAATCAGCATGCTCGCCAGCGCTGGTATGGCGGTAATATTAGCAGTCATATTTCAAGATAGAACAGTTGCAGAAGTTTTGAATAGTTTACACACTGGCTATGTCTCTTCTACCGGGCAAGAACAACTCGATGATCTCCTCAGTCGTGGCGGGATAACAAGCATGATGTGGACAATGTCACTTGCATTAATTGCATTATCGCTAGGAGGGATTCTTGATCGCGGAGGCTTCGTAAGGATTCTACTAAGTGGAATATTGAAACGCATCAAGCGATCAGCGAGCCTGATGGCTACTACAATTGGTGCAGGTATCGTCTCCAACATGAGCATGGGTGAAGGCTATCTATCAATCATATTTGGTGGCCAAATATTCAAGGACTCTTATGAAAAAGATGGCCTTGAGAATCATATGCTATCTCGCTGTTTGGAAGAAGGCGCCACACTGAGCACTTCACTCATCCCGTGGACTACTTCCGGTGCTTTTATCACTGGCGTGCTTGCCATGTCGCCCTTGGAATATGGTCCTTGGGCATTTTTTAACTATATTAATCCATTGTTATCAATTGGCCTTGCTTATTTAGGGTTCGGAATATTTCGCAAGAATCAGATCAATCAGGGTTCATTCGCTAAAAGCACAGAAGTAAATTTATAAGGGCAGGATTTCCACTTCTTTTTTTAAATTGAATTTTCATTCTAGAACGCTATTCACTAACGCCAAGCAAGTATCTACTAAAGAAATAAGGTCATGCAATTCTGAGGGAGTTGATTTAGGGAAATACGTTAGTTGCGCAAACTAAAAAGCTCATTGCGATTTCATCTTTGCCTAGTTATCCAAGAAAGCATAGCAGCTCTAAGCCTAATAAAACATATCCCCTTACTGCTAATCAAAAACAACCGGAGCAGATTCATAAAGCTGGTCTTCGCTATTAAATACACTTGGCATTTCTTTATTCCAGTAATTTTCTAGCGCATGAACTCGCGACCCTGACAGTCGCATATCTCCTTTGTCATTATCCCGAAACAGATTATTACCGGCACTTCCTAAAGATCCACCACCTAAATCGATTACCGCGGAATACACACCACCTCCACGATTATTCATTGTAAAACCATAACCATCAGTTCCGATTATTTCAGTGTTCTCAACTAATAAAGTGGTGTGACTGCCACTTTCTTCGACACTTTGTAGATTAAGGGATATGCCGCCGCCACCTTGACGAGGAGTACCACCAATGATCCGCGTATTGCGAATTTCTAGGTGCATCTGTGAATTTTTACCTGAATTCGAGAATTGGATTGGGTCAGTCACTGCATTCTCAATCACACTGTCTTCAATCTTGAATGTTAGTTTACAGTCAGTGCAGAAGTTAGCTTCATCTTCTCTCGGAAAGCCAAACATATAAGCTTCGATACCTGTGTTTGATTGGTTACCCACCCCGAGCGTGTTTTTGAAATGGTAGTTACGCACCAGCATTACTTGCTCCGATTGGCCCATCAAGTAGGGAATAATACTGTCAGAGTTTCGGCCACCCCGCCCTATATTGTCTGCACTGGAATCAAGAATGACAGTTTCTACACGACTCGTGTTCTGAGTACGTACAAAGTAGGGCCTCCCCCCAAGATCTCTAAAATGATTGTTTTGAAAACGGTAACTGCCTCGACTATTCCCAGCCTGGAAGACACGTATAGCACCAAGATCTTCTCCATCGTTAAATTCACTGTGTTCGATACGAATATCGGTCAAATCGCCGTTGTTTGCATCAAAACTCACCGCGTAAACCAAACCGCGCTCATCTTCCACATGCTCCTCAGCGTTACCGGTAAAACTATTGTGATGAAGGTAAGTGCCTGAGTAATCAACCACCTCCCCCGCTATCGCTGCATTGCGCATGTTGATAAAATGTATGCCGGCGATCTCATTATGGTCTGCGAGTCTTACAATGGCTCCATCTAGGGTGTCACTGCTATTAGTTAGCACGAAGCGGCTGTCCGAGTCTTCTAATAGGCGACCGCGTGCATCTATACCAATAAGTTTCTGCCTTGGTTTTAATTGAATAGATCCTTCCAGAGCAATCTCAGGGTCCAAGTTAACTAGATAAATAATGTCACCGGCCGAAGATTGGGATTGTGCTTCAGCAAGTGTTAGGAATTGACGACTACTACCGTCGATGCCAGAAGGATCGTTACTGATGTAAAACTCTCTGGGTGATTGCGCAGAGCTTATCGACGCAGCTAAGAATAAGATTCCGCTGAACAAAAATAGGGAAAATCCACCGATAGTAAGTTTCATAACCAGAATTCCTAGAATTACGGGTACCAGATTAATTTGATCTGAGGATTAAATCAAAAAATCAATAGGCTAAATTCAAAAATAAAAAAAACAGAAGGAAAATACTGAATTGTATTTATAATGCGGCCCTCTTTATTCCTCGGCTTAGCTCCGTTCCTAAATCCCACTTTAACTCAACTTTATGGTGTGCTAATAAAATGAAGTCATCAGTTCGTAGACATTGCCTCGCTATTCTAGGTTTGTCGTCAATAGCGTTTTTCTCCAGTCAGAGTCTTTCTCAAATTGCTGAGGATGAAGCCACTGTGACCTATCCAAGCAGTTACTTTGCTGAGTACGGCTCTGTGACCGCGAAAGATATGCTCGATCGTATCCCAGGGGTTGGCTCGACGACGGGTGGGGGCTCCAGTTCCAGCGGAGGGTTCCGCGGCGGAGGCGGTGGCAGCGGCGGTCGCGGTTTCGGCAGTGGTAGTAGCTCAAGTGAAATCCTTATTAATGGGAAACGAACTGCAGGTAAAAATAACCAAACCAGCGGTATTTTGAATCGCATCACGGCTGATCAGGTGGACTATATCCAAATTATTCGGGGCACTTCAGGCGAATTAGACGTGCGCGGTAGTGGTCAGGTTGTAAATATCGTCACTTTTGAAGAAGTATCGGCTTCCTCCCTCCAGTACCAAATTAATGCAGACCACCAGTACGATGGACATACTCAACCTGGCGGCGACCTGTCTTACAGCAATCGTATTGGAGGCCTAGATCTGGTGCTCAGCGCCGTTGCTGAACCCCGCTACAATCATGAGGAGAGCAAAGAAGACAGTGTTCTCGGTGATTTATCATCCAATGACAGAGTTATAGAAGAGCGGACAACACAACAGACCAGCTATGAATATACGGCGAACCTCGGTTATGAGTTCAGCGATAAAACTAGTGCGCGCTTCAATGCTTTGTATTCCCAGAACGACAACCCTACTAAGTTAGAAAGATCAACGACTGATTTCACTGAGCAGCCCAACGCAATAGTGAACCAATTTGAAGATATTCCAGGCAATCAGGATAACTGGGAAATAGGTGGAGACTTTGAGACATTCTTTAATAATGGCGACCGGTTTAAGGTTTTGTTTGTTTTAAACCAGGACAACCGAGACTCCACTCGCGAACGTTTCGATTTATTCAATGATGGCAGCTCCGAAAAGAACCTGTTTTTGAAATCGGGCAGCGTCACCGAAGAAGAAATTGTTCGTAGTTCTTACACAATGGACATGTTTACGGCGCAGGATATTGAATTTGGCGCCGAGCGGGCCGTGACCACACTAGACTCGAATCTTGCCTTGGGACTTCCAAACTCTAACGGAGCACCGTCATCGGCTTTTGGTGGGTTAGTGCCAATACCCGTGAGTAATGCTAATTCAATAGTGGAGGAGACTCGTTATGAGCCGTTTCTGATCCATAACTGGGTAATTAACCCTCGTATGTCGTTGGAATCTCATGTGCTTTACGAGTATTCAGAAATAGAACAAAAAGGGGACGTGTACAACAAGCGCGACTTCGATTTCATAAAACCAAAAGTAGATTTCCGCTACGACATTACACCAACCTTACAATTAAGAGGTTCCGTGGAAAAGATAGTCACTCAATTACGCTTTAGTGATTTTGTGGCAGCAACAGATGATCAGGATGAAGATTCCAATACATTTGCCGGAAACACTAATTTACGCCAGGAATGGTTTTGGAAGTATGACTTCAATGCCGAATACCGTTTACCCAACGATGCTGGAGTGGTTGATGCAAACTTGTTCTACCATGATCATCACGATGTGATTGAGAAAATTGATGTCTCTCCTTCAGAGGATAATCTGAAATCTGCCAATGGCAACATTGGCGACGGCAAGATGTATGGTTTACGAGTCAACGCTAGTGTGAGAATGCAAATGATCGGTATGCCCAACTTGCTGGTCTCTTCTGGCTGGGGTGTTCAAGATTCGGAGATCGAAGATCCTTTTACCGGCATAGATCGACGGTTTGCGCGCTATGGCAGGGGGCGTTGGACACTTAGCTTTCGTCATGACATTCCACAATGGAGCATGAACTGGGGTGGTAGTTGGAGTAACCGATTTGATGGCAATGAGAAAATTTATGACATCGATGACGTATTGGATTTGCGGGGTGATCCGAGCACTTCTGTCTTCGCAGAATGGATCAGCCCGAATGGCACCAGCTGGCGTTTTGATGCGCGCGGGCTGGGTTCCAACGATCAATGTCGCGAGAGAATGCGATTCGTGGGTCGACTTTCGACGGGCATCCTAGAAGAAATCGAGAATCGTTGTTCCACGAGAGGCTGGACCACCTCATTAAAAATCACCGGCACTTTCTAATCTTATTGACCAAGGATGTTTAAAAATTCCATCTCGCCGAGAACTACTGTATTTTTACACTGATATCTTCGCAGCAACCCTTAGGTTGGAGTACCTTTCATGTCCCATCTTCCTTTAACAACGAGCCTATTGTTCTCCAGCATTGTCACTGTCCTAACTCACAGTGCACTGGCTCAATCCGACGATCGCTTGGCAAATTTAAGTGTAATTACCGATGCGCATCTTGCCAATCCACCTGCTGAAGATTGGCTTATTTGGCGAGGGACTTACGATGCACATGGCTTCAGTCCGCTTCAACAGATTGACCGCAGCAATGTCGATCAGTTGGGAGAAGCGTGGCGAGCAGAGCTGCAGCAGGGACCGAATATGGCAACACCATTGGTCCATGATGGGGTAATGTTTCTTGCTAGCACTCAAGACACGGTGCTAGCACTAGATGCCACGACCGGCGAAGAATTGTGGACTTATGAGCATCGGCCTACAGCATTTCCCAGCTCAAAAATGGGCATTGCCTTGCATGGCGATAAGCTAATTGTACCGACACAGAATATGCATGTTATTGCACTCGAAGCACGTACTGGCGAATTGATTTGGGATCATGAAATCGAAACTACTTTAGCTGGAGCAGTACCCTATTCCCTTCGCGGTGCTCCCCTAGTTGCCAATGGCATGGTCTTGCAAGGTGTTACTGCAACAATGATACCTGAAGGGGGTTTTATTGTTGGGCTCGACTTAGACACCGGCGACGAGATGTGGCGATTCCAGACAGTAGCCAGGCCTGATGAGCCAGGAGGAAATACCTGGAATAATCTAGACTTGGCAGACCGCAGTGGCGGTTCGGTCTGGGTACCAGCAAGTTATGACCCAGAACTGGATTTAGCCTACTATGGCACGGCGCCAACCTACGACACTGCCCCTCTTCTGCATTCACTAAATGAGGAAGATGTTAGCAACGATGCCTTATATACCAATGCCACTATTGCTCTTCGCCCGAAAACTGGCGAACTGGTTTGGTATTTTCAGCATATGCCGAATGATCAATGGGATCTGGACTGGGTTTTTGAACGACAGATAGTCGAGTTACAAGTTGACGGAGCCCTGCGCAAGGTAATTGTAACCGCCGGAAAGATGGCGCTTTACGATGCCCTGGATGCTGAAACTGGCAAATACTTAAGTTCATTTGATGTAGGTATTCAGAACATTGTTACTGCTATTGATCCTGACACAGGGGACAAAACAATTAACCCTAGAGCAATTCCTAATGCAGAAGATGCAAATCTTTTGTGTCCAATGGCGAATGGTGGACGTAACTGGCCATCGGCTTCCATCAACCCAAATACTAATATGTTGTACCTGCCCCTTGCCGAGATCTGTATGATGTTTGGACCTACTAGTGATACTCGCGGCTTATTGTCTACCGGCGTTTCAATTGCGGCTCAACCAATGCCAAACAGTGATGGCAAGTTTGGTCGAATACAGGCAATAGATTTGCAAACCGGCGAAATGGCCTGGACCTTTCGTGAAGTAGTGCCACCAGCGTCTGCTACCTTATCAACTGGCGGTGGATTGGTTTTTGTAGGCACTTTAGATAATAGATTTGTTGCCTTTGATGAAACCAATGGCAACGTACTCTGGGAAAATGACCTTGGCGATATTCCTAACTCCTTCCCGATTAGTTATGCAGTAGATGGTAAACAATACGTAGCTGTGGTTGTAGGTCAGCCTAGTCCATTCCACGCAAGTATTTGGATGGGTATGGTGAATGAATTCCTTGGTGACAGCAGTCCGTTGCTTGGACATACACGCAGTGGCCCGGCTATCGTCGTTTATGCTCTGGATAATTAATGAGCAAGTCCCAGTATAAATTCACCAGCAGCACCCAAACCCAGACTTCAAAGAATCAATGATCTAAACAGTATTAGTTTGGTTCAGTTAATCTCTAGTTCTCAAATTTCTCCGTTGGGAGGAAAATCAAAGAATACGATCCTGCGAAACCCTGACTCATAAAAATTCATAAGCCGTCATTGCCATGTCATACGCGCACCATTAATTCAAATTGCGGCTTTCCTAGAGGTAATGTATAAACGGCGCTTCATGATTCTAGGAGCTGCAAAAAATGAAAAAGGAAACTATTGCCATCCATACAGGCTATAAAACTGATGCCACTACCAAGTCGGTTGCAGTGCCTATTTACCAGACGGTTGCTTACGAGTTTGATGATGCTCAGCACGGAGCCGACCTCTTTAACCTCGCGGTCCCGGGTAACATCTATACCCGCATAATGAATCCTACCAATGACGTGCTTGAACAACGGCTAGCAGCTATGGAAGGCGGGCTGGCTGCGCTTGCGGTCGCTTCCGGTATGGCGGCTATTAATTATGCAATACTGACAATTGCCAAATCGGGTGACAATATTGTTTCCACTCCGCAACTCTATGGCGGCACCTATACTTTGTTTGCACACATGCTTCCTAGCCAGGGCATTGAGGTACGCTTTGCTGAAGATGATTCACCTGAAGCAATTGAAAAACTTATCGATGGAAAAACTAAGGCGGTGTATTGCGAAACTATCGGCAATCCGGCCGGGAATATTGTTGATTTAGAATATGTAAGTGCCGTAGCTCACAAACACGGGGTAGCAGTAATAGTAGATAACACTGTAGCGACACCAGCATTGTGTAATCCTATTGAGTTTGGTGCTGACATAGTCGTGCACTCATTAACCAAATACATCGGAGGCCATGGAACCTCAATCGGGGGTGTGATTGTAGATTCGGGCAAATTCCCATGGGCTGAAAACAAAGAACGCTATACTGAACTGAATGAGCCTGAACCTTCCTACCATGGCGTCATATACACCGATGCACTGGCGGAAGCAGCTTTCATTGGCCGCGCCCGCACCGTACCGCTAAGGAATACTGGGTCGGCGCTATCGCCTATGAATGCCTTCTTTATATTACAAGGATTAGAAACTTTAAACTTGCGTATGGAGCGCCATTGCGAGAATGCTCAAGCTGTCGCTGAATATCTGCAGAGCCACGAGAAAATAGAATGGGTCAATTTTGCCGGCTTAAAGAATGATCCTAAACATGCGCTGGCTGAAAAGTACTGTGGAGGCACCCCCGCCTCACTATTGACCTTTGGGATAAAGGGCGGGTTTGATGCAGGCGTAAAATTCTACGATGCATTAAGCATGATTAAGCGATTGGTAAACATTGGTGATGCCAAAACTCTTGCCTGCCATCCTGCCTCTACTACCCATCGTCAAATGACAGAAGAAGAACAACTAGCTGCGGGAGTGAAACCTGAAACTCTGCGCATCTGTGTAGGCATTGAGCATATCGATGACATTATAGCCGACATTGCACAAGCCCTTAATGCAGCGTAGTTTTATATGGGTAACAAGAAAAATTAATTGAGGATTTAAGAAAATAAGAGTCAGGAAAATCTATTAAAGATTAACCCTGACTCTTATTTATAACTGCCTCTAATTGCTATTCGGGCAACGCAAAGGCCACTAGCTCTGCAGCGGCTCCACCGCCACCAACAAATAGGGCAACATACTGCATGCCATCATGCTCGTAAGTAAACGGGTGGCCGGTTTGATTCTGCGGCAGATCAATTTCCGCAATAATATCGCCAGTAGTCTTGTCGACAGCGCGGAAAATTGGGCTAGCTCCTGCCCCACCAGTTCCTTCTGCGACAAACAACAAGGTTTTAGTCAGCAAAACCCCTGCTCGGGTAGGTATCCCCGTTCGCGGCAGATCCACACCCGCAAGCAGCGGATGGTTTTTAATGCGATCAGGGGTGTCCGCATTTGCAACCCACCACAAATGATCACCACTGTTCATATCGATAGCAGTAACGCGTCCATAGGGTGGCTTAACGATTTCCAAACCTTGCACACGGGGCGCACGAACCCCAAACCCCTGACTTAGATCGATATCAGATTCTGGATTCTTTGACAAAGACAGTACTTGTAACTGTGTTCTTGAAGGCACGTACAAAATACCAGTTTCAGGATCTAAGGCAGAACTTTCCCAGTTTGAGCCGCCGGTTGAAGATGGCAAGGAAAGCAGTCCACGGGTTCCATCAGTAGCATCAGTTAAGGATGGCGGCTCATAAATAGAAGGACTTAAGCGAAATCCTTCGATGGACTCTAGCGCTAAAGCACGAATTTCTGGTGTCCAGTCGATAATGTCGGCTTCAGTGAAACCTTGCCTGTCGAAAGGGGCTGGTCGCGTTGGGAAAGGTTGAGTGGCGGCATACCATTCATTCGGCACATCCCCAGACGGTACTTCTTGTTCCACAATCGGCCAGATTGGCTCGCCAGTCTCTCTGTCAAAGGTATAAACCCAGCCCTGTTTAGTTACAGACATTACAATTTTGCGGCCATTGGGTAGGTCGGTAACTATCGGTGGAGATGGAACATCCCAATCCCAGATGTCATGGTGGATGAACTGATAGTGCCAAATGCGCTCACCGGTTTTAACGTCGACTGTCACTATGCCACTAGAAAACAGATTATCGCCGTGGCGGTCACCGCCGTAATAATCCCCTGTTGGATCCTCTATAGGAAGATAGACATGGCCTAGTTCCGGGTCACCAGAAATCGCCGCCCAGACGCCTGAGTTGCCGGTAATATCATTGCCACTGATCCAGGATTCATAGCCATATTCACCAAGCGCTGGGATAGTATGAAAGGTCCACAATAATTCACCGGTATGCACATCGAACCCGCGAATATCGCCTTTGGTATTAAACTTAGAACGAGGGCGACCACCGGTACGATGCGCTGCACCAACCACAATAACGTCATTCATCACGAATGGTGGAGCCGAAATACCAATATCAGGGAAGGGGTATCTAGGGTCATCGCCATTACGCACGCCAACATACAAATCTACGATACCATTCTCACCAAAAGTCGGGTCCGGAATGCCAGTTTCAGCATCTAGGGAAACTAATTGGTAGCCTGGTGAGACGTCTAGCACTCGTTGCTTTTCGCCATTGTCGTAAAAGGCGACTCCACGGCCTGCACCTTTGCGCGGGGCTTCATCAAATCTAGCACCTTCATCATAGCGAAACATCCACAATACTTGGCCTCCAGCGGCATCAAGTGCCACGATATTTCTGGTTGTACCCACGTTCGCGTACAAGACTCCATCGATCGCCAACGGAGTAGAGGGGTTTACGAAGTCGGTGCCAGGCCCGAATCCTTGGGAAGACCATTGCCAAGCGATCTCAAGATCACCAACATTATCGGCATTAATCTGATCCAGCGGTGAGTAGCGATTAGCCGCAGCATCAGCAGCCCAGGAAGGCCAATTACCCTCATAAACACTAGTGCCTTGCTGGCTCCACGCAGTTGCTGAAATAGTGAGTGCAGCTGCAATCACCATCAAAATCGAAATTACTCTTGTTGTTATTATCACCTGGGAAATCTCCTGACGAGTATTGTTTGTTTTCTTCAATTATGAAGCAGCTTGATGGCCGCAACAACCCGTGAAATACGGACAAGATACCTTGCAGATTCGCAACGGAAAAGGCAAGCTTCTTCCTAGAAATTCAGGCTTGCTCGAAATATGAATATCCCAGCGAAAACAGGCCTGTAAGAAGAAAACGGTATCAGTTAAAAAAGGTAGCAAAGATGGCCTGCCGAAAAGCAAAAAAAACAAATAGGCTTTGGAAGTTTGTCGTTTCCTCTCTCTGCTGGCTGGGCTTCGCCCAGCTCTTTACTCCGTTTCTAGCCGCCGACAACCTCGAAACTCGCGGCTATGTCATTTCCATGGTTCACACTGCCGCCTATGTTGATGATCAAACATGTCCAGCTGGCACCAATGGCACCCGACCTGATGTTTTGATCCGGCGAGTAATGTCAGAAGGCTATGACGAAGAAGAAGCAATTAGCATTATTAACAGCGTCAGAATTAACGGCGGTCGTGACGACGCAGGTAATCTAGTCGGCACAGCAATTACTTTGGGAGGAGGAGCTTCCTATACTGGCGACCAGAGCTGGAATGATTTTAACTTTAATCCAGCAAATGTTCCTAGCGCTCTGCCAGATCCTAATGCCTTTAACGCCACGGGCCGTTTTGCCTTTGGTTTGGATTTAGACGGTGAAGAGGGTCCAGATTCCTGGGAGCACCCAAACACTGGGGCGAGAGGTATCGATAACCAAATGTGGCGTGTCCTTGGTTGCTGGGATGCTTATCATGTTAATAAACCAGTCATTCCTTATAACGAATCTATCGCTTGGGATACCGCAGTTGATGCAATGCCAGCATGGCTAATTTCAATATCTGGAGAAGATTTAAACCAGGATGGGGCAGTGACTGTGACTTTTGATCGCGCACTAAACATTCCACTGCGCGATGCTTATGGCAGTATTATGTCTGGCGCAAGTTTTGCTGTCGACACTAACCCGCGCTCACACAATGAATTCAATGGGCAAATAAAAAGTAACGTACTGACGATCGAACCTGGAGATTTTTATATTCAAGGTGAATCTCAATTTTATCCTCATCTACAGTTTTTCAACACCCAATTGCGCTTTGAAATGAAAGATGACGGCAGTATGGAAGGCCACCTTGGCGGCTACCAGCCCTGGCGTGATTATTATCATTACCTCTCAGTGCGCGGTGAGACTGACGGCGCGATTGATCTCATCGGTATTTTTTACGACTTAAAACGATTCGCAGATGCCTCACCAGATCCTAGAACAGGCGAAAATACGGCAATCTCTTCGGCCTACTTTATCGAAGCGGTACCAGCATTTCATGTTGATGATACGGGCAGTTTATTAGCCGATTCAGTGGGACAGGGACCAAAGTTTAGTGGACCCGCCGTAAGTCAATATACAGAGCAATAGATAATGAGCAGTTACCTACAACCAACAACTTCTAGGACGAAAAATAACGGGTGCTCGAAATTTAGCATCTTATTTTCTCTGCTGCTTTGCCTTATACCAGATGTTATGAGTCAAGCTAAAGGTGCTGAAAGTGAAGTAAATTCAAATAGCAAACAAGTTACTTTTGTCAGACTGACATCCGATCAATATCGCAACACAATTCATGATATTTTTGGCGAGAGCATTGAAGTACGAGGTAACGCTGCCAGCAATGGGGTGAGAGAAGCTGGGTTAATTGCAGTTGGAGGAAGAAAGATCACCCTGAGTGCTTTAGAGCTGGAGTCCTATGAAATCTTAGCACTGGATATAGCAGGACAGATCCTACAACCAAGCCGCCGAAACACTTTACTTGGTTGCACGCCAGATGACGATACCCTGGCTGATCAGGAGTGTGCAGAACAATTTATTGGTGCTGTTGGTTTGCATTTGTTTCGGCGTCCCCTGATGGAGAGTGAGATCGACTCCTTTGCAGCTATGGCGCAATCAGCTACTCAAACATTGAGGGACTTCTACATCGGTTTGCAGGCGGCTCTCGTAGGCATGATGGTATCTCCTGACTTTTTATTTCGCATCGAGCGCAGCGTAGCGAATCTAGAATCACCTGGATCTAGACAACTAGATGCTTGGTCCCGTGCTTCGCGTTTAAGTTTTTTCCTATGGGATTCCACCCCTTCCCCAGCACTGCTTGAAGCAGCTAGGTCTGGCGCTCTAATGACTGAGGTTGGACTCAACCAGCAGGTTGAGCGAATGATGACTTCGGCAAGAATCGAAGATGGATTACGTGCTTTCTTTGCGGACATGCTTGCCTTTGATCGCTTTGACACTCTTGATATTGATGCGAATCTCTACCCTCGTTTCACCAAAAATGTTGAGGATGAAGCGCGGGAGCAAACACTGCGCACCATTGCCGATCAGTTGTTGATTAAAGAATTGGACTACCGTGACTTGTTCGACGCGCGCCAAACTTTTTTAACTCCGGCTCTTGCTGCTCTTTATGGTGTACCAATTCCCATCAGGCAGGAACTCGGTGGCACAGTCCCCTGGGTACCTTATGAATTTCCAGAAGGTCATGCTCGCGTCGGGCTGCTTGGTCAGGTCACTTTTCTTTCTCTGTTTTCGCACCCTGGCGCTTCTTCTCCAACCCTGCGCGGAAAAGCAGTGCGAGAGCATTTGCTCTGTCAAACTATCCCACCACCTCCACCAGATGTCGATTTTAGTTTAGTGCGAGATGCTGACAATCCGAATTTCAAGACTGTCCGTGATCGATTAGCAGAGCATAGGAGCAACCCTACCTGCGCTGGCTGCCATACCTTAATGGACCCAATTGGATTAGCGCTCGAGGTTTTTGATGCATCAGGAGTGCATCGGACTACCGAAAATGGCGCACAGATTGATACCAGTGGCCAATGGGCCGGCCAGAATTACAAGGGCGTCAACGATCTTGTTCAACTCTTAAAAAATGATCCGACTTTAACATCGTGCCTAATACAACGAGTCTATAGTTATGGCACGGCGAGAGAACCCAATTCAGCAGAATTACAGTGGCTTAACACAACCCATGCGCAACTCAGAAACGAAGGGGTACACTGGCGCGAGCTGATGCAACGAATCTCCCGTAACCCAGATTTCTACACCGTTCCAAACTCAACTGAGACGGAATTTTAGGGCAAGAATAAAAAGAGTGGCTAGAAAAGATGAATAAACATCGAAAATTTAATCGCCGCACACTGTTAAGGGGTGCTGTCAAAGGATCTGCAGTTGCGGTCGGGTTACCTATCCTCGAAAGCTTCCTAAATGAAAATGGTACCGCGTTCGCAGCTGATGGTGGCGCATTACCACCCTGTTTTGGGAGTTGGTTTTGGGGTCTGGGCCTAACACCTGATCGATGGGAGCCAGAAATCGTTGGTCATGGCTATGAATTGCCAGAACATATTGCGATGCTGAATCCGATCAAGGAAAAGTTAAACGTTTATAGCGGACTACAAGTATTCCTTGATGGAAAAGTGAATCAGAATCACATGTCGGGAGCGCAGGGGCAAATGACCGGCATTGTTACAAAGAGTGCTGCGGAGTACGATGAGAGTTTTGATGCTATTCTCGATCGACAATTCGGTTCCAACGCACGCTTTCGTACTATAGAAGTTGCTTGTGATGGTAATGCCGCATCGGGGTGGACTGCGCGCGGCAGTAACGGCAAAACTCCATGCCAAATTTCACCAATGGATCTATATAGCCGTATCTATGGCGAAGGGTTTCAAGATCCAAACCAAGCAGAGTTTACACCTGACCCTGAAGTCATGGTGCGCCATAGTGTTCTATCTGCAGTAACTGAACAACGACAGCAACTCATGAAGTCCGTATCATCTGATGACCGCTCACGACTGGATGAGTACTTCACCTCATTAAGGGATGTTGAGCAGAAACTTGCATTCGAGCTCGACCGTCCCACCCCTCTGCCGGCATGCTCAATACCCACCTTAGGTGTTGAAGAAATCGGTACACTGGTTTCGCAAGTTCAAAACACTCACCGTCAATTTGCTCAACTTTTAGCTCATGCTCTTGCTTGTGGCCAAACACAAATCTTTCACGTCACCCTGGGCAATGCATTTTCTACCTTGCGACTTCCAGGAGAGCCTAGCGCCTATCATGCTTTAACTCACGAAGAGCCGATCAATACCGATTTGGGTTATCAGCCCAAGTGCAAAGCACTCGCAGAACAATGTATGGGGTTTTTTGTTGAGCTGGTTCAAGCCATGGACTCTATCCAGGAAGGAGAGGGAACGCTGCTCGACCGCAGCGTCCTCTTGGCGTTTACAGATCATGGTGAGGCAAGGCTGCATTCAATGAAAAACATGCCCGTATTCACTGCCGGTGGTGCAGGTGGTCGACTGAAGACTGGAATACACATCGCCGCAGAAGGCGATGCCGCCACGCGCGTGGGCTTTACGGTCCAAAAGGCATTTGGTGTTGTCAATAACCGTTGGGGAACAGAATCCAACGAGGTTACTCAGCCTTTTAGCGAGGTTCTTGCATGAGAATACTGCTAAAACAAATCGGACTTGCAGTAATATTCGCCGCTTGTTTAACTGCTCTACCTTCTGCAATTACCAGTGCACAATCAGCAGATTTCTTGGCTAGCCTCATTCCTGCATCGACACCAGCAGGGATCACCTTAGTAGAAGTGCATCGAGTCGAAGAGTACTCGTCAGATCAATATTTTTTTACTCGGTTGGGAGATGCAGATGGCAAAACGCTGTTTTACCCCTCTTCCAACTCTAACGCCATTCCAACTAACTTCTATCCTGTTCTAGCAGCCAACGATGCTACTGCATTTGATGATTGGACATTGGTTGCTCACCAAAATGCCTCAAATATCATGGCAATGCAGTGGGCCTATCAAGACAACCCCTTGTATACCTGGTCGCAAGAATCTGAGGCTGGAGAAATTGCATTAAATATAGCGCTGTACGAAGTCAGCGCCAGCGTTGAGGACCCTGTAGCTGATAACCAAAATGGCGCGTTGATGCCTCCAGAGGGCTGGCAGGTCGCTCGCTATACGCCCTCAAGCTCAGTCAGAATTCCTGACGGTTTCAATTTGAAATTAGTGGATTCCAGTCAAGGAGTTGTTCTAACAAATCATCTAGGTTTTTCACTTTATAATTTTGATGACGGCTCTGACCAATCTGAATCTTCTTGCATGAATAAAGAATGTTATGAAATATGGACCCCTATAGCTGCATCTGCGCTCGCAATTGGTTATGGAGATTTTTCGGTCATCGCTAGGACTGATGATACTCGACAGTGGGCGTTTAGAGGGATGCCATTATTTAAATTTAAAAACGACTTATCACCTGGCGATGTGCACGGACGGGATGTTCATCCGCATATGCAACTCGCCTTGCTAAAAGAAAACTTCCACCCTCAAGGGGTAAAAGTAATTCCCCAGCCTGGCTATGGGGATATGTTAATTCTTAATGGTAGAACGCTTTATTTTGGCTCGGCGTTTGAAAAATATTGGGGTGGACGTAGCCTGCGCGGCAGCTTTGATATCGCCTATATTAAAGGCAAACACCTAGGCAGCAAAGCTTGTGTTAGCAGCGAGTGTCTTGAATCCTGGCATCCTTTTACTGCGTCCGCTGATGCTAAATCCAGCGGTTTTTGGGAAGTGATTAGTCGCGAAGATGGCAACAAACAATGGGCTTACAAAGGGTTTGCTCTCTACACATACGCAGGCGATGAATCTATTGGACAAATACGTGGGCACAACCTTTACGAGATTGCCGATGTCGATGGCGACGCAGCAGCAATTGCCCGCACTCGCTTACTTGCTGAAGTCGGCAACGCTATGGGTGGCGCTGGGATTTATTGGAGTCTAGCGAAACCCTGATCGACCCGTAATCATATAAAGAGCTTCTACTGCCGTTAGTCGTATTTCTTTTCTATCTAATTTTCGCGATCAAAAACTCTAACCCATATGATTTTACCTGCCGCATCACGCCCAACTGATATCATAGTCTGATCATCATCCGCCAGAACTCGGGTATAGGTCATAGTCAAAGCTCCATCTTCTTTTTGAGTGACGAACTCTGATTTATCTCCTAGTCTACTAATCGCTACGGTAGCGTTCGCTGCTTTACTCCAAGGAAAGTCGGGTGAAGGATGATCTTTGCCATCGCAGAGCACCGACCAATCTAGAGAGCCCTTATCTTCTGGTCCATTTTCAAATTCCATGGCGTAGCGTTGTTCAACCTCGGTATTCGAGAAAACAAGCACCTCAAACTGCAATCCCTCGGGGTCGAGACTTTTCTCTGGATTTAACGCCCAGGCGCCGTTCATCTCCAGAATACAGTCGGTCGCAGCCTGAGCACTAGCAGCTACTGTCAATGCGAAGACTATGAATAGATGTCTCATGGCTATTCCTCAGTTTTTAATTCATGTAATCAGACTAAGTTAACAGAATTAGTCAGTCAGAGGGATGCATTTCTAACCTACCTAAATCACTTTTGCTAGCTGATGTTTTGCTTCTTCACTCTATACGCTTTACCTTTAGAGTTTGCATCTCATTACTAGGAATAGAAAAGAGCTTCAGGAGTATCTAAAAAGTGGACAACAACGGATCACAGCAGAAAGATTTTGATGTCATTACTGTCGGTGCTGGAATGGCAGGTTTATACATGCTCCACAAGCTCCGCGCACAGGGCTTCTCAGCGATTGGGCTAGAGGCTGGCGACGATGTGGGGGGCACTTGGTACTGGAACCGCTACCCTGGCGCCCGTTGCGACATAGAGAGTCTAGACTACTCCTATAGTTTTGATCCTGAGCTGGAAAAAGTGTGGCAGTGGTCGGAACGCTATGCCACACAGCCAGAAATTTTACGTTACCTACAATTTGTAGCCGATCGGTATGACCTGCGTCGAGACATTCGCTTCTCTACTAAAGTCGAGCGAGCAAATTGGGACGCAAGTAAATCAAAATGGCGGATCACGACTGCTACGGGTGATAGTTTGACCTGCCAATACTATGTTATGGCTACAGGTTGTCTGTCATTACCCAAAGAACCAGATGTGAAAGGCGTAGAGCGTTTCACTGGTCAAACTTACTTTACGAACCGCTGGCCCCATGAAGGTGTCGACTTCACAGGCATGCGCGTTGCGGTAATCGGCACTGGTTCCTCGGGCATTCAATCGATCCCACTTATCGCCGAGCAAGCGAGTCAACTTACAGTTTTCCAGCGCACTGCGAACTACGCAGCGCCAGCGAATAATGGACCGGTGCGCGCTGAACATCGAGAGAAGCTGAATGCTGACAGAGAAGCCTACCGAGAAGAAGGGCGTTGGTCGAGAGCAGGTGTTCCCTTACCCCGATCAGAGGAACCCTATTCAAGCGTTAATTTGGAAGAACGCCAGCGTCGCTTGGAAGCAGGTTTCGCCCAAGGCGACCTATTAACGATTAACTCTTCATTTTCTGATCTTGTAACCAACGCAGCTGCAAATGAATCAGTTCAAGATTTTTTCCGTGACAAAGTCCGCGCTAAAGTTACCGACCCAAAAACTGCCGAAGACCTTTGCGCTAAAGATTTTCCCCTTTTTACCAAACGCCTCTGTTTAGAAACCAATTACTTTAAAACTTTTAATCTATCGCACACCAAACTCGTAAACCTGCGCCGCACACCTATTGCTTCGATTACCGAGACGGGTATCGACACAACGGACGAAAGTATGGAATTCGACGCAATCGTTTTTGCTACAGGTTTCGATGCGATGACTGGCGCAATCGTTGCTGTGGACATTCGAGGTCGCGATGGCATCTCACTCAGAGATGTTTGGGAAGAAGGCCCCAAGACTTACTTGGGATTGAATGTTCATGGTTTCCCGAATTTCTTTACTATCACAGGACCAGGCAGTCCCTCAGTATTATCTAACATGGTTGTGTCTATAGAGCAGCATGTAAATTGGCTAACAGCTGCTTTTGAACATTTACGTAAAGAGGATTTTCAGACAATTGAAGCAACTGCTGCCGCTCAAGATGGCTGGATTACTCATGTAAACGATTTTGCCAATCTCACTCTTTATCCCGCTGCTAATAGTTGGTATATGGGAGCAAATATTCCCGGAAAACCTCGCGTGTTTTTGCCATATATTGGTGGTGTTGATACATATCGACAGGCATGTAACGAAGTGGTTGAGCAGGATTATCTTGGTTTCGAACAATGTGGCACATCGGAATCTCGTTGCAATGAGGGCGTGATTCGATTCGTAAAACCCGACGTACAAATGGTATTGGATGCCATCGGTGGCCTGGATCAACCTCCTTTAGACACCTTATCTCCTATCCAAGCAAGAGAACAAATTGAAGCTAATACCGCTAACCGGGCACCCGGGCCAGAAGTTGGTGAAGTCTTAGATGGCACTCTGCCAGGCCCAGCTGGCTCGCTTAATTATCGGCTGTATCGACCGGCCACTGCAGGTCCGCACCCTGTTGTTGTGTACTACCATGGTGGTGGCTGGGTACTTGGTCATGCCAGTTCAGATGACCCTTTCTGTCGCTATTTGTGCGCACAAGCTAACGCTCTCGTAATTTCAATTAACTATCGCCACGCACCAGAAACTCGTTTCCCTGCTGCGGTCGAAGACGCTTTTGAAGCGCTGAACTGGATCGCCAATAACGCAGAGTCACTTGGTGGAGCTCCTAACAAGCTTTCTGTAGCAGGCTGGAGTGCAGGAGGCAATTTAGCAACCGTCATGTGCCAACTCGCGCAAAAGCAAGGGGGTCCGAATATCAATGGTCAGTTATTAGTCTGCCCTGTAACGGATTGTGATTTTTCCACTGCTTCTTACAATGAAAATGCTGAAGGGTATATTCTGACGCGCAATTTGATGGAATGGTTCTGGAATCAATATTGTGAGGCTGAAGACAGGAAAGATCCGCGTGCCTCTCCGTTACGTGCTGAAAGTTTAGCTGATTTACCACCCGCCATGGTGGTCACCGCCGAATTGGACCCACTGCGCGATGAAGGTAATGCCTATGCAGAGGCTTTGCAAGCTGCAGGGGTTACCGTCGAGCATATACAAACACCAGGGCAAATTCATACTTCGTTAACCGCCGTGGATATGGTTGCCTCAGCGAATAATGTTCGCCAAGCTATGAGCGATGCAGTGCGAGCTTTCGCAAAATAGAAAGTAAAAACCAAAGAGAGGATATTTAAAATTATATATTGGCGGCCAATCTAAGTTTGGATTGATTAGAATGAAAGCCCGGCACTACTAGTAACGTTGTTATTTGAATGAACTCTATTCTTATAAATTCACTACCTTTTTATTACTCTGCTCTACAAAAAATGACTTTATTATTGCCTATACTACAGCTAGCTGACTTCTAGTATAGCCTCGTTTGAGGCGGGACGGCTTGTTTTAGTGTGCCGAGGAATTTAATTTTCTGCTATTGAATAAAATTAGATTCCTCTGCTTCTTTGTTACACAGTAATCCCGTTTATTTTTACGTTTCTTTATTTCATTTGAATTAATTTTCCTGAAGTTCTCAGTCTTGTAATGATGGATGAGCATAACCTGTTGGTAATGTCTGATCGGGATCTACGCGAACACTTAGGTATGTGATCTGTTCCTGAATATGACGAAAGCCATGAGGAACGCCGGCTGGAATTACCACGATGTCACCAGCCGAAATAGCTTGAGTCTGACCATTAGTTGTAGTGCGACTTCCGCTTGGTCCGATTAGCTCTCTAACAGAAATATTATCTGCGGGAAATTCAACATCTCCTGTAGCATCTCCCCCGGTCACTAGAATGCCAGAACCAGACAAAACATAATATACTTCAGTAACGCGGTGATGAAGAATCGCATTTACTTCTTCTCCTTCAGTACGAGTATTCACTCGTCGCAATATGCCAACAGCTACATTAATATCATCGCCGATATCAACTACTCTAATTTGTTGGTCAATGGTGTCGCCTAAATTTTCAAATACTTCCATTATTTCATGCTCTGGAACATGAGTTGCAATAGTCGGCCCCTGAGCAAACAAACCTGATGACGCAATGAGAAAAAAAACAGTACTGACTAATTTTACAAATTTATTGCTTTTCATTTTTACTTCTCCTTAGAAAATTAAATGTCTATTTTTATGCAATTAAGCATCGTAAATTTTTTAAGTTACTCAATAATAGGGATTAGCGGCGAGTTAGCATTGCCCGCCGACCATTTATAACGGGTGGGAAATCCTGCACTTCCTCATAAACAGCTGTGATGAACCGGTTTCTATTCTGCTGCGTTGCCCCCCTTGTAGATTGCTCATAGGGTGCGGTCAGGTTAGCTTCTAATACTTGCTCTAGGGAATGGCCTTGCCCCCGCAATATTGAAACTTGCTCCACGATGTCGGCAAGCATGTCACGATAAGGGATAAGATCATCTCTGCGAATCAAAGTTCCGTGACCGGGGACTAGCCAAGTGCCCTCATCGGCGATCTCTCGAAACAGATCAATTGCTTCGATAATGCCCTTGATTGAACCGCCACTGGTTTGTGCTGCAAAAGGAAAACCATAGTTGCGATAGAAGTCTTCTATATAAATCACGTTGGCATTACGAAAACGAACAATGGTGTCCCCTGCCGTATGAGAGGGCATCATCGGGATAAAATCTACGGTTTCTCCATTCATGTTTAAAGTAACTGCGGGCTCACCTGGCGCTGAAGGGTCCCAATTGTAGGTTACAACCGGGACACTCGCTGGATCGGGCTCAGGCGAAGGTCGGCCATCAGGTCGCTGCGGATTGATCATATCTAGGCGCAAGTTTTCCTGAGCAAAAATTAGCGCCCCTTGCTTGCCAAAAAATTCATTTGCACCCGTATGATCACTGTGAATATGAGAGTTTACGACTACTTTGATGGGCTCATCTGTAAAACTACGAATAGCTGCGAGCGTCTTCTCTGCTACTTGTCGATTCTGAGTATCCACCATCAAAACGCCATCTGATCCGTATAACACCATAACCCTGCCGCCCGATCCATCGGGGTGGGCGCGGTCGAGCTTCGGCGAGCCATGGAGAGTCACGAGATTGGGTGCAAATTTCTCTGTCATCTTAATTTCCACCTGCCCCCATGGAGTCTGGTAACCTGGCGGATAAGTGTAATCAGTCTCATCAGTTGGAATCAGGATGAGAGGATATTCTTCCTGAGCCGACAGCATCGAGGTCCAGGAACCAATCACGGCCAAAGTCAGGATTAACACACTAAGTATTTTCATGAGGACTCCCCCGCGAGCTCCAATAGCCTCAGAATAATTTGACCGAGGCACAATATAAAAAATGAATAACTAAGGCTAAGAATGAAATAATAAAGTTCCTATCAAACCAATTAAAAATTTTTGAACTGCACTGTCTTAACTGAGACATTCCATGAATTACTTTCTCACTCTGCTTTTCTAACGGCAGTTAAACTAGCTCAAAGATTACCTGAACGAATTATTTCTAATTGTGTTATAGTGCCCACTAGCAGCTCAGATATCGACAGAAAGATGGTTTTTTTGTGCTGCGAGTGTATTGTCTTTAGCAAAAGGTCATTTTTCCGCAGTCTATCATCGTGGTTCTCTGAGACTATAAGTCTTTCCCTTTTATCTGCTGTTGTCTCCGCATTGTTGCGGTTGCGATTTCTGAATACCCCTATCGATCACACACTCACTCCCGGGCTTATATAGCTTGGATCACTATTGTTGGCCGCCCACATTGGCTGGCGTTCGCTATGGCTAACGCTTTATGCAGTGCACGTCCATAATGAACTAACTAATTTTAAAAAAATACAAGAGACATAAATGACTTTTACTACACTCGGATTATCCGATTCCCTGTTACGCGCCGTTGCAAATACAGGCTACAAAACACCCACTGCCATCCAGATGAAGGCAATTCCAGCTATTCTTTCTGGTGGCGATGTCATGGCATCAGCTCAAACTGGAACCGGCAAAACTGCCGGATTCGTCCTGCCAATGCTGCAACAATTGAGTGGAGGAACCAAGGCTCGACCTTGTCGAGTTCGCGCACTAATTTTAACACCAACACGAGAACTGGCCGCACAGGTACACGACAGTATTATTACTTATGGTAAGCATGAAAAACTTTCTTCTACTGTTGTGTTTGGCGGCGTAAATATTAATCCGCAACGACGAAAATTAAATCATGGCGTTGATCTCTTGGTCGCGACTCCAGGTCGCTTGTTGGATTTGCATCAGCAAAATGCAATACGATTCGATGATATAGAATTATTAGTGCTGGATGAAGCAGATCGTATGCTGGATATGGGGTTCATACGAGATATCCGCAAGATTCTAAAACTAATTCCTAAGCGACGACAGAATCTAATGTTCTCAGCAACATTCTCCAAAGATATTCGTCAATTAGCTGGTACGATTTGTAAAAATCCCATAGAAATAGATGTGGCACCACGTAATTCAACAGTGGAGACAGTCTCACAGAACTTGTATTGGGTTGAGAAGGAGCATAAAGCTGACCTACTAAGTGAATTACTGCAAGAGACTCATGAGCAGGTATTAGTATTTACGCGCACTAAGCATGGCGCCAACAAATTGGTAAAGCGCCTAGGCAAGGATTCCATTTCGGCCATAGCGATTCATGGCAACAAGAGTCAGACTCAACGCACTAAAGCTTTGGATGAGTTCAAAAGGGACAAAGTTCAAATTTTGGTTGCTACAGATATAGCAGCTCGCGGAATAGATATCGAGCTACTGACTTTAGTGGTGAATTTTGATCTTCCCCACGTACCGGAGGACTATGTGCATCGTATTGGGCGGACTGGCAGAGCTGGTGGAAGTGGTCAAGCCATCTCATTAGTCTCCCAAGAAGAGAAAAAACAACTGCGAGCGATTGAATCTTTGATCAAATTGAAGATCGCCCCACTGCAAAGGAATGGTTAGCGCTATACAGTTAAAGCATCGGCTACGTGTTGTTTTATAGCCGCCCTCAGCCTACGCATTTTATTGAAATCCCTGTAAAACAGCTTAATCAATCAAATGGTATGAATAAAGACCAAAGCCATTTAAAGTTGGTAGATATTGAATGAAGTGGAAAGGCTCCACTCTTTTTGTGAGGTAATACTATGAAAAATCTAATCCTCGCTTTGGGTCTATTGGGCTGGATAGCTCCAACTCTCGCTGCCCAAAGCGTTCCAGAGCTTCCCTTTGAATCAATAGCAGATCCTTTGCAATTGCCTGAAGACATTCATTTTGGCGAAATCGCAGGAATAGCGGTTAACTCTAATGGGCATGTATTTGTATTTTCTCGCGGCAATTCCGTCGGACCGGCATACATGGCTTCTGCTGCACAATTATTGGAATTCGATGCCGACGGCAACTTTGTTCGTGAGATCGGAAAGAATCTGCATGCTTGGTCCTATGCTCACGCGGTGCGGGTCGATCCACAGGACAACATTTGGGTAGTAGATAAAGGGTCTAACATGATCTTACGCTTCAACCCGACTGGAAGAGTGGACTGGGTATTTGGCCGCAAAGCGGAAGCATCTCATTTAGCGGTTCCTCCGGATTACGTATCTGTAATGGCGCGAATGCTTCGTACTATGGGTGTAGAAATGGATAACCAGCAAAATCTCAATCCGCGTTCACCCTTGCCAGTTCATCGCGACAATGAATTCAATCAACCTACCGATGTAGCGTGGGACTCCGAGGGCAATACTTATTTCAGTGATGGTTATATCAATTCTCGAGTCGGTAAAGTAAACGCGCGTGGAGAATGGGTTGCAAGCTGGGGCTCACTAGGTAGTGGCCCTGGACAATTCGATACTCCTCACGGCATAGCAGTATCCCCTGAGGATGAGATATACGTGGCCGATCGCGGTAATCGCCGTATTCAGGTTTTCGATCAATCTGGAAATTACCTCCGTGAATTCACCGTTGATGTGCCCGTGGATCACAGCAGACCCCATCCACCATACGGCCCTGGTGGCCCAGAAATCACCCAGGGCACAATGGCACCCGGTGCGCCTGATGCAATGTGTATGACGCCTGGACCAAACCCAGTTTTATTCATAGGCGATTTGTACCCCGGCAGCATCTACAAGGTGAACCTAGAAGGACAAGTGCTCGGGGTTTATGGGGTCGCCGGGCGCAATCTGGGCGAGTTTGGTTGGATTCACGCTATCGCCTGCCCGTCTGAAGATGAAATCTGGGTTGGAGAATTGACGACGTGGAGAGTTCAAAAATTGGTTACGCAAAGATAAGAAACAGGCAGTTGTAGAAAGCAAAAAGAAGTAAGGATTACTTAATTATAGACCTTTAAATAGTTAGTCTTATACCTATTTAAAGGTCAGGGAACTCAAAATCGAAGCAACCAAAAACACTTAGCCCCTAGAATGATTCCAGCTAAACTAGCGATTATCGAGACGCAAAAAATAACGCGGTGGAAAACCCATTTGCGCGCGCGATCTAAAGCTGAGGCTGTACTCCTCCCTTAATAAAGTATCTTCAGCACCATCAAGAGGAACAGCAAGGTAAGGCAGAAACTCATCCTCGCCGGGCATTTTTACTTCCACATTCGGATTATCTATTGCCTGGCGATACCAAGCTCGAGGCCAATGGTTTGCCGCGATATAGTTATTGCCATCAACTTCACGCAAACTAAGAACGCGTTCATGGCGTTCTTTGTCATCATTAAAAGTGGCTATAATAATAGAAGTTCTACCTTGAGGCTGGTTCATTCCAAGGCTCATTTCGAATTCAATAACCCAGCCGATGTAGATTAGAGACAAAGTCCCAAACCCTACAAGAATCCATTTTTTTGTTTTGTTTAGTTTCATTACTAATGATACCCAAGAAAATAGCTCCTGATCGCCTCTTACCTAAGCTTGATTAGCGTAAGAATTACTTCGTTGCACCAGCTTATGGATAAGTATGAGGGCTCCAAGGCTTCTGTGGAAAAAATGCCAAACTTAGTTTACGTTAAAGCATAGCTTTACTAGAGGAGTGAAGTGTAAATAAAGAAAATTTCACTCTCCTATATTTTTGAGCCCAACTCATATCGCAGTAGTAAAATCTATTTCTGGGAATTTCTTATCCATTGATTCTTGTAATAATCCGAAGTAATTATCAGCACCACCAAAATATACAAGAGTACTTGGCCCCTTTCCTGGAATATTTGAACCCAAAAACCAAGTATTTGCTTCATGTCCATATTTCATTACCGTTAAATCAATAACCTCGGTAGCATGCTGACTCCAGTGCTCTTCTGCTTCTAAGCGAACATCTGCTGAAGTGTATTTATTTCCTTCCATATGCTTAATACAAGAGCTAATCCACTTTATATTTTCTTCGATGGTGGTTGGCAAGTTCGCAAAAGGTGCTTGAGGACCTGTAATCATAAACAAATTGGGAAATCCAGCCGTACACAAACCCATATATGTTGATGGCCCAGAGTCCCACTTTTCTTTCAAGGTTTCACCATTAGCGCCTCGAATCTCAATATGTTCTAGCGCACCCGTTAAAGCATCAAAGCCAGTTGCTAGAACGATGATATCGAACTCATAGTGTTCCTTTTCGGTCTGGACGCCAGTTTCTGTTATCTCGACGATTGGCTCTGCTGTCCGAATATCAACCAGGCGCACATTATCTCGATTAAAAGACTCGTAATAGCCGTGATCGAGTGGTGGTCGTTTCGCGAATAATGGATAACCCCTTGGCGTGAGCATCTCTGCTGTTTCACTATCGTCGACGAGCTCCGTAATTTTGTTGCGAAGAAAATTAGCGGCAGTTTCATTCGCATCCAGATCACCAAGTAAATCATCATAGCTTTCAAAACAAAATCTAAAACCACCTTTTTCCCATAGCTTCTGATAAATCTCATTCTGCTCTTCCGCCGTCGAATCTGCGGCAATTCGGTTCACTGGACTATCAAATGGCATACCGAACACATGAGTACGACACTTATTAATGATTTCCGCATAATTAGATTTTATTTCTTGTTCCCATTCCGGCGTCATTTTGCGCTGACCAGCTGGCAGAATATAGTTGGGTGTCCGCTGAAACAAAGTAACGCTTTCTGCGTCTTGAGCAAGTTCCGGCAACAATTGAACTGCCGTCGCACCCGCCCCAATGATTCCCACACGCTTGCCTTTATAATCCAATCCCTCTTTAGGCCACCGGGAAGAATGGAAGCAAGGACCTCGAAAATTATCCAGACCTTCAAAGTCTGGAATATAAAGCTCTGAAATAAGACCCATCGCACTAACAAAGTACTTACAACGATAAGTTTCACCAGTATTAGTTTTTACAACCCAATAGTTATGTTCAGTATCGTAAATCGCACTTTCAATAGCGGTATTTAATTGGATATCTGGCTTCAGATTACAACGATCAGCAACAAAATGGAGATATTCAAGTGTTTCTTCCCAGGCTGGATAGCGCTCGGACCAACTCCATTCTTGAAGCAGCTCCTCTGAAAAAGCGAAACAGTAGTAGTAAGCCTCACTGTCAGTTCTGGCTCCCGGATAACGATTCCACGTCCAAGTTCCTCCAATGTCGTCTGCCTTATCAAAGACTCTTACAGAGAGGTCCTGTTGCTTTAAGTAATGCAATAATCCCAATCCTGAAAACCCCGCCCCAATGGCAATGACATCATAGTCAGTTGCGGAGGAGCCGTTTGTCTCATGTTGTTCATTATTTTGTACTGTCATTTTTCAATGCTCATATCTTTATTTTGTTATTGTTTACGGCCAAATGTTGTGCCGAATACCCTAATACTCTTCAGTGGATTATTAAGATTCCAAATAGTGGCCATATTTTTTCATCGCTGATTCATACTGCACTGGAACATGATAAGTTGGAAACAAATCATTTGTAGGTGCGTAATCTCGTAATACTGATCTTGCTACAGTTACTTTGTGTACTTCAGTTGGACCATCAACGATACCCAACTCCGGTATATTCGCCCACATATTCATAAAAGGTAGTTCGTCTGACATTCCCAAACTCCCGTGCATATGCATAGCACGATAAATTACGTCTTGTAATATTTTAGGCGTGGCTGCTTTTATTGCCGCAATCTCCTTGCGAACTTCTCGATTGTATTCCTTATACTTGTCAATGAGCCAAGCAGTGTATAGAACATGTAGCCGATACTGCATAATTTGAGTATAGGTGTCTGAAATTTTTTCTTGGGTAAACTGTTTGTTTGCTAGTAATTCACCTTTGGTAGTTCTGCTTAGAACACGCTCACACATCATGTCCATTGCTTTCTTTAGTACGCCAACACTGCGCATGGCGTGGTGAATTCGCCCACCACCGAGTCGAGTTTGTGCTACTAAGAAACCTTTACCCTCTTCACCTAATAGATTTTCAGCCGGAACGCGGCAATCCGTGAAACGCAAATAGGCATGTACTCCATTTCCTTGTTCCACGTAGGGTCCAACAGCAGAATTTCGCACTATTTCAAGGCCTGGCGCATCTTTATCAATGAGTATAATCGAAGCACCTTCATGTACAGGGCGCTCCGGGTTAGTTACAACCATTACTAGCAAAAATTCTGCAAAGCGGGCATGAGAAGCAAACCATTTTTCACCATTGATTACCCATTCTTCGCCCTCGCGTTGAGCGGAACAAGTAAATTCCGCCGGATCAGATCCCGCCTGCGGCTCTGTCATGGAATAGCATGAGGCCACTTTGCATTCTAAAAGTGGTTGTAGATAGCGAGATTTTTGGTCATCTGTTCCGTAATAAGCAAGTATCTCTGCATTGCCAGAATCAGGTGCCTGACAACCAAATACGCTCGGCCCAAATCGACTTCTCCCAAGAATCTCATTCATTAAACCGAGCTTTACTTGACCGTAACCTGCACCGCCCAGCTCGGGGCCAAGATGACAGGCCCAAAGCTTCCTTTCCTGGACTATGCGCCGCAAAGGCGCCATGGCTTTTGCGGCAGGACAACTAGGGTCCCAAGGATCACCAGGACCACGGAACACAAGATCAAGAGGCTCAATCTCTTCACAAACAAATGAATCGACCCAGTCAAGCTCAGCCTGAAAGGCTGCATCGGTTTCGAAACTCCACAATGTAGATCTTCTCCTTGATTTATTAATCTTATGGAATCAGGCCCACGCCGTTGAGAAGGGCACAGTTGACTTTGATTCGACCAATCTTATACTTGCTAGACGCAAACAAGCAAG
Organism: uncultured Pseudomonadales bacterium; assembly: GCA_964275945.1. Classification (GTDB taxonomy): domain Bacteria; phylum Pseudomonadota; class Gammaproteobacteria; order Pseudomonadales; family Pseudohongiellaceae; genus UBA9145. The sequence goes on from CAXYEH010000036.1 coordinate 33,391, forward strand.
CTGCCTATCAACCTTAAAACATGAAAATTTAAAGCGTAAAAGTTTAATGAATACTAAAGATGTCTGGATTGTAACTGGCGCCTCTCGCGGCATTGGCCTCAGTATTGCGCAACGAGTTATCGCCAATGGCGATTGTGTAGCGCTGCTGGCCCGAAGTGATTCGGTGTACGACATTGCCCAAAAATTAGGCGAGGACGCCCTGGGTTTCCAGACAGATATCACTGACGAATCAGCAGTTGTGGCAACCGTTAAAAAGGTCGCAGCACACTTCGGTTCCATTACACGCCTTGTTAATAATGCAGGTTTACACCGGGGTGGTCGGCTGGGCAAGCTTGAATTATCGGATTGGCAGGCCGTAATTAGAACCAATTTAGATGGTGCTATGCTCATGTCACGTGCTTGTGAGGGCGCAATGTCTGCTGGAAGTTCAATCACAAACATTGGCGCTGTCGTTGGCTTTCGAGGTTTTCCTGGTGATGCAGCCTATGCCGCTTCCAAAGCGGGCCTAGCAGGACTTACACAAGCACTAGCAATCGAATTTGCAGCGCGAGATATTAATGTCAATTTAGTAGTACCTGGCTTGGTAGTGACAGAAATGACCAAAGGCTTGTCAGAAAAAGCTCTTACTGCGCTAGCCAAGATGATTCCAAAAGGTCGATGCGGCGAACCCGAAGAAATAGCGGAAGTTGTAGAATGGGTGGCGCGAGCACGTTATATGACCGGGGCTGTAGTGCCAGTGGATGGGGGCCTGATGAGCACATTCGGCGCACCCAGGTAATCAAACTTTAGATGATATCTTAAAAAAAAAATGCCGTAAGTGAGATTGAGACGCGCAGCCTTGCAACAAAAAAATAAATCATATGACAAGAACATCAAGCAGACAATCCACCACCAGACTGACCCAAGCGGAGCGAACCGCTCTTTCTGATCAACGCATGTTTGATGCAGCTATCGATCTAATAAACCGACATGGAACTCAAGGCACAACCTTAAAAGATATCGGCGAACTTGCCGGCTACAGCCGAGGGTTAGCTAACTATCGATTTGGATCGAAAGCTAGTTTCATGAGTGAATTATTCAGCCAATTTGACCATCGCTGGAAGCAACATCTCAGTGGTCGAATCGGTAACCAGAGAGGAATGCAAGCTGCACTAGCAGCTGCAAGAGCACTAAGAGAATTTTTAACGCTCGAAACCGACTACATGCGAGCTATGTATACTCTATGGTATGAGTCCTTGGGCAATGATTCAGCGATTCGAACGAAACTAGCAGAACACCATGATGTTTACCGCAATGATGCACAACGATGGATCGAAGAAGGTATTGCATCTGGTGAAATCGATCAAAGCATTAATAGCAAACAGTTTGCCGTGCAGTACTGTGCTTTTATTTTTGGTTTGGTCTACCAATGGTTGGTGAATTCCGATGCTCTCGATCTTGATGCTATTTTCGACGAACATGAAGCAAACACCATCAAATTATTAAGTAAGGGGGTTAAGTAAATGGCTTTCCTGGCACGTGAAGATAACAAACAAGTTTATTATGAAGATTATGGCAGTGGTACTGAAGCTATAGTTCTCGTCCATGGCTGGGGTATGAGCTGCCGTCTTTGGGATTACTCACTAGCGGAATTACGTAGCAATGAACTGCGGACAGTCCTGCTTGATCATCGCGGTTGTGGTCAAAGCAGCAAGGATTTTTTAGACATGGGCATTAGTGCAATAGCAAGTGATGTCGTAGCATTAATCGAAACGCTTGGATTACAGCGCGTAGTAGTCAATGGTTGGTCTTTGGGAGGCGCCGTGGTTGTAGAAGTCGCTCGTCAACTGGAAAATTCATGTGCTGGACTAGTATTAACTTGCGGTGCGACCCCCACCTACTTGCAAAAAACCAATTTCCCCTACGGTGGAACGAAAGAAGCACTAGCTGAAACTATGACTGCCTTAGCAGCAGACAGGATCAATTTCCTAGCTGCGCTTGCCCAGGGCGTTTGCTCGTCAGAAATAAGTCAGGAACAAATTCATTGGATGTGGCGAATTTTCACTGAGGCTTCACCCATGGCTGCACAAACGCTTGGCGAATTAGGCCCTCTAGATCAACGTGAAATCTTGGCACAACTTTCACTGCCAATTTTAAGCTTTGTGGGCACCCATGATGTGATTGTAGATCCTGATATTTGTCGCAATGTAAAAGAGGTGAATTCAGCAACCCGCATAGTAGAGATGACCGAATCAGGGCATGCGCCATTCATCGACGAGACTGAAAAATACAATAGCGAACTAATCAAGTTCTGCCGCGAATGCCTTAGCCACTAACTACCCAATCTTGAGGTTAGCAGCTAGATTATCAAGCTTACCCCGTTAAGCGGAATAACCGCCATCAACTGGCAGTGATTGACCACTAATATAGCCCGCGTTTTCAGATGCTAGGAAAACCACGGTATCGAATAACTCTTCTGGAGCTCCGGGTCGACCTAAAGCGACTTGTTGCATCCATTGATCTAAAATACCACCGGGCGGTGAATCAATTTCTTGGGAAAGCCCTACCGCAATCAAACCTACCGCAACACAATTTGCCCTTATCCCATTGTGGCCCTCTTCTCGGGCGATCGCTGTACACAAATGCTGTACACCGGATTTTGGAACAGATGAAAGTGCGTCAGTACTGATGTATCTATGGATCGCAGCTGTCGTTAACGCAGTAATTGAACCACCGCCACCTTCTCTTAAAACAGGTACAACGGCTCTTAAAACGTGGTAAAAACCCTTGATGTCCGTGTCCAAGGTCTTGTAGACATCATCCGGATCAGCATCCAAGATCGGCAAGATATGCAAAAATGGGCCGGTCGCAAAAACCACCGAGTGTATTCTTCCGAATTCATCTTTCGCCGCATTGACAAATTCCTCAACTTTACCAACATCCAAAAGATCGACACTTGAAGCCGACGCTTTTTGCCCATTGGCCTCGACCTTGGCGATGTTGGTCTCTGCTGCTTCCTTATTATTTAAGTAGGTAAAAGCAACATTGGTTCCGCATTTGCTAAGCAGATCAACAACACCTGATCCTAGGCCTCCTGAGCCACCAAACACTAAAGCCACACCTTCAGGAAATCTATACGCAGTCATGCAAATGCCCTCTCTTGAGCTCACTCGTTATCAATTAGTAATAGAGTCAGAATATCAAAGGGAGCGACTTAAACCTACAGGTTGTTTTTTGTGTAGTTTAATTACTGTAGCTGACTCCCATCCCTGCCCGGACGTCATTATTAATACCGTAAGGGGCGATAGGATAGCGCAACCCATTTTTCGAAAGTTGTTTTAAACCATCGATGACTTTGGGGAGAAAACTAGGAGGTATCGCCATTAATAGCTCGTCTTCCATCACTCCCCCATAGCGACGTTCTGCAAAGCAAGGAATAGAAAGACTTGGCTCTCCTGTTGCAAGTGCGCGACCCCAGGAATCGGCACAGGAGGACTCGCCAACGCACCCCCACTCGAGTTTCTTATAACCTGTATACTGCAAACCATTAATGAACAGAATCATTTGTGCAGGCGTAGCATAGATTAAACAAATATCCGGTGGATTTAAGCGACCGCTTACCAACGGGCTAACCACCATCGCCACATACTGACCAAAGGGCACAACATCCATCGCTTGCTGGTGTGCTCTGGCATTCTCATTATCGGCATACCAAACACCACTCATGCGATCGCCGGACAGCCAATCTTCATCTCGCGGCGATAATCCAATAACTGTTCTGCACTGAGCTCCGACTAAGTCATCAACGGTAATACCAACCGTCCAGCCATTCCTAGCTGCCATGCCTACAATTTGGTCTGTAGTATGAATCGCGTCTGGGCGGCGAATGCGGTCAATGCACTCCATGTCTTCCTTCCGATCAAAAAGTTTCATACCTATAGGTGTTGTCCTTATCCGTAACAACTCATTCAGAGAGTTTACAATTTCCTTAAAATCGAGATTAGATAGATCACTGGTAATAACTTTCGCCATGGTTATCTCCTGAGAAAGAACGAGAATAATGTTAATAGCCGATTCTTAGACAGATGAAAATAAAGAGCAAGTTGAGTTTTATTCATAGGTTAATGACTTAGCAACTAATTGCACCGATAATTAATTTGCAGAGTTTGCAGCAAATCTAATTTGGCAAATTATTCTCAACTATTGTATTTTCAATGGAACCTAACTCAATTAAGGAAATTTAAATTGCGCGTAAATTCTGGACTATTTAGCATCTTTGCGGTCACGCTCTTCGCATGCAATCAACAAGAATCAACATCTACGATGTCGTCGCTACTCTGGGCAGAATGCAAAACCGCCAAATGTAATGTTGATCCTTGCAGATGACTTAGCTTTCTCTGATCTCGGTGCGTATGGCAGTGAAATCGATACGCCAAACCTTGATCAACTCGCCACAGAAGGCCTTCTATTTACGCGGTTTCATGCCAGCGCTATGTGTTCTCCTTCGAGGGCAATGCTATTAACCGGGGTTGACCAACACAAGAACGGATATGGCACGATGGGTGAATATCTCGACTCGAGCCAACAAGGCCAACCGGGCTATGAAGGCTACCTGAACAATCAAGTAGTTACCCTCGCCAGCGTTTTGCAACAGTCTGGGTTCAATACTTACATGACAGGAAAATGGCATCTGGGCACCACAGTTTTGCCAAGTGAGCGAGGCTTCGACCGGACTTTTATCTTATTACAAGGTGCAGGAAGTCACTTCGATAACACTGGCTACGCTAGTGCTCAGCCTACAGTCAATTATTTTCGTAATGGGGAAGAGTCTGAACTTTCTGATGATTTCTACAGCAGCGATACCTATACCCAGGAAATGATTCACTACATAGAAGCAGGAAGAGATTCAGAAATGCCTTTCTTCGGGTATTTAGCTTTTAGTGCACCGCATTTTCCGCTGCACGCGCCAACAGTACTCATTGATAAATATGAAGAACGTTATCTCGCCGGCTGGGACATTATCCGAAAACAGAGACACGAAGCCCTCAAAGCCAAAGAGCTCATAGATGCAGAGGCGGAAATCGCAGAACGCTTGCAACGAGTTCCAGCTTGGGAAAATGTGAGTGAAGAGCAGCAACGCTATCAAGCTAGGAAAATGGCCGTATATGCTGGGATGGTGGATAGTCTCGATCAGAACGTTGGCAAACTCATCACTTACTTAAAATCCATTGACGAATACGACAATACCGTTTTCCTTTTCTTGTCTGATAATGGTCCGGAAGCAGTAGATTTCACAACCTATCCTTATTTACCAATGGCCTCGGACTGGATCGAAGAAACTTTTGACAATAGCTATGAAAATTTAGGCCAAGACGGCAGCTATATTTATTATGGGGAACGGTGGGCTCATGTTGGTGCCGCAGCTCACAGCTTTCATAAGACCGTTGTCAGTCAGGGAGGCATCAATGTCCCTCTTATTGTTAGCTATGCGAAAGAACTCCCACGCAATCGAGTAGTCACAGAATTTTCCAGTGTAGTGGATATAGCGCCAACGATTCTGGATCTTGTTGGGGTCTCTCACCCGGGAAGTGAGTTCGCGGGAAGGCAAATTCATCCCATGGATGGTCGTTCTATGCTGCCCTACCTAAAAGGAGAACAAACTAACATTTATCCAACAGGCGCCGGAAATGGTTTTGAATTGTTCGGCCACAATGCCTTCATCAGCGGCAACTGGAAAATCTTGCGCCTACAAGAACCCTATGGTGACTTTAGTTGGGGTTTGTATAATTTGGATAAGGACCCCGCAGAATTGAACAATGTCGCAGAGCAGAATCCCGTCAAATTCCAAGAGATGATCGCCCTATACTCTGATTATGCCACCGACAATGGTGTCATACAGGTGCCAGAAGGGTGGAAGATGTTTGAAAACTTAGGCGGCCCTCGTCAATAAAGCCAGTCAGCAATGAAGAGAGAACAATGAATAGAGTTCAGGACAAAGTTGTAGTGATTACAGGAGCGGCGTCAGGGCTTGGGTTAGCGGATGCAAAGTTACTGGTTACAGAGGGCGCACTGGTCATTATGACTGACATCGACATCACCAGCGGAGAAGCTCTTGCCCAAGAATTCGGTGCCACTTTTATCCAACAAGATGTAAGTGATGAGGCGGGTTGGTCTGAATTAATGAAAGTAGTCAAAAGAAAATTTGGTCGTTTAGATGGATTGGTCAATAACGCTGGTATCGCTCCCATCGCAAACATTGAAGACTTAGACACAGAAACTTGGCGAAAAGTACTGAGCATTCATTTGGATGGCACTTTTTTTGGTTGCCAAGCTGCCATCAAACTGATGAAAGAAAATGGTGGTGGTTCCATCGTGAATATGTCGTCCACAGCAGCACTAGTGGGCATCGGCCCCTACCTCGCCTATTCGGCAGCCAAAGGCGGTATTCGCTCCATGACAAAATCCATTGCTATTCATTGCCGTCAAAACAAACTTAATATTCGTTGCAACTCTGTCCATCCCGGCTCAATTAATACGCCTATGGTTCATCATGCTCTCAAAACTCTAATGGGTAAGGACATAATGGCCCAAGAAGACCCGGAGCAAACACGACTGGAGTTAGGTATTGGAGAACCTGACGACGTCGCTCATATGGTTGCTTATCTCATTTCTGATGAAGCAAAACACATTAACGGAGCAGAAATGGTAATCGATAATGGCGATACCGTTATCTAATCGCGAATCTTTAGGAAAAATTTTGAATATTACAGGCATGGTTCACGTAAACATTAATTGTCGAAACTATGAAAAGTCTAAAGCTTTTTACGAGATGCTAGGGTTCGAAGAATTTTGGCCTGTGCCCGAAACAAATAGCGAAGAAGTCGCCAACGCGGTGGCCATGCCAGTGTATAAAGTTAAAGGGGCATTGATGACATTAACAGGTGCCACACAGCGCACTATTATTGATCTGCTGGAGTGGAGGTCACCGAGGGATGAGTCGCAACCATACCCTAACCTCTACCAGGCTGGAATTGCACGGATTGCCTTATCAACAAGTGATATAGATGCTGACTATTCTTATTTACTAGAACAAGGAGTGGATGTTTTGTCGGAACCAGTCAGAGTTACAATGTCAAAAACGAGTCATAGCCGCTTCTTTTGCTTCAAAGACCCGGATGGCACGTTTTTGGAGCTCGTACAGGTATTTACAGACTAGTAAATTTTTTTTCGCCAAATGCGCGAACCACAGAAACATCAATAGTCGCAAAATCCAAAGCATCATTCATAGTCAACCAAGAAGCTTCTCTTAAATTTTGTAGTGTTTTTTCTAAATCTTCATCATCTAATTCATAAATCGCGAGATAAGAATGAGATTGGCTTGGTTGCATCTGTTGCTCGGTGACAATAAATCGCTGCGCTGACTTAAATCCAGAAATTTGTAGCACTTCATCCAGATGTATTTCGTCATACCACCGATTAAATTCAT
>CAXYEH010000037.1:0-61771 GCA_964275945.1 uncultured Pseudomonadales bacterium
GAAGTACGCAGCCACTGTAACCTCAGCATCCGAAGGCGCTGTGACAGATAAATATATTTAACTTAGTCTACAAAAAATCCAGACGAATGAACTATCCAGTTATTATTTGCCAGGCAATACCCATCATTGCGAAAAAACTCACAGCAAAAGAAAGTGTGCGCACATACGGCACCGCAAACGTATAACTGAGCACATGCACAATGCGGGCAAAAAAGAAAATCATACTCGAAAAGGCTGTTGCGGCCGAACCAATTCCTGAGACTTCCACAATCAACACCAAAGTCGCAAATACAACAAGATTTTCCACCGCATTGTAGTGCGCCGCTTTTAAGCGTCGCGCCCAATCAGCGCCAGGGTTGGCATTTTCGGGATATCCTAGGGCATTTAACAATCCAAGAGTACTTATCTGATTAAGAATATAAGGTACCCACAGCAATACCGTTAATATAGCCGTGTAAGTAAGATAGGTTAGCTCGTCACTCATTATTATTTCCCTCTAGCTTCCTCTTCTGTGAGTAATGCTATTTTACAATTAACTGCCAGATTCACCGCTGCATTCAATAATCCAATCATGCTATGCTCGGTCCTATTATTAATAATAACAACAAACACGAGAGCTATAGAACTAATGCCAGATTTTTTTATCGGCATGGGCGAATTGTTAAGCGGTTCCTTTTTACAAAGCGGTGCATTATGGACTCTTACCAATGTACCGGGCTTTCCTCCCATCATTCAAACTGTGCACATTCTTGGTATTGCCGTTGTCATGGGAACAGTAGCTTTGATGAGCTTGAGGATTCTAGGCTTAGCTGCCCCATCCCAAAGTATTAGCGAGCTAACTGGGCGTGTGATGCCCTACTTCTGGATTGCACTGGGCATCATGATAATCTCTGGTGCATTTTTCGTATTTGGGCGACCTAACCGCTATTTCAACAACCCAGTATTTGCCTGGAAGATGGCACTCTTAATCCCCTTACTAGTGATGATGCTTTTCTATCACTTAATGAGCAAACAACAGGAGAGCTATTGGCTACATACTCCTCGGCGAATTTGGATCTCCCGCACCATTGCAGCACTTTCTATTCTCGCGATATTAATGATTTGCACTGCAGGTCGCTGGATCGCTTATCTCGAATACATAGAATACCCGTTGTGGTACCTAGAACCCTACGACGACGGTCAGGAATATCCATTCTGGGTTAGAGTAGAAAATTGGTCGCTGTCTCAACTCATTGCCGGAACAAATTGGTTCCCAACGATTGAAACCATCCATGTTATCGCAGCAACACTAATGCTGGGCTCTATTCTCTGGGTCGACTTACGACTACTTGGCATTGGTGCGACTCGATATTCCATTTCAACACTGAATCGTGAATTAGTCCCTTGGGCCTGGGGCGCTTTTGTCGTTGCCGTCATAACCGGTCTCGGAATGTTCATCACTCGCGCTGCCTCACACTTAGAAAATCCTGCCTTTCAGTCAAAACTCGCACTCTTAATTTTGGCGGGAATTAATATGGCCTACTTTCATTTTAAGTTGTTTAAAAATGTCGAAAAATTTGACGCTAGTAATTCAGCCACACCAATTCAAATTAAAATCGTTGGCGGCCTATCTCTCTTTCTTTGGGCTGGCGTAATGTTGGCGGGTCGATGGATAGGGCATATTATTTAACACTTTATGAATAATAAATATTGCGCTCTACTCGTTACCTAGGCGATTATTTTACTCTAGCCCGCTTTTGAACCTAACTCTATCAATCCCTTTGGGTTTTCCGAGTAGTCGAATATTACTGCATGCCTTCAGTCAGCGCCTCTAATTAAGGTCAACCTCAGTCTACCTGCAGGGCCTTAAACAAAAATTGATTCGAAAAACTCATGCGGCACTTACATAAGAACAGCATGAATACCTAAGTCTGCGCTCACGGTGAAAAGCACCCAGCTCGCGCTTAATAGCCGAATTGAAGCATACTATCCACAACCTAAAGCCTATAATCGTCTGGCAGACTCGCACAGATTGAGAAAAATGCGAGAGTAAGTAGTGTTTGTTTTCAGGAATTAGGCAATACTAGCTATTGCTCATGAGAATTAAATTAACTAAATTTACAATTTGGTTTCTGGCTTTGAGAGGCATCTATGACTAAAAAACTCGGTGGTAATCTGGCATTTTTTATAAGCCTAGCCTGTTTCAGTCCGCTTATCCTAAGCCAGCAGCAAGAATCCTCGTCTGAATCTGAATCCGCGACTGAGTCACAGGCTGCCAACGGTGTCATTGAAGAAATTAGCGTAATAGGCGAGCGAACCACCTACTCATTACGCTTAGAGATAAAATCTGCAGAAGCAGATGTTTATAATTTATTTAATGAGCTAAACAACAACGACGAGTTCGACGTAACTTGCGAAGAAGTAGTGTATACGGGATCCCACTTGCCAGTTACAACATGCATGGCAGCGTATCTGAGAAATGAGCAGGCATTCCAAACGCAGAGATTTTTGGAAGGCTTGTCAGGCGGTGCTTTAGGAACGCCAGGATCTGGCGCACTAATGGATCTCGATTCAGCGGCAGGCGAAGTGCTTGAGAAAACAAAAGCAATGGAACAAGAAATGATCCGTCTTGCAATTGAGGTTCCGGAGTTTAATGAAGCACTAAGAAAACTTTCAGGGCTTGTTGGCGCACTGGAGGACAGGACCAATAATTGAATAAATCACAAGTCTACCTGAAACCTCTAATGTTAAGCCTATCGAAGAAAATAACTGTTATATTTTCTCTATTGCTTATTTCTCTCGGAACAACATCTGTAGCCCAACAACGAAACATTAGCGACGGTGTGTATACGGAAGCGCAGGCTATTTTAGGCAAAGATGATCATGATGCTAACTGCAAAGCCTGTCACGCTATGAAATTCTATCGAGATATTTGGTTTGCCTGGGAAGAAAGACCCCTTATGAACTTTTGGTATATCCTGGTAAGTGAAATGCCATCTGATAATCCAGGATCTTTATCAGATGACGAATACACCAACATAGTGGCTTATATTCTTTCCGATCTAGGCTTCCCTGCTGGAGATGCCCCACTGAACCCGTCAAACGAAATGGAAGGAATAACTATAGCCCCTTTTTGAATCCTGCGGCGATTACAGTAAATCAGCATTAGATAGCTAATGAGTACTTGATAAGCTTCATCGAAACCAACAAAACCAGGAAGAAAAGTAACTAAATTAAAGAGTTGTAGATTAAGTCTGCCAAGTGGATACCTAATAACCATCATTCCCTACTTAACATATCAGTTCTTTTCCACATGGGAGAATAGTAGTAATTAGGCGTTAATTCCTTAAATGAGGTTTACAACGCGATACTATAAGAATATCTTTACACATCAAGGAATTACGTAGTTTTAAAGACTCGGGGGTCTTCATGTCTTTGTCAAAATCGCTTACATTTACTGCCGCACTGGTAGGACTTATCTTGAATATCGCGCCAACTGCAATATTAGCCCAAAGTTCAGACATTCCAGAACTTTCTGGCATCTGGACAAATACTTCCCGGACTGGTCTTACCCGTCCCCGCGGGATGGAACTTGTGGTTTCAGCAGAGGAAGCGCAAGAAATCGTAGCTAATATGTCAATTGCAGGTATATCGCGAGACAATATCGAATCCGGACCGGCAATTGACCCCGATACTGGCGCCCCACCAGCCGGCGCCCAAGATTTTGGGTTACGCGGCTATAACTTATTCTGGACAGACCCAGGCTCTGCATTGGCGCGAGTTCGAGGTGAGTTTCGAACTTCTTTTATTATCGATCCGCCCACCGGCGTGATTCCTCGATTAGCTCAGCCAAAGTACGACCTTAATCGCATTCAATTTGGAGCGCGCTACTTAACTGGTGTCGCAGATGCATCTGGCCCAGAAGCCATTCCTATTGCCGAACGCTGTCTGATTGGGTTTGGTAATACGGCAGGTCCTGGCATGCTGAGCACACTGTATAACAGCAGCTACCAGTTTGTGCAGACAGATGATTATGTAATGATCATGGTAGAAATGGTCCACGATGCTCGCATAATACCATTGTTTGAAAATGCAGAAGAAGCCAGAGAAAATCGCCGTCCAGAAAAATTACAGCAATGGCTAGGTGATTCTGTAGGTTGGTACGAAAACAACACGTTAATTGTAGAAACTGTTAATATCAATCCTTTGCAAATGGGTCAAAGCGCAGTCCCCATTTCTCCCGACGGAAGGTTTATCGAAAAATTTAGTCGCTATGCAGATGATGAAATTATTTATCAATTTACAGTTGACGATTCAAATCTTTATAGTCAGCCCTGGACTGCCGAATTAAGTTATTACCCGTTAGAGGGCAGCATATACGAATATGCATGTCACGAAGGAAATTATTCAATGCCTGGTATCCTAGCTGGTGCCCGCCGCTTGGAAAGAGAGCAAGCAGCAAATTAAACATAAGCTTGCGGGCACAAACATTAGTTATTATCGCAGATTAATTTACCTTTCATTCTTATGCGGGCGAATATAAGAGGGAATACTAATCTAAAAGTACTATCGATAAACCTCACCAGTGCATGAATTGCTGTTACGTTTTTTTAAATAATCTAATAGCTTATATAACGCTGGACCCTTGCGACTAGCGATTCAATCCGCTTAGAATTATTTCATGACTAAACTCAAACCCTATTTACTTCTCCTCTCTACACTATTAGTAAGCTGTGGCAAAGAGCCAATCCCAACGACAGCTGAAGCGGCGATTAATGTAAATACGATTGGCAAAGAAACCATAAGAATGCGCAATAGTGAAATTCGACTAGACATTATCAATGCGTTAATCGGCCACGAAATTGAGTATTGGATTAACGAGGACAGTTCAATCGGGTTTTACAGTAAAGATGCGGAAAGAGTTGATGCTATCGGCTATGCAGCCATTGGCGCCTACGCAGCAAGAAACTAACTGTATTTTCTGAATTAGTTCTCTGCCAAGATTTTCCACAAATCTTAATGACATTTTTTTACCTACAAGATATAGATATTGTTTAAACTACATAAAGTTCGATACTACCTCAGCCACAACCAAGATGATTGCGAGTTATGTAGGGATACTCATAAAATAGGGAGCGCTTACAAAAAGACGACCAATAATTTATATCATTAGACAACTATGGCTTTAGCCAAAGCTTGACAGATTAGGTGGTAGGCGTGATGTTTTTTAGCAATTGAATCTAACCGCTTAGTTCATGTGAAGATTGGCACTCATTTCATTTGCAGTAATTCTTCACATTCGCGCAACTCTTTACTGAGTATCTAGCCATTAGGTAATTTTGCATCTTCAAGGAACTTACTATGGGAGTAATACCGCAGCAAACTTGGATTTACGCAGCATTAATGCTGCTAGCGGGCTTTGGAATTCCGATCATGGCCGCACTTAACGGCGGGTTAAGCATACGCTTGCAGAGCACCGCAGTAGCTTCCTGTATTTTATTGTCTGTTGCCTTACTTAGTGCAGTTGCCATTACATTATTTACAGAAGGAATACCTTCTTCAATATATCGAAGCCCAACACCTTTCTATTATTACCTCGGCGGCTTCTTTGTGGTTTTCTATACATTCACGATTACCTGGGTAGCACCCCGCTTTGGTATTGGCAACGCTGTTGCGTTTGTTCTGCTCGGACAATTAATCGCTATGACTCTTATTGATCAAATTGGTTTCCTAGGATCTCCTCAAGTTTCGATTTCTCCACAGAGGATTTTCGGTTTAGCTTTTATGACTCTAGGGGTTTTTCTTGTTGTTAAGGACTAGATATAAATGGCTGAAATAAATGGCATTGCACACATAGCTTTAATGGTTACCAGTGTCGAACGTTCAAAACCGTTTTACCGGAAATTGTTTGAATGCCTAGGAATGAAGGTTGTGCTAGATAACGAAGGCAGTTTCTATGGTGTCGGTGGTCGTACCGGCATCGTCATTCATCAGTGTCCTGAAGAGCATAGAAGGGCTCGATTCAAGCAAGGGGAAATTGGACTTCATCATTTTTGTTTTCGTGCCCGCTCTAAACATGATGTGGATGAGATCTATAAACTCGCCATTGAACTAGAGGCAAAAATTATCCACGGTCCACAGCAAGACGGATTCGCACCAGGTTACTATTCAGTCTTGTTTGAAGATCCTGATGGGGTCCGCCTTGAAGCGAATTTCATCCCTGGGCAGGGCATTTTAACGCCAGGTCTGGACCAAATTGGTGAAAAAGACACTCATTGGGCTGAAACTAACCAATAATTCTTACCGCATGCACTTAAAATCCTGCGATTGCATCAACTCTCACTGGTGTTAAACTAGTGAGCCTCACGTACAAAAGAAGCAAAAGGAGTGAGTATGCGCCTGCAAGCAAGCATTCTTTGGAAAGGTCTCTTTTCTATCGGAGCACTATCCCTGATTCTCGCCGGTCTCCCAAGTTCCGCGGAAGATGCCGGCACTCTTTACAATACCACTTACGATGTTCTCCAAGGCGAGCGCTACTTTGAAAGACAATGCTCCCGCTGTCATGGCTTTGATGCCAAAGGCAACGATGAGACTGGCGCCCCTGACCTAACTGGCCGCCTGAGTAGAGCCAACAACCCCGTCGGTATTTTCAATGTCGTTCGCAACGGCGTACCGAATACAGCTATGTTGCCAGTTGATGCCGATTTACCTGACGCTCAAGTATGGCAAGTAGTTTCCTATATCGAATCCTTACGTTATGACCCAGCCTCTGTTGAATTAGACGGGAACCCCGACGCTGGTCTCGCGCTATTTCGGAACAACGGTGACTGTGCTTCTTGCCATATGGTAAACGGGCAAGGAGGTCGACTTGGCCCTGACCTTTCAAGAGTCGGTGAAAGCACTCGGCCGGAAGATTTAATGACGGCAATTACCAACCCCCACGAAGATGTTGCACCACGATGGTGGACCCTAGAAATAACTGGTCCTGACGGAGTTACCCGTTCGGGTTTCCGAATGGGCGAAGACAGTTTTTCTGTACGCATTATGGATAATGATTCAAATCTTTGGTCATATCAAAAGAATAATATCGACTCTATTGAACGCATCGAACGCTCGACCATGCCTAGCTATGATGGAGCTATGTCTGAAAGTGAGTTGGATGATTTAGTTGCTTACCTATTTTCTCTGAGAAGGGAGGAAAACTAGAATGAACCGTTTTCTAAGCACCTTGTGTGCACTACTAATTACATCGATAACTGCGCAAGTGTCAGCACAGGAACAAGAATTTGAAACTGTAATGACTCCTGCCTTCTCTCCTATAACTTGGGAGCGATTGGTTAACTCTAAAGAGGAACCCCATAATTGGCTTATGTATTCAGGGTCACTGGATGCGCAACGCCACAGTTCTCTCGATGAAGTGAATATTAACAACGTCGCTGATTTGGAATTAAAGTGGGCTTATCAGATCCCTGAAATCGACAGAGCTGAAACAGTGCCTTTGGTGGTTGACGGCATTATGTTTATTACTGAAGCCCCCAGTAACGTAGTAGCTGTAGACGCTCGTACCGGTCGCCAGTATTGGCGTTATGACCATGAACTACCCGAAGATTTACGTATTTGTTGTGGTCGCAATAATCGAGGAGTAGCGATTCTTGGTGAAACCTTATTCATGAGTACGTTGGATGCCCACCTGGTTGCAATTGATGCGCGAACTGGCAACCTTCTTTGGGATGTTGAAGTGGCTAAGCACGACTCCGGCTACAGCAAAACCGCAGCTCCGTTAATAGTTAAAGATTTAGTTGTAACTGGCATGGCTGGCGGTGAATTCGGAGTTCGTGGGTTTATTGACGCCTACCACCCTGATACCGGAGAATTAGCCTGGCGAACATACACGATACCTGGCGAAGGTGAGTTTGGTAATGACACCTGGTCTGGTGATAGCTGGAAAACGGGTGGCTCTGCCACTTGGATTACGGGTGCTTACGATGCTGATCTCAATCTAATTTACTGGGGAACGGGAAATCCTGGTCCAGATTGGAATGGAGATGTCCGTCTTGGCGACAACCTCTATTCAGATTCTGCACTAGCCTTGAATGGCGACACTGGCGAAATTGAATGGTACTTCCAGTTTACACCACACGATGTCCATGACTGGGATGCAATTCAAGTACCCATCTTGGCAGATCTAAATATTGACGGTCAGGACCAAAGAGTAATGATGTGGGCTAACCGCAACGCGTTCTTCTATAGTATCAACGCAGCTGATGGTAAGTTTCTAAAAGGCAGCCCTTTTGCAACTCAAACATGGGCTCAAGGGCTCGACGCTAACGGCGCCCCTGTCCGGGTCCCAGGGATGGAGCCAACTTATGAAGGAATAATGGTTTCTCCTCCAATTACCGGCGGCACTAACTGGTACTCGCCCGGCTATAGTCCTGATACCGAACTCTTCTACGTGACTGCCTTTGATGGCGAACAAATTTTCTTCAAGCGTGACGAAGATTATGAGGAGGGTGAGCGGTATACCGGTGGCGGTGGCCGCTATGACCAACCTATGGATGCTTTCAAGAGCTGGATCCGTGCCATCGATCCGACGACGACTGAAACCGTTTGGGAGTTTCCGATTATGCCTCGCTCTTCTGCAGGAATAACTACTACCTCAGGTGGGCTATTATTCAGCGGCACAGCAGACGGTTATTTCTTTGCGTTAAACGCTGAGACAGGCCAAGAACTCTGGAATATCTCATTGGGTCGGCGCGTGCATGCAGCACCTATTACTTACCAAGTAGATGGTGAGCAGTATGTTACTATCGCTTCAGGCAACGTCGTTTATACTTTTGGTTTAGATGAATAGCAAATTACTTGCTAGGGTTTAAACAACAAGACACCGGTCAACAAAACAAGGGCGAACTACCTTTGATAGCTCGCCTTTCTCCCGTTTCATAAAATATTCTTCAACTAAGCCTTTTCTAATAATTCACTAACGGCTCGATAAGCTTCGTTAATAGAGCCATCTGTATGAGGGCTAGCGGAAGCATCGGCATTTGCAATAGCGATTCGACCTATCCTTTGTCGGCCAACTACGCAGGGGCGTTCATCGGTCGTCGTATAAGCCCACTCTTCTGAATCTGAAAGCGGGTTATATGAATAGGAGTAACCGTGCGGCCATCTATTGACTGTTATCCCCAATATGTCACGCTCATCATCAAATCCTGAAGATCCTAAAACACGTGTTAGCTTATCCCGAATCATGAATTCAAAATCATTAAAGGATGTAGCGAGCATTTCATTACGACCTGCAAGATGCTGTTCTCTGCGATTTAATCCTTGGTTCGGCACGTCAAAATAAGCTGACATGCGCAACACTATTGGATCATCCGGGCTACGGTTGGTCGTGTAATCACCCATGGTGACAGACGCCTGCAAACTTGATCGAGAAAATTTCTTCCCTGGTGCGGTTACTCCAGATATACCGGCATCTACAAATGATCGCCAGTTAGCCAACAGTACACCGCTATATACCAATGGCGATTTCACGCCATAAGCTAAGGCTTCTTTTTGATCGCTGGAGATTTCCGGGCAAATGTACGGAATCATAGTATTCCAACAGGCTAGCACCACATTTTTACTCTTTACAGAATAGGCATGATCGCCCAATACATAGCTTATTTGAACTTGTGAGTTATTCAAATGACGAACATCCGTAACAAAGCTGTTTAAACGAATGCGACAATCGTTTTGATTCCGGTCGAGCTTCTTATAATCCAATACAGCGCTTACGACATCATCCATGTCTTCTCCTGGCACCGCGCCAGGGACTAATGATCTGACTAATAGTCGAGTAATGGTGGCATTTCCATCAGGGAAGTACATATCGGGATCACCTTCCCTCGCGCGCTCTGCATTTTCACGACCATGTTGACCACCCGCCTCATGGGCTAATAAATTGGGCGATAAATCCTCAAGAGTTAAACCAGCAAAACCTGGGTAACCATTATCTCTAAAATAGATTGCAGGAATGGCATCAGGACCAACCACAAAAGAGCCGTGAAAGGAGGCCTGGAAAAGCTTTACTACGACAGGGTCACATTTAATAACATCTACCAGGTAGTCATGATAACTCATGTGACTCAAGCGCTTACGAGTTTCTTTTGCGTTTAATCCTGGGAAATAATTTTCTTTGGTTTCGTAGAGCCGAACAACATCGTCTTGGGCTTTCTCATTAAGCGGAGATTTCGCGATAGAATCTCTAATTGATTCCGCTCTATAGTCAACAACAAGTTTATCGTCGCCAAAATTTTCTCGATCAAAAAACATACTGGATCTCAGACCCATGTCTCGATAAAAAGAAAACATATCCCGGTTTTTTTCGAAATATCTGGTTCGATCGATACCAAGCTCCCACAACAGTCCCGCAGAAACTGTGCTGTATTGGGACGGAGCTTCAACATTAAGAGTTCCACCATTTACCAAATACATGCGGCCTTCGTGCCAAAATTCATTACGCTTTGCGTGTCCTCCAAAATCGTCATGATTGTCAATAATAAGAATACGAGAGTCAGGTCCATGCTGTTTCCGATAAAAATAAGCTGCAGAAAGCCCACTAATACCGGCGCCGACCACCACCAAATCATATTCTCGCTCACCAGAATCAACTGTTTGCCACCTTTGACCATCGCGGAATCCATGGGCCACCTCGAATGAGCCTTCATGACTGCCTCGAAGTCCCTGTAATGAGGGCGGATAGTAATCAGGAGAAAGAGCGTTTTGTCCTAGTAAACCCTGTGATAAAGCGTCCATAGGAGAAATAGCCGTACCTGCAGCAAGAGAAATCGCGCACCCATTGAGAAAATCGCGGCGACTAAGCTGGTGCTTGTTCTTTCCTAAATTATATTTCTTCACAAGCTAGTTCCATGGTAACCAATTTAGATCGATTCTCGCTCTAATCGCCTTGTTTCTGCAAGTATACTCAGCCCGATTGGAAAAGAAGGCACTGGACGTTATCTTCTTAATTGACTGGATCTCCGAGCCGCTCCAAAAGGCTAAGAGAATGAGGCAGAGGGTTAATTACTTTTACAGCTAGATGAATTTTAACTATGCTCTATCCTCTTTCGTCACACAAAAAACCTTAGATCCCTGTAACTCAAACCCAGGGTCTCTAAAAGGAGGGTTTCCATGCTAGGTAAATCCGTAGTTGGCACATCAGCCAGAGATTCCGTTTCACTTGTTTTCCATTTTTTATTCACCATAACTTTAAGTCTTATCAGCGCTCCTCTATTCGCGCAACATGTCAACGATCGCCCTAGCCCCGGCGACTGGCGCTATATTGGTGGTGATGCTGGACACACACGCTCCACCCCCTTAAACCAGATTAATCCTGAGAATTTCGAAAACCTAGAGGTCGAATGGAACTGGAGCGACGCAAGCTTCGGCTCGACGCCACCCCGCTCAACGCCAGTTTACGCAAATGGTATGTTGTTTACCGTCGCCGGTGCCCGTCGTCATGTAGTGGCAATAGATCCAATTAGTGGTGAGACTTTATGGAGCTTTCGTGAACCCAATACTTTTCGTTGGGAATACTCGATGCGCGCACCTTGGGGAAAAGGAATTGCCTATGCGGAGGTTGACGGTCGCGGTCTTGTACTTATTGTAACGCCTGCATTCTTTCTCTATGCCCTGGACGCAGAAACTGGTGACCCAATAGAAAACTGGGGGTCCCCTGTACCATTACCAGGTTTTGAGGAAACTGGAGTAGTTGACCTGATACCCGATCTTATTTCCGATTGGGGGCCCTGGCTAAACTCAGGTGAAACTTATGATCCGGATGTTGGCATTCCCTTAGAACTTGGTTATATCACCAATTCTTCACCACCGATTGTTGTAAATGACACAATCGTTGTGGGTAATTCTGCTGAACAAGGATATAACCAAACCCGCACCGAAAATGTACCTGGTGATATTCTTGGTTATGACCTAAATACCGGCGAATTTAAATGGAAATTCAATGTTATCCCTCGTCCTGGCGAAGTTGGACATGAGACATGGGAAAATGATGCCTGGTCTTACACCGGTGATGTTTCTTCTTGGGCACCTCTATCTGCAGACCCAGAATTAGACTTGGTTTATGTGCCTACTAATGCCGCCACTATTGACTTTTACGGTGGCTTCCAGCCTGGAGACAATCTCTTTAGTGCTAGCTTAATCGCACTAAACGCTGCCACTGGAGAGCGAGCCTGGCATTTCCAAATGGTACATCATGACGTATGGAATAATGACACTCCTACGGCACCATTGTTAATGGATGTCGAAGTAGATGGAAGAATAGTGCCAGGTGTCTTCCAAGCTACTAAACAAGCATTTCTTTATTCTTTTAATAGAGCTACAGGAGAACCTATCTGGCCAATCGTTGAACGACCAGTTCCTGCGTCCATAGTGCCAGGAGAACAGCTGTCACCGACTCAGCCATTTCCAACAAAACCAGCCCCTTATGACATTCAAGAACTAAATGTTGATGGTCTGATCGATTTTACGCCTGAATTACGGGAGCAAGCATTGGATATCATTGCTGACTACAGACTTGGTGGCATCTTTAATCCCCCTATTCATAAAGATAATCCAGAAGGGTTAATTGGTTCTGTCTGGTGCCCCGGCGAACTAGGTGGCACCAACATTACTGGCCCACCAGCCGCAGATCCATCGACTGGGATTATCTACACCATCTCGCGCACTAACTGCGGTTGGCGCACCATAGTTCCTGGAGAGGAAAGAGATATAATTCTAGACAGGCCCACTGGCGTAACCATTGCTGATTTTGCAGTTGGTTTAGGCACTCCTAATGGCGTCCGCGGACCGCAAGGCCTGCCGCTTGAAAAACCCCCGTATAGTCGTATTACTGCAATTGATTTGAACACAGGTGAGCATTTGTGGTGGATACCTAATGGTGGAACACCACGGTTCATCCAGGAACACCCCGCTTTAGAAGGCTTGGATATTCCACCCACAGGAAATATCAACCATTCTGCGTTGATGGTGACCCCAGGAATGCTATTGCACACCGCTATCGGCGATGACGGTCGTACGCCTTATATGTTTGCCATAGATAAGAAATCCGGTGCAAGACTGGGTATGGTGGAATCACCAGGACTGGGCATGTACGGCATGATGACCTACGAACACGAAGGCAGACAGCGCATCGTCCTGCAAACCCCAGGTCAGTTAGTGGCATACAGTCTTCCGGCTGAGGAGGACTAACTACAAAGGCCTTGTTTCTTGTAAACTACCAGTCAACAGTAGCGTCAGTAGTTGAGTTGTAAAAGGGAAAATATGAACAAGCAAGCTAACTTTACCAGGTTCGATGAAGCCACCAAGGAAGATGTGGAGATCATTATGGATCACTACAAGTCATTCGCTACTGATTTACCCGATCGAATATTGCAGCACTTGCGCTTATTGGATGGTGATTTTGGTGGGTTTGCCGTCGACAGATTACAACACAGCCTACAGACAGCGACTAGAGCCCATCGTGACGACCGGGACGAAGAATATGTGGTCTGTGCACTCCTACATGACATTGGCGATACACTAGGTACGTTTGATCATGGCGGTGTTGCTGCCGCCATCCTTAAACCTTTTGTTTCAGATGCCAATCACTGGATGCTCGGGAATCACACGATCTTTCAAGGTTATTACTACTTTGAACATATAGGTATAAAAAAAGATGTCAGGGACAAACATATTCATAACCCTTATTACGAATACACCAAAGAGTTTGTAGACAAATATGACATGCCAGCCTTCGACCCTGATTATGAGTCCATGACATTGGAAGATTTCGAACCGATGGTTAGGCGTATACTGAGCAAACATTAAAACAGGCTGGCAAGGAACAAGCCGATGATTATAATTATTGGTAGCGTAACTATTCGTGATGAAACACTCGATGAAGCACTGCGCATAAGTCAGGAGCATGTTAATCGTTCTCGCATTGAAGCTGGCTGCATAAGTCACGGGGTCCATATCGATAATGAAGATCCTAATCGACTAGTCTTTGTTGAACGCTGGGAAAGCATGGAACATCTGGAGCAACATTTCCAAGTTACAGAATCCGCCGAATTTGCCGGGAAAATAGCAGAGTTGGCCTCTGTGGCTCCCACTATGGAGCTTTATCACTCTGCCTCGATTCAGCGTCACTAATCAAAATAGGAATATTGATGTCTAACCTACCGATTAGCCGATTTCCGATACCTGATATCAATGAACTACCTAAAGACTTACAGGATAAAATCCTTGATGTTCAGGACAAAGCCGGCTTCATCCCCAATATATTTTTGGCATTGACCCACCGTCCAGATGAATTTCGGGCATTCTTTGCATTTCACGATGCCTTGATGGAAAAAGAGTCTGGCCTCAGCAAAGCCGAAAGAGAGATGATTGTTGTCGCCACTTCTGGGCTAAATCAATGTATTTATTGCGTTGTAGCTCATGGCGCAATCCTGCGAATCCGTGAGAAAAACCCATTGATTGCAGATCAAATTGCCACTAATTACAGAAAAGCCGATATTTCAGATCGACAGAAAGCTTTGTTGGACTTTGCGATCAAAGTATCCCAAAAGTCTGCTGAAGTGACGGAAAATGATATAAATATCCTGCAAAAACAAGGATTTAGCAAAGACGATGTATGGGACATAGGGGCGATCACCGCACTCTTCGCGCTCTCCAATAGAATCGCCAATATGGCGGCCATTCGACCTAATGACGAGTTTTATCTTATGGGCAGAACAGAAAGAAAATAAATGACCACAGTCCCAACTTTTCAGATACTTGCCTTGAACGATGCTCAGTCTTCAGAGAACCGAATTCACAGCGATGAGATTGCTGCCAAGTATGGCTTCGCTGGCGCCTTGGTCAGTGGTGTAAATGTATTTGGCTATCTTAGCCAACCCCTGGTGCAGCATTATAAAAAAGATTGGTTATCTCGAGGCATTATGGAAATCGTGTTTATAAAACCTGCCTATGAAAACAATTTACTAACAATTAAAACAGAGGATCTGAATTCAGAATCGAGCCAGCGCAACCATCACACTTTCGCTTATAACGAAGATAATGTGCTCATAGCTAAACTTGAGTCTTCGCTTCCTGATCAATTACCGCCCATTAATGTGAAAGCACAGCTACGTCGAAACCCTGAAGAATTAAAAAGAAATGAAATCTCTTGGGATTCGATAACTCTCAATGAACCAACGCCAACTTATCTTTGGCAACCCACCGCATCCGACAATATGGAGAACGTCACAATACAAAGGGACCAATCTAATATCTATAATGGTGAGTCTGGGCTACTCCATCCCTTCTTCATTCTTAATGCCTGTAATAAGGCATTAATGCGACAATTCCTTTTACCAGCATGGATTCATACCGGTAGCCGCCTAACCCTAAGAAAGTCACTACAGGTTGGACAATCTATTGAGGTTCGCGCAGTGCCTATTGAGAAATGGAAAAGAAAAGGCCATCAGTTTATTAAACTGTATATTTCCATGTGGACAGACAACGAAGTTGCCTTGGAAGTAGAACACACTGCAATTTTTTCTATCGCTGCTTAAACTCAAATCAATTATTTTTCCCAAGGTCATAAGTCAAGCAGAGTAAATTTTGTTCCACAGATTTCTAGCTCTTCTTTATTAGAGCCAGTCATAGAATTACTGACACATCCATACTCATGAGCCAATGAAATAATTCGTTGCTTATCTCTAACCCTGAGTGTAATTCCCGCTAGGTTCCCATATTCCCCAGAGCCACATTCGGCGAACCGTAATTTCCCATTAATCAGAGAAATTTCTCTTTCCGCATCTTCGATCCCAGTACCAAGTATATCCCGCCACAATCGGGCCAAAGCCAAAGGATCCGAGCAATTCAGCTGGGCACCTACTAACTTTACTGCCGTATTTTTTTGTCTAAATTGCAGCCAATTTAGGCCGCCGGCGGGATGCCAACATCCAGTAAAATCTCCTTGTGCGTCCCATTCAATATCTAAAAAAGCAGCTTCCATATCCGCTGGATGAAGCTGACATGAGCTCCAGCCATCTCTTTCTTCTTCATGAGCTATGCGCACACGAGCAGCTAATGCGCGAGACCTAACTGCAGTTTGAGTATCCTTGGAATCTGCTTGCAGGATAACCATATAACCACCATTTCGGCCCAAGCGATTCAAGTAGCGGCTGGCTGCGGTATTTTCTTCAATTGGCGCGACAACTTCTAAAAAGTCTGTACCCAGTGGCAGTAATACATTTTCTAAACCATATTGTTTTACCACAGGATCACGATGACAGACTTTTATGTCGAACACATTAGTCAACTGCTCAACGACAGGTTGAAGCTCGGCAGCGACTAAACATATCTGGCGGAGATGAACGCTCATTTATTTGTTTGCGGCTGTCGACCTTTTTTTAACCAACATTTTTTGTTCACCCTCTAACACCAATTGGCGTCGCTGATTATGTACTGTCGTACGTAGCGTGATTACACCAGTCGTATTTCTTGGGGTCAGGTCAATTACTTCTAGTGCAGGGTAGACAGTATCTCCGCTATACACAGGTTTTAGAAACTTTGCACTGTGTTCGATCAAACCAATTAGGCTATCCTCTAATACATGCGGGAGCATTCCAGCACCTGGGGCACATTGCGCTGCAACTTGCAAACCATGAGCCAACATTCCTGGATACCCACGGCGCCGACAATATTCCTCATCATAGTGAATTGGATGATTGTCACCTGAGACCATTTGAAAAGCGGCGAAGTTTGCGTCCCCTAAGGTACGAGAGGGGCTCAAGAATCGTTGGCCTATCTCTAAGTCTTCGAAATAACTGGATTCGGTGAGGGTGTGTTTGGCGGGATCAAAATCTGGGTCAATATCTTTAGTCATCTGGGCGCAGGTCCTCTTATGCCGATGCCGTGCTTAATTAGTATTGGGTCAGTAATTTATTAGCAACTGAGGTTAAATGATACTCCTAAGCTATTCTCAAGGCACTTTGTTTAAGCTACATCATAGCAGTAGTTAGCAAGGACAAGGATAGGTGTCCCAGTATTAGGTTTATCTAAATCAATAAAAATCTAAGATGCTTTAGGGCTGCTCATGGAAAAACAAAGTTTGTATCTGACAAAGGGGAAAATCACGCTGAGACCCAGAAAACAGCTAAAGTCAAGATTATTGGTCTCTTGGTCTTAAGGCTTCCATTTATCTTTTAACCGACTACGATCCACTTCCACACCAGCGAGAAAAACCCGTTCAATAGAACGAGTATTACGGATATCTTCGAGGGGATTTTGCTCTAAAAGAATTATATCGGCCGAAAATCCTGGCTTAAGCTCACCCTTGAATTCCAGCCCTAGATGGTGGGCTGCATTATGCGTTCCAGCCACGATAGCCTGCATTGGAGTCATACCTAGCCGAACATATATCTCCAACTCACGATGACCGGTATATCCAAAAGGATGGTCAGGTACTGCGCCAGCATCAGTTCCCAGAACGATATCCACTCCCGCATCGATCAGGCCTAAAAAGCTAGCAACTCGCCCTGCCTCAGAAACCGAATCTCGTCTTAATGCAGTTTGCCGACTATTATTGCCCGCCATAAGAGGCTGCATCTCTTCGTCTGTAAAAATATCACTTAAAAAACTATCTTCGCCTATAGCTTCCTGCCTTAGCTCTGCTAACCCCCAATTGGGAATTATAAAAGCGCCACTAGCACTAGTTTGGTTCGCGATATCACTATCAAAATCCTGACCAATTCGACCATGCAAAAAACCATGAGCGCCAGCTGACAAAAGTCCCGGCATATCCGAAGCAAACTGTTGATGAACAAAAACCTTTAAGCTCAGGTTTTCAGCTTCCTCAATTACCGCTTCATAAATCGGTGGTGACAATTTGCGCTGACTACCTCCCCGATCATCGACCCATATTTTGATAAATTTAATACCATTAGCCGAGGCCGCCCTAACTTGTTTTCTAGCTTGCTCAGGATTCTCTAAACCATAGAGAATAGTTTCACTTACCTCTTCTTCAACGGCTAACGCATGACTCAGAAATTGATCATTTGGACCCTGGCCTGGAGGTGCCATCCCTGCCGCATAAAGTACTTGCGCACCGACAAACTCACCATCCTGCCTTGCGTTTTCCACGCTGTTTATTATATTAGGAGCATCACTTCCTGCTGAAAAAACTGCACTAAATCCATAGTAGGCATACTGCTCCAGATTGTCGATAAGGTTCTGCTTACCATAATTTTGTGAACCCCAACTGCTTCTACCTTGATAACCGAGATGTGAATGACCATCGATCAACGCAGGCATGATAGTTTTTCCTTGACCATCAATGGATATTTTACCTTCATTATTTTCAAGAGTACCGGCTGAAACTGTTTCAATTAATCCATTTTCAATTTCAAGAAAACCATTTTCGATTACATTGCCATCACCAATAATGATTCGTACATTTTCGATAAAAAATGCATCGGCGGCCTGATCGCTAACTTGCGCATTTAAAGGCACATACGAGAAGATCGCTTCAGTGAGACAGCCGCTTAAACCAAGCGCTACGCTTAACAGTGTGGAATTTACTTTCATTGATAATCTCTTCTTATGTTTTCTTTCCGAGCATTGCTTTTTAGCTAGTTTAAACCAGAAAGTGTTATTTCGTGAGATATAGACTTCAATTCTTTTCGTAACAGATTGTCGCATTTGATTTACTGAAAATCCGCGCTTAGTTACCTTTTTAACCACCAGACTGTTAATCTTATGTTCTCGATTAGCCATTTATTCAAAATTCATTGAAATCACATTAAAAGACCCACAGTGCTGCATCAATTTGACACCCAAACAGCGCTCTCTCGAGAACAGGCGCTCTCCTTAGCAGATGTGGATAACACGGCTGCCTTAGCCGATATCGCCTGTAAGATGCGCGATTACAGTCATCGAAATATCATTACTTTTTCGAAAAAGGTATTTGTCCCTCTTACTCATCTGTGCCGAGATGTCTGTCACTACTGCACCTTCGCGAAAACACCTCGCAGAATAGCTAGCCCTTACCTCGCAGCAGAAGACGTCCTAAGACTATGCCACGAGGGTGCAGCTCAAGGCTGCCAAGAAGCGCTGTTTACTTTGGGGGAAAAACCGGAACTGCGCTACAAAGCTGCTCGAGTAGCTTTGACAGAAATGGGGTATGACAGCACGCTAGACTATGTGGCCCACATCGCTGAAAGGGTTCTTAAAGAAACGGGGATGTTACCTCACATAAATGCGGGCAATATGACTACGGAGGAAATTCTAGATCTAAGAAAAGTCAGTGCCTCAATGGGGATAATGCTGGAATCGGCATCTTCCAGACTATGCGAAAAAGGCATGCCACACTATGGTTCTCCGGATAAAATTCCAGAAGTTCGATTGAAAACCATCGATATCGCCGGTCAGCACGCTGTCCCGTTTACCACAGGGATTCTAATCGGCATTGGCGAAACCCGGTTGGAACGGATCGAGTCTTTACTTGCTATTAAAGAGATCCATAATCGCCATGGTCATATTCAAGAAATTATTGTTCAGAATTTCCGCGCCAAACCAGACACTAAAATGTCCTCAGCGCCTGAGCCTGACCTCAATGAGTTGCTATGGACTATTGCCGTCGCGAGACTAATTTTTGGCCCAGAAATGAACATCCAAGCGCCGCCGAACTTAAGTCCTGGCGTCTTGCCCCAACTGGTCAATGCTGGCATTAATGATTGGGGTGGAGTTTCTCCTCTGACACCAGATCATGTTAATCCAGAAGCACCATGGCCACATCTCGATAATTTGGCAAGGGAAACAGAAGCTGCAGGAAAATTTCTCGAACAGCGCCTCACAATTTATCCTGCTTATGCAATGAACTATCAGCAGTGGCTCGATTCTGGAACGGTTGCGCCTGTTTTGCGCCTTGCAGACGCAGGCGGTTTTGCAAAAAGGGATGCGTGGACACCAGGCGAACGGGCCGACATTCCTCAATTAGAAAGAGATTTGATTCTCCATACTAGAAATCACAAAAATACTAGTTCAAAAATTAAAGCATTGATAACAAAAAATGCGCAAGGGACCCTGCTGTCGAAAGAAGAGATCGCGTTCTTGTTTGAAAGTAGAGGAGCTGATTTTAGCTATTTAACTCAAGCCGCTAACGAACTTAGACAACAACGCAATGGCGACACAGTAAGTTATGTTGTTAATCGCAATATTAATTATACAAATGTTTGTTACTTCAAGTGTCAGTTCTGCGCATTTTCAAAAGGCAAATTAAGCGAAAATTTGCGAGGCCGCCCCTACGATATTAGCGCCGAAGAGATAGCTCGACGCTGTCAAGAGGCTTGGGGTCGTGGCGCAACTGAAGTTTGTATGCAAGGTGGAATCCATCCTGATTATACCGGCCAAACTTACCTGGATATTGTTGCCACTGTTAAAACAGCCGTTCCAGAAATGCACATCCATGCCTTCTCACCCTTGGAAGTATGGCAAGGCGCTGCAACCCTGGGAATTTCACTTGAAGAATTTTTAACACAGTTGAAAACGGCCGGGCTGTCGACGCTCCCAGGAACTGCAGCGGAAATTCTACACGACGATATTCGAAAATTGATCTGCCCGGACAAATTAAACACAGCTCAATGGCTAGAGGTGATGACTACCGCGCACAAAGTAGGCTTTAACACTACAGCGACAGTAATGTATGGTCATGTAGAGAGTCCGATTCACTGGGCAAGCCACTTAGTGGCTATCCGAGACCTGCAGATCCAAACACGAGGCTTTACTGAGTTTGTTCCTTTGCCTTATGTACACATGGAAGCGCCTATGTATTTAAAAGGCAAATCTCGAGCTGGTCCTAGTTTTCGAGAATCTATTCTCATGCACACAATTGCTCGCATTGTTTTCAACGATCTCATCGATAATATACAAACCTCTTGGGTGAAGATGGGGCAGCAAGGAGTTTTAGCCTGCCTAAACGCTGGAGCTAATGACATTGGCGGAACACTGATGAATGAAAGTATTACACGTGCTGCCGGTGCGGACCACGGGCAGGAATGGTCGCCGGTGGAGATGGAATCTGCACTAAAACAAATGGACCGTAATCCGCGTATGCGGACAACTGCCTATGGAGATGCTACCGTGTCGCGCAAGAAAATCGCTTTTGACCCCCCAGTGTTAGAGCAGATTGAAAACACATCAGCAAATAAACTTCAACGAAGTAAAAAGCTCGAAAACTTAGTTCAATTAGGTTGAATTACTTTAACTTGTATTTCTTCTTCACCGACAAGGATGAATTTTTACCTCAAACTCCGCATTAAAAAATGCTAGTTTGATACAAACATGGACGTATTTCTCTAGACACTCCATATCTTAACTAAGGAATAATTAATCAATGAAAATAGCAGTAACTGGTGCTAATAGCAGCGTCGGTCAAAACTTACTCGAACAGTTAAAAAACGAACCAGAAATAAAAATAACAGCCGGTGTTCGTAGCGAACGAGCATTTTCTGGCCTGCCTAAATCTCTGACCATTGATCCTCATATTATTGCTTATGACGATCCTGCTTCTTTGGAAACGGCGATGGCAAATGCTGATTGTGTTGTTCATCTTGCGGGAATACTTATTGAGGCAAAGAACTCTAACTATGCTTCAGCGAATGTTGCCGCTACGGCAGCAGTGGTTCAGGCAGCAATGAAAAGTAATGTCAAACATTTGATTTTTATTAGCGTAGTTGGTGCGAGTGCAAATTCTTCTAACGCTTATTTTCGATCCAAAGGCAGTGCCGAGCAACTAATTAAAGAGTCAGGACTTACAGCGAGCATTCTTCGTACTCCAATATTACTTGGCCCCGGAGCAGCTGGCGCAAGCGCGATAGTGGGTCTCGCCTCAGCTGGTCAAACCAAGGTTTTGGGTGGTGGTGAATACTGCATGCGCCCATTGGATATTGATGACTTAAGTACAGCAATTATTCAAATCTGTAAAAATCCTCCTAATGGGCAAATAACCCATGAGTTAGTGGGGCCAGAAAACATGACTTATCGCGACATCATTAAGAAAACTGCCGAATTGATGGGCAAGACAGTTGAAATCGGTAGCGTACCTATTGTAATCGCAAAAATAGGTTCAGCGATCGCTAGCACTTTAAAAGGCGGTGGCATGACACCAACTGTAATCGACGTGATAACTAAAGATGAAGTAGTTCAAACTAACGCTGACAAGGCAATTGGCATTACACTTACACCCTTGGAAGATACATTGAAAAAAATTATTAATACTGGCAACTAATTATGACCGAACCTGCTAAGAATGAAGAGAATAACGAAATTTCTAAAGCCACCTCGGAGAAAGAGTCGGGGAACGGCATGGCCCAATCAAAACCTAGCGCAGCAGGCAGAATCTTATTCTTGGGATTAACGGCCGTTTGTTTTGCTTATCTCTACTATCGACTAAACGGTGCTGCTATTCGAGAAGGTTTATCTCTTACTGCCTATATGACCCAAGTGTTCGCGAATGTCGCCTGGCTGCCCTGGCTGGGATTAATGATAGGCTATTCTTTCTTTTATTTCGCCATCGACACCTTAGTTGTTACTCGCGCCCTCAATTGGTTTTTAGCAGACATAAAGTACAGAGACATACTTCCCATTCGCGCCAGTGCTTACATCATCTCTATTTTTAATGAGCAGATAGGCAAAGGTGCCATGGCTTACTATCTGAACAAACGAGATAAGATTCCCGGCTGGGAAGTCGGGTCTGTCATGCTGTTTATAATGTTCTGCGAAGTATTTTATCTGCTAGTGTGGGCATCAATAGGCTATGTATTTGGAAGCGGTGGCTTACCAGATGTTTTTAGTCTTATGCCTGTCATTGCAGTTGGTGCTGCAATTTTTTTCACAGCCTGGGTACTCTATTTCGATGGCAAAATATTACCTAACAACCAATTCAGAACAAAACGCATTTTGGATGCCTTCAAACAGGCGAAAATTAAGCATTACCTGATGTTCTTGTTGCTACGATCTCCTGCCCTACTGGCGGCTATTGTCGTATACACTATTGCACTGAGACTGTTTGGTGTTGAAGCCTCTTTCATGGAATTACTGCCTTATTTGCCAGTAATTTTCTTCGCTGCGGCAGTACCAACCCCTATGAGAGCGGCGGCAATTACAGTCTGGGTCATTCTGTTTCCAGAAAATGAAGGGCAGATGGCTGCCTTTGGATTCGTACAACATAATTTCTTCATACTTTTTAACGCTATTATTGGCTTGGTTTTTTGGCGCCGAGCTCAGCGAGAACTCTTTAGTTAGGATGGCTAATTTTCTTACGGCAGTCCGCCTGCTTCTTACTATTCCAGTAGCTTGGGGAATTGCCGTAGCAGACCTACTCGCAGGGTTAACGCTTCTCTCCTTCATTTTACTTGCCGTGATCACAGATTATTTTGATGGCATAGTGGCTCGCGCAACAAAAACAGCATCAACGCGGGGACAATTATTTGATCATGGCACAGATTTTATCTTTATAACTGCCGGCCTCATAGGTTGCGTTTATGCGGGAATTATTAATCCCTATTTGCCAGCATTAATTGTTGTAGCATTCTCCCAATATGTACTGGATTCTTATTTTTTATTTCGACAAAAGAACTTAAAAATGAGCTTTCTAGGACGCTGGAATGGTATCTTCTATTTTATACCCCTAGTTACTGTCGCTTTTTCCAGATTAAGTTTAGGCCAGGATTTCACGGACGTGATGGAACAAATCACAGCAATAATTGCCTGGTTACTGCTAGCCTCAACCATAGCCTCCATCATCGACCGCTCTCTCGCCCCAATGCGCCGTATCGGGCATTAAGCGCCAGTCTCCGAACACCTTGCCTTTATCCTGGGTCAGGATTATACGAGCTTAGATGAGGAAAATTTTCAGAGGAAAATTTGAATCAGTTGTATGATATTTTCTAATTTCGTCGGTAGATGACCTGCTCGCTCGGAGCAAAGCCGATTCGGTGAGCAAGCACAAAAAGTTGCTCATCTGCTGCCAAAAGAATAGGACGAGTATAGACCTGCCATGGATTACTGAATTCTTCAGCAGAAAGGTCCTCTTCAACTGACATTATTTGATAGGCAATGTTTGCACCTACAGTCTCGCTTGATAGCCGCACCATGCCATTTTGTTCACTGATGCTAGGCGATTTAGTTTTTGGTTGGTTGCCGCCAGGCCAAAATTGTTCAATCAACTCTAACTCTGGCATGAACCCCAAGTCGTTAATTTGGTCTAGCCATAAATCCATTTCGGTGCGTAACTCAACTAGCTTCTCAGCATAACGAGGATCATTAGCTAAGTTTCTCAACTCATAAGGGTCATTGTCGACGTCGAAAAGTTCTTCAGGTGATTTTTGAGATCGAAACCATTGAGCTTGCATTTCATTTAGGCTATCACTTTCCTCAAGTCGCAGTAATTCCTGCATTATCGCCATCTGCTCCCGATAGGGTAAAGGCAAATAATAAGGTTTATCAAGATTATAATTACGCAAGTATTTAAAACGGGAGTCTCTAACCGCACGAATTGTATCGTATTGATTATCAAACCGGTCGGCAGCACTGTGCACATATCGCCGCTTTGGAGTATTTGAAAATTTTCCTATAAACGCACGGCCATCAACATAATTTGGAGGCCTAATACCAGCCAATGACAATGCAGTAGATTTAAAATCTACAAAACTGATGAGCTGATCATCCACTTCTCCAGAACGCCAGCCATCTGGATAGCGAATAATCATTGGTAAATGAGTGCCGGAATCGTATAGCAAACGCTTTTGTCGTGGTAATGGACCGCCATGATCGCTATAGAAAAAGATAATAGTACTATCTAACAAATCATCCTCTTCGAGTTGATCGAGAACCTTGCCGATCTGTTGATCCATTGCCACAATATTGCTGTAAACCTGTCTAATATCGCGCAAAGCGATATCTGTTGCAGGCAAATAGGGCGGCACAGGAACGTCTAAATCTTCAGAGACGAGAAGTGGGTTTTCTTGTTGGGCCCAAACTTGAGATTCATGGGTAATACCAAAATTGAAAATTGAGAAAAAGGGTTGACCTGGCGCTCTATTGCGCCAGTGTGCATCTGAATTACTTTCATCCCATGCAGTGAGAGGCTTTCTAAACTGGTAATCTTCTTTTGCATTATTTGAGGCGAAATAGCCTATTTCACGAAAATATTGACTGTGCATTTTTACTTGAGCGGGAGGAACCGCCTCATAGGGCATTAGCCCAGCTGGGCCTTCATCAACAACGCTGGTAGTGCGCATGTGATGAGCACCAATACGATTTTGATAGAGCCCGGTTGCGATTGTCGCCCGACTGGGGGCACAAACCCCTGATGTCGAAAAAACTCGCGAATAACGCACACCTTCTGCCGCAAGACGACTTAAATTAGGAGTTTCGACTGTATAATCGCCAAAAGGTGGAATAATCGGGCTTAAATCCTCAGCAACAAGCCAAAGTATATTCGGTCGTTCTGGAAGAACTGGCTCTATATCGGTCACCAGAGATACATAAGAACATGAAGCAAGTAATACAGGCACAAAGAGCGCCAGAAAAATGCTGCTTGCAGCTTTTCCTTCATCCGCTTTGATTCTTTTGATTACCTTGATTCCTGCTATGTTTGTAGTGATCACATTAACGTTTTCCATTTAAATACTTAGTTTTCTCAACTAGACTATTGATTATAATATAAAGATTTAAGCTGAGATTATTTACCATCAAATGCTGAATAACCACCGTAATAGCCCAACAAACCTCTTGTCTGCTCTTCCAATGCGTAATTTACTACTTCGATTTCCATTAGCGACCAGTTTGATTCTGTTACTTTGGCAACCAGCCGCCGCTCAACCTGAGGCTATAACTGCTTTCCAGCTGATCAATGAGCGACTAAAACACATGGAAGATGTTGCAATGTATAAATCAGTAAACGGCTTACCAGTCGAAGATTTACCACGAGAGAAGATTGTGATTGAGAATGCTGTTCTTGCCGCAGAGTCACAGGAATTACTCGGAGATTCCATTGAAGGTTTCTTTATTGCACAAATTAATGTCGCTAAAGCTATCCAATACCGAAGTTTGGCTGACTGGTTAAGCTCACCTATCTCGAAACCTATTCCAGATCTACCAAATCAAATCCGACCAAAGCTTACGGAGCTTGGAGACGAAATCGTTAAAGAATTAGCCCTTTTACTGAGTCTTGAGGGAAGAATTGAGGAGTCATTGCGAGAAAGTTTTCACCTACACATGTCAGTCAACAAGGTTTCCGCAGCAGAAGTGGATCTATTATTCGACAGCCTCCTTTTGGTAAGATCTAATTAATGCATAACATTTTGATGATTTCAAAAATGTTACTCTCGATCATGTCTTTAGCTGGATAAATTAATGATTATTGATGAGCGAGCTAGACCTTTCTTGTGCCTACTCACTATGTTTGTTACCTACTTTTTTTTGGGATCGGCGCATGCACAACAAGATGTTGTTCCTATCGAAGACGATGTCGACTCTACATTCCAACAAGTTAGTGCTAATAATCAAGTACAAACAATGTTGCAACGCATCCTCGAAACTGAGCCTGAAAATATTCGTGAGCAATTTCGCCTGACTGAGATTCCGGCGCCTCCTTTTAAGGAGCAAGCCCGAGCAGAGTATTATTTGAAGCAAATGCAAGCAAGAGGCTTGCCTGACGCCTACATTGATACCGAAGGCAATGTAATTGGTATTCGCAAAGGCATCGGTGATGGCCCCACATTTTTAATCGCCGCACATCTCGACACAGTCTTTCCTGAAGGTGTTGATACCACGGTTGAGCTACGAGCTGGGCGCTACTATGCTCCAGGAATTGGAGACGACACTAGAGGACTTGCCGTCCTTTTATCTTTAATTAGTGTCTTAACTGAAAGTGGCCTTAACACCGTTGGTGACATCATGTTTGCGGGCAACGTTGGAGAAGAAGGTCGCGGTGATTTAAGGGGCATAAAAGCAATTTTCCGCGACCACCCGAATATTGACGGCTTCGTTTCAGTTGATGGCGTTCGATTGCGCCGGATTACCACAGGAGGAACTGGTAGTCGCAGATTCGAGTTCCATTTTAAAGGACCTGGAGGACATTCTTTTGGCGCATTTGGTATGGCTAGCGCGATCCATGCCATGGGTCGAGCCATCGCTAAAATTTCTGAATTTGAAACACCCAGTTATCCAAAGACAACCTTTACTGTAGGCACGGTGGAAGGTGGAACCTCAGTGAATTCAATCGCTGCCGATGGAATATTTGCAATCGACTTGCGTTCTAACGATCGCAAGGAACTGGCCCTACTTGAGCAAAAAGCGAAAGATGCCGCAAATGAAGCAGTGGCTGAAGAAAATGCCCGCTGGAACAACAGTCAAATTTCAGTAGAGTTTAATTTGATCGGCGACCGCCCAGTAGGTAAAACACCTACTGAAAGCGCTATTGTGCAGGTAGCTGCGCTGGCGTTCGACAAGATTGGCGTTGAACTGCAGGAGCTAAGCATATCCAGCACTGACTCAAATGTGCCGATGTCTCTAGGAATTCCAGCAATCACTATTGCTGGCGGCGGGAATGGAGGCGGTGTTCATTCTCCCGGAGAATGGTTCATACCCATAAATTCGCATCTAGGTCCACAAACCGCGTTACTGGTAACCTTA
Organism: uncultured Pseudomonadales bacterium; assembly: GCA_964275945.1. Lineage (GTDB taxonomy): Bacteria > Pseudomonadota > Gammaproteobacteria > Pseudomonadales > Pseudohongiellaceae > UBA9145. The sequence continues at coordinate 27,706 of CAXYEH010000037.1, forward strand.
GCCCTCACTGGTATAGACGGGTTTACTGAGCCGCTACTCGAAGAACTAGGTGACTAACACAATTAATCGAGCTGATTATTCGAGCTCAGTTTTTACTCTTCCAAACTGGAAGCTAATCTTTCACTCGCCGCCAAATAATCTTGCATAAACTCATATACGATAGCTCTGCTGGATTGCGTGTTTCGCATTAATCCTACCCCTTGACCTACCCATGAAGTAGCAAGTTGCTTCGCACCATCATGCCCCACTTCTGCCAACTTGGAAACTTTCGCCAGTGGTATTTCTGTTACTTGAGATTGCAAAGGCATTGGCAATGGCTCTGGTGCCGCCTCTGTTTCCCAGGCCTCAGTCCAGGGCGAACGCAACTGCCTGGAATGTTTACCTGTTCTCGATCGAGAGCGCACAGTCTCACGAGACGAAGCTCTTAGCATTTTCTCTTTCAATACCGGGGTTAGATCAGACTCTACAGAGGTAAGCCACACAGAACCGGTCCAGGCGCCAGATGCCCCCATTGCCATGCAGGCTGCCATCTGTCTGCCAGTAACTATTCCTCCGGCTGCAAGAATTGGGACACCTGATCCTTCTACCGCGCTACAGACCTCTGGAATCAAAACCATCGTTGAAACATCTCCACAATGTCCACCTGCTTCTGTACCCGAGGCAACCAAGATATCAACACCCGCCTCTACTTGCTTAATAGCATGTTCGCAGGTTCCTATCAGAGCTGCAGTTGCAACTCCATTCTGTCTTGCAATGTCTATCATGTAGGTGGGGGGCACGCCTAATGCATTGGCTATAAGCTTAATCGGGTGAGAGAACGCAACGTCAATAATACTGTCTGCTTTACCTTTAGTTAAGAATGAACTGCGATCATAATGCTCTGAATAGACATCAGCGGCATCAATACCGTGACGTTTTAGTATGCCAGTAGCAAAATCTTTGTGCCCCTGAGGCACTCGCTTTCTTATTTCTTCGGGAGAATCATTTTCTTCGGTGACGGCCATACTGGTAGGAGCAATCAGATCAACCCCATAAGGTTTGCCTTGAATGTTCTCATCGATCCAATTGAGCTCTACTTCCAACGATTCCGCCGTATATCGAGCAGCTCCCAACACACCAAAGCCTCCAGCTTTTGATACTTCTACGACTACATCTCGGCAATGGCTAAAGGCTATTAATGGAAATTCGATATCTAATAGATCGCAAATAGATGACTTCATTACATTCCGTTGGTATTTCCATTAAAAGATTTTTGCTCAGCGTCTGACGCGAGAATATAGAGGATAGCGTTGATAAAACTAAAGAAGCTTTTCAAATTAACCTCTCTCGGTACTTTTTGACTGTATCCACGATGCGAGGTTTTGACATTCTTTATGGCCCTTGCGGTGCTGAGCATGGGCACATTGTGCGCAAACAATAATGCAATAACCTGCCTATAAACTTTCCACAAACAACAACCTATTCAAGGGCGGACTTATATCAAAAACCTTAAAGTAGTCTCAAACGTTGCATCAATTCCTTATCATTGACCCTGGCGGGGCTTACGCCAGGGCGCTTTCCTCTGCTACATCAACTACACCATTAGTCCGCTTTACGCAGATGGCCGTAAATCAGCTCCTCAGTGAATTCTACACATTTGTACTCGAGCAACTGCATATTTTCCTCTAGCCTGCGATACAAAGGGAACTTAACTGTCCACGGGCGTGTATAGACATTGGGATCTTCCAAAGTTGCCTCATACATCACAACATCGGGACTCAAATGAGTAAAGCGCTCGGTAACTCGCAGGGACTCAGTATGATGATTTCCAGCATGATCAAACCAGGTGTCAGGGACTTGGTCAGTCACGTCAATTACTAGCGTATCGCCTTCGTAAGATGCCAAGTTGTGCCCCATCCAAGAATAAATTGGCGCTTCAAAATCCGGCTGGTCCACATAGACGATCCGACTCGCACTTGCGAATTCATAGGCAAACACAACGTGTTCTGGAGATTGGATTATCTGGAAGGGAAAAGGGAGGTAATTAGCTCTGGGGATCCCCGGCATGTAGCACTTAACCACTGGGTCCAATTCTAACCAGCTCGCCTTATTTTCCATTTGCTTCTGCCTAGCAGCAGCTGTGTAAGGAATTTCTCCCCCTTCCACGATGCCTAAACCTCCTGGTATTGCGCCAATGGCTCCAAGTTCAAACATTGGGCCAAAATCAGCGGCATGAGGCTCAATATCATAGTGGGCACTGCCCATTGCCTGCCAGATACCGTTGAAATCAGGTCTGCCATCAGCCGTACGAGGAATATCACCACTCTGGGCGTAAACGCCGGCCGTGACACTAAAAAGGGCAAGGGTTGAGAGAAAAGTTGTAACCTTCTGTCGGATTCTTAGCATGCTCTTACTCCGTCTTTGTTATTGTTAGCTGCGAGCACTGAATTGTTCTGCAGGCCAAGAATTCTAACACAGCAATATGACTTCGGGTCATCAGATTTTGTATTGACAGAATCCTGTTAAAGCCCCCAACATCAGAGCCATTCGGTCTATTTTCAAAGCTATACCAAACTTCGACCACAAAAATATTCAGGACGACTCTCATGACAATTAGCCGCCGCAACCTTTTAAAATCAGCCGCAGGAATCGCAACTGGTGCAAGCTTTCCCCGACACTTGTTAGCCCAGAATGCGCTCAATACGACCACCATACCTTCTTCGGGACAGCAAATACCTTGCATAGGCATGGGGTGCAGAAACTATCGCGGCTCTTTGAATTCTGGAGAGATGACCGCTTTTAGAGAGACTTTCGCTGCTTTTCATAAAGGTGGCGGCAAAGTAATCGACACCTCTCCTAATTATGGCAATTCGGAAGAAATAATTGGTCGCATCATGAATGAGCAAGGCATTCGAGATGACTTGTGGTTGGCCACAAAAGTAGACCGGGAAGACGCAGCTAGCGGCATTGAGCGTATAGAGAATTCTTTCGAACTGCTTGGCGACGAAAGTTTTGAATTAATGCAAGTGCATAACTTACGAGGTGTAGATATTCAGCTCCGCACTATGCGAGAGCTAAAAGAACAAGGGCGTTTTCGTTACATTGGCGTGACTACTTCCAATGATCGCCAATATGAGGAAATGGAATCTGTATTAGCAGAGCATGAACTCGATTTCGTCCAGGTAGATTATTCCCTTGGCAACCGGAATGCCAACAATCGCCTACTACCCTTGGCTCAAGACCGGGGCATGGCAGTTTTAGTTAATCTCCCTTTTGGTCGAGGTCGTTTATTTGATGCTGTTGGCGACAGGCCTCTTCCCGATTGGGCGGCAGATATCGATGCTACATCTTGGGCACAGGTGTTCTTAAAGTATATTATGTCACATTCAACTGGAGCGATTCCTATACCCGGCACCACCAAACCCTACCATGCCGAAGACAATTTAAATGCTGCCAGGGGTAGGCTGCCAGATGCTACACTGCGAGCAGAAATGGAAACATTTATAGACCCGCTGTTATAAATAAGCACTTACCCAAAGGCTGAAATTCGTACTTTGCAAACTCTGTCACGCATAGAAGAGACAGCGCTAAGCATCTGGTTTCGAGAATCCGGTGCAGCTTTTTTCTCAACACTTACCCTGCATTCCCTCGCAATGGCGATTGTAGTTGGGATTAACTTCGCTATCGCCTTTCGCTTGATGGGCTGGGTGCCACAATTCGCTTTAAGCCCTTATTCTCGTTTCTACCAGATTCACTGGATAGGCGTGATCGTGATTTTTCTCTCTGGAGCTGGTTTGTTGCTCGCGTACCCTGCGAAAGCACTCACGAATCCTATTTTTTATTTAAAATTTATCGCCTTAACTATAGGTTTAATTATCGCAGCTTGGATCCAGCATCGACTTGATAGAAATATCATTACCGAGGGGGAGCATCAGAAATTTAAATTAATTGCTATGGCGTCTCTACTACTCTGGATTATTACCATTACTGCAGGTCGGTTTCTCGCCTACACCCATAGCGTATTGCTGGCATCACGGTTTTTCTAAACATGATTGAATTACTCTCTGGCTTTTCTTCCGGCACCGGCATTTATGATTTTATGAATTCGCCTTGGGGTTGGCCTACAGCAGAATCTATTCATTTTCTTGGGTTGTGTATGTTAATTGGCAGTGTCGGTGTATTCGACTTAAGAATGCTAGGCGTTGGTCAGGGAATAGCCTATAAAGATTTACACAAATTAGTAAAATTTGGTGTTGTCGGCTATCTTTTAAATGTGACAACTGGCACTATGTTTCTAACCACGTCTCCCGACCAGTATATTTATAATCCAGCTTTCCAGACAAAAATGCTCTTTATGTTATTGGCTGGACTCAATATGTTATGGTTTTACGCCACCACATCTGCCCAGGTCAAAGCCACCAAAGCAACTGCTTCGCTATTGAATCGCGCCAAAGTTATTGCTGCAGTTTCCTTGCTATGTTGGAGTGTTATTATCATTTGCGGGCGTCTCATTACTTATTTTCGCCCACCCTATCATTGGTGTTTTTGGTGTTAATCGGGGTCCAATTTCTACCATAGCTTCAGAGACTTATTTCCAAGTAATTCTTATAATCAGTTATTTCGAAAGACATTATTTCTTCCAATTTATGAGCGCGAGCCATCCCATTCTTGCTGGCACCTTCTATAAGGTCGTTAGTCAGATTTAACGACCCGACGGCTAGCTTCTAAGACTTCTGCCGTTCGGCTTTCTTTGGGAAATAAGCTTCGATTCCTTCAATCAAAAATATTGAACTCAGTGAACGACTGCTTTAGTCTCAATGACCCTATCAGAATATTCGGTTTTCATTTGTGCTGATGCGCAGAACCTTTCATTTTAGTAGCTTCGAAATACGCGTCAATTGGATCATTGCTGCCTGTGTAGTAATTTCCGCTGTAAGCTTTGCTAATTTGGGGTTTTGGCAACTTGGTCGTGCAGCAGAAAAATTGGAAGCCCAAAGCATTCTTGAAGCAGAACTGAGAGAGAATGCTGGACCGATCGAGAACATACCAGCTGGCCACTTACATCGAGCGAACCCAGAAATGCGTAATCGACACGTACAGCTTCAGGGCGAGTACTTGAATGACCGCACGGTACTTATTCTTGCTGAATTTTTTGATAGCCAAATAGGCTATGGCGTCGTCACTCCCTTGAGATTAACCAGTAATGGAGAATTGGTTCTGGTGCACCGGGGTTGGACCTCAGGAATCCTCCCCCCTGACACGCCACCTAACATTCGGCCGATAGATGGACCGGTAGATATAGGCGGGCAGGTCTTTATCCCTCCTCAGGACGCTCGAGTGATTCCGAGTCAGATCAATCCAAATGAATGGCCGCTGCGCATGCGGAGCCTCGAAATAGATGTAATATCTGAAATTCTCGGTGAACCGATTTTCCCATTCGAAGTCAGAATCACAGCAAACCAATTAGGCACTTTGACCCGTCACTGGCCTGCCGTTAATCCAGATGTTAACCAGAATTTATCTTATGCTATTCAATGGTTTACCTTCGCTTTAATTATTATATTTGCAGCGCTCTTGGCCAGCAGCAACCTCTGGGCTTTACTCCGCGGACCAAACCGTTACTGAAGAATTAGTACGATTTTTGACCAAAAGCTCGGATTCCCCTATAGCTTTCAAAATTTAGTAATTAGAAATTGCCAGTATGGCCGACTAAATTAGATAAGATATTGATTTAATCCATAAATCATACTGAGCAAGCGTTCAAAATCACTGCCAATAATGCTATCTTGCGCTTGTTCGACTGGTGAGAAATGATCAGTAGGCAATTTTATTGAATTAGCTATTAGGAGTAGCGAAGCTATGCGCATGTTTTCCGTGAAATCCTTGTTAAGCGCTGCAATGTTTGCGGCCACATTTTTGGTATCCGCGGCTTTATCCGCTCAATCCACAGAAGTGACTTTCCACAAAGATATTGAGCCAATTCTGCAGCGGAGCTGCATGAGTTGTCATCGAGAAGGTGGCGCAGGTCCAATGCCATTAATGACTTACGAGCAAGTTGCTCCATTCGCCGGACTGATTGAGTACAAGACTGGCCTCCGTGACCGCGCTGGAGCCATGCCTCCATGGTATATGGAAAAAGATATCGGTATTCAAGAATACAAAGATGACCCCTCCTTAAGTGATTCTGAAATCGCTGCAATTTCTACTTGGGCGCGAAGTGGAACGCCTAAAGGCGATGCCGCTGACGCTCCATTACCCATAGTCTTCGATGACAGTGTTAAGTGGCGTGCTGGCGAGCCGGATCTAGTTGTCGTTATGAACGACGTGACTAAGTTAGCTGGTACGGCAGACTGGTGGGGTGAAATTGATTCCCGGCCAACAGGTCTTGCTGAAGACCGTTATGTTAAATCTGTTGAGGTAGTCGAAGTAAATGACGTCGACAATCAAGCTGGTACCGGTCGTGACACAGTGGGCGGACGCTACATCTTTCATCATATGATTTGGGCGACAGCGCAGATGAATGAAAATGGTGAACGAATTCCTGGCTTGGCGATTCCATGGCCGGTGCACGAAGTTGGCCGAAATGCAGATATATTTGATGAAGATGCGGGTCGCTTATTGAAAGCTGACTCCTGGATTGTTTCCGATTCTGTGCATTTGCATTCCAATGGCAAAGACACCACTGGTCATCTGGAAGTTGGTTTTCGATTCCATGAGGCAGATTATAAGCCTAAATATCAGCAGGGTTTCATTGGTCTAGGCAATGGTGTTGATATCAGTATAGCTGGCAATCAAAGCAATCAAGAATTGCATGCTTATACTGTCTTACAGCAACACACTAAGGTCATCACTTTCGAACCACACTTACACGCTCCTGGCGAACGTATGTGTCTGGAAGCAATTTGGGGCTATACGGTAGAAACTTTGTCTTGCGTTGGATATGACCATAACTGGGTACGTGGTTATCCTTATGCTGATCACGCTGCTCCATTGCTGCCAAAAGGAACTATTCTCCACATCGTGGGTTACATGAATAATTCTGATACAAACCCGAATGTTCCTGACCCTCGTAACTGGCAAGGTTCTGGTAACCGCTCAGTAACAAACATGTTTATTGATCTAGGTATCAGAGTAACCATGACTGATGAACAATTCTTCGAAGCAATGGAAGAGCGACGTCAAGTCTTAAATATGAGCCCTAACGATCATATTATCGGGTGCCCTCTTTGTGGTGCTCCTTTGGTAGCCCCGATTGCAGAAGAAGAGGAAGAAAGTAGTGAAGTCGCGGCAAACGACTAAGACTCTTTCCGGTAGTCGCATGATTTTCAAACTCGTTGAAGTTAGCAGCAAAGCTAGGTCTCTAGCTTTGCTGCTTGCGGCTATCTGTGGCAGCTCGATGTTGTTATCAATAGCCTTCGTAAATGCACAGACCTATCAATTCAGCCAACATGTGGAACCTGCTTTTGAAGGCTGGCGGCCAAACCCCGATGGCACATTCAATATGATGTTTGGCTACATGAATGAAAATTGGGAAGAAGAACCGTTTGCTGCCGTTGGTGAAAATAACTTTTTCGCCCCTGGCGAGGCGGATCGCGGCCAACCTACGCATTTCCTGCCTAGACGCAACCGGTTCACCTTCGAAGTTACCGTACCTTCTGACTGGGGCGATCGAGAACTGGTATGGACTTTAAATATAAATGGCGTAGAGCGCAGAGCCTACGGTACATTGCGCCAAGATTATCTCGTCGACAATATGGTTATCGCCTCAGAGACTGGCTCTTTGGGAGCTGGCACTAGCAGCCCGGAATCAAGATCGAACATCCCACCAGTAGTTACAGTACCGGGAGATAATGTCCGTGTCGCACGAGTTGGTGAGCCTGTGGATCTTACTACTCATATTTGGGACGATGGACTGCCTGAACCGCGTCGTGACTCTACCAATACTGCTGAAGAGCTCGAACGTAGAATGATGCGCAGGCCAACACAGGTTACCGTTGGGAAAATTAATGGGCTCTTTCTCTCTTGGAATGTCTATCGTGGCGAAGGCGAAGTAACTTTTGATCCGCCTCTGCCAAAACCCTGGGAAGACACTCGCTCTTCAGCCAATTCACCTTGGGGGGATTTGTGGTTACCGCCTGAAATTCCAGAAGATGGCATAATCAATGTTACTGCCACTTTTTCTGAGCCTGGCAGTTACGTCTTATGGGGAAGAGCTGACGATGGCGGCCTCTATCATGACGCATATATTACTGTGCATGTGGAAGAGTAAAAAGATTCTATCGCTAAGCAATCCAGAGAGTTAGCTTAGTTTCACCTTATGACACTCATCGCTCTCTGTCTTTACTATTCTTGATTGCTAACTATTATCTAAATAATCTAATTTTAATAAAGAATTAGAACCGACCCTACGATCAAGATAATATTTTATATACATCAATAGCCTCTAATTTTGATTATTCTGGTCTCGTTCCAATTTAATAGTAAATGGCGGGTCATAACTGGGTGGGTCTTGGTTGATAATTATTTGCGTACGAGGCGGAGCCACATAGCGAATCGATGGATCACCGTAGCGTTGTTGCAACAACGCTTCTTCAACTGCTCTTGCAACAGAAGGAGCCTGAGCGTTTGGACCAAATGAAAAACTAAAACTACCGCGCACCAGTCGGTCATTAGCTGCAAGTATGGCCCAGTCTGCCGTGTAGTAAATCGATGGCTCCAGGCCTGGCAATGCCCATTCATAACTAGCACCTGCAGAGGGTGAATAACGAAAGCTAATATCCACCCAATCTCGCTGCTCATTTCGCAAGGTCAACTTGACTAAGCGGACCGCACTAGGAAAATCGATATTCAGATGCTTTGGAGCAGAAATCAATACTGCATCGTTAGGGGGATTAGATTCTGTTTTCGCTACAATTCCTGTACTATCCGCGGGTTGTTCATGTGCGGAAGTTGCGAATGGTTGAGCGCAGGCAGTTGAACCTATGCAGACGCTAAAGGCGAACAAAGTAAGTTGCTGCAGTATTCCTTGTTTCACGCTACCACTCTTACAAAATTTGCGACTGATTTAACCTTTTGAGAAATTGAAGGATAGCACAGGGAACAACAATTTTTGAGCAAGCTAAGGGCAGAATAACGGTTTAAAACATGCAGTTATCAGATTTGAAATCGATACTAAGTCGGCTGGAAGAAAGCAAAGACAATATTACGTCTTTCGACGAAAACTGGTCACAGGGACGTTCCGCCTATGGAGGCATTGCCACAGCGTTTGCAGTGACAGGAATGCGTAAATTACTGACCACACCTCAGCCCATGCGCTCACTCATGGTTTCTTTTATCGCCCCAGTTCCACCTGGCGATGTCAAAGTCGATGCGCATATTCAGCGTCAAGGACGGAATGTGACTCAGATGAGTGCAGTTGTGATCTGTGATGGCCAAGTTTGCCTGCAGGCGCTCGCTGCTTTTGGGAATCCACGAGAAGGTCTGAATATACCGCCCAAGATCGACATTAACCCAGCCTCAATAGAATCAGGAGTTAAATTCGCGGATCATGCCAAAAGAGTACCTGGATTCTTGCAGTTTTTCGAAGGTGTTTGGCTCGATGGCGGTTTACCCTTTGGCGGCAAGCCTAGTAGAGAATTAAATCTTTGGATTCGTCACAGGGCAGATATGTCGAATCTTCCAACAGAAAAATTAGTTACGATTTGCGATATCCCTCCACCAGTTATTCTATCTTATTTCGACTCCGCTCCTATACCGTCGAGCTCGTTAAGCTGGTCTCTGGAATTCGTTGTGCCTCCAGAAGAAATTGAGTCTGACTGGTTTTATTTAGAATTTGTGGCCGAAGCCGCTGCAGATGGATACACCCAACAATCGGGCAAAATTTACGATGAAATGGGTCAGCTCTGCGCCTTATCCAGGCAGTGCATGGTTTACTTTGGTTAAACTTAATACGAACTTTGTTAAAATTATCAAGTCTACTTACCGATAATCAAGTTATGAGCAAAACACTTTTCAATGCCCTAGGACTAATTTTACTGCTGAACAGCAGCACACTTAGTGGTCAACATAGTCATGGCATTCTTACACCTGGCGTCACTTTTCCTCAAGATGATTCAGTTTTAACTGACCCACCAAAAATGGTGACAATGAGTTTTCGGGTCGACGTGAGGTTACTAAAGCTCGCTCTTTATACTGCAGAAGATGAATGGATTGATATCGGATTTACTTATGACCCTAACCGCATGAACCATAATTTTGTCCTACCAATACCTTTTGAACTACCCCCATCTGACTACTACGTCGCTCGCTGGTCCGTGACTGATGATGTTAGAGGCTTGGTGAATGGTGAATTCAAGTTCGCCTATGGACCTGGCGCCATCCCCCCTTCTGAGACGATCGAATCTCAGATCAGTGATCGTGTAGAAGTGCTACCTTCTACAGGCGCTTATCGTTTAGATTCGATACGATAATTTAATTAAATTTAAACCCTTTTCCTTCTAGAAAAGCCTTCATGTGTGGGCGAGATTTCTCTGAAAGTAAAGTTGCTACTTGTTCTGACCAACTAATACCATGCCCTCCCCCAGTCCGAGCCCGATAGTAATCCCTTATCGCTTCGTCATAAATTGCAATCGCCTCTTTATCGCCTTCTTCGTTATATACTTCTTCTTTGATAATAACCGGAAGGGGCAACCGCGGTTTTATTTCCGGATCTTGATCTGGGTAGCCTAGACACAACCCGAATACCGGATATACACCCTTTGGCAGTTCGAGTAACTCTGAAACTGGGCCTGGGTTATTACGGATACCACCTATGTAACAAATGCCCAGACCCTCAGATTCAGCTGCAGTAACAAGACTCTGAGCCATTAAAGCAACATCAACGGTTGCGATTATAAAATGCTCTGTAAAATCTCCTTCAAAAGGCTTGCCGTATGCATCACAATAATTTCCTGCACGTTTTAAATCGGCACAAAAAATCATAAATTCAGCTGCCTTCTCCACATATGGCTGGTTTCCAGCAAGCTCCGCGAGCTTACGCCGAGTTTCTTTTTTCATGACTCGGACTATCGTGGTGCCTTGCAGAAAACTCGAAGTAGCCGCTGCCTGACCAGCAACAAACAATTCTTCCATAAGTTTAGGGTCAATAGCTCGGTCTGAAAATTTTCGGATGCTGCGATGGGATTTCAGTAAATCTATTACCGAACTCATAGAATTTTCCTCAATTTGACTGCATGTAAGTTGACCAATAGCTTGGTCTCTATAAAATTCGGCCTCTACTTATATTGGATCAGTGAGATTATTCAGGAATGTAGGTACTACGTCATTAGCTAAATTTGATTCTGCATTAAATAATAGAATCACTCCGACATTAGCCTCGGGAATCAATGCCATTTCACTACGAAAACCACGAACACCTCCGCCATGATGTATTGCTCGCACCCCTTTGAAGTCGAAGACGCGCCAGCCTGTTGCGTAATAGGCTTTCTCCAATCCTGTCCAACGATTAAAGTAACTCCCATGGGGTGTGGAAATTATGGGGGTATGAAGTTCTGATAAAAAGTTAGCAGATAAAACTTCAGGAAATGCACCCAAATTTGCACGAACCCACATAGTCATATCAAAAATGCTTGCGTTGATTCCCGATGCGGGAGCAACGCTATAATAAGCAGGGTTGGTGGTCGTCGTGCGCCATTTTCCCCTCACTAGCCGATGAGGTGCAGTTGCATCCGGGTCTTCCAGAAAAGAATCCATTCCAACTGATGCAGACAACATACCCAAGGGCTTCAATATCTCTTCTTCGATAAACCTTTCATAGCTCGCACCGGTGCTCTCCTCCACCACGTCAGCAATTAGTGAAAATACGACATTCTGATAACCATAGCATTGACCTGGTGAACACACCGTCGGAATTTCGTGAAATTTGCTCTTTATGCTTTCGTAGGCGACACCATCGTCGAGCATATTGGAGTAGGAGTGAGGCATTAACCCAGTAGAATGACTCACCAAATGTTTTAGCGTAATTCCCCTAGAAGATGATTTCGTGCCAATCCTCATCTCTGGAAACAAATCAATAACTCGGTTATCCCAGTTCTGCAAATTCTGGTCTACTAGCAACGACATTGCGGTGCCTGCGAAGGTTTTTGACATGGAAGCTATTCGAAATACTGAATCAGTTGTAACCGAATCACCCTCGGCTACATTGTTTTTGCCCCAAGTCTGCAAATGCATTATTCCTTCGCGAGAGACAATCGCTATAGCTGCGCCCGGTATTTGATTCTCAGCTACAGCGTCATCTACCCAGCTAATAAAATCACTAAAATCATAGTTAAACTGCCCAACAGGCAAGTCGTCATTAGCCACAATACTCATAGACGACCCGATACACACCAGGGTCAAGATGATGCTAAGTACTAATTGATTTAGTTTAAGTGTGGTCACAAGTGAAATATGTTAGTTCTATTATTGAATTATTAGTTGATTGATTTTCTGTTAATTTTTGACTGTTCAAGGAACACTAATTTTCAAACTGTCTAATCTACTCCCCTTAAGAATTTTCCTACTTTAGCCCATGCCTTAGGCATGGCCGGCAACAGCTGACTTATTTTTAGCCTATATTATACAAAGTTTTCAAGTTAGCTTAAGGTTCGATTTTTGCAATCAAAAGCTTATCAAATAATAGGTCGGCCAATTGCGGTGACTTATTAATGACTGGAAGATAAAAAAGGCTTTAATAGGGCTCAAAATAGAAAGATAAATCGGAGACTTATAAGTGTCATAAATTTGTAATATAAGGAATATACAATCGCGAGAATAAAAGAAACCAGCTATTTTGAAACACGCTGATAATCTAACGCCATACGCACGAATTAATTTCGGAGCCTAGATCATGTCAAATCCAATTGCCGCACTTTTCGGACGATCACCAATAAGACCGATACAAGAGCACATGGCGAATGCTCAGAGGTGCGTCATTCTTCTAGGTGACTTTCTCAATGCATGTACATCAAATGATTGGCAGAAAGCTCAAGAGCACCAGCAAGCAATTCATGCTGCTGAAAACGAAGCGGATGACTTAAAAAGCAACGTCAGAACCAATCTTCCAAAAAGTTTACTGCTTCCTGTTGCCAGGTCAGATTTGCTCGAGCTGCTTAGCATTCAAGACAGGCTCGCTAATCGCGCAAAGGATATCGCTGGCTTAATGCTAGGCAGAAAAATCGAGGTTCCCAGCAGTCTCACAGATTCTCTGTTAAATTATTACAAGTTAAGCCTAAAGGCTTCAGGTCAGGCTTTGAAAGCAATTAATGAACTAGATGAATTATTAGAAGCTGGATTTAGAGGTAAGGAAGTAGAGTTGGTAGAAGACCTCATTAAAGAATTGGATGATCTCGAAAATAAAAGTGACATTCACCAAGTCCAGCTGAGAGCTTCTTTATATAAACTCGAACCTAACTTGCCGCCCGTGGACGTGATGTTTCTTTACAAGATTATCGACTTAATCGGTGAAATCGCTGACGACTCACAAAAAGTTGGAAGCCGATTATTAATTCTCATTGCGCATTAATAATAATTGAACTGATTAACAAAACTAAATCATTAATCACCACAAAGATAACTGGATTTTCAAATGTCTGAAATAATTTCTCAATACGGTATGGTTTTTCTCGTAATGGCGTGTCTATTTGGGTTTTTCATGGCATGGGGGGTCGGTGCTAATGATGTAGCCAATGCCATGGGGACATCTGTAGGCGCTGGTGCAATTACAATAAAGCAAGCCATATTAATCGCAATGATTTTCGAGTTCGCCGGCGCCTATCTTGCGGGAGGTGAAGTAACCTCTACAATACGCTCTGGAATCATCGATATTGAAAAAGCAGGTTTTGCTGATTCTCCTGAGTTACTAGTTTACGGCATGCTCTCCTCTCTTCTCGCAGCTGGGATCTGGCTTCTTATTGCCTCCAATAGAGGATGGCCGGTCTCTACTACGCATTCAATTATTGGAGCCATTGTTGGCTTTGCTGTCGTAGGGATTTCTGTTGATGCAGTGGTTTGGTCAAAAATCTGGTCTATTATCGCAAGTTGGGTAGTATCGCCAATGGTATCGGGGTTTATCGCGTTTTGTATTTTTCGGAGTGTACAAAAATTGGTTCTCGATACTGACGACCCGTTTACAAATGCTAAAAAGTACGTGCCCTTCTATATTTTCTTAGTTGGGTTTGTTATTGCCATGGTTACTCTAGTTAAAGGATTACGTTACGTAGGTTTGGACCTGTCTTATAACCAGAGCATCGTGATTGCAATTGGGATTGGTGGCATCTTAAGCTTTGTCGGTGTATTTATGCTCAGATCGATCAAAGAGCTTCCTGCCGGGGATAAAAAGTCCCATTTTGGCAGTGTTGAACGAGTTTTTGGTGTGTTGATGCTCTTCACTGCATGCTCCATGGCATTTGCCCACGGATCAAATGATGTAGCGAATGCAATAGGACCTTTAGCCGCAGTGAATGGAGTAGTTCAGAGCGGCGGCGTCTTCCTTGAGCAATCTCAGCTTCCAATTTGGATTCTACTTCTTGGCGGAGGCGGCATAGTAGCTGGATTGGCGACATGGGGCTATCGAGTAATTGCCACAATTGGTCGTAATATTACGGAGCTTACTCCGTCCCGAGGATTCGCCGCAGAACTGGCAGCGGCAACAACCGTCGTATTCGCCACAGGTACCGGTATTCCAGTATCAACAACTCACTGCTTGGTTGGTGGGGTGCTGGGAGTCGGTGTAGCCCGCGGTATCGGTGCACTTAATTTAGGAGTCGTTGGCCGAATATTCCTTTCTTGGGTCGTAACGCTTCCAGTAGGAGCCGCATTGTCTATTATGCTATTTTTCTTGTTTAAAGGGATTTTTGGGTAGCTATTAGGCGCAAAGCCTAATCATAAATTTAGGTTTTACAATCAGCGTCCCAGCCCCAAATTTACAGTGCAGTTATCTATATTCGGCGGGACCATAAAATTGCACCCGCAGTTCTCGCTACCCACATTTAGCCTAAGCTTTAAGAATTATACTGAATGGCATCAGAAACTTATCTTATGGTATTCAATATCTCGCTCTAAAAAAATGAAAAGGTTAGACCTTTACATGGAGTGATCTACTGGGCCAACTATAGTTGAAAAATAAGAAGTGACGATCAATATAAATAAGGCAACAACAGATTCTATGCGAATCGAGTTGCGCAAAGCTAATACCCCTCCTTCGTTATGCAGTCCAGGAGTTAGCTTGAGCTTATTTAATGCTGCAATGACGAATATCACTAGCACAAGAGTAAGTTTAACGAGTAAGGCTTGCCCATAAGCCGTTGTAAACAATTCCGATAGCGAATGGAACAATTCAAAGCACATTAATACCCCAGCAATGATTAATACCAGAACAACTACCATGGCATTGTTACCAAACTTTTTCAACGAGCGATGCATAAAATCCAGATCCCGCCCAAAAGTCAGCTTATAGAGCGGATAAAGTGATCCTATCCAGGCTGTGAAGGAAAAGAAATGAAGTGCAATAGCGACTTTGGCAATTGGGCTTAACACGGAAATATGCCCTGAAAATCGAAAACTAAATATAATCAATAAAAATGCGAACAAATTGATGATATTCAATAATTTATAGAATTTTTGCTTTGGCGGACGATTTAAATTTCTAATGCGTTGTGAGTAGAACAAGCTGGCGGAAAAAATGATCACAAAGCCAGCCATTCTAAAAAAGGTAGTGTCTCCTAACTGAGTGTCCAAAAATATAGATGCCATGCTCCAATCGAACATACCAAAAAAGCCGATATCAACCACCAACCCAATCTGCACTAGGAAGTTAAACAAGACTCCCTGAAAACCTACAAATGCACCAAGAGTAATATAACGAATATTAGATTGGACCGTGGAGCGGCTGCCATCGTTATAAAGCTGCAAACAAAGACTACCGCCTACTGCACTGGCAGCCCCAAAATAGAATAAAAGCTTACAGGCAAGAGTAGCTATTTCCCAAGATGTTGGGAGCATAAGCATTCGCAGGATCTATCTAGCAATCAATGATTGTTGTTATGACCGCGTTCTTAACCACGATCACTTCGTCCCGTAGTTTGCTATTCCGCGGCATCAGGATCTACCGAGAAACTAAACGAATTAGTGACTGTATGACCATCTGCACCGATTGCAGCCCAATTCACAATAAATTGACCTGGGTGCATCCCCGGCGTTTCGACGCGGTAAGTAGCAATTGCGTCTGTTTGAGCTTCAAAATTAGTTGGCATCTCATGGCCAACGCCCATTAACTCAAGTTTAACCAGCTTAACTGGGCCATTGAAAACTAGATCTATGTGACCTGGCGCAGCTTTAATAATCGCCTCATCGCCTGGAGTCGACTCTTTTAAAGCAGTATGGGCACTAACAAGTACTGGAGCTACCAATACAATCGAACAGGCAAAGGACCGAGAAAATTTTAGGATTTTTGTTAATTTCATAGTAAAACCTCAGCATGTCTGCAAAATTTAGCGGAACGAATAGAATAGGTTCGCGGGTGCGAAAGTATCTCAGCTTTCACTTTTACTTGCCTGCTTTTTCCAACAGACAGTGGAGAATTGTCGACTTCTGCGACAATTTGTCGCATTCGATCTTACTTTCTTTGCCAAACATGGGTCTGAGGCGATAAATTTATTTCGTCGATTACCGTACCGGGACGAGCGTTAAATATTGTTAATAAAACTTCTGCTACATCTTCAGCTTCAATGGCGTTTTCGGAAGCACCACCTGGTTCAAAATGAAGGTCATCGAAAAATGGAGTTCGCACCGCACCAGGGTTCACAATTGAAACTCGCACCCTAGTTTTAGCACACTCTTCCCGAATAGCTTGAACGAAACCTCTTACAGCGAACTTACTGGCACAATAAATACTCCCTTGTTTCGCGCCTTCTAGCGCAGCTTCAGAGCCTGTAAATACGATATCAACTAATTGCTGCTGTCGTTTTAGTATTGGCAAAAATACTTTCGTAACAATTGCGTGACTTAGAAAATTAGTTTCCATTACAAGCCGCATATCTTTTACGGACAACTGTTCTAGAAACGCCATCCTCCCAATTCCAGCATTATTAACCAAACCGCGTATTGGCTGATCAACCAAATTGATAACCCGCTCAAGTTCGCTAGGGAGTTTGTCTAAGTCGGAATAATCAATTTCTATGAAGTCAAATTTTTCATGCTTTATTCTTTTCTGAGGAAATTCTTTTGCTATTCCTAGCACCGAATATCCCTCAGTCAATAATGACATAGACATAGCTCTACCAATTCCAGACGATGCCCCGCTGACTATAATCAAACCTTTAGGATTATTATTCATGTTCTCACTTATTTGTTAATTTAGGCAGAGGCTATTAATTTTACTTAATTTACAAGCTTGTTCTGCTCATCTATTACAATTATGCGCAGCGATAATATTGTTCTGGCTTTATGTGTCTCAGTAGAATTTTCTCTAACTCTCGCAAAGAATCTTCTTTATTAACCAATGTCACTAATCCATTTTCAATTTGAGTCTCTCGCGCAAACAAAGCTTCATCCGGATAAAGCTTTACAATATTTTTATAAAAACTAGTCGGCATACGAAATTCACCAATGCTAGCCGAATGCAAGCTATCGATATCAATTCGATGAAATATTTCTGTGAATAATTTACGGTAATTTTCTAAAAGATTTGAATCCCAGATGATAGGCTCGAAGCGCAGTGCAATTGACCACCCAGCTTGTTGTAGTTTTTGTAATACCTCAATACGTTTCCGAATTGTAGGAACCTTATGCTCATATCGTAAACTAGCCTCATTAGCGGTGAAGCTCATAGCGACTATACAGTTAGACAATGGTTTAACATCTAATAAACTTCGTATCTGTGTACTTTTAGTTCTAATTTCCAATACTGCAGAAGTGTGTTTTGAAAAAACTGGTAGAAAGTAGTCACAAAATTTACTAACTGGCTCGAATGCCAAACTGTCACAATCATAACCACTATAATAGATTGAGGGCCCATCAGAAGCTTTAATCGATTCAGTAATCTGCCATTCAAAGTCTTCATAGTTAACAAACAAAACATAGTTAGCAGAGCGGTACATCCCTTGTAGAAAACAGTAACGGCAGTCGTATAAGCAGTTAAGCATATGTGAAAAATAATAACTCTTACCCCCCTCAAAACCATAGCCGTCAGGCGAAGGTAACACCAGATTTCCATACTTTTTTGCCAGTATAAGTGCAGGGGATTTTTTTTGAATTCGAAAATTTTGGCCTTTACGATTAAATACTTCCCCGTAACGCTGACAATTAATATGAGGAATGCTAGAAAACCGCTCGAGCAATTCTTTCACTCGATCATGCTCTCTAACCTCATCTTCTATATAAATTGCTGAAAACACACTATGGCACTGCCTTTTTGTTCATCTGGTTTTGTCATTCTATTGAAGAGATAAATACTCACTTAATTCCTTAATTAACTCATTACTACTACTAAAGGTTAACTCCGTAATTTCCCTCAGCTGTGTGAATAAATCTAATGCTGAATATCGCTGAACCAGTTTCTTTAATTGGGCTTTTTGAGTAACTGTAAAATGATATGACTCCAGGCAAGACTTTATTAATTCGATGCTGGCGACATCCAAACTATAGGCATTGTTATATTCATTAACAAGAGATTGTAGTTGCGCACAACAATCGTTAATCCTTTCTAATTTTCCCCTTATTAGATCTACAACCAATCGCTTTGTAACAGTATCTATTGATTGCTTTTTGTTATCCGAAACAATTTTTAAAACCTGTACAAACTCCAATGAAGTGTACTCAATAGCTGATGCCCAAAATCCTGCTGCTTCCATTTCGTAAACCGCATTTTCCGGATAGACCAATTCAGGTTTATCAACAGTTACTACTGTAATCTTCTCTAAACCAGTAAGAACAGGTGCTGGAAACTGAGTATCACCACTGTTTCGATGAATAATCTTGCTCGCTAGAAAACCAGTACCAATATCTGCTTCGGGATGACCAGCAATACCAATATTTAACCAGGCTCGTGCCGCAACCTCCATGTTCAGACCATTCTGTGTTCCGACCTTCAAAGTTCTTTCGCCAAGCTTCGCAGTCGCAGACTTCGCATTTTCAAAACCCATTCCAGTGATAACAGCTTGCATGCCATTTTTATTCTGATAAATCTTAAATTCTTTATTGTCTACTAGTTCCAACGAGAAAAATTCGAGAACAGCCTGAGCTTCAAATTTGTGCGCAAAAACAAGATTGACATTCTGGAGCGACACCATAATTACACTCCATGCATTGATAAAAGCGCCTGACACTTATCTACCAACGCTTGATTTCCTCGCTTGTCTGCACCATTAATTAGTATTCGGCACTTGTTAATTAAAATTTCTCTCGCTGCTTTAGCTTGATCGGACTGTAAAACACCTTCTCGAATGATTCGATCAAGGGCATCAACGCGAAACCGATCCATACCCCAATGCTGTCGAGACAATTGGTCTTCGTGGCCACCATATTTGCATAATAGCTTTTCATTAACATACAACACCGGATGGCTACTGCAAATTCGCAACCATAAATCATAATCCTCACAGGCTGGAAGTGATTCATTGAACAATCCAACTTCAAGCAACAACTCTCTTTGAATTATCGAAGCCGATGGAGAAATTACGCACAGAGGTAAACAGCTTTCAAAGATATCCCCACCAGATTTTTTATGCTTATTCATTGCGTTAACTCGAACGCCATTACGTATCCATACTTCATCACAATGAATAAGTTTGTACATTGGTTGCCGTGTGAGCTCAAATAACTGCTTCTCTATCTTCTGGGGGAGCCACTCATCATCAGAGTCTAGGAATGCTATCCATTGACTCTTGATCTTTCTAATACCTTCATTCCTTGCAGCACTAACACCCTTGTTTTCCTGTCGAATATAGTGGATTTGGGGATAGTTTGATTGAAGTAACTGTTGAGTGCCGTCCGTAGACCCATCGTCGATAACACATATTTTTTCAACTGGATGAGATTGAGCTAGAACCGAGTCGATAGCGCGAGAGAGGCAATAGGCGCGATTATAAGTAGGTATTATAACTGAAATTGATTCTGTCATTGTCTTATCAGATTAGGGGTTTTACTTGGCCATATTCAAGTAATTGTAGCTATAAAAGAAAATGGGAACCGAAGTTCCCATTTTCTTTTAATCGATTTAAGAATTTAGGTGTATTTTGCTAGTTCCTTTCGAGCTATAACCCGGCGATGAACTTCATCTGGACCATCAGCCAATCGCAGAGTACGCTGACTCGTCCAGAGCGCTGCCAACGGAAAATCTTGCGAAACACCTGATGCCCCATGCATTTGAATAGCGCGATCGATAACTCGTAACGCCATATTAGGCACGGCAACTTTAATTTGTGATATTGCATCTCGGGCGGCCTTGTTTCCAATACTATCCATTAACCAAGCCGCGCGGTAAACCAGTAATCGACACATTTCTATTTCAATGCGGCTATCGGCAATAACATCATAGTTGCCACCGAGTTCCGCCAAAGGTTTACCAAATGCCTCGCGACTCACCGCTCGCTCACACATAAGATCCAATGCTTTTTCTGCAGCCCCAATAGAGCGCATGCAATGATGAATGCGTCCGGGCCCCAGTCTCCCTTGCGAAATTTCAAACCCTCTACCACGACCTAAGATTATATTTCTTTCTGGAACGCGAACATTATGGAACTTAATATGCATATGCCCATGGGGCGCGTCATCTTTCCCAAATACCGTCATGGGCCGGACCACTTCGACTCCTGGTGTATTCATAGGAACCAAGATTTGTGACTGACGATTATGCTTCGGAGCATCTGGATCAGTAACCACCATACATATCATGATTTTGCAACGCTGATCACCGGCACCAGAGATATAAAATTTCTCTCCGCTGATCACCCAGTCATCGCCATCTAATACTGCTCGAGTAGCAATATTGGTAGCATCACTTGAGGCTACACCAGGCTCAGTCATTGCAAATGCAGATCGAATTTCACCAGCCAAAAGAGGCTCTAGCCATTGCTTCTTTTGTTCTTCAGAACCATAGCGCTCCAATACTTCCATGTTTCCTGTATCCGGGGCACTGCAGTTCATCGATTCAGAGGCTAAACGGCTGCGACCCATAATCTCGGCCATATGGGCATACTCTAAATTGGAGATTCCGCCGCCACCCTGACTTTCAGGTAGAAAGAAATTCCATAAGCCTCGAGCTCTTGCCTCGTCTTTTAGGCCATTAAGAATTTCCTCCTGCCGCGCTGTGTGAGACCAGCGATCGTCAATTGCAATTTCTGCAAGATATTCTGCCTCTATTGGCTCTACTTTATCTTCCACAAACCCACGAATCTTTTCTCTTACCTCAACCAGATTTTCTGATAAACCCAAATCCATTCTTAAAACCCCTATCTAATTCAATAATTTTATCCAGCTATTGTACCACCGCCATCGATAACTATGGTCTGACCTGTCGTAAAACTTCCGGCATCCGATGCCAATAAGACCGCGGTTCCTGCTATTTCATCAGGTTCTCCAATGCGCCGCAGCGGATACTTCGCTATCGTCGCTTCATATATTTGCGGGTTTTCCCACAATGCACGCGCAAAATCAGTACGGACCAAACCAGGAGCAATACAATTTACGCGGATGTTCTTCGGACCCCATTCAACAGCCAGATTTCTAGCAATTTGCATATCAGCCGCTTTTGAAATAGCGTAGGCCCCCAAGGCATCAGAGCCTTTTAGTCCACCAATTGATGACACGATGATCACAGCCCCGCCACCATTCTCTGCCATGCCCGGGATAGCAAGCTGGCACAAGCGATGCACGCTGCCAATATTGGCATGCATAACTTTGTCAAATGCAGAATCCGGAATTTCTTGAGACGATCCAAAATAAGGATTTATCGCGGCATTGCAAACTAAGGCGTTTATCTTGCCGAGCTGTTGTTCAGTTTGCAAAACTAGATTCTCTAACTGCTCTTTGTAGTTGATATTGCAAGATATCGCGATCGCAGCACCACCTTTTCCTTTAATTTCTGCTGCAACCTCATCACAGAGATCTTGATTGCGGCTAGAAATTACAACTTTTGCCCCCTGTTCAGCCATGCGAGTCGCTATAGCCTTGCCAATGCCCTTGGTTGACCCGGTAATTAGTGCAACCTTACCTTCGAGGTTGAATAAACTCATACTTATTTTGCCCTTAGTCTCGCTTCTCTAATATTGATAGTTTTAGCAAAAAACAACGCAATAGACCGCTACAACATACAGAATCTTTGAAATGGAGCGCTAAACTAGCAAGCGTCTGCAGCAAGAACAAGTGCTGAGGGACGAATAAAGATAAGGCCGTCTAGGCCATCCAATCACGCTGACCTTTTGAAATACTGGTACCTCCATCAACAGGAATCACCGCACCATTGGTATAGGATCCAGCTTTTGACGCTAAATAGGTAACAATGCCAACTATCTCTCGGGGCTGACCGACACGATGTAATGGACAATCATCTTCGATGTCATTGAGATAATGTTCAAAAACGTAGTCAGTCATGCGCGATTCAAAAAAGCCAGGAGCGACCGCATTAACCGTAATCTGCTTGGGCGCCAATTCGACCGCCATTGCCTTGGTCAAATGATGCAAAGCTGCTTTACTTGCGGAGTAAGCAAAAGTTGGCACGCGCTGAACTATGGGAACATGTATTCCATCCATAGAGCCTATGTTAATGATTCGAGCTGGATCCTCGACAGACGCAGCTTTACTCAAGAGAGGAACCGCATCTCGGCTTAAGGAAAATACTGCATTGAGGTTGGTATCCATTACCTTGGCAAAACCTTCGTCGGGATAATCTTCTAAAGGTGCACCCCAATTAGCCCCAGCATTATTGAGCAAAATACTTAGACTGCCCAGCTTATCATCTATAAATTCAAGCAGCTTTTCTCGCGAATCTACCTGAGTGACATCCGTTGCAAGGGCATACACCTCTCCATAAGCCTTAAGCTCTTTAAGGGCCAGATCACATTTTTTTTGCCTACGTGAAGCAATTACAACTTTAGCACCATTCTGCAACAACCCTTTCGCCATCACCAAACCCAGACCGCTACTTCCTCCAGTTATTAATGCTGTTTTACCGGAGAGTGAAAACAAATCCGCTATCTGAAAATTTTCATCAACCACTTTGGTCATTAGCTTTCTTTCGCAACTTTCACTAATTGCTTACCAAAATTTCTACCTTTTAATAGACCGCGAAACAATTCCGGCGCATTTCCCAGTCCTTCCCCGATACTTTCTCGATATTTTAAGCGCCCTTCATTAACCCACCGACCCAATTGTTCTGTCGCTTCTTGGTAGCGCTCGAGCCATTCGAACACCACAAAAAACCGGTGCTCAGGAACCTCGTCAAGCTTTTTCAAAATATGAAACGGTGATTCAGACTTCGAAATATCTTCATCGTTGTAATTTGAGATATATCCGCAGATTGGTACTCTCGCACCAGGGTTAAGTAGCTGTGCTACCTCTTTTGTCACTGCCCCACCAACGTTTTCAAAATAAATATCTACGCCATCTGGACAAGCAGCTTTCAATTCTCTAGTAAAATTATCGGCCTTGTAATCGATACAGGCATCAAATCCTAATTCCTCAGTTACGTAGCGGCACTTTTCTAGCCCACCGGCGATTCCTACCGCTCGAAGTCCTAGAATTTTTGCGATCTGACCTACAGCGGAACCCACAGCTCCTGAAGCTGCAGCCACAACCAGAGTTTCGCCAACCTGAGGCTTGCCAACTTCGCTCAAACCAAAATAGGCCGTGCGTCCAGGCATTCCAACGACGCCTAGATGAGCTGACAATGACCCGTTAGTGATATCGATCTTCATTAGTCTCTTATCATCAGCTCCGCAGACAACGTAAGACTGCCAGCCCTTATGCACTGCAACGTATTCTCCTACAGCAAATTTGTCAGAGGTAGATTTAATAACGATGCCTGATGACTCTCCTGTCATTACATCTCCTATCTGCATCGGATCTGCATAGGATTTTCCATCATTCATTCTTCCTCTCATATAGGGGTCAAGAGACAACCAGCAGACCTTTACCAGAATCTCATTATCTTTGAGTTCAGGCACATCAATCTCATCAAAGCGAAAACAGTCATCATCCGGCTCGCCCAAGGGGCGTTTCGCAAAGATTACGCGTTGATTCTTCATATTCAATTCCAAAGTTTCTAATTAATCCGGCGCTGAAGTCTATCCTAATTCACCAATCGCGGACAGATCATAAAATACTTTGCGCAAGCTATTCGTGATAATTCCAATCCACTACTATCTTACCGGCAAGAAAAATACGACTTAGTATCTTAGTTCGTATTGGCGCAGCATTGGGCTAATTAGCTTAGACATGTAATTAGAGAAAACTAGCAACATCAACCAAATCTGATGCTCAGTATCAAACAGACCTAACTCGGTCCGATATGCTAGAATCGCGGGTCTAGTTCCAAAAATAACAGGATTAGGAACGAAATTCCGAGCATCTATAAACTAGATTTTTACTTCTATCGCTATGAGTCAAACACCTAAAAAAACCCCCTTGGAAGTTGTGATTGATAATTCAGCTATTGAGTCGGAACAGGGCGCCAGTGAAACACCCGAAATAGATCTCAGCAGCCACGAATTCTATGAGAATCGCGAACTTAGCTATTTAAAATTTAACCTGCGGGTCCTCGAACAAGCGAAGCACCGCAACCATCCCTTGATTGAGCGCTTGATCTTCCTTCTTATATTTAGTTCAAATTTAGATGAGTTTTATGAAATCCGTGTCGCCGGGTTAAAAAAACAATTGGATTTTGGTCGACAACGCCCTGGTGCCGACGGCCAATATCCCGAAAAAATCTTAAGGGAAATTCATGAACAAGTTCGATTAGCACTTGATGAGCAGTATCGAATACTGAACGATGATCTGCTGCCCTCCTTAGCCGATGAGAACATCCACTTTATTCATCGCTCAAAATGGAATAAAGAGCTTACGGAATGGACAAAACAATATTTTTTTGAAGAAGTATTACCTGTTGTAAGCCCCTTAGGACTGGACCCCGCCCACCCGTTTCCGAGATTAGTGAATAAAAGCCTCAACTTTATTCTTTCTTTAGATGGCAAAGATGCCTTTGGTCGAGAAAGCGGTCTCGCCATTGTGCCCGCACCTCGGTCTTTACCCAGGCTAATTAAAGTTCCTGAAGAAATCATTTCCGGCGGGGATAATTTCATTTTCCTTTCTTCTGTTATTCACTGCCATGTTGATGAATTTTTCCCTGGCATGTCGGTGACTGAGTGTCATCAGTTTCGCGTGACTCGAAATTCTGATTTGGAAATGTCAAAAGTCGAGGTGGAAGATGTTGCCAGTGCTTTACAAGGTGAGCTACATAGTCGCCGCTTTGGCGCTGCAACGAAATTGGAGGTTGGAAAAGAATGCCCCGAGGCGCTAACCAACTACTTGCTTGAACGTTTCAGTCTCTCGGATGAAGAGCTTTTTAGACTCGATGGGCCCGTGAACCTGCAACGATTAATGGCAGTGACCAGTATGATCGATCGTCCTGAACTTCTGTTTCCCAAATTTTCTCCAGTTGCCCCGAAAGCACTGGAAGAAAATAGCGACATATTCGCAGCTGTAGAAAAAGAAGATCGACTATTACTTCACCCCTATGAGTCATTTACGCCGATAATCGATTGGGTAAGGCAGGCCGCAAAAGATCCTTGCGTACTCTCTATTAAACAAACTTTATATCGTACCAATGCGTCATCAGAGTTAGTTGAAGCATTGGCAGAAGCAGCACTTAATGGCAAGGAAGTGACCGTAGTTATAGAACTACGTGCTCGTTTCGACGAAGAAGAAAACATTAATTTTGCTAGCATATTGCAAGAAGCTGGCGCCGTAGTTGTTTACGGCGTAATGGGCTACAAGACCCACGCAAAAATGTTGCTGTTCGTGCGCAGGGAGGGGAGCCAATTAATTCGATACGCGCATCTGGGAACCGGTAATTATCATCGAAAAACTTCCCTGCTGTATACCGACTACAGCCTCCTAACCGCTAACGAAGCTCTTTGTACCGATGTACATAAGGTTTTTCAGCAAATTACTGGTATGGGAAAAAAGTTACATCCAAAATTATTGGTCCACGCGCCGTTTAATTTGCGCAAAGCTATCATTAAATTAATACAACAAGAAAAAATGCGATGGCCTTAGAAGGCAAACCCGCCAGAATTATTGGCAAAATGAACGCGCTGACAGATCCTGCAGTAATCAAAGAGTTCTACGAAGCATCTCAAGCTGGCGTACAGATTGACCTAATCGTTCGGGGCACATGTTGTTTGAAACCAGGCATCGCCAATGTAAGCAAAAACATTAGAGTGATTTCAGTAGTCGGCAGATTTTTAGAACACTCGCGTGTTTATCATTTTTTAAATGCTGAACATTCAGTTTATTGTTCATCTGCAGATCTTATGGAAAGAAATCTTTCAAACAGAATTGAAGTTTGTTTCCCAATATTAAAGAAAAAGCATGCTAATCGCATAATAGAAGAGTTGAAGGTGTATCTCGAGTCTCCCACACAAACCTGGGAGCTTAATGCCACAGGAGAATACATTGAGCGCTTGCGGCAGGAAAATGACCAGCTAGATGTACAAAACGAGCTTCTAAACAAACTTGCTCAGACTTAGCCGGCCGTTCTAGCCTTTTGCAAAACTAACTTCGGGCAATTGGCTAGTTTCCAATGCCTGCAAGGTTTTCTCATTCTTCACCATAAAGTCCAGCATGCCTTCCCGCAATGCGGTAGCACTAAAATTTATAGTTTCGACTTTATAAGATTCCATTAGACCAACCAAAATACACCAACCAGCCAGCAAAAGGTCTCTGCGACGTTGTTTCAATCCAGCAAGATTCGACCCGTCAGCAATGCATTCAGCAATTTTTCCTTTAAGATTATGGAGCGCAGTCAATTGAATCTGGGTCTCGCCATAACCATGGGCTTCACAGATAAAGGCTAGCATCTTTATGGTACCAGAAGACGCATACGCTTCATCCCATTCAGCCCTCTCTATGCTGGGAGAAATTGACTCAAAAACTTGTTTTGCGGCCGCAACCCCCAAATCCATGCGCTCCAATAAAATTCCACTTTCCTGTTGAGCACTGTTAAAAAAACGATCGCGCCAACTCACGCTTCCTATGGTCAATGACTCTGTAAGCACACGGTCATGTTTTTGCCCGACAATGATTTCTGTGCTGCCACCACCAATATCAATTATTAGTCTGCGGCGTTCTGAGAGGGGCAATGCCGTTATTACTCCCGCATAAATTAAAACCGCCTCTTGCTCTCCACTAATAACTGAGATATCGATACCTTTCACTTTTGCTGCCTGAATGAATTCTTCTGCATTATTAGCTATACGAAAGGTATTAGTGCCGAGGGCCCAGTATCTTTTTACTGGATATTGTTTCATTAGCAGCTTAAATCTGCGCAAGCAAGACTGCCCTCGCTCAAAAATTTCAGGTGAGATATAGCCGTTGATATTTACATTTTCACCAAGTTGTACCTTTTCACTCAAGCGCTCAATAATTTGTATGCGACCGTCTTCCCACTCGCCTATCAGCAAATGAAAACTGTTTGATCCTAAATCGATACACGCATACATAGAGCACTACTCAATGAGTGTCCGGAACCCAATAAATTTAGGCAATAATATCGAGTCTTTTTGAAAAAGACTTATTAAAGGTATCGTCAAGAGGAGAGGATTGTATAGCTTAGCTCAGCGGAAAATAGCATTAATCAGCCGCCACCGTATAACTAGTTATTATAGTTACATCATTGACTGCTGATAGTTTTCTAATCCAACTTTGTCGATCAAAGAAAGCTGAGTTTCTAACCAATCTATGTGTTCTTCTTCACTATCTAATATTGAAGAGAGTAAATTGCGGCTCGTGAAATCAGCAACAGATTCACAATAAGCGATACCCTCTTTTAAATCGGGACACGCTATATGCTCCAATTGTAAATCGCATTCGAGCATCTCTTTAGTATTTTCCCCGATGAAAAGCTTACCTAGATCTTGCAAATTAGGCAGCCCCTCTAGAAACAGGATGCGCTTGGTGAGTTCATCCGCATGCTTCATCTCATCGATCGATTCTTCGTATTCCTTCTCGGCGAGTTTACCCAGACCCCAATCTTCATAAATACGGGAATGAAGAAAATATTGGTTAATAGCAACCAGTTCATTCCCGAGAGCTTTATTGAGATATTCGATAACTTTAGGGTCAGCTTGCATTTTATTTTCCACACCAATAAGTTTGGTAAAGGTTCGCTCTTTGTTATTAAAATGTCAAGGAGAATCCACGTAAGCTATTGATATTTATAATAAATCTAAATGATAAGCAATACCACTTCGATTTAAACGGGCACGCGCGAGCAAAACAGGGGATACTGAAAGTAATAAAACGAGAGAGAAATTATCCAGCGCTGGAGTCAGCGCTTGATTTACTAAATTCTTTGACGATAGTCTGTGCAAGTTTTCCGCATTTACCGCACTCACTGGCAATACCAGTTTGGGCCTGAATGTCAGTAAAATTACTCGAACCACCTCGACAGATATCTCGAATCTGGTGATCAGTAACTTGTCGGCAAATGCAAACGTACATAGTATAGTTCCTAAGTTCTATTACTTTAAATCTAAATGAGAATGATTGTCAAGTAGATTCAGATCTGTTAGGTTACCGGGCTAATAATTAGCTAGGTATTCCGCTGTAAGATTCTGAATTTAAATAGTTTTATCTATCAATATGAGTCAAACTTTTTTATCCACCACCGTTAGTGGCGACCGCTGCATCGTGCTAGAAATAGCTTCCGAACCTGCCGAGCTGAGAAGTAGGTTATATTCCCTCGGCGTTATTCCTGGTTCGACGCTCGAAATTTTGCGTTTCGCACCTCTTGGAGACCCAATGCAGGTTAAGGTCGGAGGGAGCTTCATTAGCATACGTAAAGCCGAAGCCAATATAATTCAGGTTGAGATTCAATAAACCCATGCGAAAAATAGCCCTAATTGGTAACCCGAACTGCGGTAAGACGACACTCTTTAATGTTCTTACCGGTGCCAATCAAAAAGTAGGCAATTGGCCTGGAGTTACTGTGGAAAAGAAGTTTGGCTACTTCTCAATCGGAGATGAGGCAGTCGAATTAGTTGACTTACCTGGAATTTATTCACTCGAGCAGGACTATAAAGGCGTTGATGAAGAGATCGCCTTCGAATTTCTCGAGCAAGGTGACATTGAACTCATAATCAATATTATCGACGCGACTAATTTGGAACGGAGTTTAGTACTGACACAACAGCTTATGGAAAAGTCGATTCCAATGATTGTCGCAGTCAATATGCTGGACGTTGCGAAGCAACAAGGACTGAATATTAGCCCGCATTTGCTTGAGAGCCAGTTACAAATTCCCATAATCTCTCTTATTGCCTCGCAGAAAAAAGGTATTGACGCGTTAAAAGCTGCGCTAGAAGAAGTTTCCATTGAACCTAGCAAAGGAATTGGTGAATTACGAGCAGAGCATGCTTCAAAAACTGACGACAAAATATTGCAGCGCTATCATAAGTCCCGGCAACTAGTTAATGGCGTTGTTGAAGTTAGTCCAACAAGACACAGCTTATCTGAACAAATTGACGCGGTAGTACTAAATCGTTGGCTCGGTGTGCCTTTCTTTCTATTGATGATTTATCTCATGTTTACCTTTGCGGTAAATCTAGGGGCAGTATTTATTGATTTTTTCGATATTTTGTTTGCTGCGGTTTTAGTGGACGGAGTTACTTGGTTACTGGAGCAAATTTCTGCGCCTGACATAATTATAACCTTATTGGCTCAAGGTGTTGGTGGCGGGATAACTTTAGTTGCTACTTTTATCCCCGTTATCGGATTCCTTTATTTGTGCCTATCTTTTCTTGAAGATTCTGGCTACATGTCCCGTGCAGCATTCGTCATCGATCGATTAATGAGCGGCATTGGTTTGCCAGGTAACGCTTTTGTACCTTTAATTGTTGGCTTTGGGTGCAATGTACCTGCAGTCATGGCAGCTCGCACCTTGGGTCGAGATAGTGATCGTTTGATGACTATCTCCATGGCTCCCTTTATGAGCTGTGGCGCAAGGTTAACGGTTTACGCACTATTTGCGGCTGCGTTCTTTCAACAAAACGGACAAAATATTGTATTTGCCTTGTATTTGTTAGGCATAGGTTTAGCTGTTTTTACCGGCTGGATTTTTCGAAAGCAGTTGTTTACGGATGAAATTACTCCTTCGTTTCAAGAAATGCCTGCCTACCACATTCCAATCCCACGAAATATTTTGCTCACCACCTGGTTTCGCTTAAAAGGGTTTATTTTTCGGGCGGGTAAAACCATCGTTACTGTCGTGATTGCTTTAAGCTTTTTAAATTCAATCGGCACAAATGGCAGCTTCAACAACGAAGATTCTGAAAATTCCGTATTAAGCGTTATTGGTAAATCTATTACGCCAGCATTTGCGCCTTTAGGCATTGAAGAAGAAAACTGGCCTGCTACTGTAGGTCTATTCACTGGCATGTTTGCCAAAGAAGCAATCGTTGGGACACTCGACGCACTCTACAGCGAGCCAGCTGGGTCCGCTGGGAACGGAGGCCCGCCAGACCTGATTGCGGCTGCAGGCGAGGCGCTCTCTTCCATAGGCGCTGAACTTGTCTCATTAGGAGGAGCGTTAACTGACCCATTAGGCATCTCAATCGGCGATGTGTCAGATATGGCAGCTGTTGCTGAAGAGCAGGAAGTAAACGGCAGCACCCTCACTAATATGGCCAGCCTATTTTCAGGACCCTTCGCTGCATTCTGTTATTTGGTATTTATACTCTTGTATGCACCCTGTGTTGCAGTGTTAGGTGCAGTTAACAAAGAGGCCGGTTGGCGCTGGACTCTGTTGATATTTAGCTGGTGCACGGGTCTGGCCTACATAACTGCGACAGTAATTTATCAGATAGGCACTTTTAGTGTTAATCCGCTCTTCTCCTCAATTTGGATTACGGCCATGCTGACAATATTGGCGGTGTTTATTCTTAACTTGAAGAGATTATCCAGTAAGATGGTGCCTAAGAACCTCATTCAGGCTGTCCAACTTTAATTGGAGCGAAATCTTGTCAGGCTCGAATGAACTGGGAATAAAACAACCAGTCCTCAAACTGTTCCTCGCAGGGTTCATTACAGTAGTGCTGCTTAAGTTATTTTTCGCAGCGGTGCTCGACTTGTACAGTGACGAAGTATTCTACTGGCAGGCATCCACCTATCCTGCGCTCGCTTATAGCGACCTTCCTTTTATGACATCCTTCTTAGTTGGTCTTGGTGCTATGCTTGATGGAGGCAACCCTTTTACTGCTCGCCTACCATTTATCGTATTAGGCAGCGCCCTACCCTTATTAGTATATTGGTTGTCACTGCCAATAACCAACAGACAGCAAGCCTTAGAGTCAGCTGGTATCTGCTTGTGTTTACCTTTAGCAGGTTTCCTAGGGCTACTCGCAGTCCCGGATGTTCCTCTTTTGATCTTTGGTGTTCTGTCGGTTGGTTTCTTCGACCGGGCCTTGCGTACAAATAATTTGAAATATTGGATCGCAACCGGAGTCTTTGTAGCCTTTGGGCTTTGTACACATTACCGATTTTTCCTCTATCCTGCTGCTGCAGTTTTATTTCTGTGTATTTTTAGCCCTGCCAGACCACAGTGGAAAAACCCGAGATTATGGTTAGCAGTAGCTATAGCGAGTATTGGCCTGATTCCTATTTTATGGTTTAACTTAAGCAATGAACTTAGTAGTGCTAATTTTTATCTTATCGACCGCCATCCTTGGGAGTTTCAATTAACGGGGCTCCTCCATTTTTTTAAACAAGCGGGATTAACCTCTCCTCCTCTTTATTTCTTATTTCTTTATACACTTTTATTCCTTTATAAAGAATCACGATCTGGCAATGTCAGTGCTGCGTTACTTTTAAGCGTTTCATCAACAAATTTATTGATATATTTTCTATTAGCACCCTGGACTGATGTCACTAGCACCAGTATACATTGGCCCCTTTCTGGCTATTTGCCATTGGTTGTTTTCGCTCCCTTGGTATTGAGAAAGTTTCATCAATGGGCTGCCGAACGTTGGAGCAAGTTAGTTGCATTTCGCCTTACGGCTATGATTCCCGCTCTTGGGTTCCTAGGCACATTGATCGCGTTTCTCGGCGTGGGATCCCAGGCGTTTCAGCAACCTCTGCAGTCAATCCTAGGCACTGGTGTACTATCAAATAAGATGGCTGGTTGGAAATCTTTTTCTGCCCATACAGCAGCAATTCTAAATTCCAACTTTCCTTTCAGTGCTCCGATTATCGTTACAGATAATTATTACACTGCAGCGCAATTAGAATTTGCGGGGCTTTCTACTGAGACTTACACACTAGATCGTGACAAGGCGGTGAGAGACGGAAGAATAGCTCAATATGAACTATGGGGACGAGATGAAAAAGGACTTGCAGGAATTGACGATAGAGCAGTTCTCTATATTAATGAGGATAGCGCTTTGACAATTCCTGAAAAAAAGGAATTATTAGAAGTCATGTGTCATTATATAGACAATCTATCGCACCTTGATCAACTTTCACTCTTTAATAGAGATAAGGTGTTTTCCTTCTATAAAGCTAACAACTTAGTGAACATTAATAATAGTGCGGACTATAGGGCGAGCCCTTGCCCATTCCCTGCACAGGCCTGGATTGACTACCCGCCGGCGAATCAAGTATTGAATGGTATAGTCACGGTCAGCGGATGGGCTTTTAATGAAGATATCGGTATCGATCAAGTAGATCTAATTATTAATGACACCATTATTGCGAGCGCACAATATGGAATCTCGAGGCAGGATGTAGTGAATGTCATGTCCGTAAGCACTGACCCCAATGCACCAGGTTTAGGTTTCACTTTGTCGCTTGACAGCTCCCAATTCCAAGAAGGAACTTCAGAATTGGCAATTGATTTGGTCAACAAACAAGGAACTAGAACACGTTACGGGAAAAGAACGGTATATTTTGAAAACTAATTAAGTGGACTTAGTACTTCCACAGCGATTCGCCATTCATTGTTATCACTGAAGCGCCATTGCCGCAAATAACTCGTTTGAAATCCGCTATCTATCTCTACTATTTCCGAGAGCTCTCCGGTGCCTGTTTCCATAATGCCGTAGGTATAACCAAGTTCTTTTGATGTAGATAGAAACCCTCCCATATTGGCGAGATTAATAGGGGTCGTGGTACTCAGCTCATTATCTAGATAAGCACCATAAACTGAACTCGCTGCCTCAGCCCCAATCGCTGGAGCCATTCCGGGTAAATAGACACGAGTATTTTTCGAGACCATAACGCAAAAGTGCTCTTTGTCCGCCTCGGAAATTAATTGCGAGACCGAACAAATTGTCTGCTTCAATTAAACTCTGCATGGAGTTACCCGCAACTTCAGCCATCACAGGATCTGCTGTTTCATCCAACACCGGTCGCGTATCTCCAAAATCTGGCTCGACACTCAAACTAAGAAATCCTGGTATACCAGCAGCCATATCCGCCATTAATTCCCAGCGGCCATCATTTTTCTTCCACACTGATACCAAATGTCCAAAGGTATATTGGTCGTCGCCCAATGTTTGATCAGCAAGCTCAAATGGCCCAGCCGTTAGACCTAGGTCTCCATCCCTTGAAACATCGATATAATGCGATTCCCAAGTGAGTTCGTTTTTGCGCAAAATCAGCAGTACGATACTCCTCTAGAGCATCTACTGGCCCCGCTGTCTCGAAACACTATTGATCCCTCTCCGAGAAATACACGGAAAGCTTCAGTTCGGCCAATTTCGTTTGCAAGGTCAGCATAAGTTTGGTCAGCAGAGGCTAATTCTAACCAATGCTGGAATTGATCAATCTCCTGAGCATTTGA
>CAXYEH010000038.1:0-149982 GCA_964275945.1 uncultured Pseudomonadales bacterium
GAGATTACTTTATTCATCTCATCCAGGATATGAAGGCGAGCTGTATTTGCTTGTTCCAGAGCGATCTCCATGATTTCTTCAGTGATGCCCTGAATTTTTATATCCATCTGTAAAGCTGTTACACCTTTTTCAGTTCCAGCAACTTTAAAATCCATGTCACCTAAATGATCTTCGTCACCCAGGATGTCTGTAAGAACTGCAAAGCGCTCCCCTTCCTTAATGAGCCCCATTGCAATGCCGGCCACTGGAGCTGATACAGGCACACCTGCATCCATCATTGACAAGCTACTTCCGCAAACACTAGCCATAGAACTGGAGCCATTAGATTCAGTAATCTCCGAAACCACTCGAATGGCATAAGGAAAATCTTCTTCCGCCGGCATTACAGCCGCCACACCGCGCCTCGCTAATCTGCCATGACCGATTTCACGCCGCTTCGGCCCACCCCATAAATCCAGCTTCACCGACAGAATAAGGAGGAAGTTGTAATGCAACATAAATGGATCTTTTCTTGAACCGCTTAAATCTTCAATGATTTGCGAGTCACGAACTGCACCCAGGGTAGTTACAACAAGCGCCTGCGTTTCTCCTCGAGTGAACAAAGCCGATCCGTGAGCTTTGGGAAGCACCCCGGTTTCGACTTCAATTGCTCGAACTGTTTTTGTGTCACGCCCGTCAATTCTTGGCGCGCCGTCCAAGATGCGATTACGTACTGTGCTTTTCTCTAGAGCACCGAACACATCAGATACTTCACCTTCGCTAACACCTGCCTCTTCATTAGCTAATTGCCCAATGGCTTGCTTCTTTAGATCACCGATGGCGTCATAGCGCTTCATCTTCTCAGAGATCTGATAAGCATCAGTAACACCGACACCAAAATTATCAGCGACTGCAGCCTTAAGAACAGTGTTTTCTTCTGCCGGTTGCCAATCCCACGCTTCTTTACCCGCTTCCGCTTTCAGTTCGTTAATGGCGTTAATTACAACCTGCATTTCTTGATGGGCAAACAATACTGCACCCAGCATTTGATCTTCGGAAAGCTCTTTCGCTTCAGACTCAACCATCAATACTGCGGACTGAGTGCCTGAGACAACCATATCCAGTTCCGAACCTTCTAGTTGTTCATAACTTGGATTAAGTACGTAACCTGTTTCGCTATTATAGCCAACTCGAGCCGCACCGATTGGTTCTGCGAAAGGGATGCCAGAGATCGATAGAGCCGCGGAGGCACCTATCAACGCTGGAATATCAGGATCCGCATCCTTCCCACCCGAAATTACCGTACAGATAACCTGAACTTCATTCATGAAACCTTTCGGAAACAGGGGTCTTATGGGCCTATCGATTAATCGAGAGGTTAGGGTTTCTTTCTCAGTTGGGCGTCCTTCTCGCTTGAAAAAGCCACCTGGAATTTTTCCAACCGCGTAAGTCTTCTCCTGATAATTAACCGTTAAGGGGAAAAACCCCTGCCCAGGATTTGCGGTTTTTCTTCCTACAACAGTGGCTAAAACCTGAATATCTCCCGTGCTCACAACTACTGAGCCTGATGCCTTGCCTGGCGACCTTGCCAGTTTCTATAGTTACAGTTTGGTTTCCAAGCTGAAACGTCTTGCTTACTGGATTAAACATATATTCTCTTCCTACTAATTAAAAACGTACGCCTGATTCCTGCGTCGAGCGCAACGTCCCAGTAATACTGTGATTACGATTTACTAGAACCTACCTTCGCAGCCCAAGTCGCTTAATTAAAGACGCATATCTTTCAATGTCTTTGCGCTTTAGATAGTCAAGCAACTTTCTTCTGCTATTCACCATGCGAATTAATCCCCGACGTGAATGGTGGTCATGGATATGCTCTTTGAAGTGAGCCTGCAATTCATTAATGTTGCCAGATAGAAGTGCTACCTGAACTTCTGGCGAGCCAGTGTCACCTTCTCCTACCGCATAGTCCTTAATGATTGATTCTTTCTGTTTAGCTGATAAAGCCATTTTCTTTCTCCGTAATATGCCATTAGTTTTTCTGCCAAAGCACGCTGCGTATCTTCTTTCATTCGCGCATCAACAGTTCAACTTCCATTTAGAATCAGAATAACCACGCATATTAATAGTTACCTGATACATTCCTTCCAAAACCTTATTTCGACTAATTGTTATGCCTGAAACTAAACAGTGAATAATCAAACACTCACCTTAAGAAACAATTAATCGCCTTGGCGCAACTTTACCGTCATCTTCGATACTTCCTATGCCGATAAATTGCTCTTCTTCATACAACCTCACCAGACCTTCTTCAGGTAAGTGTCTAACTATTACAGCCTGCCCGTTTTTAATATGGCTAGCGGTATCACTAGGGAGGGAAACCTCCGGTAGTTCTGTTATGGCCCGATCCATCGGTACTAGATACTCGTCGATGGTTTCAAGACCCCCTAATTCCTTCTGTTCTTCGATTTTACTTACATCAACACAATCTGCTTCGGTAAATGCACCGGCTTGGGTACGGCGCAGAGCTATGATGTGCGCACCACAAGCAAGTGCTTGACCTAAATCATCAGCAATTGTTCGAATATAGGTGCCTTTGCTGCAAGCAATATCTAATTCGACTACGTTATCTTCAAAACTCAACAGATCAATCGAGTAAACAGTGACATTGCGTTTCTCTCGCTTCACTTCGATGCCTTTTCTGGCCATCTTATAAAGTGGAACCCCATTTACTTTCAACGCCGAATACATAGGCGGCAATTGCTGTATGTCACCCCGAAATGACTCAAGTACCAGTTCGATACCCGAGCGAGATAATTCAAAATCATCGCACCTTTCAATGACTGAGCTATCGCTGTCCCCGCTAGCAGTTCTTTCTCCCAATTTTATTTGGGCCCGATAGCGTTTGTCAGAGTTTAATAAAAACTGAGAAACTTTTGTCGCCTCACCTAGACAAAGAGGCAGTACTCCCGTTGCTAGCGGATCAAGACTTCCAGTATGACCCGCTTTATTCGCTTCGAATAATCGCTTTACTTCTTGCAATGCCGCGTTGGAAGTAAGCCCTTTGGCTTTGTCCAAAATCACAATACCATCAATACTTCTGCCTTTGTTGCGTCGACGCCTGCTCATCTTTTCAACTTTACTAATGGCTCTGATTTCATTCGCCATGCAACTCTCGGTCTGCCGCTAATGCGCCATCTATCAAGTCTGATAACTGCTGACCTCGTTCTATACTGCTGTCGTAGTGAAATTCCAATTTCGGCACAGAACGGGTGCTTAATCTTTTAGACAGCAATGTTCGTAAGTAACCCGACGCTTTGGTTAGCGCCTTTAAGTTCTCTTCGATCTCTAACTTGTCTAGTTCACCGGGAGCAGATAATGTCGCTTCGTTTACGTCGCTATCTTCACTCAGAGTATTCATAACTGTGATATGTACTCTTGCATGAGCCAGATCTCTACTCACATCAACCCCAGTAATAGAAACCATGCCTACCCTAGGGTCGTTTACTTGCAGCTGAATCAAATTCGCTAGTTCACGCTGAATTTGATCAGCTACACGCTGCGCTCTTGAAGACACTTCACTCATGTATTCATTCTCATTACAGACTTCTAGCGACTTCAGTAGTCTCGTATACCTCAATTTTGTCGCCGACTTTAACGTCATTGTAATTGCGAACGCCGATACCACATTCCATGCCATTTCTAACTTCCATAGCATCGTCTTTAAATCTACGTAGTGATTCCAATTCACCTTCGTAAATCACGACATTGTCCCGCAGCACTCGAATCGGTTTGCTACGATAGACTGTGCCCTCAACAACCATGGTGCCGGCAATTTGGCCAAATTTAGGCGAGTTAAAGACATCGCGCACTTCCGCAATGCCAACAATCTCTTCGCGTATTTCTGGTGAGAGCATTCCACCCATGACGCCCTTGGCATCGTCGATAACATCATAAATCACATTGTAGTAACGCATCTGCAAGGCTTCATTTTCAATAATATCCCGCGCTGCTTTGTCAGCCCGCACATTAAAACCAATGAGCATTGCATTTGAAGTGGCGGCAAGGTGAGCGTCGTTCTCAGAAATACCACCAACGCCCGATCCAACAATATTTATATCAACCTCTTCATTCCCCAATTTTTGCAAGGAAGTACTTATCGCTTCCAATGAACCGCGCACATCTGTCTTCAGAATAATATTGAATCTTTTCTTTTCTTCGCTACCTATACCAGCAAACATATTTTCTATCAGGCTGGACTGCTGTTTCGCCTGTAGCGAATCTTTGTGACGTATACGTCGGAACTCAGAAACTTCTCTGGCTCGCTTCTCATCTTCAACAACCACAAACTCATCGCCCGCATCTGGAACTCCGTTAAGCCCAAGAATTTCCACTGGAATAGAAGGCCCTGCTGACTTTATGCTTTTGCTCATTTCGTCGACTAATGCGCGCACTCGGCCGTACTCATGACCGGCTAAAACGATGTCGCCTGTATTTAGTGTTCCATTTTGAACCAATACTGAAGCAACTGGGCCACGTCCCTTATCTAGCCTAGATTCAATAACCACCCCTTGGCCTGGAACATCACTGAAAGCTTTCAATTCTAATAGCTCTGATTGCAATAGAATTGCCTCTAGAAGATTTTCTACACCCAGCCCAGTGATTGCAGAAACTTCTATAAACTGTACGTCACCCCCCCAGTCATCTGGAATTACTTCCATAGCAGAAAGTTCGTTCTTCACTCTATCAGGATCAACACCTTCCTTATCCATTTTATTAACAGCTACAACGAGAGGTACACCAGCTGCTTTCGAATGTTGAACTGCTTCTTCGGTTTGTGGCTTCACACCATCATCTGCCGCAACAACCAAAACAATGACATCTGTTGCTTTAGCTCCACGGGAACGCATGGCGGTAAATGCTGCATGGCCAGGCGTGTCAAGAAAACTAATCATGCCGTGCTCAGTTGCCACATGATAGGCACCTATGTGCTGCGTAATTCCCCCAGCCTCATGAGAAGCAACAGATGCTTTTCGGATATAATCGAGCAACGAAGTCTTGCCGTGATCAACATGACCCATTACTGTGACAACTGGCGCTCTAGAAATTTCTATATTTCCAGATTCTACCGAAACTGACTCGGCTAGTTCGTCTTCAATAGCATCCTCTGAAACAAATCTTGCTTTATGACCTATCTCTTCAATCAACAATGTTGAAGTATCTTGATCCAAAATTTGATTGATGGTCGCCATTACTCCCATATTGAAAAGCAATTTGATTATTTCTGCAGATTTAATCGACATTTTCTGTGAAAGATCTGCAACAGTGTTTGTCTCTCCGATTATTATTTGTTTAGCGATAAACTCTGTTGGCTTTTCAAATGCGTGCTGTTGGGCGCTAAGTTTCGCTTTGCTCTTGCGGCCTCCACCACGGCGACTGCGGCCACCCATTCCATCAAAATCATCACCTTCTAGAACAAAGTCATCGTTTACATGAATAGTTTTAGCTTGACGCTTTGGTGCTTGAGCTTTGGCTTTTTTACGCAGGTGGCCCTTCTTCTTTTCCATCGGGTCATCAACGTCATCTCTCCCGCCAGCCTTGCGCTTTGGCGCTGCTTTGGTCTGCTTGCCGGGCTCTGTCTGCGCTGGCGGAGCGTCCTGCGCAGCTACAGGTGCGGTATCAGAAGAAGCTCCTTCAGGTTTGGTTTCTTCTGTTGCACTTTCTGTACCTTCAACTGCTTCCACTGTTTCTTTTTCAGATTCTGGAGTTGCTGTTGTTTCTCGCGCTTTTTGTACTTCTTGGTCCGCCACTACTGCGGCGATTTCTTCTTGCTCCGGAGCTTCTGTTTCTGGCGCTTCTGTTTCTACTGCACTGCGTTTTACATAAGTACGTTTTTTACGTACTTCGACATTGACTGTTTTCCCCCGACCATGGGTCGAAGCGGCTTTTAATGTGCCGATAGTCTTACGTTTTAACGTAATCTTCTTTGGAGCAGCGCCAGTTGATTCACGGTCACCATGGCTTCGGCGCAAGAAAACGAGCAGCGTATTCTTATCATCATTAGAAATTAGCTCGTCTGCCTTAGTATGGGGTAACCCTGCCTCCTTTATCTGAGACAGCAGTTTATCTACCGAGACACCTACGGTTTTGGCTAATTCAGTGATTTTTACATCTGCCATTCAACTACTCCTGAGCACTGCTGATATGCAGTGATTACTCCTCGAACCAGGGTGCGCGAGCCGTCATAATTAATTTACCGGCCCTCTCTTCATCCATGTTGTCTATGTCCATTAATTCGTCAATCGACTGTTCTGCCAGCTCTTCCATGTTAAGAATTTCCTTCTTAGCAAGCGCTAGAGCCAAGCTATCATCCATGCCTTCCATATTTAATAAGTCATCAGCAATATTTGCCGAGGACAAGTCTTCTTCTGATGCGATAGCTTGCGTTAGTAGCGCATCCTTTGCTCTATTCCGCAGCTCATTTGCGATTTCTTCATCAAAACCATCGATTCCAAGAATCTCATCAAGGGGGACATAGGCAATTTCCTCTAATGAGGTGAAGCCTTCTTGCACTAGCACCTCAGCAACATCTTCCTCAACATCGAGTTTCTCAACGAACATATCGATAAAGTTGCTCGCTTCCTGTTGCTGCTTTGCTGCCGCATCTTCTTCACTCATGACATTGATGGTCCAACCAGTCAATTCACTTGATAGACGCACATTCTGCCCGTTTCTGCCAATCGCCTGAGCAAGGTTATCTTCTTCAACAGCGATATCCATCGTATGACTATCTTCTTCAACAATAATCGATGCGACTTCAGCTGGCGCCATTGAGTTGATAACCAATTGTGCTGGATTATCATCCCAGAGAATGATGTCGATTCGCTCATTGGCAAGCTCATTAGAAACAACCTGTACTCTTGAACCGCGCATGCCAACACAAGCACCAACAGGGTCAATACGCCCATCGTTCGTACTCACAACAATTTTAGCCCGAGAGCCTGGGTCTCTCGCAGCCGCTTTAATTTCTATGACCTCTTCTGAGATCTCTGGAACTTCAATTTTGAAAAGCTCAATCAACATATCTGGCGAGGTACGACTGAGGAAAAGCTGAGGGCCTCGCTGCTCTGACCTGACATCGGTAAGCAAGCCTCTGAGCCGATCACTAACTCTGAATGTTTCTCGGGGTATCATCTGATCGCGAGGGAGCAAGGCTTCTGCATTGCTTCCCAAGTCGACGATGATGTTATCGCGAGTTACTTTCTTAACAGTGCCCGCAACAAGTTCGCCAACGCGATCTTTGTATTCGGAAATCACAATTTCTCGTTCGGCTTCTCTGACTTTTTGTACGATAACTTGCTTAGCGGTTTGAGCAGCAATTCGACCAAACTCAAGATTGGCCATCTTTTCTTCCCACGTATCACCAATACCTAATTCTTTGTTTCTTTCTGCAGCCTGCTCGAGGGTGAATTGCGAGCCTTCTTCTAGATACTCTTCTTCTTCAACTACTGTCCAAACGCGAAAAGTTTCATAGTCGCCTGTCTCCCGGTCAACCGAAACTCTGCAGTCGATTTCATCTGCGTCATGCAGCTTCTTTGTTGCGGTGGCAAGCGCAGATTCGATTGCTTCGAAAATAACGCCGCGCGAGACGCCCTTCTCGTTCGAGACAGCGTCTGCAACCATCAATATTTCTTTACTCATCATAATCGTGTCACCTTACTCAAAACCATTTTGGTTTCACTTCCAGAGCTTGGATTGTTTTATTCAAAAACAATATGCGCCTTTTCTACATCTGCGTGTTGAAGATCGTAAATCAATCCATCAACTTGCAAGGCAATAACGCCTTCTTTAACCCCAGTTATCAATCCTTTAAACTTGCGTCTTCCTTCGACAGGTTCGCGCATCCTCAAACTCACGCCACTCCCTGCATATTGCTCGAACTGATTTGCAGTAAACAGTGGCCTGTCTATCCCTGGCGAGGACACCTCAAGTGTATACTCCCCAGATATCGGATCTTCTACATCGAAGACCGCACTCACTTGTCGACTGACTTTTTCGCAGTCTTCTACCGCGATACCGTCTTCATGCTCGATATAAATCCGCAATAGTGAATACCTACCTTGCTGAATATGTTCGAGCCCCCATAGTTCCAACCCAAAAGCTGAGACAATTGGTTCGATCAATCCTGTCATGCGCGCAATGCTACTCTTCACTTTTCTCTACAATTGTTTTAGCTATTGTTTTCGATTCCGAAAACAACCTACAAAACCTGCAGGTACAAAAAATGGGCACTAAGCCCACTTCAAATTCTCCACTTTCGAGTCCTTTTAGGGCCCAATGCGGAGCTATTTTCCGGCTCAAATACTAGTAAAACTCTAGGATTTGAGCCCTAAAATATTGGTAGCGGGGGCAGGATTTGAACCTACGACCTTCGGGTTATGAGCCCGACGAGCTGCCAGACTGCTCCACCCCGCACCAGAACCTTTCTAACCCCTTGTTTTTTAAGAATATATTTTGACACGGTTTCCCGTGGCCGCAATCTCTCAAGGGGTGCGCATTATAAGGAGGAGATGGTGCTGAGGTCAAGATATTACGGGGCTTTGCGGCGATTTGAGGGATTCTCAATATTGTCTCTTTGAGAAAGCAGAAAGAGGTAGCCAGATTGCTTCACCAAGCGTTTTCACCAAAATGGCATATTAATAAGAAGTTTAAAAATTCAATTCAGGTGTCTAAGATCCAAGCTGGCGAAGGAGGCTGGACTTTAATTTCAATTTTGATCACTGACCTAACTAATACTCCAACACTTACCTACCCAAAACGATTCCCTAACTGACTTCTTATTCTCGTAAATCTCTTTCAAGGTCCGATCACAAATCAAGAGACAGCGTCTTTCGATGAGGCTTAAAGTTATAGTGGTCTCCCCTGGGTACAAAAGTAAACTTTAAAAAAATAGAAATAATTTTTGGATTATTAGCGGTAATTAGCTAATAGGAGCCGCATGTGTTTAAACGCTGTTTTCCAGGCTTAGACTTTACTCTGCTTCCCTTGGACCTCTCCTAGACCATCGAATAAAAAGAGCGAGACGTTTAATGGGAAATAATCCGCTGACGAAAACCCTTTCTCTAGCTCAAATAAACGGCTCGCACAGCACCAATCGCTCTAAGCGTCTTTGAGGTAAATTTATTTGGTCAAGCCCCATTAAGAGCGCTATATTGGCAGTGCTCTCTTACTGCTATTGATGAAGAGGTGTTTTGTGTTTTTAAGCTTAAGTTAGCTTATCTTGGAGATTCCTCCAGACTTGAAACTCCTTAACAGAATGAAAAAGATAAGCCATAATGAGACGCATTCTTTCGCATTAAAGTTTTAAAGAAAATCAGCAGTTATAGGTAAGTGGAGTGGAGGGAAGCTGCAATAGAAAGCACGGCGTATGTGCCTAAATTACAGAGGTTAGTAGTACGTAGTTAGTCTCGGTGTACTAAAACTGGAATAATTTAAGAGGAACACATAATGAATCTAGAAAAAAGTTTAATGGCAGTGATGGTGCTTTTGGCAATAGTCGCCGCAGTGGTTGCCGTACCCTATTCGGCTTTAATACTGCTATTGCTTGGGATTGTTAGTGGTGGCATGAACCCAGTTACTGACATTTTAGAAAGGACCGCCTATCTTATTATTGCGGTAGCAGCGCCAAATGCGGCAGATAATCTTGATGCCATTCCAGTAATAGGTGAAATTTTAAACACCAGTATAGATGGAATTGCCATTGCGGCTGCTGGCATGTGGGTTGCGAGCTTCACTATTGCGCTTATAAACAGAATCAAACCTTAAAGCCGGATCCTATCAATTTTAAAATTGTGGCGTAAGAATCACAAAAGGGAGCTGGTTAAGAAA
Organism: uncultured Pseudomonadales bacterium; assembly: GCA_964275945.1. Taxonomy (GTDB): domain Bacteria; phylum Pseudomonadota; class Gammaproteobacteria; order Pseudomonadales; family Pseudohongiellaceae; genus UBA9145. The sequence goes on from CAXYEH010000038.1 coordinate 9,868, forward strand.
CTCTTCATATAGATCTAAATTACAGAGGTTAGCAGTTCGTATTTAGTCTCGGTGCACTAAAACTAAGAAAATTAAGAGGAACACCTTATGAATATAGATAAAATTGCCCCTATCGCAGCTGTCGCTTTAAGTTTAATCGCTGTCTTCGTGCCTTTCGAGTATTGGGGCCTGTTGTTGATTCTAATCGGTTTGGTTCATGGCCTGATGAGCCCTGTTGATGATCGAGCCACTCAAGCCATGGTTTATGGTGCGGCCATTGCTGTTCCTTTAATGGCAGGTACTTTTGGAGATGCGATTCCCGCTATAGGTGGAATAGGACAAGATTTATTAGTTAACTTTACTGTCGCTATTCACGGGTATGCAATAGCCACATTGATCGGAGACATTAAAACCCGAATTATGGGGTAAAAGGTTATTTAAAGGGGCTGGCTATTATCTTTAATGGCGAATAGCGAGCCCCTCAAATAACTTAAGATGCTTCGCTTTATTCCGGGCTATTCTTTATTTGCATTACTTTGTTCGGGTCGCCCCTGAAGATAATGTAGCTAATCGTGTCGGTTGCAATCTCATGCCAGCCGTGGGGCATGCCCTTTGGTATTATTGCTATATCGCCAACTTTTACTGGTTGGTGTATACCGCCAATAATCTCTCCCCTAAGCATTGGCCCCAACAGTGAGCTATTGGTTTCTGTTGGGCTAATAAAATTGCCGCCAGTAATCATCGTGCCCTGACCTGCCACGATGTAATAGATCTCGTCCAGGTCAACGTGGGCTATTCCTGTTTCGGTCTCTCGTATTTCAACCTTGTCACGCTGCACGACAGATACCCCAAGGTGCTCCTCCCCGACGTCAATATGCCTGACAACAATATCACTTACTGTCCGACCTTCTGCGATGTTGGCTAGTCCCTGAAGCAGGGTCGAGTCCACCTCTTCTTTCGGAATAATTACTGACGCTTCGTTTGCCAGATGATGGTCGGCAAAGGAGGAAGACAATTTGAGCAGAAAAACTAAAACAGTAATTTTTATTAGAATATTCTTCACCTGTTTATTCCTCTTGTATTGAAAAAAATGCTTTGTGAGCCTCAGTCAGATCTATCAATAAAGCTGTAGCTTCTCTGGTCTATACTATTCCCAGCGCGATCGGTGATAGCCCCATCTGAAAAAACAAGTGAATAATACTGATCTTTGTTAATCACGAATCCTGAACTATATTGCCCATTCACTTGGTACGCTCTTATTGTCAATGAGTTACCAGAAAATGTTAAGTCCTCTGAGGATATTTCAGGTAGCCGATTAGTTTGATACGACCCTAGCTGCGTGCCATCCGCATCATTTATTACAACATAACCCTTCCCTAGATTTATTTGTTCGTCGAAGCTTACTTTAACGAAATACTCTTGTTCCTTCTTTACTGTCTCCGCAGCATTACCGTTCACTAAAATGATTTCAGGAGCCTTAGTATCGGTTGGGTCGTTAAGTGGCTCAAATGTCACGCCCACAGGGTGCCAAGTCGATCCGCCTTCTGCATAAGTTGTTTTGTACTGGACCCAGTTACCGTTATACCGCTCCTGGTACCGGTGACAGGTAACAACAAAACCCATTGCATCGGCACAATCAAAGTCACTCTGCGGACCAAGGCGAAGGAGATATTTGGCGCTAGAATCGGTAGCTCCGTATGTGTCTGCGACTAGCGTTGGATCCTCCGTAATCGTTGATTCGGGCAGCCAATCTAGAATAAAAACCCTATTCCAGACAGGGTATTGATCTACTTTGCCCTGATTCATAACGGAATAAGGGAAATAGTCGCCGCTGTCATCACGGTCATGTCCACTATGGCCAAGAGCATGGATGGCTTCGTGAATTGTGGTGTGTGCGTTATTGGCGGCAAGAGATTCAGCAGTGATGATTTCGGGGGACGGGTTACTGTAATCGCTATAAAAACACTTATAGGAATCTTCTAGTGCTTGACCATCAAATTTTGTGATCCCAAACTGATTACATATATGCTGTGCACCTGATGTATTGTAAGTATCTGTGCTGGAAAAGATAACACCTATGGCTTTATAGTTAGTTTCATCTAGTCCTTCCGGGAGTGGCAAACCCTTTAAAAAACTATTTGAGGCAGTGCCGCCATAACGCAAAACTTTACTGTTTAGCCACGCCCCGTAATGAGCAGCTCCAAGCTGGGTCTCTTGCCACCCTTCTCTGGCTCCTTTTTTGTTTTCTACTAACCATTGCCTTAGGGATTCCAACACTGAGATTTCTTCGTCAGTGGGGTTTATTAGAATTGCGCCAGAAGCTGAATCTCTTTCTTTAAAGGACGCCCAAGAATCAGGCCAACCTGCGAGAGCAGCATCTATAGTTTTAATATCCTCGAGCGACTGGTAATAGTCAGGGCCATTCGGATCTATGCCTCCATCAAATATTCTGTAAGAAGTAATTTTCCCAAAACTAAGCTCAGACAAACCTTTCAAAGCTCTTTTAGCGTCGGAGCGAAAGCTCGCGGGAAAATTATATTCCGTCGTTCCGTTATAACCTCTAAGTACAAAAGCAATATCAGCTTTCTCAGTGATTATTTCCGACTCGGTGAGCTCAAAATCATAATTGATGTCATCAACTAACTTAAAAGCCAGGGAATAAGGAATCGAATCAACCTGGACAATGTCCTGATAAATCATTGTTGATGAGTCAAAGGTGCCTGAACAATGCGGCGCTTCCCCACCGGAAGTTTGTAGTCCAGATTCATTGAATATCCGAGACTCTCGTCTAGGGTGATTACTGGCGGGCTTAGAGGATTTAATTTCAAAAGACACCCCGAAATAAGACGGTGACCACCTCAGAGTCGTATTGGCTTTCCTTTATCATAAGGCGAAAGGCAGGATGAGATCTTGCCCTGTCTCAGCTCAGAGTACACCCCTACATTGTTAGGCAAACCGTATTTTATGATCCGGCGTCAATGCCGAAATAATTTACTACCTTATGGGCGGAATGCGGGCCAAAAGTGAACTTGTATTTAGTAATGACGCTACTCACGAAAGAACAGCTAAAAATCTTTTTCATCTTTTTCTGGGTTACCACAAAATTGTTGACAGTATCTAATTTAAGATTAGGCTAAATAGTCTAAAAGTGACAATATCTCGCAGGATGAGTACAACTTGTTATAGCTTAATAGTATCTGAGACTTGCCATGTTACAGGATTTTCTAGACATCATTAAACTTGTCTTAATAGGTGATTGGCCGGACCGGTATGAACTGAGCACGGCCCTACCCTATCGATATTAAAAAGTTTAATTTTTACTTAGCAACAAATACCCTCCTCAATTTTTTATCACACCATTTTTTGGCCCGCACAGCCGATTTTTGATACCAACTTCACAGCTACTCCCACCCTCGGCGCAGCGCCTTCCTTAAGATGAGCTATTGCTATCTATATATTACTAATCTGCTCATACGATATGATAGTTTCGCCACCACTTGGGAGAATCGCCATGAAAGACAAAACGCTAAAGATGTTGCTTGGAATTATCGCTATTAACCTGACAATCCAGACAGCGAACGACACAGGGTTCTTCACTGTTGCTTATGCACAGAGCATACAAAAAGTGGCAATATGTGATCCAATTTTTGATTCCACATGCGCGCGCGTTTCAAGTGGCGAGTTAGCCGTAGAATAAGGAATCAATTTCTAACTTTTAGTGGGCGCACTCAATGCGCCCACTGTTATGTCTAAACATACTCAAAACCTCATATGTAAAGATCGAACTCAACTCCGGTTGATGCGAGACCAACTAAATCAATAGCGGTAGTATTTAAACTATGATCAGCTGCAACTATGGCCAGTCCGGCTGAGGTATACGTGCCATTATCAATGAGAGCTGAGTACTGACTTATATTGTCAGCCGGTGTAGGTGGCCCAATCAGATTTTCCCAAATCATAGTAACCACTGATAATGAGCTTGCATTGGCGCCCAGAACAACATCAAGTGCAGCCTGCATTAACTGCTCATAGGTCATTCCGTCATCTAAAAGCTTTATTCCTGCACCAACGTATGTCTTATTTGTTGCCTGGTCTTTTCCAAGAAGCAGCCCTAACAGTTTAACTGTGTTCCCGGCGTTACCATCAAGATCTAAAGCTATGTGCTTGTCATTAAACTTAAGGCGCTCAATATTACTAAGAGTATCTTTGTCAGCTCCTGAAGTAATATTCCAAACAGTTCCCGACTTAACTAGAGAGACCTCTGTAAAATTTTCTGTATAGACAGCCTGATCAATACCCGAACCACCATCTATAGTGTCTCCGCCTGAACCTCCCGTAATGACATTATTTGAGGAATTCCCAACTATCACGTCCGCGCCAGAGCCGGTGATTACATTCTCAATAACAGCATCGAAGGCAATACTAATATTATCTTTTAATGACCAACCATTAAATGGGACAGTGCTGTAAGAGCCACCATTCAGATTAATTGTGCTGCTTCCCGAAAAATTCGAAAAGTTGAGAGTGTCAGTTCCTGCTCCGTCCCATATAAGTTTGATTTCTGGAGTATTAGGGTCAAAAGTATAGATTGTATCTCCACTATTGTGCTTTAAATTAGCCCCATATAAATATTGCAAAGCTGCTATCTCATAAGCCATAGGCGTAGAAGCTATCGCATACTCTTTATCATTTATAAAATGTGTTGAACCGCCATCAACAGAAAACTCACCCGCCATAACCGAATATTCCCTAAAATTTAACTCTGCAGGAAAAGGTTTATCTGGATTATCGTTAGGGTGTTCTATGCCGAGCGAATGAAATATTTCATGATACAAAATAGTTACATCCCCAATAGGGGTTTGGGAACCGGGGGTTTCTGACCCACCTTCCCACATCGGGACAAGCCCACTGGAGAAATCCGCTACTACAAACCATTTATTGAACCAAACATCGCCACCACGAGGTGCAGGCGAAATAGGATCTGCGGTCGCAGCTATACCCTCTCTATAATTTCCCGCTTCATCGGTAATCGTATTCATAGCGAATCTTATTGTTCCAACGCTCTCTTTGTCTTCAATAACCTCTACGAATTTTACGTTAATATATTTTTCGATCTCAGCAAGCGCAGCACGAATATCTTCTTGTTGTTTCGCACTAAAAGCTATTGGGGTAATTTCACCGACATCATCAGGATAACTATAGGGTGCGGAGGAGCCATCCGCGCGCGGGAAACTGTATGAGATGGTTGTTATGGAGCTGTCTAATCCTTCTTCTGTTAGATAGGGATCGCTAGCCCATTTGATCGGACCGCCATCATCTCCTCTTCCCTCGTCAACCCCCCTATTGAGAAGCGCATCGATATATGAGACTCCAGAAAATCCTTTCGTTTCGGATTTTTGTCCTGATTCTAAATATGTCTGTTTATTAACTAACGTAGGCATTTATGACTCCAACTATAAGAACTTCCTGCGAACCCAAATGATACCAAATCATTTAAGCGCATTAATATGTATAAGAGTGCTATTGAATCTGCGGAGAGAAGTGGGAGCACCCCGGGGTTAGGGTGCAGAATTATTGGCTAACTAAATTAAATACTCAACTCCGGTTGATGCGAGACCAACTAAATCAATAGCGGTAGTATTTAAACTATGATCAGCTGCAACTATGGCCAGTCCGGCTGAGGTATACGTGCCATTATCAATGAGAGCTGAGTACTGACTTATATTGTCAGCCGGTGTAGGTGGCCCAATCAGATTTTCCCAAATCATAGTAACTACTGATAATGAGCTTGCATTGGCGCCCAGAACAACATCAAGTGCAGCCTGCATTAACTGCTCATAGGTCATTCCGTCATCTAAAAGCTTTATTCCTGCACCAACGTATGTCTTATTTGTTGCCTGGTCTTTTCCAAGAAGCAGCCCTAACAGTTTAATTGTGTTCCCGGCGTTACCATCAAGATCTAAAGCTATGTGCTTGTCATTAAACTTAAGGCGCTCAATATTACTAAGAGTATCTTTGTCAGCTCCTGAAGTAATATTCCAAACAGTTCCCGACTTAACTAGAGAGACCTCTGTAAAATTTTCTGTATAGACAGCCTGATCAATACCCGCACCACCATCTATAGTGTCTCCGCCCGAACCTCCCGTAATGACATTATTCAGTTCATTTCCATAGAGCTTGTCTGAGAATGCGGAGCCAATAAGGTTTTCTATTTCTGTGCTGAAATTGACGGTTACCTGGCCTGCCGCTGTAATTAATGCATTGGCAGAAGTGCCGACGAAATCATGATGGCCGGGAGAAAGGTGAATAGTAGCTTCTTCACTTAAAGCAGAAGCGTCAATGGTGTCGGTACCATAACCATCCCAAATAAAGTTAGTCGCAGCCTCGCTTATGGTATATACATCATCACCTGCACGAGTATTTTTGTTTACGCCATAAAGATATTGCAGCGCGGCAATGTCTAAAATACCGACCTTGACCTCATCAAGAGGCCCAATCATATCCATTAATGTAAAAGTTCCAGTGGTTAATTCTGGCTTCGTCATTAGAGGCAAGCTGCCATAACCTGGATGCTTCAAACCAAAACCATGCATAGTTTCATGCAAGAACAAAGCAAGGTCATCACTATCGGCTGCCGGTTTTGGGAACTTTATACCGTCTGTCACGTCGATATAAACATCATTGCCACCACTTACCGTATCAGGCGCATTTGCATATCCGCCTGCACCAAGCGACTGTTTCATAAGATTATTATGAAACGCAAAGGTGTTTAATTTGTCGAACTCAGTTGTTTCCTGGAATTCAACATCAATTAAGGTTGCAAAATAGGTCATCATCTCTTTCGTCAGGGCTCTCTGCTCAGATGAAAAAGATTGCCACCCGAGAGCATTCTGACTATCAGATGCAGCGTAGTCTGGTAATAAGTCTGGAAATCCATAATAGAATTTTCTTTCTTGGCCAAGCACAGTCGTGAAATACGCAGCTTCGTCCATAAGCATTGCATCAATCCAATAAGGTAATGGCTTCGCATCATTTAAATAGATAATTGTCTCTATTCCGTCCCGATGTGCTTTGGTGTAATCACTACTAATCTTTAAAATGTCATTCTCGCCAGCATCGGGGCTTTCATTTTCAATTTTGTATTTTGCGCCCACAATATAAGTGTCGTTTCCGTCACCTCCTTTTAATACATCACCATCTGCACCACCCACCAAGGTGTCATCGCCATCAGAACCAGACAAAGTATCGGCGCCCGAACCCCCTTCTAATCTGTCATTACCTGTTCCACCCTCTAAGGTGTCATCACCATCACCTCCATAGAGTTCATTGCTTCCAGTTGAACCAACAACTTTTAAGATGTCATTTCCAGGACCACCATAAAGAATATTGTTTCCCTGATCCCCATAAAGGAAATCATTTCCAGCCCCACCAATTAGCGTATCGTCACCAATACCACCACTGATTTCGTCGTCACCATCACCTCCATCAACAGTGTTGCTCCCCGTCTGCCCATAAAGATTTATGATGTCATCACCAGCACCACTTACAATATTTGCCATCCTGTGACTGCCTCCTTACCTGTGCAGAAATGAATTTGGGTTCCGTTACCGTTTAAATACTAGCTCTGAAGTTGTTCTATAATTCTAAAACAAGAATTAAGTATAAAGGAAACTTATTGAATCTAAAGGCACTAAAATTCTAAGATTATCCGGGAACTTTTTCACACTTCGCACTATAGCGGAGAAAATAATGACGACATGTCAGTGACTTGTCCGCTAACGGCTAGATTGAATTGAGTTATGTTGGTTAGCTCAAGGGGTTTGTGATAGCCCTAAAAAACTTTTGCGAACTTATCGTATAATTCTCGATTCTAATTATTAGTGATATATTCGTGGCTAACTATCCTGCTGTGGCAGGTACTAAGGAATTAACTGAAAAATGACCACCTACTCCAAAGTAAAAATACTCTCTCTATCTTTTGGCATCTCACTTCTTAGTGTCGTTGCTACACTTTCTTCTACAGCCTTAATCGCCGCTGAAGAATCTGATCGTCTCAATGTGGTCTTAATTCTTGCAGACGACCTTGGTTTCACTGACATATCGCCTTTTGGTGGCGAGATTAATACGCCAAATATCGCCAGGCTAGCCGCAGAAGGACTTTCTTTTACTAATTACCACACAGCTGGCAGTTGTGCGCCAGCCCGGGCCATGTTGCTGACCGGTGTGGACAGTCATAGAAATGGTGTGCCGAACATTCCAGAAGCGCTTCCTCCAGAACTATTAGCCTATGACCACTATCAAGGCGTTTTGAACGACAGAGTTGTAACACTTGCCAGTATCTTGAAGAATGATGGCTATCACACCTACATGACAGGCAAGTGGCATCTAGGTCATACCCCAGAACTGCTTCCATCTGCTCGCGGATTCGATCGCACCATCGCTATGGCAGATACCGGAGCAGATAACTGGGAACAACGCACTTATCTGCCAATATATGATCAAGCTAACTGGTATGCCGATGGCTTAACTCACACGTTACCAGATGATTTTTATTCCTCAGAATATTTCATCGACAAGACTATTGAGTTTATCGCCTCCAACGCCGAGGACGACCAACCTTTCTTTGCTTATATTCCTTTTCAAGCGGTACACATGCCGGTACAAGCACCACGGGAGTTCTCAGACAAATATGCTGGTGTGTATGACGAAGGATGGACAGTCATGCGAGAGAAACGACGCCTAGCCGCCGAAGAGGCGGGTGTCATTCCAGAAGGAACCAAGGCGGTAGTCACCCCCGGTACGCTGGACTGGGAAAGCCTGACCGAGGAACAAAGACGCCATCATGCGCGGCGCATGGAAGTGTATGCCGGCATGGTCGATGCGATGGACATGCACATCGGTCGCTTGATGGACTATCTGGAAAGCATTGATGAATATGAGAATACTATTTTTGTTTTCACTTCTGATAATGGTGCTGAAGGTTCGAATATAATTCTTCCTAATGGCGGATCAGCACTTTCTGCCTGGTTCGATATCGTTGGCTATAACTCTGACTATGACACGCTGGGTGAACGTCGCTCGTGGAACGCCATTGGCCCAAGCAATGCGACGATTGCTGCTTCACCTCTGGCTTACTATAAATTCCATGCCAGCGAAGGTGGGCTGCGCGTGCCGCTGGTAATGGCAGGACCGGGCATCAAGCGCGAAGGTGAGAAAACAGACGAATTTGTCTTTGTGACTGACCTGACACCTACCATCCTTAACCTAGTTGGGGTTAATGCTCATGACGACAATTGGCTAGGCCGAGAAGTGGAACCAATAATTGGTACTAATTTTTCTGAATTTCTAGCTGACTCCTCCTCGCAGGTACATGATGATTTCGACGCCATAGGTTATGAGTTAGGGGGTAATAGCGCTTTATTCAAAGGTGATTATAAAATTGTGATAAATCGAATAGGGCAGAGTGAAACAGAGTGGCACCTATTCAATATCAAGACTGACCCAGGTGAGACCGAGGACTTGGCTCAGGCGCAACCAGTCTTACTTGAGGAAATGCTTTCAGACTACGAGAACTATGTACAGGCCAACAATGTCCTGCCCATGCCCGAAGGTTATAACCGCACGGGGGCAATACTGGGTGATTCTATTCGGGAACTTCGACAACAGTGAAAGTACCATCGACTAGATAAATTTCAGGTAACAAGGGATACAGTTTAATTTTTGAGTTAAATGAGACAACCTCCCCTTCCAATTTAAATTTTAAGCGTTCGGTTAACTCCAAATTGTCGATTATAAAAGTAGGTAATCGTTATGAAAAATATTTTTAGAACTATATTGTCATTAGTCTGCGCATTGAATTTGGCAAATAGTGCCGCTCAAACTGCTTTTGATTACGGCGCTGATGTAAATGAACAGCGGTTGGTTAATGCGTCCGAAGAGCCAGAAGTCTGGCTAAGCTATGGTAGAACTTATGACGAACAACGCTATAGCCCTCTAGAGCAGATTAATAAAGACACTATAGATCAGGTTGGATTGGCGTGGTTTGCAGATATGACAACCAGTCGTGGGCAGGAGGCGACTCCCATCGTGGTCGATGGTGCGTTGTATATTTCGACCTCATGGAGCAATGTTTGGGCATTTGATGTCCGCACTGGAGAGCGGCTTTGGGAATTTGATCCTGAAGTTGATCGCGCCATGGGGCGCAAGGCCTGTTGCGATGTTGTTAACAGAGGCGTAGCAGTTTGGCAGGGCAAAGTATTTGTTGGCGCGCTTGACGGCCGCCTTATTGCCTTGGATTCACAAACCGGCGAAAAACTGTGGGAGACTCAAACCTTCGACCCGGAAATGAATTACACAATTACAGGTGCGCCACGAGTAATTAAAGGCAGTGTCATTATTGGTAATGGGGGAGCTGAATACGGGGTGCGTGGTTACGTCACCGCTTACGATGCTGAGACAGGAGAATTAAATTGGCGTTTCTTTACGGTCCCTGGTAATCCGGCAGACGGATACGAACAAAATATTCTATTCGATGCGGCCAGCACCTGGACAGGGCAGTGGTGGAATTTAGGCGGAGGAGGAACTGTCTGGGATGCCATGGCATACGACCCTGAACTTGATCTGCTCTATATTGGGGTGGGGAACGGCTCACCCTGGAACCAATCGCTTCGAAGTCCAGGAGGCGGAGACAATCTGTTTCTAACTTCAATCGTTGCGCTTGATCCTGACGATGGAACTTATCGTTGGCATTATCAAACTGTGCCTGGAGAAACCTGGGACTATACCGCCACCCAGCACATCATGCTGGCAGACCTTGAAATAGCAGGTGAGGACCGGCGTGTTGTAATGCAGGCCCCCAAAAATGGTTTCTTCTACGTTCTAGATGCAGCGACCGGCCAACTTATCTCAGCAGAGAATTACGTGCCAGTTAACTGGGCTACTCATATTGATCTTGAATCTGGGAGGCCTGTGGAGAACCCCGATGCTCGCTACGATATTACCGGCACCCCATTCATAGTATCGCCGAGCGCATTAGGCGGGCATAACTGGTATCCGATGTCGTTCAGCCAGAACACCAATCTGGTCTATATACCCATCACAGAAAACTACATGGGCTATGTCAGAGATTCTGAATTTACGGTGAACGCCACCGGCTGGAACACTGGCATCAACCTCGCTCGCGGATTTGGCATGGTGAGGACTGCCCAGGGCTTACCTGAACAAGGCACTTTTCTTCAAGCTTGGGATCCAGTTGCGCAAGAAGAAGTGTGGCGGGTAAAACATGAAATAGAAAATGGTCCAGCAGGGGTGCTATCAACTGCGGCCGGTCTTGTGTTCCAAGGCAACCGGTCCGGCGAATTTGTTGCGTATGACGATCTTACGGGAGAACGCATCTGGTCTACGCTAACACAAGCCGGCACTATGGCTGCCCCATCGACATTTGAGGTAGACGGTCAGCAACACGTTGCGCTGCTTGTTGGATCACCTGCGCTGCCAACTGAAGGTCCCGGTGCTGCCGCGGCCACCACTCTTGCTTCGACCAATAACTCACGAATTCTAGTCTATCGAATAGGTGGTGAGGCGCAACTCCCCCGAGTCCCAGTGAACACAGAATCGGATGTTGAGTTCGAGATTCCTCAAATCGATGTGCCCTATGAAGTTATTGCCTCCGGAGAAACTGCTTATAACAACGCCTGTGCTGTTTGCCATGGTAGTAATGGGATCAGCTTGAGGCCGGACACCTACCCTGACTTGCGGAGGAGTTCTCGCATGATAAGTGAAGATGAGTGGAACTCCGTAGTTTTAGAAGGGGAACTTTTAGACAATGGAATGATTTCATTTGCCAATATTTTAGAAAATGGCGAAGCAGAAGCTATTCGTTCTTATATCATTTCTCTCGCTAACGCTGAGGACTAAGATTGTAAACGACCTAAAAGAGACAAAGATAACTTATAGTCTTTGCTTACTCTACCCTGATCGCGTGCTTAGACTAATTCAATTCGTGCTGTAGGATATGAAGATTCCGAAAGGGCTAGGAGAGTCAGACATGGCGGAAGTACTAGACACATTTGAGTTAAAACATGTCTCGACAACCTATTCAGAAGACGGTGAGGGAAATGTCTTAACCCACTTCAATTGCCGCGGAAATGCCGCAGGATTTGGACTTGTCTATGACACGGCAGTTTTTTATAACCTGAAGAGCAATGTAGAAAGCGGAAGTCTCAAAAGAATTGGCCATGCTTTTGCGAGAAATGGCTCTTACATCCTCGGGCACGGAGAAGGCACTTGGGAAAGAGTGCCGGGAGAACACGCCTGGAAAACCGAAGTCATATTTGAACTGGATGGCCCTCGTATAAAAAGTGTGGGAGAGCTCCGCCTAGACTCAGAAACTCACTCCGGAATAAATTACTCTGTTGATGACTAAGCCCACTCCAAAATGCCCAAGAGTTACGTATGCAGTTTGCTAACCGAGTTGTTTCTTTTCTATCAAACAAGAAGCGAGCTCTAGTACTGCTTGCGATCTCTCTTTTCGGCTTTTACGTATTTCTTCAGTCGAGTCTTGGGCCCAACAATTTTTTAAGGGCAGACTCTGGAACATATCACGTGGATTTCGGTGGGGTCGCTTTGATGGCTGTCTACATCATCAGTTTCTCCGCCTACGCCTCCTACAAAACCTTAATAAATTTTGGTTATCTCCTTTTAATATTCTCGCTACCGATAGCGATTCTAAAAACTTTTACAGAAATGGTCAGTTTGCTCGCAACCATGGACGGTAATGCGTTAGAGATGACCTCAACTATCAGCGAGTTTTATACAATATTTCTTGTAGGTTGTTTCTTAAGTGCCTGTGGTTATTTCATTGATGAGCGACAAAAATTTTATGAAACTAAGACTCTTTCCAATCTTGACGTATTTGTTTTATTCCTTTCATTAATCAGCTTCAATATTATCAATATCTATACGGTCATCCTCCGATCTGGTCTTGAAATTTCTTTTGGGGCCTTTTGGAGTGCTCCAGCTTGGCTTGGAGTATTGTCTAGCCTAAGTATAGCTTTAGCGCTTTACGTAATCTTTGACAGGAAATCAAAAGATTGGAAATTTTCAGAGTATCCACAACAAGTATTTTCCAATTCAAAACTATTATTAGATTCTGTAATGAGCGTCGTTCTAATGTCTGCTATTTTTGGCGCCATAGCTTTTTACTATACATCTCAAAGCCCGATTGAAAGTGGATCTGTTACTACAGAAATTGGATTTTTAAGTATGTTTTACGCAGTAAACATATTTATATTGTCGATGCTTAGCGCTCTGAGAGTTGAACGGAATTTTCTTGAACTAGATTTCACAAAACGGAATTGGCACATCATCGAAGCGTTCGCGTTTTTAACATTTATGAGTTTAGCTCCGCCAACGATGTGGGATAGATTCTCTACTTATTTCAATCAAGCTCCTGACGAAATAATAGAACTTGAGGAAAGAATTAATGCACTTGAAGAACAACTTCGGTGAGACCACTCATTACTCAGTCTTACTCGCTCGTGCTTTCTTATAAGTCTCTTTAGCCATTTCTTTTGCTTCCTTGGCTTCTTTGGCCTTGCGGTCTTGTTCCTCACTTTGCCAAGTTTCGATAAGACCCTCACTAAGAATTTTTTTTCTTCTCTCTTTGCCCACCTCTTCTGGTAGAACTATATCTTTAATGAATTTAGAGAACTTCGACATTAGCTACTCCAAAGCAAGAGGGTTTAGTTAGGCAGATGAACGGGCTTTCCATGAGGAGTTGTCTTATAGGCTTCTTCCCAAGCAATCTTGACGTCTTTTAGTTTTGAAAAATCGGTAATTTGCTTATCAGTAATTAACCGCTCTAACGCAACAACCCAGTTTTGGTAATAGTCACTGCCATCAATCGGCCCTCCGTTAGCTTTTGATTCTGCTATAACTTCAGCAAGGGTCGCAGCCCACTCTTTCCAAGTAAAGTATCCATTTCCAGAAAGTGTAACTGCCATTGCAAAAGCCTGCGCTTCCCAAGGTTCAGAAAAAACTACTTCCGTATCAGCTGATTCAGAAAGTTCGCTTAATATCTTGTGAGGCTCCAAATCATTAGGCGAACTCAAGGTAACTCTCCCATAAATCTAGATAGATAAAATCATTTCCGTGACTAGCATTGCCCCAAAGTTCCTCTGATGAAAACCTAACTGTATATACGTGTTGAGGATCGTCATAAGGTTGTTCATCTTTTTCATTAGTGTCTTGCAAAGCATAGACACCATTATCACTTATGATCGTTCCTGTTTTACCCCTCACGTATCGTGGTAAACGATTATGTGCTCGGCCATTTATTTCCTTGGCCCTTACAACCCCGCCATTTTCAAATTTAGCGTTTATTTCTAGATCCAAGCGCCCAGGGCCTAATGACGAATCGGGATGAGGCTCGAGTTGGGGCATCAAATAATTCGGGTCAGCATTTACATTATTTAATTCTTCTTCTGTCACTAGTCCCAGTTGCATAGCTTTTTGTTCATTAACGAAAAACCACCGCTCATAATAGGACATATTCAAATAGTCCTTTGGAGGTATTTTCTCAAGATTATGCCTAAAGCCTCCCCATTCTTTATATAGGCTGGCAGGGAACCATCCAATGGATAAGGCATATGCTCGCCCTTCCCACTCTTCGTGGAACACTGGCTCGTCGACCTCAACCACAATTGGTCCAAAGCCATGCATGCCACCCATATCATGGATACTATTCATTAGAGCGTCCTCTTCTACAAAATCGCTACACCAATCATCGAATCTCTGGTTACTACATCTGCCAATTCTGATTCATTCATGTCCTCAGCCCCTTCAGGCCTTCTAGGCAACACCAGATATCTCATTTCCGCAGTACTGTCCCAAACACGAATTTCTGTTTCATCAGAAACCTCTAACCCAAACTCTCGTAATACTGCCCTGGGTTCTATAACCGCCCGGGCTCTGAAAGCCGAAGATTTATACCAAGTCGGAGGTAACCCAAGCGTTGGCCACGGATAGCAAGAGCATAAGGTACAGACGACTAGATTGTGCACTTCGGCTGTATTCTCAACAACAACCATGTGTTCGCCCTCCGTTCCAAGCAGATCTAATTCTCCTATAGCGGCAGTACCATCATCCAGCAGCCTGGCTTTATAATCAGAATCGACCCACGCTTTAGCCACTACCTTCGCTCCATTTTGTGGCCCAATCCGATTTTCATACCGGTCCACCACTTCATCTAAAACAGAGGGGTCTACTAGGTTCTTTTCAGTTAAAACCGTTTCAAGGGCTTTCACTCTCAGAGCTATATCCGAGGGTGCATGCTGATGATCAGCGCTTTCCTGATCTTGTGCATTACTGATAGCGGTACTCGAAACCGCTGCTGCACCAACCGCCGCGCCCTTAAGGAATTTTCTTCGATCAATTTTTTGGCCATCTCTAGACATTGTATGATCCTCAATGAATTACATATTAGTTAAGCATAATGCTATTAAATGATCTATGGGTTATGTGTTTGGTCACTTTAGATGACTGGAGCCGATCAGGAGGTTAAGAGAATTGGTTGCCAAGGGCTGCCATTAATATTTAATGGCCTTTAAATACTATCGCACTCAAGGTAGTGCTTCCAACAACAGCGGTAACATTTCTTGCAGTGCCTCACCTCCCTCTGATGCCCCAGTATATTTTCCGATACGCACTACCACGAGGTCGTGACTCGGAATGATTGTCGTGGACTGACCACCAGCACCTCGCATAGAAAATGAGGGTGGGATTCCATCATCGCCTACATCATTGTCCACCCAGAAAAAAGCGCCACCGTAAACAGGTCGCCCATCTGTTATCCAGGCAGGTGCAGTCGTGCTGGCGTAATCAACATAGCCCTCGGGTAGCAATCTTTCCCCGTTCCAGACGCCGTCCTGCAAATATAAGTTTCCTAGCTTGGCCCAATCCCTTGAGGACATAAACGCAAGACCCTGTCCAAGAAAATTGCCATAGGTATCTGTCTCGATAAGCGCAGTCCGAATACCCAGTTTGTCGAACAGGTTCCGTTGCGGGAAGCTGTGGTAATCCTCACCCCGACTTTCTACTGCAAGGCGGATCAAGTAACTGGTTAATACTGGATCAGTATTACGGTAACGACCAATCGTGTTGGGGGGATACTCTGCAGGCAGGGTCGCTGCATATTTGTACTGATTAACGCCGCCGGTATAAAGGTAAAAATTGGTCAGCATAAGTACTAGTATCATAGTCTGGATCGGAAGGCGCATTGATCATAATGCCACTGGACATGCGCATGATGTCTCCGATACGAATCTCCTGACGTGAGTCATTCGGGTCTTCGTGCCATTCTGGAACAGGCGCATTCTGCCAGAGCTCATATTCACCCTGCTGAATCAAAACTCCCATTAGTGTGCCGGTGAGACTCTTGGTCATGGACCAACTTTCCAATGGTGTGTGTATGTCAACTTCGTCACTGTAACGTTCACCGAGAATTCGCCCTTGATACGTAACTACCAGACCCAGAGTACGAGCTTCCGGCGGACCGAATCCGGTATCAAGTGCACGTTGCGCCAACTCTATGTCCACTCCGCTCGGCCAGGCATCTTCGTCTAAGACATCGCCCCTTGGCCAGGGAGTGGAATGTGCCGGAGGCAAGTCTGCCTCGACTATTGATGGAGTAAATTCAATACCGTTCTCTCCTAAGGAATGAGCAACACAACCCTGATTATCATAACGCCTGGCAGTTCTCACCACACCACTGGGTAAAACGAGAGAGACTTCTTGACGTACTCGGTCAATGCGAGTGTTGACCACGTGTTGACGCTGATCGAAGGGAGAAATAAAACCACCTAAATTGGCCGCAGCATCGACCGGGTCCAGACCCGTGACAAAGACAGCGGAACAGAGAATCTTAGCGAATCCCGCCGTGTAATGATGCAGAGGTTCACCTGGAGGCGGCACGTATTGGTTGTTTAATCGGAAAGAATCAGCTCGTGCATTAATGCTATCCCGTGATCCGTCGCTGGCTGGCGCTTCTGCAGCATGGACTAAAACACCAAAAATTAGCAGCTGCGAAGAAACCAAAGTAGAAATTATCAGAGAGGTCTTTTGCTTTCTTAAGTATATACCCATCAAATTATTCATCATAAATAATAGTATTGAGCCTTATGGTATTAAGCAGAGTACTACAACTCTATGGTGTAGGGGCAGAAGATTTACTAAGAATGGCAAGTTGGGAGCGATCAATTTAGGCAGAAAAAATAACTAAAAAAACAGTATTTAATGGGGTCTAACTTTAAGTACCTATTACTATTAAAAGGATAGCGATGAGCAAACCCTTCTTAATTACTAACATTTATTATGTATTTTGACCGGACGCTTTCTTAATCAAAACAAAAACTAGATAAAAATTGAAAGCTATTCATCGGGAGCACAAAGTGAAGTTGGTGTGGTTTTTAGTTTATGTCTCAGGCAAGATTCTCTATTAACACCTTTTTATGCTGATATCCCCTCTAAAATTTATCTAGAGATGCCGCTTATGTTTGCCGACTTACAATCATTAATATCACCACTTTTGACCGTATTTGGTGACAATCGTTTCATTCAGTCCTCTCTAGCAATAGTCCTATCTTTCGTAGTTGCTTGGATATTTAATCGCATCATCATTACCGGACTGAAGAATTTAGCGCAAAAAACACGCCTCACTCTAGACGACCAAATAATTGGCTTATTACATGGACCTATCTACAACAGCATTTTGCTCCTTGGGATTGCCAGCGCCTTATTGATTCTCTCGCCAGCAGATCTCTTTCTATCAATTGGTTTCTCACTGATAAAGTCTTTTGCCCTTATTATCTGGGTAACTTTTTTGCTTCGCATAAATCGGATTTTGCTCATTCGCATTGCCGAAAATGAGAAACGAATAAAAGTAGTACATCAACAAACTCTGCCGCTATTCCTAAATCTAATCAACATTATTATTGTTGTACTAGCAGTTTATTTCTTATTTTCAGCGTGGAATATTGATATGACTGCTTGGCTAGCCTCTGCTGGCATCGTAGGCATAGCTGTAGGATTTGCTGCTAAGGACACATTGGCGAATTTGTTTTCCGGTGTCTTCATCATGGCAGATGCACCTTATAAGATCGGCGATTTTATCGTCTTGGACACCGCCGAACGAGGCGAAGTAACACACATAGGAGTCCGCAGCACAAGAATACTAACTAGAGATGATGTTGAAGTTACTATTCCGAATTCAGTGATGGGCAGTACAAAAATAATTAATGAATCTGGCGGGCCATCTGAAAAGTACCGTTGTGTCGCCTCAGTTGGTGTCGCCTATGGCTCTGATATCGATAAAACAAAAAACATCTTGATAGAGATCGCTCAAGCCGAAGAGCTCGTATGTGACGACCCCGCTCCCATAGTTCGTTTTCGCATGTTTGGTGCTTCCAGCCTAGATTTCGACCTACTAGTCTGGATATCTAAACCTGTGTTAAGAGGCTCTGTGCTCGATAAACTTAATTGCGCCATCTATAAGGCGTTTAACGAACTGGGAATCGAAATACCTTACGCCAAACAAGATGTGTATATCAAAGAGCTGCCCAAATCAGTCTAGGTTTTATTTAGACCCTAACTGCCAAATACAGTTGCTAGTAAACTAATCTGGCAAAACATCGAAGGCTAAAGCTATACGTTCCTCTTCCGATTCAAACGGTATGGTGTAATGCATTAAAGAAGCTGGAAAAAGGACTAAGTTTCCAGTAATAACATCGACAATCTCATGGGAGTTTCTCTCTTCCTCCCTAGTGGATTTTTCATCATCTATGCAAACAACTAAATTGCCACTGTTGGTCTTCTGTTTAGGTGGCACGTGGATGTATAAGACCCCACTTAGCCAGCCAGATTCATGAATATGAGGTGCTAGTTTACCACCATTTTTCATGCTAATAAGCCAGCCATAAAGGCTATAACCCTTTGGCCAGTTAATTAAAAAGCCCTCTGTACTAGACTGGAAATAATCTTTATATTTTTTTACTTCTGCGTGTAGAATTTTTTCAATTTCATGAAATAAGTGACTGTTTTTATCAAATAGGTTCCCTGCCGTTTGATGACCATTAGTTAAATGGGCTTGGCTCTTATATGAAACTGAATTGTCAGCAAAGAAATTATTGGCAGCCTGAACAAAAATATTATCGAAATCATATTGCTCGGTTAAGTCAATCTTTAAAACGTATTTAAATGGATCTCTGGCAAAAGTATTTGGTTTTTTAACTCCATAATTTATTTCCGCACGTGCAGTAAGCGAACCAATCGCAGCATTAATCTCACCTCGATCTATTAAGTAGTCCAAGTGGTCATAAAACTGAGATTGATCATCCTGTCGATAAAAACATTTCAATAGGTAAGTTCCGCTATTCTTATGAGTACTAATTCTAAACTGCTCGGCAGCTTCTTTATAATTCCCTTTTCCATAGAGGGTCATTCCAAGTTTGTACTCTGCTTCTGTATTAACTGGCTTGAATGATACCGCTCTCTTTTGACTCTCTATAGTGCCTCCAAGATTGCCAGCTTTTTTGAATGTAAAACCGAGGTCGCTATGAGCGCCTGAAAGATCTGGCGACAAAGAAATTGCTTTTTTATAGCTTTTTTCAGCTTCTTGAGATTTCCCAAGTTTTTCCAGGATGAGACTTAAATTACTATATGCTTCGGCAAAATCAGGTGCGAATTTTACAGCTGCTCTGTAACTTATTTCAGCACGCTCAAGCATACCGAGTTCTTGTAGCGTGTTACCCAAATTGCTATGAGCCTCGGCATAGTCTGGTTTCCACCCTAACGCTATTCTATAGCTTGATTCAGCTTCTTCTAACCTACCTAGCGCCTGTAGAACGTTCCCCAAATTATTATGAGCTTTGGCATAATCAGGCGCTAATTTAATCGCCGCTCGGTAACTTGTTTCTGCCGCCTCTAATCTATTGAGTAATTGGAGAACCGCCCCTAGGTTAAAGTATGCGGCAATAAAGTCTGGGTTCAATGCAATAGCTTTTCTATGGCTGACTTCAGCATCTTCTAGCTTACCTAGTTCCTGCAGTGCATTGCCTAAGTTGCTATATGCCTCGGCATAGTCTGGTTTGAGTGTTGTGGCTTTCTTGTAGCTTAACTCAGCTTCTTCTAATCTCCCGAGCGCTAAAAACGTGCTGCCCAAATTATTATGAGCACCTGGATCATCAGGTGCGAGCGCTACTGACTTTTGATTAGTGACTAATGCTTGGGATATTCTGCCGGACTGCTTGAGGAGTACTCCAAGAACTTTCCAGCCAAATGGATGGTTTGGAGATCTATCAATGAGATCTTTGGCTAACTTTTCTGCGAGCTCATATCGTCCATTTTGATAATGTTGCAGCAAGTTATTAATTGCTTCTATAGATGGCTCTGGATTTTCTAAATCCGACTTCAGCTCTTGCATTCATTAATCCTAAGCGTCACTACGCTACTACAAGGTTTCAATGAGTATGTATTCACGAGTAGTTAGCACCAATGAGTGATGCCCTATGAAACACGTAAATAATATTAATTAACTAAAAATACGCCCCCGAAGTTTAGGGATATAAATTACTCAAACAACTATGTTTGGGTTAGAACGTTTCCTTGAGTCGTTAAAGCGCTCTGTTTTAGCATCTTCGGGCTGCTCTTTTAAATAAATGAACATCCTGACCTCAGCTAACCGTATGGTGCAAACGATTTCATAAAGAACAGACATCTCGGAAGTGGATAAAAATAATTTGATTGTTAAAATTGATGTAAAAGGCTTGGGAGGCCTTTTGGCGCTTGTAATAATTACTGTTACCGTACCGAGATATTAAAATGAATTTGGAAAGAAACTATTACCATGCGTCTAAGTAAGTTTTTATCACTTTCTGTTGCAATGAGCCGAAACCAGGCCAAATTTTTTATTCGGAAAGGGCGTGTCTCTGTTGACGGCGACGTGATCACTGATCCCAATTTAGAGCTCGCTGACACTAGTCACGTGATTTTCGATGGCAAGCCGACCTCCATCGCGGCGTATCATTATTTTCTGCTTCATAAGCCTGCATCTCACATATGTAAAATAAAAGACACACAATATGCCTCCGTTTTAGAGCTCGTGAAAAATCGATCGAAAGATCGATATTATTATTTTGCGAATGTTCTGGGGGCTGAGCATACCGGCTTGGTGCTCCTAAGCGATGATGCCCGCTGGACAAACAGAATGCAGCGAAAGTTGTCGAAAAAACCATGTGTTTATCAAGCTAAATCTAGAAAAATAATTAGCGATGATCAACTTAGGCTAATAAAGGAGGCGTGCTTAGCAATTTCAGAAAATCAGATTGGCCCGACAATCAATATCCAAAAACAGGATAAAAAGACATTACTACTCAGCATGCATCAGACGCACATAACTGAAATCATAAATATATTCTCTTCGGTGGATCTGGCCATTGAAACACTGCATCTGCAGCAAATTGGCAGATTGAGTCTTGGTGATCTACCGGAAGGTGATTATCTGGAGCTCACCGAGAACGAGGTCAAGGTTTAGCCGAGTTGTTGGCCAAACTTGGTGGCGAACTTCTTACGAATTGGGTGCACAGCCGAGACCTGTCAGAGGGTTACGTAAATATGGTGCCGAAGGCCGGACTTGAACCGGCACGAGCAAGCTCACTACCCCCTCAAGATAGCGTGTCTACCAATTCCACCACTCCGGCAATTAGAAAAAACTCAATCAAGGTTTGCTTACGCGTATTAATTATTATCAGGCAATGCTGGTATATCACTCTGATTAGAAGTCGCTTCCGATGCTTCTAATGCCGGGATATCAGACTGCGCTGAAATTGTCTCTTCGAGAATATCTTGATTAACCACTGGCAATCCTATTGTTGACCCTGCTCCAGATTGATTACGAGCAAACATCGCCAGAGAGAGACTGGTAAGGAAGAAAATGATTGCGGCAATCGTCGTCGCTCTCACTAAAAAGTTTCCACTTCCTGAAGCGCCAAAAACCGTTTGCGACGCACCTGCACCAAATGACGCTCCAGCATCAGCACCTTTACCTTGTTGTAATAGAACCAAACCGACTATAGCTATGGCTACTATTACATGAACTACAACTATTACTGTTTCCATGATTTTTAATCCGCACTCTTACAGATTGATATAAATTCTTCAGCCTTTAGGGAGGCTCCACCTACCAGACCACCATCAATATCAGGCTGGCTAAATAGTTCTCCAGCATTCGAGCTGTTAACGCTACCACCATAAATAATACGCACGCCTTTAGCGATTAGCGCATCACTGTTAGCAAGATGTCCTCTAATTTGACAGTGGACCTCTTGAGCTTGCTCAGGTATTGCAGTTTGCCCAGTCCCAATAGCCCAAATAGGCTCATAGGCAATGATAGCATTTGTAAATGCGGCAATTCCTGCGGTGTTAATTACAGAATCCAACTGAGCTAAAACAATTTGATTAGTAATCCCCTGCTGTCTTTCTTCTAAGGATTCGCCAACACACAGTATTGGTGTCATTCCGCTGGCCTGGATTGCTTTAAATTTAGCTGCAATCAGCACATCAGTTTCTGCAAACAGTTGTCGACGTTCAGAGTGCCCTGTTATTGCCAGTTCCACTCCCATATCTGCCAACATTAGTGCAGACACTTCTCCCGTAAAAGCACCTTTTTCCTCAAAGTATGCGTTCTGCGCCCCCAACTTTATTGAGTTTTTGCCGGTTGCCAGTAATTTTCCGACCTGCTCTAAATGTATATTGGTAGGACAAATTCCAATTTCAACAGTGTGCTCCCGCTTTTCAAATCCGCTAACTAGCCCCGCGACCAAGGATTGAATCTGCCCTCTACCCCCGTGCATCTTCCAGTTACCAACCACTATTTTTTGACGCATAGCGCTTTATACCTGGGCTATAAACCTAGTTGAATGGGCTCCCTACTATACGTCTGTAATTTGTAGCCCGCGAGCCTTGAAAAACGGGCGCCAATACTAACCAAGATACGGGGGTCTTGCAATAATCAGCAAGTTTATCTAGCTCGCAAATTCGGTAGCGACGACCTCTGATAATTCGTGGGCTAATTTATCCACCTTATCAAGATCTTCTCCTTCAACCATGACTCGAAGCACTGGCTCAGTACCTGAAGGCCGCAGCAGAACACGGCCATATTTGCCAAGCTTGGATTCAACATCAGATACCGCTGATTGAACCACCGCGTTAGCTGCAAGATCTACGACATTTGCGACCCTGATATTTACCATTGACTGAGGAAGTTTTCGCATCTTACTTCTTAAATCAGACAAAGGTTGGTCACAATTTACAATCGCGGCCAATGCCTGGAGAGAGGACACAATTCCATCTCCAGTTGTGGTCTGATCCAGGCAGATAACGTGGCCCGAATTCTCGCCTCCTAGCTGCCAATTACGCTCAAGCATTTCCCTCATAACATAACGATCACCAACAGGGGTTCTAACAAATGGAACGTCTAATGCATCTAACGCCAGCTCAAGACCAAGATTGCTCATGGCCGTTCCAACCACTCCGCCAAATTCAATACTTTGTCGGCGCCTATCTCGAGCAATGATATATAGAATTTCATCTCCATCAACGATGTTACCAAGATGATCAACCATGACCACGCGATCACCATCGCCGTCAAAAGCAATACCAAGATCTGCTTTTTCTAGCTTTACTGCTTCCACAAGAGGTTGAGGAAACGTCGATCCGCTATTTGCATTTATGTTTAAACCATCTGGAGATACACCGATTGCTTTAACCCTCGCACCCAACTCTTCAAACACTGCCGGTGCAATGTGATAGGTCGAACCGTGAGCACAGTCGACAATGATTTTTAAACCATTAAATTTTAGGCTTGACCCAACTGTGCTTTTACAAAATTCTATGTAACGTCCAGCTGCATCACTAATCCGCGATGCTTTACCCAAGGATTGTGGCGACACTGTTGATATGTCTTTATCTAAAAGATCTTCAATGGAAAATTCCAATTCGTCAGGTAACTTTGTTCCTTCACCCGAAAAAAACTTAATGCCATTGTCTTCGAAGGAATTGTGAGAAGCACTTATTACTATTCCTGCCTGTGCACGCAGAGTTCGAGTCAGGTAGGCTATCGCTGGAGTGGGCATCGGGCCGGTTAAATGAATATCTACTCCCGCCGCGGTAACACCTGCTTCTAATGCCGCTTCAAACATGTATCCTGATATACGGGTATCTTTGCCGATTATAATCTTGTTACGCCCGTTACCTTTGCTAGCAAAAACTTTCCCAGCTGCCCAACCTAACTTAAGCATAAAATCAGGCGTGATCGGAGGGCTACCTACTGCACCTCGAATACCATCAGTTCCAAAATAGCATTTATTTTTATTTTGCATTGCATCAGCGCCTATCAAGACGGCCTAGTAAAAAGTGGAAATCAATAGCAACTATAAAGCTTCCGCATACACGGAGTGTACTCTAATTGCATCGACCGTGGCAGCAACATCGTGAGTGCGTACAATGAGCGCTCCATTTTCAAGAGCCAATACTGTTGCCGCCAGTGTCCCGGCGACTCGCTCTCTTGGGGGTCGGTTCACCAGTCGTCCAATCATTGATTTCCTTGATAATCCGACCAAGACTGGCAACTTAAGTGCAGAGAATTGCGTCAGGTTTCGTAGTAGTTGAAAATTATGCTCCAAAGATTTTCCAAAACCAAATCCTGGATCTACTAATAAGCGCTCTTTATTGATACCGGCATTTTCACATGCCTCAATCCGCTGTTTAAGAAAATCTACGACGTCTGTAACGACGTTTTCGTAATGATATTCCTCTTGCATGGTGCGCGGTTGACCTTGCATATGCATTAAACATATTGCTGCTTTTGAGTTTGCTATTACTGCAAGTGTTTCAGGATTGGTCAACGCACGAATGTCATTAATAAGCTCAGCCCCAGCATTTATAGCTTCACTCATGACCACAGCTGAGCTTGTATCGACTGAAATACAAACATCGAAATTATTCCGAATCGCTTCAATAAGTGGAATAACTCGAGCCAATTCTTCCTCGACTGATACATCCACTGCGCCAGGCCGAGTCGACTCTCCCCCAATGTCAATTATTCGTGCACCCTCATCGATGAGTATTTTAACTCGGCCAAGTACTTTATCAACGTCGACAACAAAGTGGCTAACCTTTGCCGACGCAAATTCGGAACCATCAGAGAAAGAATCTGGAGTAGCATTAATAATTCCCATGCAGACAGGAGAGGACAGATCTATCTGTCTCTCTCCAGCAAAAAGGGAAAATGTCACTAAGCGTTTACGATTACTTTAGAATTATCAGAGTTATTAATGTTCACTTGCTGGACCACCAATAGGCCCTGATTTATCTACTTCTTCCTTACTCTCCTCTTCTACCTTGCGAGCACCGGAATTATTACTTTGATCAGAATCAGACCAGTCAGCCGGAGGCCGTGGCTTCTTATCATCCATGATGTCATCAATCTGAAGAGAATCGATAGTTTCATATTCCATCAGGGCATCTTTCATGAGTTCGAGGCGACTACGATTATCGTCAAGGATTTGAGAAGCTTTTGCATAGCACTCATCAATAATTTTTCTAACTTCTTTGTCAATCGCAATGGCAGTTTCACCTGAAACTGTTTTTGCTTGAGATGCAGCTGAGCGCCCTAAAAAAACTTCGCCATCATCTTCAGAATAAAGCAAAGGCCCGAGCTCTTCAGAAAGGCCCCACTTTGTTACCATATTTCTAGCCATTTCAGTAGCTCGCTGGATGTCGTTAGAGGCGCCAGTTGTCACGCCTTCTTTCCCCAGCGTCATTTCTTCTGCAATCCGTCCACCATATAGGCTACATATCTGACTAATGATGTGCTGCCTGCTAAGACTGTAGCGATCCTCTACAGGCAGAAACATCGTTACACCCAATGCCCTACCGCGAGGAATAATGCTGACTTTATAAACTGGATCATGCTCTGGCATCACACGGCCCACAATTGCATGGCCAGCCTCATGATAAGCCGTATTTAGTTTTTCTTTCTCCGACATCACCATGGACTTGCGTTCGGCGCCCATCATGATCTTGTCTTTAGCCTTTTCAAACTCTTCCATCGTTACCAAGCGACGACTTGCTCTTGCCGCAAATAATGCAGCTTCGTTAACTAGATTAGCTAGATCAGCGCCAGAGAACCCTGGCGTTCCACGAGCAATAACATTTGCCTCAACTCGGTCATCAATTGGCACTTTACGCATATGTACTTTTAGTATTTGTTCACGACCCCGTATGTCAGGCAAACCAACAACGACTTGCCGATCGAATCTTCCCGGACGCAAAAGAGCCGGGTCTAAAACGTCTGGACGGTTGGTAGCAGCCATTACGATGACACCATCGTTCCCTTCAAAGCCATCCATTTCTACGAGTAACTGATTTAAGGTTTGTTCACGCTCATCATGACCGCCACCAAGGCCAGCTCCACGATGTCGCCCCACTGCATCGATCTCATCAATAAAAATTATGCAAGGTGATTGCTTTTTCGCTTGATCAAACATGTCACGCACACGTGACGCACCAACACCAACAAACATTTCAACAAAGTCAGAGCCTGAGATTGAGAAAAAAGGAACTTTGGCTTCACCCGCGATTGCTTTCGCCAGTAAGGTCTTACCTGTGCCCGGTTGGCCTACCATTAAAACGCCTCGAGGAATACGTCCACCTAGCCGCTGGAATTTATCAGGCTCACGCAGGAAATCTACAAGTTCCTTCACATCTTCTTTTGCCTCGTCTACACCGGCAACGTCAGCAAAAGTAACTTTAATTTGATCTTCCCCTAATAACTTGGCTTTACTTTTGCCAAACGACATAGGGCCGCCCTTACCTCCTGCTCCACCGCCTTGCATCTGTCTCATAAAAAAGAAGAACAAAGCAATAATGATAAGAATTGGGAAACTAGCAACCAGTAATTGCGTCCAAATACTTTGTTGTTCCGGCTCCACCGCATTAATAACAACATCGTTTTCTAAAAGCTCATTGATAAGCTCATCATCACCAATCATAGGCAACACAGTTCGAAATCGGCTTTCATCCGTGCGAGTTCCTGTGATGTTAATACCAGCAAGCTGAACTTGTTCTACTCTCCCTTGCTGAACTTCGCGGATGAATTGGGAGTAATTGATACTGTCGTCGCGGGTTTCCTGGTTAATATTATTAAAAACCGTCAACAAAACACCGGCTATTATCATCCAGAGAATCAGGTTTTTTGCCATGTCATTCAAGGGTTTATCTCCAAAAACACTATTAATTAGGTGATCTTTTTAACCGTTTTCCACTATTTGCTTAGTCTAAATATTGGGCCGAATCTAGATTAAACCAGAGCCTCAATTTTAATGTTTACACGAAATATTGCACGTAAATTTAGATCTGCTCCGAAAAGCCGGCGGCTAGCAGGTAAATTTCCCGAGAGCGTGCTCTGGAGGCCCCAGGTTTCCTAGCCTTAACTGTTTTAAAGCTATGCCTCAAATCTTTTTGAAATTCCTCAAAACCCTCACCTTGAAAGGTCTTGACCAAAAAGCAGCCCTTAGGTTTGAGTATAGATCTCGCTAAATGCAAGGCCAGCTCCGAGAGGTACATCATTCTTGGCTGATCAATATCCTTCACCCCACTCATATTGGGTGCCATATCAGAAATTACAAGGTCTGCGCGCCCGTCATCCAAACAATTAGAGAGCTTATCAAACACTTTTTGCTCGGTGAAATCTCCTTGCACAAAATCCACACCTGCAAGACTATCCATCGGCAATATGTCGCTGGCGATAACTCGACCCCGATCACCAACGACTTTCGCAATCACCTGAGACCAACCTCCTGGCGCCGCTCCGAGGTCCACTACAGCCATCCCTGTTTTAATGAACCCATCTTTTTCTTGCATCTCCAACAACTTATAACTTGCGCGAGAACGATAACCTTCTTCTTGACTCCGCTTTACATAGACGTCATCAAAGTGCTCTTTTAACCATTGCTTACTACTTTTAGACTGAGACATACTTAAGAATACTTCGATTAATACTCTGACGATAAATAAACTGCTAAAATCCGCTGCCTTTTACTTTTGGATGGAACGCAATGCCTCTAGACAACAGCGACAAAAAAAGATTTAGATCAATAGGCCATAACTTGAATCCGGTTGTGATCATTGCACAAAAAGGATTGTCGGAAAATATAATTGAAGAAATTGATCGCGCTTTAAAAGATCATGAACTAATAAAAATAAAACTGATCACATCAACCAGAGATGATAAGCGCGAACTTACGGAAAAGATCTGCGCGGATTTCAATGCTCAATGCATCCAAAGTATTGGACATGTGATACTCATTTACCGAGCAGCAAAAAAACCCGATCCCAAATTGTCGAATTTAAGAAGAGTATTTCCATAGAATCTCTTTGACCTAAGAGAATAGATTATTAGCTTCGCATTCGATTTAGAGATACTTTACCAATTCGATCTCATAGTTAATATCTCCAACAGGTGCTTTAACTACTATTTCATCACCTTCTGATTTGCCCATAACCGCGCGCGCTATTGGCGATACTACTGATATTTTGCCAGCTGGAACGTCGGCCTCATCTTCGCCAACAATTTGATACGTGACAGACGCATCAGTATCTACATTATAAAGTGTAATAGTTGTGCCAAAGATAACGCGACCACTGGCAGCAATTGCAGTTACATCGATAATTTCAGCTTCGGCTAACTTCGATTCAATCTCAGTAATGCGCCCTTCACAAAAACTTTGTTGTTCGCGGGCTGCGTGATACTCAGCATTCTCTTTTAAATCCCCGTGTTCGCGGGCTTCTGCGATTGCAGCAGTAATCCTGGGTCTTTGAACCGATTTTAACTCATTCAATTCGGCACGAAGTTTTTCTGCGCCATTAATTGTCATTGGAAATTTTGCCATAGCTTCTTACGATTCAAATAAATTTATTAAGTTCACAATTTGAATATGCCGGGAAAGCTTAGTTTAATTCAGCGTGAAGATTCTGAATAGTATAGACCGACATCTTATTACCGAAATCTACGGCTTCACAAACTGCCAAGGCACCTGCAATAGTAGTAGTGCAGTAAACATCATGCCTCAGCGCAGTACGACGGATAGTTGAAGAATCCGATATTGCCTGTTTCCCTTCAGTTGTATTAAACACGACTTGAATCTCGTCATTTTTTAGCATATCGACTATGTGAGGTCTACCTTCCAATACTTTATTGACGCCAGTTACAGGCAAACCAGCGTCTCCTATTACCTTAGCGGTTCCATGGGTCGCAACTAGTGAATACCCCAAGGTGTGAAGCTTTTCAGCCACTTCTACGACATCGGGCTTATCACGGTCACGCACGCTTACGAAAGCATTGCCACTGGTTTCAATCACATCACCGGCCCCCATTTGAGCTTTCGCATAGGCTTCTGCAAAAGTCGTTCCTACGCCCATAACCTCGCCAGTAGATTTCATTTCAGGGCCAAGTATTGGATCCACCCCTGGAAACTTATTGAACGGAAACACGGCTTCCTTCACTGCAAAGGTTCGCGGAATGATTTCTTCAGTGAATCCCTTGCTCCTCCAGAGTCTTCCCTATCATGCAACGAGCGGCGATTTTCGCTAACGAACGACCAATGCATTTGGAAACAAATGGCACCGTTCGAGAAGCACGAGGATTGACTTCAATAATGTAGATTTCACCATCTTGATATGCGAGCTGAGTGTTCATTAGTCCAACAACGCCTAACTCAATGGCAAGTCGAGACACTTGGTCCCGTATTTCATCGATTATTTTATCAGGCAGATTGTAAGGAGGGAGTGAACAAGCCGAATCTCCAGAATGAATTCCAGCTTGCTCAATGTGCTGCATAATGGCGCCGACTACCACTTGTTTTCCATCACTAACGATGTCCACATCAATCTCGATAGCGGAACTTAAAAAGTAATCCAACAACACAGGGCTTTCGTTAGACACCAGCACTGCCTCGTGCATGTAGCGCCTCAGCTCCTCTTCATTGTATACAATTTCCATCGCCCGACCACCTAATACATAAGAAGGGCGAACGACCAAGGGATAAGAAATTTTGTTTGCTTCCTCTATGCTTTGTTCAACACTGCGCACAGTACAATTAGAGGGCTGTTTCAATTTAAGCTTTTGAATCAGTTTTTGAAAGCGCTCTCGGTCTTCAGCCCGATCGATTGCATCCGGTGCAGTTCCGATCACAGGCACGCCAGCCTGCTCGAGTCTTTTCACCAAGTTAAGCGGTGTTTGTCCACCAAATTGCACAATTACGCCGGCAGGTTTTTCCAATTCTGCTATTTCGATGACGTCTTCAAAGGTCAGCGGCTCAAAATAGAGGCGATCTGAAATATTGTAGTCAGTCGAGACTGTTTCAGGATTGCAGTTAACCATGATGGTCTCGAATCCATCTTCACGCATAGCGAGTGACGCATGAACACAGCAATAATCAAATTCGATGCCTTGTCCAATACGGTTGGGTCCGCCGCCAAGAACCATAATTTTCTTTTTGCCAGATGGGTTTGCTTCGCATTCCTCTTCATAAGTGGAGTACATATAAGCAGTCGCAGAAACAAATTCGGCTGCACAAGTGTCAACACGTTTAAAGACCGGCCGAACACCCATGCTATGCCGGGTTTTTTGCACTTCTAACTCTGTTATCTCGAGTAGTTGAGACAGACGTTTATCCGAAAACCCTTTCCGTTTAAGCTGGAAAAAAGTAGCGCGATCAAGATCCGTCAATTTCT
The DNA here is from genome assembly GCA_964275945.1 of uncultured Pseudomonadales bacterium. GTDB lineage: Bacteria > Pseudomonadota > Gammaproteobacteria > Pseudomonadales > Pseudohongiellaceae > UBA9145. The sequence continues at coordinate 40,693 of CAXYEH010000038.1, forward strand.
GTCCAGCAACAAATTTCTCTGTCTCGACAATGTCTCCAATCTGAACCAGAAACCAAGGGTCGATACCCGTTAAATCATGAATGGTTTTGGTAGTCCAATTCTCTCTAAAGGCATCGGCGATATACCAGATGCGTTGGGCGCCTGCTTCAGTGAGCTCGCGAGTTAAGATTTTTTTGGTGTCTAACAAATTTTTGTTCAATAGTGAATCGAAACCACACATGCCAACTTCAAGTCCGCGCAAGGCCTTATGCAATGATTCTTGAAATGTCCGACCGATAGCCATCACCTCACCGACCGATTTCATTTGAGTAGTAATGCGATCATTGGCTTCAGGAAATTTTTCAAAGGTGAACCGAGGAATCTTGGTAACTACATAGTCAATAGTCGGCTCGAAAGATGCTGGCGTAGCACCGCCAGTAATTTCATTTCGTAACTCATCCAGGGTAAATCCAATTGCAAGCTTTGCTGCTACACGTGCAATTGGAAATCCTGTCGCCTTTGATGCTAATGCTGAAGAGCGGGATACCCGCGGATTCATTTCAATTATGACCAGGCGTCCATCGGCTGGGTTTATCGCAAACTGAACATTAGAGCCACCGGTTTCTACGCCTATTTCCCGTAGAACTGCTATCGCCGCATTTCTAAGAATCTGGTATTCCTTATCCGTAAGCGTTTGCGACGGTGCAACGGTTATAGAATCACCAGTATGTATGCCCATTGCATCAAAATTTTCGATTGAGCAAACAATAATACAATTGTCGTTTTTGTCTCGAACCACTTCGAGTTCAAATTCTTTCCAGCCTATAAGAGACTCATCGATTAGTAGTTCATTGGTGGGTGATAACTCCAAGCCCCGCGCACAAATTTCTTCAAATTCTTCTTTATTATATGCAATTCCACCGCCGCTCCCGCCCATCGTAAAAGAGGGCCTGATGATGCAGGGAAAACCTATCTCCTCCGAAGCTACGTGAGCTTGATCCATATTATGCGCCATGCAATGTCGTGGTGTTTCGAGCCCGATGGACGTCATTGCGCGATCAAATAACTCACGGTCTTCAGCCTTATCAATCGCTTCACAATTGGCTCCAATTAACTCAACGCCATACTTTTCCAATACACCATGCCGATTTAGGTCTAGCGCACAATTAAGTGCCGTCTGCCCACCCATAGTTGGCAGGATTGCATCGGGTCTTTCTTTCTCTATGATTTTTTCGACAATGCTCCATTTAACAGGTTCGATATAGGTCGCATCCGCCATCGATGGGTCTGTCATAATGGTCGCAGGATTCGAGTTCACCAGGATAACCCGGAATCCTTCTTCTTTGAGAGCCTGACATGCTTGAGCACCCGAATAATCGAATTCACAAGCTTGACCAATAATAATTGGGCCTGCCCCAATGATGAGAATAGAATTGATATCTGTTCTACGTGGCATACTTAACTACTCGCAGTGGCTGGAGGTTTTCGATTTACAGCACTTTCTTTGCCTTCCATTAATTCAATGAAATGATCAAATAAAGAAGCAACATCATGGGGTCCAGGGCTGGCCTCAGGGTGTCCTTGAAATCCAAAGGCAGGTTTATCGATGCGCTCGATCCCCTGGAGCGATCCATCAAACAGAGATTTATGGGTCGCGACGAGGTTCTCGGGCAACGAATCAACGTCTACTGCAAAGCCATGGTTTTGACTAGTAATCAACACTGTGCCATCACTCAAGTTCTGCACAGGATGGTTTGCTCCATGATGCCCTAGCTGCATTTTTAGGGTGTGAGCGCCACAGGCTAGCGCTAAAAGTTGGCAGCCCAGGCAAATTCCAAACAGCGGAATATCCAGTTCCAGAAATTGCTTAATCGAATCAATGGCATAATCACACGGCTCTGGATCACCCGGACCATTAGAAAGGAAAATACCGTCGGGGTTAAGCGTTAGTACTTCGTCAGCAGGGGTTTCTGCTGGCACAACGGTTACATTGCAGCCTCGGGCAACTAACATGCGCAAAATGTTGCGCTTTACACCAAAGTCATAAGCAACAACATTAAAGCGAGTTTCCCCCGCCGGGAGGTAGCCTTGTTTGATGTCCCAAATATTTTGATCCCAATTATAAGGCTCAGAAGTGCTAACGAGCTTGGCAAGATCCATACCTTTCAGGCCAGGAAATTCCCTTGCCAGTTCAACGGCCAGTTCTTCTCCGCCATCTTTAAGCGCTTTACCAGAAAGCAAACACCCACTAAGAGACCCCTTATCTCTTAATATTCTAGTTAATTTTCTCGTATCTATTTCTGCAATGGCAACGATATTGTGTTGCCTGAGAAAATCATCTAGCGTCTGCTGATTGCGCCAGTTACTTGCCAGCAATGGTAAATTGCGAATGACTAAGCCTGACCCCCACACTTTTTCCGACTCATTGTCTTCCTCATTGGTCCCAGTATTACCAATGTGCGGATAAGTGAGGGTTATGATTTGTTGCGCGTAGGAAGGGTCAGTGAGAATTTCTTGATAGCCTGTCATGGATGTATTAAAAACCACCTCTCCAGTGGAGCTTCCCTCTGCCCCTATTGCAGCACCTCTGAAAATACTGCCATCCTCTAACCCCAGTACAGCTGCTCCAGCCACTCTCTCTCCTACGAAAATTTTCTGATTAAAAATCACATCAAAAAAAAACGGAATGAAGAATATTCTTCATTCCGTTTTTTTAGAGATTCTGGTTAGTCTTAATTTTTCAGCACTTGTCATACTGAGTGAGCATGTTACAAAAAACTGCGCCCACTTGTCCATGAATGCTTGTTAATATCGTGCAGAAATTTGAACTATTTTACTTCGTAACGGATTTTATCGAGGCCAAGCACGTCTTGCATCGAATAAACTCCAGCCGATTTTTCAGATAACCAAATTGCCGCTCGCACTGCGCCGTTCGCAAAAGTCATTCTGCTACTCGCTTTATGGGTGATTTCCACTCGCTCACCGAGGCTAGCAAAAGTCACTGTATGATCACCAACAATATCTCCAGCTCTCACTGTGGAAAACCCTATAGTCGCCGGGTCACGGTCTCCTCCTATTCCTTCTCGACCATAAACAGCCACTTGCTGCAAATCTCGGCCTAGGGCGCCCGCAACCACTTCTCCCATTCTTAGAGCGGTACCTGAAGGTGCATCTTTTTTAAATCGATGATGGGCTTCAGAAATTTCGATATCCACATCATCACCTAAAACTCGTGCCGCTTGCTCAAGCAGCTTGAAACACAGGTTGACCCCAACACTCATGTTAGGCGCGAACACGATAGGAATATTTTCACCCGCTTCATAGATAAGTTGCCGCTGTTCAGCGCTGATCCCAGTAGTGCCAATAACCATAGCCTTTTGGTGCTGTTGGCAGATAGCAAGGTGGGAGAGGCTAGCTTCAGGTTCAGTAAAATCGATTAGCAAATCAAATTGGTCAAGATGGTTGCTCAGGTCACTAACTGTCTCGATACCATTGGAGACGCCACTCGCTAACAAGCCCGAATCAACATGCAAACAAGGATCATCGGCTAACACGGTGGCCACAGTTACACTAATATCCGACTTTTTACGCCCAATTGCCTCAACCAGGTTTCTGCCCATACGTCCAGCCGCACCTACAATCGCTACTCTTATCATTTTTTGTACCAAAGCTTGAAGTATTACAAGTATACAGCCACAGAGGGGATTCCAGAACCGGATCTTAATCTCTCAAATTCCTCGTTTCGCAAAAATGTCGTTCTTATAGCCTATCCACAGCAATCTACTTAAAACTAGAGACCCGTTCGATTTCACTCTCAAACCAGGGAGGAATCAACCAGCATCAGGAAGTTCCTTCGCTCAGCGTCAACTCGCATACAATTCTTCTTTTTTATTTCAGGCTGATAATTGAGATTCAATAAACCAGTCATACGCGATAGCAATAATCATCAGAAAATGTGGATTGGACCATCTAGTTCTCAATCCCCACTTCTAAGCACACACTTCAGTATTTTAAAATTCACTCGCCGTTAAGGCCATCAGCGATTGCGCGCCTGCATTAATTTCTGCAACCAGCGATTTGGATTTAGGAATAAGACGTTGCATAAAGAATACTCCGCACTTAATAAGCCCCTCTAAATAATCCTTATTGCCATTATCCGCTGCTCTAGCAACATAAGCTGCTGCCAACATCCGTTGCCACATAAAACAAAACAAGGTAAGCCCCATAAGCTCCATATAGGCATAAGAAGCCGCGCCAATTTCATCGGGGTTATCTTTAGCATTCGCGATTACGCGGTCTGTTGTGACCTGCACCTCTTTAATTAAATCCTGAAATTTTGGCAGGTGGCTTTGCATCTCAGTATTGCTTTTTCTGGGATTCGATAAACGTATTCATTTCTTCAACCAGTAATGCCCATAGCTCCCCATTACTGCGCACGGTTTTTCGACCCATTAGATCAAGAGCTTGAATACCATTGGCGCCTTCGTAAATTTGAGAAATTCTGGCATCTCTAACATTTTGTTCTAGCCCCCATTCAGCCACATAGCCATGACCGCCCAGTAACTGTTGACCTAAAACGCATGATTCGAATCCCCGATCGGAACAGTAAGCTTTTTGAACAGGAATCAAAAAAGACACGAGCTGGTCTGCACGTTTACGCACAGTCTCTGCTGGGTGGAACCGCGAAATATCCAACTGAAAAGCCGAATACAACGATAAAGCTCTACCTGCTATGGTGTTTGCCCGCATAGTGAGGAGCATGCGCCGCACATCAGGATGAACCAAGATTGGGTCGGCAGCCTTGTCTGGCAGCTTTGGCCCTGAAGCAGCTCTCCCCTGCAATCTCTCTTTCGCATACTCTCTGGCGATTTGATAGGAACTCTCTGCCAAACCATTGCCCTGCAAACCCATGGAAAGTCTTTCATAATTCATCATGGTAAACAGATTTGAGAGTCCACAATTTAATTCGCCGACTAGGAACCCTTTTGAGTTTTCAAAGTTCATTACGCAAGTAGCCGAAGCTTTGATTCCCATTTTGTGTTCTATAGAACCACAATTCACATTATTTGCCGCACCTACAGTGCCATCTTTTTCAACTAAGAATTTAGGCACAAGAAATAGAGAAATACCCCTTGGGCCAGCCGGTGCATCCGGAAGCTTTGCTAATACGAGGTGAATAATGTTTTCTGTCAAGTCGTGCTCACCCGCAGTGATAAATATTTTAGTCCCGGTTATGCCGTAACTCCCATGCGTATCAGGTACTGCCTTTGAGTTTATGATGCCTAAGTCAGTCCCAGCATGAGGCTCTGTCAGGCACATCGTTCCAGACCATTGGCCTGAAAACATTTTTGGCAGAAAGTGATTTTTTAGCTCTTCATTTGCGTGATGAGTAAGAGTTAGCGTGGCGCCGGTGGTCAGTATCGTATACAGGCAAAATGAGGAATTCGCCCCGAAGAACATTTCCTCTATCATTGCTGAAAGCACCTTAGGCATTCCTTGCCCACCATAATTTGTGTCTCCAGTTAATCCTGACCATCCACCCTCTGAGTATGCTTCATAAGCCTCTTTAAACCCCTTTGGAGTCGTCACAATACCATTGTCAAAATGGCATGCCTCCTGGTCCCCTGATTGATTAATAGGCGACAGCATCTGCTCTGCGATTTTTGCAGCCTCATCCAAAATTGCTGCAACTAAGTCATTAGTTACTTCTTCTGTTTCAGGCATAGCCGCGAAGACTTCATCTGCCTGAAAGACATCATTTAAAAGAAAATGTATATCCGCTAATGGTGCTCGATAAGCCCCCATCTTATATTTCCCCTGCCACTCCAAAAAGAACCGCAATTATAGGGGATGACTGGTTTAACCGGTACTGGAGATGCCGATTCCTAAGCAAAATTATTACTAATCTCTAGACTTCTTCCTATTCCTTTTTAGTAAATACCGAAGCCAACATTAACCTATCCAAAATTAATCACTTACTTAGCCAAGAAAAATAATTTTAGAGCAGCTTTATGGAATTTTTTGCTCGACAGAATCTATTGGTAAGCCAAAGTCTGCCTAGAGGGAGTCGTGTGCTTTTCTTTGAGGGGTTATGATTGGAGCGTTTTTAAAACTGGTATTTTATAGAACCGTAGGCAACTCGACCATTTTGATCTAGGATTCGAGTATTTGAATTCAGAATTTGAGCAGTTTGCTCATTGAAGATATTTCTAATACCGAAGGAAATGATGGCCTTATCATTGTTGTTGGTTTCAACACTGTAGCCATATTGAAGGTCAACGGTAGTGATGTCATCTACCAAGGCATTAATCTCAGCAATATCTAAATCGCTTATGTTCTTAAATGAATCAAAATAATTGGTAATGGCAGAAGCAGTGTGATTTCCAATTTCCCAAGTAAGCATAAAACTGCTTTGGCGCTCTGGGCTGACTGTGCGAGCAGAAGCATTACCGAGCTCAGAATTCACTAAGTCCAATAGCGAGCCATTGTTCTCAAATTCCTGAACAAAAGTCGTTTTTGTGCTTAGGGTAAATTGCCCAAACCGATTCGTATCCCAAACATAAGACGCCCCAATGTCGAAACCGCTTGATTCAAAGTTTGACCCAATAAAAGGACTGTCGATATTAAACTCATTGATTCCGGAGTTTTCGATATAAAGTTGCGACAAATTGTTTTGCGGCTCACGGGTTATGTTTCCAGGAACTTCATTAATTTCTTGCTGCCATGCGTCGGCCCGAATATTCAAGCCATCGATCGGGGTAATTTGAAGGCCTAGGTTGAAGTTTAGAGCATCTTCAACCACATGGCCTTGGATGTCTTTCGATTCTTGGCTGCGGGCAATTTCAAACAGCGGTGCTGCCGCTTCACTCAAAACAGAAGTTGGAGCAATGCGGAAGCTAGCAAAGGTCTCCGAATCTGTTGCCAGCAGATTGTCCTTATCATCTTTTTGCGCATTAGCAAATTGTCCCTGCAATCCGAAGGCAGCTATCGAAGCAATAACTATTTTTAATTTGACGAATTTCATGGCACTCGGCGTCAGTGTTTTTATCTCTACAAAGCTTTCGGTCTTGTATAAATCTGCGCTACAAGCGACAAAAAACAAGCCTGGTACGGACCCAAAGACTCACAGAGAGTATCATTATCATAGCCCAATTCACATTTATTTCGACCCGATTTTCATCCCTCATTTATCACAACTAATCAATTAATCGGTCTTGGGGACCGAACGAATCAGCTGGCATAAAGATGATTATATCCCGTCATATCAATAGTATTAGCGCTAAATCCCACTTAGCCTTCGCACCCAGGGTTTGGGAGGAAGACAATCTAACAGCTCCTGCACTGGCACTATTTGCCCAGGCAAAACCAGGCCTGGAGCTATTTCAGCCAGAGGCTCAAGAACAAAGCGCCGCAGAGTAGCTCGAGGGTGAGGGAGATCTAATCTAGGAGATGAGATAACAGTGGAGCCGAAGCATAGCAAATCCAAATCCAAGCTGCGTGGAGCATTAGACTGTCGATTGAAAGCACGTCCGAAATCTCTTTCAATATTTTGCAACAGGTCCAAGAGCACTTCGGCATCATGGTCTCTCGGGAGAGATATCGCGACAACAGCATTGATGAAATTCGGTGAGCCTGGCGGACAGCCAATTGCTTCTGACTCATACAGTGCCGATGCGCATATTTCCGTCAGACTAAGCCTGCCAAGTTCCAACAACGCAAGATAAATTGACTCTGTAGGCGAGCCGAGATCCGATGCCAAGTTGGCTCCCAAGCCAATCAGAGCCGTCATGGCATCTTCAGATTCAAGAATGATATTTTGGTGAGAGCTCATGCACGGCATCAACGAATGCACTGACATGGTCTGGATTTACTTCAGGAGTAATGCCGTGACCAAGATTAAACACATGCCCATTGCCTGCACCAAAGCCATCCAAAATATTTCCCACTTCCGCGCGAATGACGGCGGGAGATGCATAAAGTATCGATGGGTCCATATTCCCCTGCAGCGCGCAAGCTTGCCCTATGCGCTTTCTGGCCTGTCCGATTTCAATAGTCCAATCCAGCCCAACTGCTTGTGCTCCAACATCTGCAATAGATTCTAACCAAAGCCCACCGTTTTTGGTAAACAAGATTATGGGAACTTGATTACCGTCATTGTTCTTTACGAGATTGGCGACAATTTTCTGCATGTACCTTAGTGAGAATGTCAGATAACTCGATGTAGTTAATATACCACCCCAGGTATCGAAGATTTGGACCGCTTGAGCGCCAGCTCTGATCTGCGAATTCAGATAATCAGTAACTGCCTCTGCCAGTTTATCCAGTAACAAATGCATTGCTTCAGGATTGTTATACATAAACTCTTTCGCGATCCTGAAATCTTTGCTGCCCCCCCCTTCGATCATATAGGTTGCCAAGGTCCATGGACTCCCAGAAAATCCGATAAGTGGAACGGAGCCATTGAGCTCCTTGCGAGTTAAGGATACGGCATCCATTACATAGGCAAGATCAGATTGTGCTGAAATCGTAGATAGTTTTTCTACGTCTGCTGCAGTTCTAATGACCTTTTTGAAGCGCGGACCTTCACCCTCTTCAAAATAAAGCCCCTGACCCATGGCGTCTGGAATTGTAAGAATATCGGAGAACAGAATCGCAGCATCAAAGTCATACCGCTCAAGTGGTTGCAAAGCAACCTCACAGGCCATTTCCGGAGACTTACAAAGATTTAGAAAATTCCCCGCACGCTGACGTGTTGCTCGATATTCGGGTAAATACCTTCCTGCCTGGCGCATCATCCACACAGGAGTTACATCAACATCCTCTCGTAATAGAGCTTTCAGGAATCGATCGTTCTTGAGTGTCACAGGTTATCCTTAAATTCAGTTGCTGATTGTGGCAAGTATGACAGCTAAACTTTAGTCGCTGGCGAAGCTAGATGACTGCCAAAAAAGGGAGGTAATTTTACACGACCACCCGGCTGACAGAAAGGCGCCGGCCCAGGTTTCTAAGAACTCAATTAAGTGAATTTAACTGACGAATATTTGATTGGATATCGGCTAATGCCCTTACCCAGGGCTGTAACGATTTTAATGCAACCGGCAGCTCTTCAATTGCTTGGGTAGCGTCTGATCGATTCTCAAACCTACCTAACACAACAACATACCAAGGCTTATCCTGAAAACGTGTTTCGAAGTATCCCCGATGAGACAACTCTAGCTCTTCTTCGACAAAGCGCTGCACATTTGTTTCTGAATGGGATCCCATAATCTGCACTGTATAAGATGAAGAAGGAAAATCGAGAAGGGATTTTTCAAAATCACTAATCACAAATTCAACAATTTCAGGGTTTTCAATTTCAACTCTTTTTGATGTCTCTTCACTGACTTTTCGCGAGGAAGACTCACCACGAACATCTGCTGCTATCGATGTAATAACTTGTTGAGGCGCTTCAACGCCAATTACCTCTATCACTCCCGCAGTGTCAGTCGGGGAATCAATTTCCTCAGCTCGAGCATTTTCAGCAGTTAATGCCTCGCCAGATGGAAGTGGTATTGTCACAGAAATTCCGTCTCCACTGACAATGTCCAGTGGAATCTCTAAGCGTCTCTCTGTTGCCTCTACTTGATCTAGTGCTTCTAACTCATCCAACGTCGCAAGCGTTGGCTGTCGCCATACTTCAGATTCTGGGCCCAGCATAACAAGCGCACCAACAAGAAGCACAATTAGGACTGCCGCCACTGCCCAATAAACATTGCCTTTGAGAGCGGAAAAAGGCACGTTCTCACCAACCGGCGAAGCTTCTGATGAGCCTTCCAGAGCATTTGCAACCAGCGCATTAATAGTGCCAGGTATCCCATTTGCTGATTTATGAATATGACTGAGATCTGCGCTGCATAGGGGAAGTTGCCCCATGTAGCCTGCGGTGGCTAATTTGAAACGGACATACTCGACAGAATCTTCTCCACCAAGCCCTGAAAGCTGAAACTCAACCAGATCGGGTTTTCCCCCGCTTGTTAGTGCATCCTGCAGCAGAGGGGTTAGCTGAGCTTCGCCAAACATAAGTATGTGAATTCCAGCACTAGAATCAATTAGTAGAGCACTAATAAGGTTGAGAACTTCAAGGCTGAGCTCATGCGCATCATCAATAACAATTATTAGCGCTTTAGCCTCAAGGTCTTGTTGCGAAGCGAATCGGCGGATAATGCCAATTGATGTTTCTGTTTCTTCTTCGTTGAGATGAATCGGAAATTGCTCACCCAACTTCTCCAGAAACTGGGTTTCATCCATAAATAATGTTGCTGGAATAAGAGCGCACTGCGCTTCTTCACCAAAACTCTGGCAGTATGCGTTAGCTAGAGTTGATTTGCCGCAACCCAAACACCCGGTAACAGTCATGATTGAATCACTGTAGAGGGAATGTTCGATGAGCTGATCCAATAATTGCTGACGATTCGCATCGACAAAAAAATCGCGACTTGAGGCACCGGGCTCGAAAGGATCAAATGTGAGGTTTAAGCTATCAATGTAATTTTTTAAAGACAAAGCTTGCTACCAGCGGTTAATGTTGACTCGAGCATCGCATTCTCCACGCCGCCTTCAATTGCTGCTTCGCCAATAGCTTTAAGAAGTATAAACCGAAGTTTACCCAGCTCTGCTTTCTTGTCTGATGACATTAAGTCAAGATACTGCGCTACAGTTATATCGGCCGGTGGCTCCACTGGCATACCAAAGTTTTTCTCTAGAACTTCCCTAATCTGAACAGCCTCTGCAGAACTGAGCCATCCAAGTCGCTTAGAGAGATCAGCCGCCATAACCATACCCATGGCGACAGTTTCTCCATGCAACCACACGCCATAGCCTGAAGCAGTTTCGATTGCATGACCAAAGGTATGACCAAGGTTTAAAAGAGCCCGAATTCCTGATTCTTTTTCATCCTGGGCCACGATATTCGCTTTTGCCTCGCAACAAATTTTTATCGCCTCAGAGATGCAGGCATTATCTAGTTCGAGAAGCTCGGTACTATTATGCGCAAGCCATGCGAAAAATTCAGGATTGTTGATCAAGCCGTACTTCAAAACTTCGGCAAGTCCTGCCCTAACCTCGCGCTCAGGCAAACTTCGCAATACTGCAGTATCAGCCACAACACATTTAGGTTGGTAGAAAGAGCCAATCATATTTTTCCCTAAAGCATGATTAACTCCAGTCTTGCCGCCGACCGAAGAGTCAACTTGCGCTAATAAAGTCGTCGGTATTTGTAAAAAATTCACACCACGTTGAAAAGTGGCTGCTGCAAATCCGGTTATATCTCCAACTACCCCGCCGCCCAGCGCGACAAGAGTTGTTTTGCGATCATATTTTCCTTGCAGCAAATGATCATAAATTTGTCCGATGGTATCCAGATTTTTAGTCGCTTCACCGTCTGGCAACACTATAGCAGACCCGAATTGCTGCCCGAATTGAAGTTGCACTCGCTCTAGATATATTGGCGCAACTATTTCATTAGTTACGATAACGACTCGCCCACTCCCAATGTGGGGCAACAATAAATCAGCGTTTTCAAGGAGATTGGCGCCGATGAAAATTGGATAACTACGATCATCTAGATCTACTGTGACAGTTTGCATTAGTTACTCTTCCACAGTTGACTGATTTCTAAGCTTTCGCAAATGCTTGCCAATTTCATGACTAATGGAGCGTGGATTTCTCTTGTTCGTGTCTATCACAATATCGGCCACCTCTTGATACAGTGGATCTCTCAATTTCATTAATTCACGGATTTTTTGTTCTGGGTCTCCGGTTTGCAGCAGCGGCCTATTCTTATCTAGGTTAGTTCGTTCAATTTGCTGCTCGACTGGTGCAAACAAATAAACTACGGCTCCACGATTTACCAAATGCATTCTATTTACCTTATCAAGAACAGCACCACCTCCAGTTGCCAACACAATGTCTGACTTGCTGGTGAGCAAATTGATCATCTTTACTTCGCGAGCACGAAAACCGCTCTCGCCCTCAACATCAAAAATCCACGGGATATCGGCACCAGTAGAGCTTTCAATTTCACGATCAGAATCGAAAAACTCTAATTCGAGATATTCTGCAAGCACCTTACCAATTGTTGTTTTTCCGACTCCCATGGGCCCAACGAGGAAAACATTATTTTGCGACTTCATTGAAATTTCCTCTGGATCAGCATCGAGGCTATTGTACCTGCAATTATGGAATCTATTAAAACAACTAAATTATGTATACCAGGAAAGAAGATCTAGGTGACAGCGATCCTGGGTGTATAATAATTTGCTCGATTCGGAGGAATGTGCCAATAGTCGAGACTTTAAACCCAATAAAATTAGTGCTTAGTGTGGATAGTTGATGCGAAAAACATCCCTAGCTTAAAGGCCGTAAACTGGTGCGAACGAAATTAAAAATAGCCGCTAAATGGGCAGCGCTAGTTGGCACTGCGGGGTTTGCTGCTGCGGTGATGGTCGCCATGGCGGCGTATTTGTATCTTGCTCCGCTGTTACCTGCAGCAGAAACCTATCGCGATGTTCAATTAGAAACGCCCCTTCGTATCTATACGGCAGACAATCAGCTGATCGATGAAATAGGTAATCGTCGTAATCCTGTTCAATTCGAAGATATTCCGGACGTGCTTACCAATGCCCTTATCGCCACAGAAGACGTTCGTTTTTATTCTCACCCCGGAGTCGATGTCCAAAGTTTGCTCAGGGGTTTTTATGGGTTCATTATCGGGCGTCGCCTGGGAGGAGGCAGCACCATCACTATGCAATTAGCGAATAATTTATCCTTCGATAGTGACAATGTTTACCTGCGTAAATTCAAAGAGATCCCTTTTGCACTGCAGATCCAGCGGGAACTGACTCGAGAAGAAATACTTACCCTCTATCTAAACACAATATATTTTGGTGCTGGAGCTGATGGTATAGGCGCAGCATCTTTTGTTTATTATGGCAAAGCTGTGAGCGAACTTACTCTCGCTGAGTCAGCCATGATGATTTCCTTATTACCCTGCCCTTCAACTTGCAATCCTTTTAGCAATCCTTCCCGAGCCATCGAGAGAAGAGAAACTCGGCTACAGAACATGTTGAAAGAAAACATGATTAGCCAGACAGAATTTGAAACTGCAAATATTACGCCTATAAGCGCTGATCGTCGGAATAGAAATATTGCAGTGCCGGCGCCTTATGTCGCTGAAATGGTGCGCCAGACCATTTACGAGCAGTTCGGTGAAGAAACTTATTCCAAGGGCTTTGAAGTTACGACAAGTATCGATGGCAATTTACAGCTGGCTGCAAACAAAGCCATTACAGATGGTCTCGAAACTTACTACGACAAAAGACACGGCTATCGCGGAGTGGATGCGAACTACCCTGCCAATACGACAGATGCTACCAATCAATGGCTGCAGCACCTCGCACCAGTTCCTAACTATGGCAATCAAAATCCTGCGATCGTAGTAGCGGTGCAAGAAAGTAGCTTTGACGCCTTACTAAAAAGCGGTGAGCAGATTCGCATTCCCTGGGAAGGTATGTCCTGGGCGTACACCTTTCGAAGTAGGAACGAAGCATGGCCTCCCCCCCAAATTGCAGCAGATGTCGTTGCAGTTGGAGACTTAGTTCGAGTCAAACGTGGCGATGCAAATTGGGAACTCGGACAAGTACCAGATATTCAGGGAGCATTGGTTTCGATGTCGCCGGATAACGGAGAAATTCTTGCACTGGTAGGTGGCTATGATTTTAGACGCAGTCAGGTAAATAGAGTTGTCACCCCCAGACCGCCCGGCTCTAATTTCAAACCTTTTGTTTACGGAGCAGCACTGGAAAACGGTTATTCCCCGTCAACAATCATTAATGATGCTCCAATTACCCGCGGCGATTATCGGCCTAATAACTATGAAAATAATTTTTTAGGCCCTGTAACTCTGCGCTTTGCATTAAAAGAGTCTCGCAATGTTCCTACAGTGCGTTTGTATGACGACCTTGGCTCTGACAAGGTTTTGTCTTTTGCAGCGAAGTTTGGTTTTCAGACCCAGAACTTCCCTAGCAATGACCTAACTGTTGCACTCGGAAGTCGCGATGTCCAACCGCTAGAAATTGTGACTGGTTATTCAGCTATCGCCAACGGTGGCTACAAAGTTGATCCGTGGTTTATTAGAGAAATATCTATCGATGCAGATGGAATTCTGTATCGAGCCAACCCTGCTGTGGTTTGTGAAGACTGCAATCAACAACGAGATGAATCTGATGATGAAATAACCTTGGCGCCAAGAATCGTTGATGAGCGCGTTGCGTATATTTTAAATTCTATGCTCGAGTCAGTAATTACCGAAGGCAGCGGAAATCGTGTTTATCGCGAATTACAACGTGGCGATTTGCGTGGGAAAACTGGAACTACCAATGGCCCTCAGGAGCTTTGGTTCTCTGGGTTTAACAAGGACATAGCGACCACTGTATTTGTCGGTTTCGATCAGCCTGAGCCATTAGGGGAGCGAGAACAGGGGGCGACAGTAGCAGTTCCAATATGGATCGATTTCATGCGAGAAGCATTAAGGAACGCTCCAGAAAACACAATGAATAGGCCCGACGGCATCGTAGACTTGCTAATCGACAAGGCAACCGGTGAAACTGCAACGCCTGGAGATCCAAATGCAGTTTTTGAATATTTTCGAAATGAGAATGCCCCGGCACCGGCTGAAACACAACTCCCCGGTTTGGACATAGGCGAGGAAGGGGAGGAACAACTTTCTACTGAAACTATTTTTTAGGGCAGCTGAAAATACGAGAAAATGGGGACGCGTCAAAGAAGCACGCGTTCAAGTGTTTCTACAACTTGCGGCTGGTGAAGCGGCGCTTAAAGCGATCAACCCGCCCACCAGAATCTAGAATCTTTTGCTTGCCGGTGTAGAACGGATGGCACTCTGAACACACTTCAATCAAGATGTCCTTACCCAAAGTACTTTGAGTTTCAATGACATTTCCACAACTACAAGTGGCTTTGATAGGCCCATAGCTTGGATGAATATCTGCTTTCATGATGATTCCTCTTAGTTGATGCCGCTAGCTATCTATTTACCCAATTATTTGGCTACTAGGCACCACATCTGCTTTCTTCCCCATCACCAATACAGGGGGCCAGCATTCTAACAGAGAATAACCAATTGGCAAGGGTTCGAGTAGCGAGGCGATAGCGAAAAGAAACTACTGATTTCGTAGCCGATTATGATTTTTGACGACTTCTCTCATGATTCGTTTGAACAGCTCAGTAATAAGCTCAGCATCAAGCCCCTTATCAGCACAAAGTTTTCTCAGTACTGACAATTTCTCTGCTTCCCTGGATTCATCTAGTGCCTCTAATGCTTGTTTCGCTTTCAATAGTCCGACGTGATGAGTAAGCTTAAATCTTGCAGCTAAAAGCTCGACCATTTCGCGGTCGATGTCATCAATTCGGTCCCTTGCTTCTGCTAGCTCGGCTGGCACTAATTCGCCACTCATCTCACATCCTCGATTGCGTTTTAATTCTAGCTTTTTCGGAATTATTGCAAGCAGGAGTATAAACTAAGCGATTTGCTGGCACAGCCCAAAAATGACTCAGAGGCTTCTAATTCCTTTCCCAAGTCCTTTTACCGCTATATTTAACGGGCCTAACACTATTTATTGTACTCTTTTGACCTTTTCTATTTACTATGGTCCTGTCGAAAGCATCTCCGCTCCGGTTTCAAATTAATGGCATCGCCACAATCAATTGGATACAAAGGCTTAATTTACAAAATTGCCGTTCCTTCGCCACTGCGTCGAGTATTTGACTATTTACCTCAGGATTCTGCTAAACATCTGGACCCTGGGACTCGAGTTCAAATTCCTTTTGGCAAGCGCAAAATTGTCGGCTTCATAATTGGAGAAGCTGACCATTCAGAATTAAAATTGAGTAGGTTAAAATGTATCAATGCTGTTCTTGATGAGGAACCTCTATTTCCCCAAGAGATATTTAACCTCCTGCTTTGGTGCTCAAACTACTACCAACATCCGATCGGAGAAGTACTTAGTGCAGCGATTCCAGGAAAACTTCGCAGCGCTCGCCCATTACACCTTAAAAAAATGTTTTGGAGAATAAGTAAAAAAGTTAATTCCAAAATTATTGAGCAACTTACAAGAGCACCAAAACAAAAAGCGTTGATCGAACTCTTGCTGCCGAGTGAAGGCCTAAGTAAACAAACAATTCTTGATCAAGGATTTACTCAGGTCGTGATTAATTCCCTACAAGAAAAAAACTTCGTTGAAAGCTTCGAACAACAAGATCCGCAAACAATAACCACAAAGCCACTTCCAAAGACAAACCTGAAAGCGCTCTCTTTGAATAACGAACAGGCAGCTGCACTCGATGCCATTCGGAAGACAGAAAATAAATTTGAGTGTTTCCTAATTGATGGCATTACGGGGTCAGGAAAAACAGAAGTTTACATGCAGGCGATGCAAGACCAATTAAATGCAGACAAGCAATGTCTAGTCTTAGTTCCTGAGATTAGCCTAACTCCGCAAACGGTAGAACGATTTGCGGAGCGTTTCGATTGCCAAATCGTATCCCTACACTCAGGAATGACTGACAATGAGCGGCTAGCCTCGTGGACTAGCGCGAGAGATGGGTCAGCCCGTATTGTGATCGGAACAAGATCCGCTATTTTCACGCCGCTAAGCAAGCCAGGCATCATCATAGTTGACGAAGAGCACGATAGCTCCTTTAAACAGCAAGAGGGTTTCCGTTACTCGGCTCGGGATATCGCAGTGATGCGTGGTCGCGAAGAACGTGTGCCCGTAATCTTGGGTTCTGCAACTCCTAGTTTGGAGAGTTTGCATAACACGGAATTAAATAAGTTTTCTTATCTATCCCTTAGTGAGCGTGCCGGCGGCGCGTCCACTGCAACAATGACTATCTTAGACACGGCGGAGACAATTTTAGATGCAGGTTTTTCTGATCAATTGCTATTTAAAATAAATCAGCACCTCTCGGCGAATAATCAAGTTCTGGTGTTTATTAATCGCAGAGGCTTTGCGCCGATTCTTAACTGCCTGAGCTGTGGCTGGATAGCAGAATGCAAAGATTGTATTGCGCAAATGACAGTGCATACAAAACCACTTTCTATGCGTTGTCACCATTGTGGTAATTCACAGCGACTCCATTCAATTTGCCCAAATTGCCGATCCCCTGAACTGAGCACTCTAGGGGCTGGAACACAGAAACTGGAGCAATTTCTGCAGCAACGATTTACTTCATTCCCTGTTATGCGAATTGATCGAGACAGCACTCGTAGTAAGAAAAAGTTTGAATCAATGCTCGATAAAATTCGTACCGGCGATCCCTGCGTCCTACTCGGAACCCAAATTCTGGCCAAAGGGCATCACTTTCCTGCTGTGACACTCGTAGCAATAGTCGATGCAGATTCAGGTTTATTCAGCCCAGATTTTCGGGGGCAAGAGTTTATGGCGCAAACTATTACTCAAGTTGCAGGACGAGCTGGTCGCGCCGAACGGCCTGGGGAGGTAATAGTTCAATCTAGACATGCCAGCCATAGAATTCTAAAGCTACTAAGCGGGTCGAACTATATTGATCTAGCAAAGCTATTACTAGAAGAAAGAAAAATAGCGGCAATGCCCCCATACGCGCATCTCGCTCTGATAAAAGCAGACGGCCCACAGCTGAAAGCAACAATTGATTTATTAAAACAAATCAAAAGTTTTTCAACGCAACTGATTCAACAGTCGGAATCAACAATACACTCAATCGGTCCTATGCCAGCTCCCATGGAAAAGAAAGCTGGGAGATACCGCTCTCAATTATTATTCAAAGCTACGTCGAAACCGATCATGCAGCGATTCTTGACTCAGCTTGTCTGTCAAATAGAAAGCCTGAAGGTTGCAACTGGAGTGAAATGGAGTCTAGATGTTGATCCACAGGAAATGATTTAGCGGCATTTTGGGAAATGAAATTACAAAAAAAAGCCAGGTAATGCACTGAGGCAGGAATCGGGAATTCTGCAAAGGGATCTACAAAATGTGAGATTGGCACTATAGCTTCGAGCGCAGATACCGATAATTGAGTTGGCAAAAGTTTTTAAATAAATAACATAAAAAACAAAGCTCTTACCTCTCATTCGGCTATTTATCTCAAGGAATTGTATTATTAACAAACTATGACTCAAGATTTTGCAAAAATTAGACCAGAGCCTTTATTGGAGAGAAAACCAGTTGAGGCACCTCCTGCTTGGTCATTAATGGGTACTGGCATCATAGTTGGCATCACTATCGGGGTTCTTGCCTGCGTCTTGTTTTATTTATCTGGTAACATTCCTCCTCTAAATATTGCGCAACCCGCCCTAGCCGCAGCAACTCCCTTTTCAGAGCAGGCAGATATAATTGCGGAAGAAGAAAATGACACCGTCGTAGATTTTGAATTTTATACCGAACTTCCCCGCTACGAAGTCCCTACAGATGCGACCCCTGTTGAGTTGGTGAGCGAAGAAACTACTGAGATGTTCATGTTGCAGACCGGCGCATTTCAACAAAGAAAATCCGCTGAACAAGAAATGCAACGGCAAGCGGCTCTTGGCTTAGACGTAATAGTAAAACCGGCAGAGTTGCCGGGTAGAATACTTTTTCTGGTACAAACTGGGCCCTATGCCACTAGCGCCGAACTGAATAACGCCCAGCAACTGCTTAACCGCAACAATATTGCTAATCTGACAATTCAGCTGCAGTAGGGTTTCCATAACTCGCTTCAAACTGAATAGTCTATATCCCATCTTTCCGTAAAGGCCAAAAGATTATCCCTCTCTCCACTTGAAATTCGGCGGAAGTCCCATATTTTCTAGCTTCTATGATACTTTTAGCATCTCGGCTAGGGAGATTTTCTTTGGAACAATATCGCGGCACTACAATCGTCTCTGTAAGAAGGGGTAATAAAGTCGTCATTGGTGGAGATGGTCAGGTGTCTCAGGGCAACACCGTGATGAAAGGAAATGCCCGGAAAGTGCGACGCCTCTACAATGAACAAGTACTCGCTGGATTTGCAGGGGGAACTGCTGATGCTTTTACTTTATTCGAAAGGTTTGAAGAACAACTGGAAAAACATCATGGTAAATTAGTTAGAGCTGCAGTTGAGTTGGCTAAGCTATGGCGTACAGAGAGATCATTGCGCAGATTAGAAGCTTTGTTGGTAGTCGCGGATAAAGAATCATCACTGATTATTACAGGTAACGGTGATGTTATAGAACCTGAAGACTCCATTATGGCTATTGGTTCAGGTGGGCCTTTCGCCCTCTCATCCGCAAGAGCCCTTGTACAAAACACTAAGTTAGATGCAAAAGCAATTGTCGAGAAAAGCCTTGCTATCGCTGCTGACATTTGTGTTTACACAAATCAAACGCATACAATTGAAGAATTAAAGATTGACTAACGTCAGTTTTTAAATATACAACAACGGAATTACTAATGACCATAATGACGCCTAGGGAAATTACCTCTGAATTAGACAAACACATTGTGGGGCAAGATAAGGCAAAACGCGCCGTTGCGATTGCTCTGCGAAATCGTTGGCGGCGGATGAAGCTTGATGCAGAACTGCGGGCAGAAATTACTCCCAAAAATATCCTAATGATTGGACCAACGGGTGTTGGAAAAACAGAAATAGCCAGACGCCTCGCAAAACTTGCTCAAGCTCCTTTCATAAAAGTCGAAGCAACTAAATTCACCGAAGTGGGGTATGTTGGTCGTGACGTAGAATCGATCATTCGCGACCTGGTTGATGTTGCCGTAAAAATGATCCGCGAAACTGAAATTCAAAAAGTTCAACATCTTGCTGAAGACTTGGCGGAGGACCGAATTCTGGATGCACTTTTACCACAAGCGCGTACAGATGAAAAACAAGACGAGGAAGTAGGTCAATCGAGTGCCCGTCAGCTATTTAGAAAAAAATTACGGCAAGGCGATCTTGACGAAAAAGAAATCGAGATAAAAATCTCTGAAACCCCAACCGGGGTTGAAATCATGGCACCTCCTGGTCTTGAAGACATGACAAGCCAACTAAAAAACATGTTTTCTAATATGAATTCTGGCCGCAAACGTGCCCGTCGCATGTCCGTTAAAGCGGCGTTGAAAGTTGCAAAAGATGAAGAAGCAGCCAAGTTGGTTAATGAAGAAGAAATAAAAAATCAGGCAGTAGAATCCACCGAACAAACTGGCATCGTATTTCTTGACGAAATCGATAAAGTTACCAATCGGCATGATCAGAGTAACGCAGGGGTTTCTAGAGAAGGCGTGCAAAGAGATTTATTGCCTTTAATAGAAGGGTCTACAGTAACTACAAAATACGGCAGTGTAAAAACGGATCATATTCTTTTTATTGCGTCTGGCGCATTTCATCTATCCAAGCCATCAGACTTGATTCCGGAACTGCAAGGCCGTTTGCCAATTCGGGTTGAGCTAGACGCACTCTCAGTAGAAGATTTTGAACGCATTTTAGAAGAGCCTGATGCCTCACTTACAGAGCAATATCAAGCTCTTCTCGCGACCGAAGACCTGCAGATTCAATTTAGCAAAGATGGAATATCAAAGATTGCAGAGACTGCCTGGCAAGTGAATGAACGTACTGAGAACATAGGTGCAAGACGACTACATACGGTTATGGAGCGACTCCTGGAAGAAGTATCTTTTTCTGCAGCAGATATCGCCGTGGGCAGTAGCGAAGAACTTGTCATCGATAAAGCCTATGTAGAGGATCAGCTCGATGAATTGGCGAAAGATGAAGATTTAAGCCGTTATATACTTTGATCGAATTGCAGCTATGAGCCCTTCTATTCCCACAGATATTAAGCTACATAGGCAATCCTCAGTACTTGAACTTTTCTACGCTAACGGATCTACTTATGAGCTAACCGCAGAGTTCTTGAGAGTGCATTCTCCATCAGCCGAAGTTCGTGGGCATGGGAAGGGACAAGAAATATTACAAATAGGAAAGCGCCAGGTAAAACTGATTAATATACAAGCAGTCGGAAATTATGCAGTAAAATTAGTATTTGATGACGGGCATGATACTGGAATTTATAGCTGGCCTTACTTGCAAGAATTAAGTCATAACAAAATTGACCTTTGGAATTCTTACCTCGGAAAACTGCAGGCCGCGGGTGAGACTAGGGAAGCATTACCAGCAGACACCCAAGTAATCAAAATTCAACCGGTCTAGGACTAAGAATTAAAACCATGGCCACTAATAAGAACGATCATGAAACCACACACTTCGGTTACGAAGAAGTTCCTATTAGCGAAAAACAAGAAAGGGTCGGTCAGGTATTTAGTTCGGTGGCGAGCCGCTATGACATCATGAATGATGTCATGTCACTAGGCTCCCATAGACTAATTAAACGTTTTACTATCGAACTCAGTGCCCTTCGTCCCGGTCATACTGTTTTGGATCTGGCGGGAGGCACAGGAGACTTCAGCTTGCGCTTTTCGACATTAGTCGGCGCGACGGGGCAAGTAGTCCTCGCAGATATTAATGAAGCCATGCTTCAGGTTGGTCGAGATCGTGTCATCGACGCGTCTAAAATTGGAAATGTTCAATTTGCTCAAGCAAATGCCGAACAACTGCCTTTCGAAGATAATACTTTCAATTGTATTTGTATCGCCTACGGCCTTAGGAATGTCACTGACAAGGACTCCGCTCTAGCTTCCATGAATCGCGTTTTAAAACCAGGCGGCCGTGTGCTGGTACTGGAATTTTCAAAACCTAAGAACCAGTTAGTCAGAAAAGCCTATGATGCTTTTTCTTCTCTATGGCCTAAAGTAGGAAAGCTGTTCACAGGAGATGCTGATAGTTATCGTTATCTTGTTGAGTCAATTCGTATGCACCCAGATCAAGATACATTGCTTGAGATGATGAATAATGCCGGTTTTGTTAACTGCAAGTATCATAATGTGATGAATGGAATTTGTGCAATCCACATGGGGTTCAAAGCGCCATGAAAGAATTTATTAGTGTCGCTCTGTGGCCAGCGGAGAAGGTCATTAATCAAATAATTCAAACAGACAGATATCTACTGAATAAACTCGCCCCATTCGCTGGAAGAAGTTTAGAAATAGAAACACGATCACCGAATTTTAGTATCGTAGTATTTTTCGGATTCGATAGATTAAGTTTAAGCGGCATGAGTGCAGAAGTACTCAATGTAACTCCTGATGCAAAAGTTTCTGGCGAAGCAAAGGCACTGGTTAATTTGCTGACAAAGAGCACATCTCAAACACTGACCAGTTCTAAAATTGCAGTTGCTGGCGACGCACAATTTATGCAGGATATTTTCCAAATGATACAATCACTGGATGCAAAGTGGGGAGACCATCTGGCTCCTTTCCTCGGCGATGCGGTAACTAACGAAACTGAAAATTTTGTGAGGAATTTCAGTTCCTGGGGTCAAGATGCGAGTAAAAAACTAAAACGAAATGCAAATGACTATATAAAAGAAGAAGCCAGATTGGCTCCCCACCCTTCGGATATTGAGAAATTTAGTGAAGATTTAGACCAACTACGATTGAAAATCGATCGCGTGACCGCGAAGGCTGAATATCTTTTTCAACGCTTGGGCGCAGTAAACAACTGAAAAATGGGGATTTATTGAGCTTTTGATTCTTGTTTGCCGAGTTTACAGATGCTATCTTTCCTCCCCCCACGCGAGCAGAACCCTATAAGTGTCATATCTACCCCGTCTTATAAAAATTCTACGAGTGATTGCCAAATATCGTCTCGATGAATACCTTGGCGGCCAACCAGGGATGATCTGGTTGCGAGTGTTACTTTTTCCATTTCGATTAGGTCGTTCCGCGCTTGCCCCAGAAGAATCTCGAAATCGACGCCTGCGGCGAGCGATGGAAGAGCTTGGACCAATTTATATTAAGTTTGGTCAGTTACTTTCCACCCGCAGGGATTTCCTCGACAGCAAACTCGCTGATGAATTACAGTCATTACAAGATAATGTACCACCATTTGAATCACCCACTATAGATTTCATTATCAAGGATTCTCTTGGAGTTGAATCATCGGAAATCTTCAAGCAACTCGATGAAAACCCTTTTGCATCCGCCTCGATCGCACAAGTATACAAAGCCGTTTTACAATCTGGTGAAGACGTCGTCATTAAAGTATTAAGACCAGGTATCGAGAAAATCGTCGATGCAGATATTAGATTACTTAAATGGGTTGCAGAATTAATTGAGTTTCGAACTGCGATAGGCAAACGATTACGGCTATCAGAAGTAGTGAATGACTATGAAAAAATCATTTGGGATGAATTAAACTTGCAAGCTGAGGCTGCCAATACCTCTGTACTGCGGAAGAATTTTGAGCACAGCACTGAACTTTACGTCCCAAAAATTTATTGGGATTACACATGCAAAAATATGCTGGTCATGGAACGAATTCACGGTATTTCCGTCTCCGATCTAAAACAACTTAAATCACATAAAATCGATCTTAAAAAACTCGCTGAGACTGGAGTCAACATCTTCTTCACACAAGTATTCGAACACAATTTTTTCCATGCTGATATGCACCCTGGAAATATATTTGTGTCTCGAGAGAACCCAAATAATCCCCAATACATTGCCGTCGATTGCGCAATCATAGGAACGCTAAGCGATGATGATCAAGAATACTTAGCTAAGAACTTGTTAGCGATCTTTAAGAGAGATTATCGCAAAGTAGCGCAACTTCATGTGGAAAGTGGATGGGTGCCAAAAGATACTAAAACTCATGAATTTGAATCGGCTATACGCAGTGTCTGTGAACCTATTTTTGAAAGGCCATTGAAGGATATTTCATTTGGCCAGCTTTTGGTTCAACTGTTTAGAACGGCCGGTCGCTTTAATATGGAAGTGCAACCTTCACTCGTTCTTTTGCAAAAAACACTTTTGAACATCGAAGGCCTTGGACGCCAACTTTACCCTGAACTAGATCTATGGCAAACGGCTATGCCGTATCTTGAAAATTGGAATACCAAACGATTAAATCCATTTATTTTATTAACCAAAATACAGGAAAATATTCCCAGCCTAGTTGAACAATTACCACATTTACCACTTTTATTACTCAAGGCGATTGAGCAATCAAATCAATTCAGTGAAATTAGCGATTCTTTAAAAAATCAAGAAGTAAGGCAAAAAGAGATGGAAAAGAAACAAAAACGAGTCGCACGCACTGGCGGAATCGCTGCTCTTGTCTTAGCGGCTGCAACATTAGTACCATTAACCAGCGCAGTCATTGTAAGTAGTCCAATCCCTACCGTAGGACTAACTGCTGTCGGTTTCTATCTTTTGTATTTTAGACGGTGAAAGAGCATACTAACCTGATGCTTTCTTATTTGGACGAAGTAAATTGGAACAAAGATGGCTTAGTTCCAGTCATCTCACAGGATGCGACATCAGGACGAATTTTGATGCAAGCCTGGGCTAATCGAAAAGCTTTACAGACTGCGATTCAGGAAGGGCGAGCTGTATACTGGTCCCGCTCCCGAAATGCGCTGTGGCGGAAAGGTGAAGAATCAGGAAATGTTCAAAAGCTTGTAGATGTATATTTGGACTGCGACAATGATACTTTGTGCTATAAAGTCGAACAAATCGGCGGAATAGCCTGCCATACGGGGCGCGAGAGCTGCTTCTTCCAAAAATTCAGTAACGACAAGTGGGAAATTTTAGATCCAGTTCTCAAAGAGCCATCGGAATTATACGGAAAATCATAAGCACTCTTAGTGTTTGCAGTGCAAGTTGAGTGTTAAAATGAGCAGAGTGTTACTCGAATTAGCAGAAGTTCTGGAAAAAAGAAAATCCGCGAATAGCGATGCTTCCTACGTTGCGAGCTTGCATGAAAAAGGTCTGAACAAGATTCTTGAAAAAGTAAGTGAAGAAGCAACGGAAACTATTCTTGCAGCAAAAGAGTACGATGCTAATTCTATCGAAAGCAAGGCTGCTGTAATAAGTGAAACTGCAGACCTTTGGTTTCACACAATGGTTATGTTAAGCCACCTCAACATGGGGCCCGATCAAGTATTGGTTGAATTAGAAAAGCGTTTTAATATTTCTGGCCTTGATGAAAAGGCTTCACGTAAAATTGAAACCAGCAATTAGGAATCCGACAGGTAATATTGCTGGTATTGGAGGTTTATTATGGGTGTAGGTGGAATAGGCATTTGGCAACTACTAATTATTCTACTAATTGTAGTAATGCTATTTGGAACAAAAAAATTACGTAACTTAGGTTCTGATCTTGGTGGCGCCTTAAAGGGATTTAAAACTGCGATAAAAGATGACGAAACTGAGTCCGACTCAGAGGCATCTGAAGAACCTGAAGAAGGCACCGGTGAGACCATCGATGCAACTGCCGAAAAAGTAGAACCTAAATAGCTTTCAATATCACTCATCAAACACCGTGCTCACTAGACGTGAGTGCGACTGCCGGTAATGTTTAACATTCATTCAACTGAAATACTTTTAATATTAATAATTGCTTTGATCATCATCGGACCAGAGCGGCTCCCTACTGCGGTCAAAACAGCTGGCCTTTGGATTGGTCGATTCCGACGCTCTTTTTATAAAGTCAAAGCTGAAATAGAAAGGGAATTAAATACCGATGAGATTCGTCGTCAATTACACAATGAATCTGTATTGGCACAAATAGATGAAGCGAAAGCAAAAGTGGAATCAGTTGCAGAAGAAACAGAGACATCAGTTAACAAATTAGTAAATTCAGAAAATTTTGATCCAGGTGCTTCAAAAGTAACAGACGAACAATCTTCCGATGAAAAATCACTACAGGAAGAAATCCAAGAAGTCTCTGACGAAGTTGAAGAAGTTGCTAGAGAAATCTATAGCTCAGGCAAGAATCCAAGACTTGTAGAGAATGAGCCAACCGAAGAAGTGAAACAAGATGACAACGTCAGCTGAAGACGAAAAAGAGCTAACGCTTATCGATCATTTGGTTGAATTGCGTGATCGCATCTTAAAGTGTGTTGTCGCAATCGTAGTTCTTTTTCTGGCTATGTTTTACTGGGCCAACGATATCTACAATTATGTAGCTCTACCTCTTGTTCAAGCACTACCAGAGGGGTCAAGCATGATAGCGATCGATCCAACCTCTCCGTTTTTTGCCCCTTTTAAGCTAACTTTCTATGTCGCTTTTCTAGTAGCAGCACCTTACATTTTGTATCAACTCTGGTCATTTATTGCACCAGGCCTTTATAAGAATGAAAAAGCGATAGCGATACCACTTTTTATATCCAGCGTCTTACTTTTTTACACAGGCATAGCTTTCGCACGTTATGTACTATTTGGAATTGTATTCGGTTTCTTTATCTCAGTAGCACCGGACGGTATACAGGTGGCTCCTGATATTAGTAGCTTCTTAAGTTTTGCCTTGACGATATTTTTCGCCTTCGGCTTTGCTTTTGAAATTCCGATCGCTGTATTTCTTTGTATTTGGGCAGGGCTTGCTGAGCCAGACTCTCTTGCTGAGAAACGCCCCTATGTCGTAGTTGGTTGCTTTATTATTGCCATGCTGCTCACACCACCCGATCCTTTCACCCAATCTATGTTGGCCTTGCCTATGTGGGCATTGTTTGAAGTTGGAATAATTGCGGGGCGACTAATTCAAAAGCGTCAAGCCGAAGAAGAGGATAGTCAATAAAGAAGCTCTTGACTCAAGCTCTTAAACTGAAAGTCACCGGGCCATCGTTCTCCAAGGCGACCTGCATATTTGCTGCAAACTGGCCGCTACCTACGATTGCGTATTTTTCCTTAGCCGAACTCACCAAGTATTCGAACAACACTTTCGCGTCTTGAGGAGGCATTGCCGATGAAAAACCAGGCCTTAGCCCTTTGTCTGTAGTTGCAGCGAGGGTGAACTGGGAAACAAGCATAAGCCCACCTTTGACATCTGTTAGGCTTAAGTTCATTTTCCCTTCGATATCTACAAATATTCTATAAGCGAGAATTTTATCCAATAACTTATCGGCAGTAGTGTTTGTATCTTTTTTATCGATGCCGATTAATGCCAGCGCCCCTTTATCGATTTCTGAATATAGCTGGCCTTCAATTACCACTTTGGCATAATTGACGCGCTGAATAAGAGCAATCATTTTTAAAGCAAACTATCCGGCTTGTTGGAGTTCTTTCGCTATGTCCTGGGTCGCGCGTATTAATGCATCAACGGTACCCGGCTCTGATGCGGAATGTCCAGCATCTCTTACAATATGTAATTCAGAATTTTGCCAATGATGATGAAGCGTATTCGCATTGTTGAGCGGACAAAGAATATCATAGCGACCATGCACAATACGGCCAGGAATGTCTGAAATTGCGGACATGTTTTTTACAATCTGATTTTCTTCAATAAAACCTTTGTTCACAAAATAGTGTGTTTCTATCCGCGACAAGGCAAGTGCAAAATGGGGCTTAGTAAATTTAGCCAAAGCTTCAGCACTTGGCCTCAGCTTCGAACAGTTGCCCTCCCATGCCGACCATGATTTTGCAGCGGCCATTCGCGCCAACTCATCTTCGCCGGTCAACCGGTCGTAATAGGCATTGATCAAGTCGCTGCGCTCACTTTCCGGAACTGCCTTGACGAATTCTTCCCAATAATCCGGGAACACGCGATTAGTGCCGTCTTTATATACCCAATCCAAATCACATTGACGACAAAGAAAAATCCCACGCAAAATCAATGCCGACACACGGGAAGGAAAGTTTTGAGCATAAAGCAAACTTAAAGTTGATCCCCATGAGCCCCCAAACATTACCCATTTAGAAACGCCTAGATACTCTCGAATCATCTCTATATCCGAGATGAGATGATCTGTCGTGTTTTCTTCCAGAGAGCCATGGGGAATTGATCTTCCACAACCGCGCTGATCAAAGGTAATGATATGAAACTTTTGAGGGTCAAAGAATCGTCTTGAACTTGCATCGCAAGCTCCGCCTGGACCACCATGGACAAACAATACCGGCAGACCATCACTGTTTCCAGATTCATCCACATATAGCTCATGGCTATCAGATACCCTGACTTGATGGCGTTTGAAGGGTTTTATTTCAGGAAACAGCACTAGCATTAATCACTCCCTGCAAAAGACTAACCTCAATTTTGAATTAAGAGCTCTTTTTAACAACAACTGTCCAGAAGCTCTGTCTCCCGGGATAGAATTAAGTAATCAATAATAGGCCAGCTTCAGGATTTACGCCAGGGCAGACTAAATGGAAAATCAACTTAACCCCGCGCTGCCGTGCCTCTGCTCATTCTTTTACGTTCATTCTCGGTAAGGTATCTTTTACGCAGGCGAATGTGACTGGGAGTGACCTCTACCAACTCATCGGCAGCAATAAATTCCATCGCCTGCTCTAAACTGTGAAGGACTGGCGGAGTTAACAAGATATTCTCGTCGTTTCCTGCCGCGCGAACGTTAGTTAGCTGTTTGGCCTTTGTTGGATTTACAGCCAAGTCATTATCGCGACTATGCAAACCTACAATCATGCCTTCATAAACTTCAGTATTCGGTTTGATATATAGGCGTCCACGATCTTGAAGATTAAATAGAGCAAAGGCTAGTGATTTTCCTTTAACCATCGAAATCAATACACCATTGTTTCGTGCCGCTAATTCAACTTCCTTGAATTCACCGTAGTGATCAAAAACGTGGGTCATTACTCCTGAGCCCGAAGTCATCGATAGAAAATGAGACCGAAACCCTATAAGCCCTCGAGTAGGAATAAGAAACTGCAATCTTACTCGTCCCTTACCATCTGGGAGGAGTTCCTGCATCTCCGCACGACGCTCCCCTAATTCCTCTATAACTGCACCTTGATGTTGATCATCACAGTCTATAACCAATGTTTCAAATGGTTCATGCTTCTTGCCCTTTTTTTCATGGATAATAACCTCAGGTTTGGAAACTGCTAGCTCAAAACCTTCTCGTCGCATAGTTTCTATTAACACGGCCAAGTGTAGTTCACCGCGCCCAGAAACCGAGTACTTGTCAGGTTCAGAACCCTGCTCAACGCGCAGAGCAACATTGTAGAGTAGCTCTCTCTCTAACCTTTCTTTTAGGTGACGTGTAGTAATGAATTTTCCTTCTTTGCCTGCGAAAGGGGAATCATTTACCTGAAAAGTCATACTGATAGTAGGTTCATCGACCGAAAGCGCGGGCATGGCCTCAACCAACGTCGGATCACAAAGAGTGTCAGATATCTTTAAACCTTCGATACCCGTAATACAGACGATCTCGCCTGCCATCGCTTCTTCCACTTCGATTCTTTCTAAACCCAAGTGACTTTTTACTTGGAGAATTTTACCCTTTCTTTCGCTACCTTCTCGGTCAACTATTATCACTTGTTGATTTGAAGAAGCTCTGCCGCGAGTAATTCTCCCAATACCAATAACACCTACGTAGCTGCTGTAGTCGAGCGCACTTATTTGCATTTGAAGGGGTGCATCGACAGTCACTTTAGGTGAAGGAACTTTTTCTACAATTGTTTCAAACAGCGGCTCCATAGATTCCGAGAGTTCTTCTACCTCCAAGCCTGAAGTCCCTTCCAACGCTGAAGCATAAATGACGGGGAAGTCGAGCTGTGTATCGTTAGCACCAAGCTTGTCAAACAGATCGAATACTTCATCGATTACCCAATGAGGACGGGCACCATCGCGATCAACTTTGTTGACCACAACAATAGGATTCAAACCTTGGGCAAATGCTTTTTGAGTCACAAATCGAGTTTGTGGCATTGGCCCATCTACCGCATCGACGAGCAAGAGCACACTATCCACCATCGATAACACCCGCTCTACTTCGCCACCAAAATCTGCATGCCCAGGCGTATCCACAATATTGATATGGTAATTGTGCCAATTGATAGCAGTATTTTTTGCAAGAATAGTGATACCTCGTTCACGCTCCTGATCATTAGAGTCCATAATGCGCTCGACTTGTTTGCCGCGGCTATCTAATGTTCCGGATTGCTGCAATAGCTTATCGACCAAAGTAGTTTTACCGTGGTCTACGTGAGCAATAATGGCAATGTTACGAATTTTGTCGATCATTGAATGTATTTCTGAGAGGAGGTTGCTGGGATTTCTGCAAAAGGGCGCGAGTATACACGACCCGTGTTTACTTAGCTAAGTCCTAGCTAACGGTATTTTCTCTGCAAAATTAAGTAACTAGCCTGGCTGAGTGATGGCTTTATTAGCTAGGGTGCGCTTCAAACCCCAGCCTTTAACTCGAGGACCACTACATTGGTGTAACCTTCATCGAACAAATGGGCCGCATGCAGGCGACTCATCATACCCTTATCACAATAAAGCATATATTGAGTATCTCTATCGAGCTCAGTGAATCGAGTTCGCAACTGGTAAAATGGAACATGCAGCACTTCAGCTCCATCTGAAATATTTAGCGGGCTAATTTCCAATTCACTGGGGTGCCTAATATCAATGACGACGCTGCCATTGGAAATTGTATTCTTCACATCGACTTCAATTGCTGCATCATTGAAATCATCTATAACCTCAGTAATTAGTTGAAAGTGTGCAGATTCAACGGCGCTCTCTAAAACATCAAAATTAAATCGACTTTCTTCCCTTTTTACTTTTTCAATATTTGCTTTCGTTTTTGGCTTTTTTGAAATAACAGCACAATATTCGGGTATATTTTTAGAAAAATCTTCTGTACCAATATCACGGGAGATATCTATGATGTCTTGTTTATTAACTGTGCAAAGAGGACGCAACACAAGGCTATCTATGGCTGTATCGATAACAGCTAAATTAGATAAAGTCTGACTAGAGACTTGGGCAACACTTTCTCCAGTCACTAGCGCTTTAATCGATAGGTCATCAGCGATAAGTTCACCCGCCCTCAGCATCATTCTTTTTAGAACCACACCCATTTGCGAATCCTCGACTTGATCAAGGATTTCTTCAACGACACCCTCAAAAGGTACCGAGACAAATTTAACGCGATGTGAGCTGTGATATTTCATCCACAGAAACAATGCGACTTCTTTCACCGCAAGTTCATGAGCTTTTCCACCTAGATTAAAAAAACAGTAATGAGTTTGTAGTCCTCGTTTGATAGATAAGAAACTTGAAACAGAGGAATCAAAGCCTCCCGAAATCAAAGACAGCACCGCATCTTGGCAACCTAAAGGATAACCACCAAGACCTTTCACTCGTTCTCGGATTATGTAAAGAAATTCTTCCTTAATTTCCAGCGCTACAGTCACATCAGGCTTTTTTAATTTAACACCTGCTGTTTTCAGATGTTTTTTTAATCCACGGCCTACATACTGTTCGACGTCAACTGATCTAAACTGATGCTTGCCGCTACGCTTACAACGCACGGCAAATGTTTTGCCAATGATAAATTCACCGTAAGCTTTAAGGGTAAGTTGAAAGATCTCTTCCATCTCACACAATGGGTGGCGATCCACTTTTAGAATTGAGGCAATACCAGGCGTGCAAGTTAAACGTTCTGTAATTTGTTTCGTAATAATGGATTCGTCATTGGAAGTTTCCACTTCCAGTACATCCCACTTACCCGTTACCTTGATACCTTCGTCGAATTCCTTAAGGACTTCTCGCAAATTCTTCCGCAGTTGACGAATAAACTTGCGGCGCACCGGGCGACTCTTAATGGTAATCTCAGGAAATAGCTTTACGAGGTACTGCACGGTGACCCCAAAAATGAACTGATAAATAAGGTGAGCAGCGAGCTAGGAAAAAAGTTTAGCGCTGTGATGGTGCAATATTTCGTATTCATTCTAAAATTTGCACCTTAAAGGTGCACAGATATCACCAACGCACTCTATCGGTGCTCTTTTAGTTGAAGTTTATTTTCAGCTCCAGTAAATTCAGGCCTTGTAGCGGCATTACTGCTGGCATACATTTTGCTCCTCCCCATGCACACAAGGCAAGTCTTCGAAAGCAGTTTATCTGAATAGATTGGCAATCCTGTGGAATATCGTGGGATTTTTGCCCCCGGCGCGAAGACTTCTTTGCAGCGCGCTACAAGCAATATGCTGGGGGGATTGCAGATCAAGTTTGACAATAAAAGAAAGTAACCCAATGGCATTTAGTATCGAGTAGTCGAAATCGATCAGGAGAAAGTTAGAAAATGAAATCAAAATTGGAATACATTTGGCTTGATGGCTTCAAGCCAACCCAAAGCCTTCGAAGTAAGACGCAAGTACGAGCAGACTTCGGTGGGACTTTAGAAGAATGTCCGATGTGGTCATTCGATGGATCTTCCACCTTGCAAGCATCTGGCAATGATTCAGATTGCTTGTTAAAACCTGTAGCGATCTTTCCAGACCCCGATCGCGCGAATGCTTACCTCGTGATGACCGAAGTACTTAATGCTGACGGCACACCGCATGCAACAAACGGTCGTGCCACTATCGATGATGACGATGAAGATTTCTGGTTTGGTTTTGAGCAGGAATACTTTCTCTGGGATACTAAAACCGGTTTGCCTCCTGGTTTTCCGCCTGGCGGCTACCCTGGCCCCCAAGGCCCCTATTACTGCTCGGTTGGTGCCTCTAACGCCCATGGGCGCGACTGCGTTGAAGATCACCTAGACCTTTGTCTCGAAGCAGGAATCAACGTTGAAGGAATTAATGCTGAAGTAGCAGCGGGTCAGTGGGAATTTCAGGTATTCGCCAAAGGCGCAAAGCGGGCAGGTGATGAAACTTGGGTGGCTCGCTACCTCCTCGAAAGAACCGCAGAGCGGTATGGTCTAGCCATAAATTATGAACCAAAGCCGTTGGGTAAAGACCTGGACTGGAACGGGTCCGGCATGCACGCAAACTTCTCTAACGCTCTCATGCGCGAATCCGGTGACGAATCAGTTTTCACCAAAATCTGCGAAGAATTTGGTAAAAACATAGATCGCCATATAAGCGTTTATGGTGCAGACAATGATCAACGCTTGACTGGAGAACATGAAACTCAATCGATCGACATGTTCAGTTATGGTGTATCTGATCGCGGTGCTTCAATTCGTATCCCAGTTGGAACCGTCGATGATGGCTGGAAGGGTCGCCTTGAAGACCGCCGAACCGCTTCTAATGCAGACCCCTATAAAGTTGCTGGCGTAATTATTAAAACCACGAAAGAAGGTCTAGCGTAAGCTTAGCTAATCGACTGATATCAAGCCCGGGCTCGTCCCGGGCTTTTTCTAGTCTAAAACCTGTATCCACCCATCCCTAAACATATATTGAATTATGCACTATTTTGGTGCACTATTATCGCCATTAAATCATGCCGACGGCTATTCCCTACTGAATTGTGCCCAAACTATTGGGCTGTAGGCAAGTTCTCCCCTGAACTAGTTGGTCCTCTTATTGCTTAGCAACAGTGGTGCAATAGATGGAAGCCATCTCCGGCATTAAACGAGTTCAGATATCAACAGATCAGTTAGTAATAGAGTAACAGCGTGACCCTAGACAACTTACATCAGCGTTTACTGGATTTTTTAAAAACCGGTGTTGTGTTGCTTGATAGCAATTTGCGCCTGCTGTACATCAATATAGCTGCGGAAGCCTTGCTTGGAGTCAGTAACAAGAAAGTGAATCAACTTTTTGTTGGCGACATTATTGTTAATGCAGAGAAAGACATCGGCGAAATGAAAACAGCCCTCGTTAAAAAAAGCAGTTTTACAAAACGAAGAACTGAGCTGCAGCTCATTAACAACAAAATGCTCTTCGTGGATTACACCCTCAATCCAATAGAGATAAATGGCGAGACTCAGGCGCTGCTTGAAATCAACTCCCTTGAGCATTCGCAGCGAATTAGCCGGGAAGCATCTTTACACTCTGCTCACGCCACAACTCGTGAGCTAGTGAGAGGATTAGCACATGAAATTAAAAACCCACTAGGTGGTATTCGCGGTGCTGCACAACTTTTAGCTCAAGAGATTGCCGCTGGTGAGCTCACCGATTATACCAATGTAATAATCGAAGAAGCAGATCGTTTGCATAATCTGGTAGATCGATTGTCCGGTTCCAGAAAGCCACTTGAACTTAGAGAAATAAATATTCATGAAGTACTAGAGCGAGTTCGGAATCTAGTAAGCGCAGAAATTAGTGGAAAAGGTATTAAGCTCGCTTACGATTATGATCCAAGCATTCCTTCAATCGTTGCCGATGCAGAGCAGTTGATTCAAGCAATGCTCAACATTGTGCGCAATGCCATGCAATCTCTTAGCAGCCCCGATATTGATCACAACCTCGGAGAGATTATTTTACGCAGCCGCATTGTGCGCAATGTAACAATAGGAACCAAATTTTATCGGCTGGCTGCAACCATCGAAGTAATCGACAATGGCCCCGGCATACCGGTGGATATGATAGATGCAATTTTTTACCCGATGATCAGCGGGCGCCCTGACGGCACGGGATTGGGATTGCCAATTACCCATGGGATTATCCATCAACACAGCGGCTTAATTGAGTGCGAGAGCAAACCGGGAACTACTAAGTTTACAGTCTCTATACCTATAGGAAAATCTAACTAATAATTCTGAAAGCGAAGGTTTTGTAAATGATGAACACACATAATTCAGTTTGGATCCTTGATGATGATAGGTCCATCCGTTGGGTGTTAGAAAAGTCTTTAAGCAAGACGGGAGTTAGCACCGAATCATTCGAAAATGGTGACGACTTACTCCATCGGTTGGAGCAAGAATCGCCAGACGCAATTATCAGCGACATTCGTATGCCGGGTATTAGCGGATTAGATCTACTTTCCACTATTCAGAAATCACATCCTGATCTTCCTATCATCATAATGACCGCCCACTCTGATCTTGACAGCGCAGTCTCCTCATACAGTCGTGGTGCCTTCGAATATCTGCCAAAACCCTTCGATATCGAAGAAGCTGTCGCTATGACTCAGCGAGCACTGGAACACGCTGGCGATAATGAAACTGAAGATAATCAAGTTACCATCGATCACTCTCAAGAAATTATTGGCGAAGCGCCTGCTATGCAGGAAGTATTTCGCGCAATTGGGCGCCTTTCAAATTCAAATATCTCTGTGCTTATTAATGGAGAGTCAGGAACTGGAAAAGAATTAGTCGCTCGTGCGCTACATGAGCATAGCCCCCGCAAAGATAAAGCGTTTGTGCCACTCAATGTGGCTGCTATTCCCAAAGAACTTATTGAATCCGAATTATTCGGCCACGAGAAAGGTGCCTTTACGGGTGCAAACCAGCAACGCACTGGTCGTTTTGAGCAAGCTAATGGCGGCACTCTATTCTTAGATGAAATTGGCGACATGCCTGCAGATACTCAGACCCGACTGCTACGAGTTTTATCTGATGGGGAGTTCTATCGCGTAGGAGGACATACTTCAATAAAAGTCGATGTTCGTATTATTGCTGCGACCCATCAAAATCTAGAGAAACTTCTAGAGCAGCACCTATTTCGAGAAGATTTATTTCATCGCCTCAATGTAATACGAATTCATATACCGAGTTTGTGTGATAGACGGGAAGATATTCCTAAGCTCGCCAATCATTTTCTTAAAACTGCAGCGGAAGAACTTGAAGTAGAACCCAAATTGCTTCGACCTGAAACAGAAAAGTATTTAGTGGGTTTAAGTTGGCCTGGAAATGTTCGTCAATTAGAAAACTTTTGTCGCTGGATTACGGTAATGGCGTCCAGCCGTGAAGTGCATATCAATGACTTACCTCCTGAGTTCCATGAACAAAAAGCGGAGGTTGGTAAGACTGGCAACTGGACTCAACAGCTTCAAACTTGGGCAGACAAACAACTTAGCTTGGGGAATACTGGCATTCTTAATGAAGCGACACCATTGTTTGAGCGAACTTTGATAGATATCGCGCTAAAACATACTGCGGGAAGACGGCGAGATGCGGCAAACCTTCTTGGTTGGGGGCGGAATACCTTGACTAGAAAGATTAAAGAATTTGGAGCTTCTAATTCAGATTCTCAAGAGTCAGATTAGGTTTGGAATGGCTGTGAAAGGACATGCTAAGGAAATGTTTGACCCAAGTGCCGAACGCTAAAAATATATTGTCGCTGGCCTATGCAAAGCGAAGCTATAATTTCCAGCAAGTTAATAACTCGCGAAGCTACGGCATTAATCGAGGCAAAGGTGAGAAGAGATCAAACAATTGAGAAAGAAGAGTCTAAAAGCTTTTAGTAACCACTAAATGAACAGTGTATATATAATTCTGCATGAAGTGATCAAAGTTTGATCAACATCGTGCTTTTTGAGCCAGAAATACCCCCAAATACCGGAAATATTATCCGTTTAGCTGCAAATACGGGTTCACAGCTACATTTGATAAAACCTTTCGGTTTCGACCTGGAGGACAAAAAAATGCGCCGTGCTGGACTGGATTATCATGAATATGCTGGGATTTTTATCTACGAAAACTGGGAAGATTTCCTAAATTCTCACGACTCTCCCAGCGTATATGGCGTCAGCACTAAAGGGAAACTGTCTTATCACACCGTAAAGTACGAGAAAGATGACTTTTTATTATTTGGCCCTGAAACCCGAGGATTGCCTGATTACATTCGGCGAGAGATAGGGGAAAGCAGAGTAATTCGTATCCCGATGCTTCCCAACAGCCGCAGTATAAACCTTTCTAATGCCACTGCTATCATCGTCTACGAAGCCTGGCGACAATTAGGCTTCGCAGAAGGTTCTTAAAAAACGCTAGATCTATAAAGGCGGGAAGCCTTAAAGCTTCTTATTATGCCTCCGGCGTGGACGTCTCAGTACTTTCGGTGATAGCACCATTGCCGTTACCTGTCGCTTGCTGCGCGCCAGCTTGCTTTTGTTGCTGATAAAGCGACTCAAAATTGATAGGTGCGAGCATTAATGCTGGAAAGCTACCCTTGATTGCTAAGGAATCAATCACTTCTCTCGCGTAGGGAAATAAAATATTAGGGCAGACTGTCGCAAGCAATTGCTCGAGTTGTTCGTCTTCAAAATCCTTGCATGCAAAAACGCCGGCCTGATGGACTTCTACCAGAAAAGCAGATTGTTCCTCTAAAAGAGCTTCTGCAGTGAGTATGAGAACAACTTCGTATAAATCATCCTGCACCTTGTTACTGCGAGTTTTAATATCGAAATTAATCTTTGGTGTCCATTGCCCCTGGAATATCGCCGGACTGCGGGGTGATTCAAAGGACGAATCTTTTAAATAGATTCGCTGCAATGCGAACTGTGGGCCTTGTGGTTGCTGGGTTTCGTCTGCAGCTCCAGCTGCCTGTGGATTGTTATAGTCTTCAGCCATGTTAGTTCCTATCTGTTTTTATTCAGTGAATTCTTTTCGATCTTTTGATGCGTCAATCTTTAAATGAACTCTTAGCAGCTACTTTTGCACAAGCGGCAGTGATTGGGCTTTCCATTCTGTGAGTCCACCAGAAAGTCGAAATACTTCAGCATAATCCGACTCCTGGAGAGTCTTAGCCGCATCACTCGAATGTTGCCCTAGCTTGCACACCACTACTATCGGTTTTTCTTTGTGTTTCCTCAACTCAGATAATCGCTGTTTGAGCTTCGCCAAGGGAATATTAATTGAGTCAACAATATGTCCTGTATCAAACTCCTTCTTTTCCCTTACATCGACAACCACCGCACCTTGCCGATTAATCAACATCACCGCTTTTTGCGGCCCTATACTGCTGGCACCGGTCCGCTGGTGGTACATCATAATCGCTCCAAGAGTGATTACCCACATCGCGGAAAGAAGTAAATGATTGCCAATGAATTCTACAAATTGAGCCATAAGAGATTGCGAGTTTCGTTCCAGCTAATATGAACGGAGGCTTAAGTTATTGGGTTATCGGCCTTCAATTTCAAGCGCAAGCCAATTAGTAAAAAGGCGAGCAGTATACACGTGTCATGGCTGCTAAAGAAGGTCTAAAAGTAGCACTGAAAGAAGAGCTGAGGGCAGGTGTTAACTGCCATATGCTCGCTATCAAATGCTCTTTCAAGGATAATATCTACACTGCTGCTACCTACATTGTTACGTTAAATCAGAAGGATTGAAGTCACGCAATGAGTGCCAAGAAAACTGCCCTTTTACTCATTCTCGATGGTTGGGGATACCGCGAAAAAACCGATCATAATGCTATTCATGCAGCTGACAGTCCTAACTGGGATAATCTGTGGGCTACGAGACCTCGCACTTTGATTGACACCTCCGGTGAACATGTCGGCCTCCCGGCAGGACAAATGGGAAATTCCGAAGTTGGGCACATAAATCTTGGCGCTGGAAGAGTGGTTTATCAAAGCCTTACTCGAATCGACAAAGCTATTGAAGAAGGCTCGTTCTACAGTAACGAAGCTCTCACACAAGCTGTCGATAAAGCGATTGAATCTGAATCCGCACTACATCTACTTGGGCTAATGTCTCCGGGCGGGATACACAGTCACGAAGATCACATAATGGCAATGATCAAACTGGCATTAGAACGCGGCGCTGAAAAAATATTCCTACATGCATTTCTTGATGGACGTGATACTCCACCGAGAAGTGCTATTTCTTCTTTATTGAGAGCAGAACAAACTTTACAGAGCTCAGGCAAAGGTCGGGTGGCCTCTTTATGTGGCCGATTTTTTGTCATGGACAGAGACAATAGATGGGACAGGGTAAAACTGGCTTATGAATTACTCACCGAAGCCAAAGCAGATTTCCAATATAACAATGTCACCGATGCCCTGAATGCTGCATACGCTAGAGATGAAGACGATGAATTTGTACAAGCGAGCTTAGTTGGCGATGCGGGCAGCGAATCTGCGATTGTTGCTAATGATGATGTTGTTGTATTTATGAATTTTCGTGCAGACCGCGCCCGGGAAATTACTCGCGCATTCGTGCAAGACGATTTTGATGGATTCAAGCGAGCCAGCCATCCTTCGATTCAAGAATTTGTTATGTTGACAGAATATGCCGCGGATATAAAAGCTGCTTGCGCCTATCCACCGCAGCAATTGGACAACGTCATGGGCGCTTATCTCTCCAGCCTGGGAAAAACCCAACTACGCATTGCAGAGACGGAGAAATATGCACATGTAACTTTCTTCTTTAATGGTGGCCGAGAAGAGCCTTTTGAGAATGAGGATCGAACATTAATTCCTTCGCCAGATGTAAAAACTTATGACTTAAAACCTGAGATGTCTGCATTCGAGGTAACTGACAATTTGGTTAATGCAATCGCCTCAGGAAAGTATGATGCGATCATTTGTAATTATGCAAATGGAGATATGGTCGGTCACACCGGCGATTTTCCTGCTTCGGTAAAAGCAGTAGAA
The DNA here is from genome assembly GCA_964275945.1 of uncultured Pseudomonadales bacterium. Lineage (GTDB taxonomy): Bacteria > Pseudomonadota > Gammaproteobacteria > Pseudomonadales > Pseudohongiellaceae > UBA9145. Next base: position 80,062 of record CAXYEH010000038.1, read on the forward strand.
GCAGTAGATCAATGCCTAGGTAGAATTGTTCAAGCGATTACTGAATCTAATGGTCACTTATTAATTACTGCAGATCATGGCAATGTCGAACAAATGGTGGACCCCAAAACTAATCAACCATTGACTTCTCACACAAATGGACCAGTGCCTTTAGTGTACGTTGGCCGCAACAACTACCAATTCAATGGTGAAGGTAGTCTATGCGATATAGCGCCTACTTTACTTATGTTGCTGGGAATTCCAATTCCTGAAGAAATGACCGGATCAGTTTTATTACAGCCTACTGACACTGATCTACTGGCTAATAAATAAGCGTAAACACCACTGCGGTGCCATCAATGCATCTGACTAGATTTTTCTTACTAAGCTTTATTTTTTCCACAAACTCTTTTGTACTAGCTGCAGAAAGCGCCAAGCAAGCACTGCAGGATCTTGATTCTATTAACTCCGCGATTGCTGAAATTGACGATTGGTTAGAGACAGCAAGCAATCGCCAGTCTGGCGCTGAAAATAAACTAGAAGAAGCCACCCGTGAAGTTGCTCAAGTTACACAGGCAATGTCTTCCCTTGAAAGTGTAATTGCAGAAAAACAGGATGAGCTAATTGACTTACAAGCTCACCAAAATTCAATTTCTAAAGAAATTTCCACGCAGCAAATATTATTGCAGCGAGCTATTCGCCTAGCTTACATAACCAATGATCAAAGCTTTCTAAAAATTCTATTTAATCAAGAAAACTTTTCAGAAAGTTCCCGCATGCTTTATTACTCCCGATTATTTTCAGAAGCTCAAACAGCAAAGATCGAAAATTATCAGGCAAGTCTGAAAGAACTCGCAGTAGTGAATGACGATTTATCAACAACACTTACTCACCTGAATGAGCAACAAACACAACTTAATTTTCAAACTGCTGAGCTTACCACCGCTAGGGAGAATCGAGCGTCTGCTTTAACTAGCGTGAATAGAGAAATTGCAGAGCGCAACAGTGCGTTGGAAAACCTAGAAGTTAGCCAAGCGGAAATAGAGGCATTACTAGAAGAAATTAGACGAGCAATGGAAGGGGTTACGAGCTTTGCGGATGTACCTCCCTTCGAAGATGCGCGAGGAGAATTGCCATTACCAACTGCAGGTCAGATCACAAGCCAGTTTGGAAGTCGCTACGGTGATGGGAACCTCATTAGACAAGGCATAATGTTTAGCACTCAAAGTGGTTCTCCCATCCTAGCTGTGCATGCTGGCAGAGTTGTATTTTCTGACTGGCTCAGAGGTTCTGGTTTACTGGTAATCATCGATCATGGTGATGGCTATATGAGTCTTTATGGATCCAATCAATCCCTGGCGAAACAGGCAGGTGAATGGGTCGATGAGGGAGAAGTAATAGCAACCGCTGGCGATGGCGGAACCGTTGATAGACAAGGCCTCTATTTTGAAATTCGTCACCGTGGAGAGGCACAAAACCCATCTTCTTGGCTCCGCTAAATTCACACTCCTCTTTACTTAAAGCCAGGAATTCCGGTTCTTGGGGAATCTATCCACTCAATCGGTGGTCTTATTTTCCTATAATTTGCCAATTTGCTTATAAACTGAAACTATTAGGTTCGACGTATACACGAATATCACTAGTCAGGAATTTCCTATGATATTGCTTCAAAGTGCAAAGAGAAGACTGAGGGCATGCGCATTTATTTGCAGCTTTTCTTCTCTGTTTAGCCTATCTCCTCTATTTGCGCAGGATTTTCAATCAGAACCCCTGCCCCTTCCACTGGAAGAGGTTAGGATGTTTACTGAAGCTTTGGACCGCATTCGGATGGCCTATGTTGAAGAAGTGGATGATAAAACTCTGCTGGAAAATGCAATTCGCGGCATGCTATCTGGCCTGGATCCACACTCAGCCTATGTAATTGAGAATGACTTCGATACCTTACAAGAAAATACCACAGGTGAATTTGGCGGGCTGGGAATAGAAGTAGGTAGAGAAAATGGCTACATCAAAGTCATCAGTCCAATTGATGACACCCCTGCAGACAAAGCTGGCATTGAAGCCGGTGACCTAATTATACAAATCGATGGCAGACCGACACGGCAGATACTGCCACAGGAGGCTGCCGATCTAATGCGCGGCGAGCCAGGGTCAGAGGTTACGATTACCGTTGCACGAGAGGGTCAGGAACCATTCGATCTAACTGTCACCCGCGAAATTATTGCTATTACTAGTGTTCGCAGTCGTATGTTAGAACCTGGCTATGCCTATTTGCGGATTTCTCAATTTCGCGTTAACACGTCGAACGAGCTCGAAGAAGAAATTGAAGAACTTTATGCAGAGAATGATGAAATTAAAGGTCTGGTTCTAGACCTAAGAAATAATCCTGGGGGAGTTTTACAAGCCTCGGTCGGTGTTGTGGATGCTTTTATCGATCAGGGTCGCATTGTCTATACCGAGGGACGAATTGAAGGGAATGACATGGAGTTCATGGCGACCACGAACACGGTAGCCGGAGATGTGCCTCTTGTTATTTTAATAAACAATGGTTCAGCCTCGGCATCGGAAATCGTTGCGGGAGCTTTACAAGATCATGCCCGTGCAATTGTTATGGGAACACGAAGTTTTGGAAAAGGTTCGGTACAAACCGTCATGCCTTTAGGAGAACAACGGGCCATAAAACTTACTACCTCTTTGTACTTCACGCCCAGTGGCCGATCGATTCAAGCTCAGGGTATAGATCCTGACATCGTCGTAGAAAATGCTTTCGTGACCCGTCGTTCGAGAAACGTTGCCCAAGTAAGTGAATCGAATTTGCCAGGGCGACTTGATAATGCCAATAGCCAAGATAAAGAGGCAGGAACCAATGATGAAATGGCCAATGCACTAATTTCTGCAGAAGAAGTATTAGTAACAGACTACCCGCTAAATGAAGCCTTGAATGTTTTGAAAGGTATTAACGCTTTTCAGCCTCAACCACGCACTAATAGTTCAGGTACTTTCGCTCAGCGCAACGATTAAAGTCTAATCTCGATTCCTTTAGAAGCCATATACTTTTTGACTTCTTCTATCGAATACTCCCCAAAGTGAAAAATCGATGCGGCTAATACCGCATCTGCCTCACCCACTAAAATACCCTCTGCCAGATGTTCTAAATTACCAACACCTCCAGATGCGATAATGGGGACTTGCACTGCTTGACTCACAGTTTTATTTAGCGCGAGATCGAACCCAATTTTAGTTCCATCTCTGTCCATGCTGGTCAACAAAATCTCTCCAGCGCCGCAGTCCACCATGCGCTTTACCCAATCGATGGCATCAAGGCCGGTCGAATTACGGCCGCCATGAGTAAAGATTTCCCATTTCAGAGACTCACCTTTCGACGACACTTGTTTTGCATCAACGGCGACAACGGTGCATTGAGAGCCAAATCTCGCAGCTGCTTCGCGCACAAACTCAGGGTTCGACACTGCCGCTGTATTGATGGCAACTTTGTCTGCACCCGCATTGAGCATGGTGCGAATATCCTCGAGCTTGCGAATACCGCCGCCCACAGTTAGTGGAATAAACACTTGTCCTGCAATCGCTCTTACCGTATCTACTGTAGTTGCACGATCTTCATGACTTGCGGTGATATCGAGGAAGGTGATCTCGTCGGCGCCTTCTTCACAGTAGCGCTTTGCAACTTCAACAGGATCGCCAGCATCACGGATGTCGACAAACTTTACGCCCTTTACTACCCTGCCTTTATCACAATCAAGACAAGGAATTATCCGTTTGGCAAGCGCCATTTTCTAGGCTTCCTCTGCATTACAATATGCTTGGGCTTCAGTCAGATCAAGCTTCCCTTCGTAAATAGCCCGTCCAGTTATCGCACCAATAATGCCTGCGCCAGTTTTAGTCTTTGCTGATGCTCTTAAGTCAACGATATCTGCAAGTTTCGCAATACCACCTGATGCAATTATGGGAACTGGAGATTGCTCAGCAAGTTTAACAGTAGCCTCTATATTGCAGCCTTGCATCATCCCATCACGAGCAATATCTGTGTATACAAGAGCAGAAACGCCGACGTCCGCAAACTTATTGGCAACTTCTACGACTGAAACTTCAGATACATCCGACCATCCTTCAGTAGCTACCTTTCCATTAAAGGCATCAAGACCAACAATAATTTTCTCAGGAAACGCTTCACAAGCTTGCTTCACAAAATCCGGATCTTTGACAGCCGCTGTGCCGATAATGACAAAGCTGACTCCCGCCTCTATATAGAAGCGAACGCTTTCTAAGTTTCGGATACCGCCGCCAATCTGAATAGGTAATTGCGGACAAGTTTTAGCGATAGCAGTTACGATTTCAGCATTTACTGGAGTACCTTCGAAAGCCCCATTCAGATCAACGATATGAAGCCTCTTAGCCCCCCGCTCTAACCAATGAACAGCCATTTCCACAGGGTCATCAGAAAACACAGTTGAATCTTCCATTCGCCCTTGCCTTAGACGAACACATTGACCATCTTTAAGATCAATCGCAGGAATAACAAGCATTAGCTCTGCCCGCCCCACTGCAAGAAATTGCGCAGCATAGTAAGGCCTACTGTTTGAGATTTTTCTGGGTGAAACTGGGTAGCAAAAATATTGTCAGCTGCAAGGGTTGCGACAATTTCAGTCCCGTAGTTTGTAGTGCCTGTGATTTTTTCAGAGTCATCAGCTTTCACATAATAGCTATGGACAAAGTAGAACCGGCTGTTGTCTGGAACATCTCGCCACAACGAATGTTGTTGAGTTTGCTTAACTTCATTCCAACCCATGTGTGGCACTTTTAAGCGCTGACTGTTTTTATCAATTATATTGTCACCAAAATATTTGACTTGCCCCTTCATAAAACCAAGGCAATCTACACCGCCATTCTCTTCACTATGCTGCATCAATGCTTGCATACCAACACAAATTGCAAGAACTGGCTTGGTTTTCATGGCTTCTTCAACAATTTGACCAACATTCAATCTTTTAATCTCTGCCATGCAATCCCTTATCGCACCAACTCCAGGAAAGATGACTCGATCCGCTGCAGCAATGATTTTGGGATCCGATGTAATATGAACTTCAGTTGCTTCACCTAGCTCATAACCAACTTGCTCCACTGCTTTCGCAACAGAGTGAAGATTACCCATGCCGTAATCGATGACTGCAACTTTATTCATGAAAATAGTGTCTGAAAAAATTAAGGACTACAGAGAACCCTTCGTTGAAGGAATTACGCCTTGTTGTCTAGCGTCTGGTTCGACAGCCATGCGCAATGCTCTACCGAATGCTTTGAATATAGTCTCAATCTGATGGTGATTGTTTTTGCCGCGAATATTATCAATATGCAAAGTTACCAAGGCGTGATTAACAAACCCCTGAAAGAATTCATGGAACAAATCCACATCGAAACTACCGACAATGCCTTTAACAAAATCGACATGATAATCAAGGCCCGGTCGGCCAGAGAAATCAATGACTACTCGAGACAAGGCTTCATCGAGAGGCACATAGGCATGGCCATACCGGCGTATGCCGGTTTTATCTAAGGCCTGATTCACTGCTTGACCCAAAGTAATACCAATATCTTCAACGGTATGGTGGGCATCAATTTCTAAATCCCCTTTGGCTATAATCGAAAGATCAATTAGGCCATGCCGAGCGATTTGGTCCAACATATGGTCGAGAAAAGGCAAACCTGTCTCAACGTCGAGCTTCCCCGTACCGTCGAGGTTAACTGAAATTGAGATCTGAGTTTCTTTGGTATTACGCTCAACGCTCGCTTGGCGTGAGTTATCAGAAGGAGCTACGTCGCTCATGGCGAGTCCCGGATAGAAGAAAGTGCGCATTATAATGCCGAGATTGCTTAAGTGAAAGCCGCAAAGGCAGTAGATCGCCAACAAATGGAATTATACAGCATCCGAATTGTCTATCATTCAACAGCATTCGAGCTTGCAACGGTGCACAGGCAGAGCCATTCCGGTACACTTGTTTAGCTACAAGATATCCGCAGCAATCGAAATGAACCTAAAGAATTTCTCTAAAGTTTTCGCCTTATTTGCTGTCGTGCTCGTCATAGCATGCGTGTTGCTAATCAACTCCATAAATACCGAGCGCAGCAAACAAGCAATACAACAAGCAGTACTCTCCAGTACTGGCTATGAACTCACTGTTGCTGGAGATATTAGTGTAGATTTATTTCCTTCCTTAAGTCTGACTTTGAATGATATTCGCTTTCGAAACCCAACCCATAATCAAGAGCTAGCTTCTACTTCTGCGGCAGTGCTTTTGGTCGATGTCCGCGCACTGTTGGGCGGTGATCTCTACATTCGTGAATTAAGTGCTGATGACTTTCATATCAATGTTTATACCGATGCCAACGGTGTCAATATTTGGACTATGGATCAATCGCCTACGTCTCAAGATTCTGAATCAAGTCTAATTAATATCGAAGAAGCCACAACAGAAACAGACACCAACGTCCCGACAGTATCGACAGAAACATCATTTAGTTCATCTATTGATTCACCAAATACCCAATCAAATGACGACGTTTTTACTATTTCGTTCGAACATATTCGGATCGCCAATGCCAGCTTAGATATACAAGATGTCAGCAAGGGTATTCGCTACAGCATTAATAATCTTGATATAGATAGTACTGACACAAATATTGAGGGGAGACCATTTGAGATAGACCTTAGGTTTGACTTCCTCAACAACGGAATGAGTGAGCCGTTCCCGATGGCGTTGAGAAGCACCGTTAATGCTGATATTAACAATAATAATATTGATATCTCTCGGATCAATTTCAGCATTACACCCATGCTGGTGACCGGCGACATTGTTGTTCGAAACCTTTATGACAATTTGTCCTACGAAGGAAGTGTGTCGTCCAATAGTTTCGACGTAATGGGATTATTGCAAACATTGGGATATGCAGAGAGAGAAGAAATGTTTTCTGGCGGAGTTACCGCAACACAAGACTTCGGGTTTGAATTAGGACTCACTGGCGATGCGACTCAAATCACGCTCGATCGATTCCAAGCGACTTTGGGACAAACGGAAATTCAAGCCAATGGTGATATTCGATTCGCCACAGATTTCACCCCGAGAAATGTTAGATATGAAGTGATAACCAGCAGTATCGATTTTTCGCCTTTCACGTCTTCCAATTCATTATCCGGCTCTGAATTCACTGGCACGGAAACTGCAACATCAGATCTCTCTGCTGCTGCCCCCCAACCACAAAGGACAAATGACATAAGGCTACCTTTTGAAGCACTACAATCTTTTAACGTACTCGGTAGCGTTGCCATCGAATCAATCACAGCAAACGATCTCATTATTCAAGATGTGAATTTTTTTACAAACTTAGAAGATGGGGTCTTGGATATTGAATTACAGCCCACAAGTCTTTACGGCGGAAGCATGCAGGGCTTGCTGAGAGTTGATGGTGGAGGTAATGCACCGACTTTAAACACTCAACTCGAACTGGATCAATTAAGCATCATGGAATTCCTGCCAGCGATTTCGCGCTTAAACACCGTTACCGGCAGGATAGAAGTTGATGCTTCTTTTGCAGCGACCGGATCATCGACAAACGAACTGCTCGACACATTAAATGGCTCTACTACTTTCGCGATTAGTGACAATACAGTTGATATTGGCCTCATAAAACAAGTATTCACAGAAATTGCTGCACTAAGCCCAACCGGTGAATCCATTCAACAGTGGCCAGACGTCATTCAGTTTGGGGAACTTGGTGGCTACATATTGATGGAGGGTGGCATAACTGACAGTCAAGAAATAAAATTGCGTATGGATAATTTTGATATTAGCGGAACTGGCGGAATAGATTTAGCAGCACGTACTTTCGATTACGATCTTGAACTTGCCCTTCTTGGACCTCCAGTGGCGCAAACTATTCCTATTAATGAGCTCTATCATAATGTGCCCTGGCCAGTGAATTGCAATGCGCGGTTTAATGATGAAGTAAGTCAGTATTGTCGTCCTGACTTTTCACGAGCCAGGGAAATTTTTACCCAGCTTGGCACAAACGCCCTACGCAACCAACTGCAGAACAGACTTACTGATCAAGTTCCCGAAGAACTGCAAGATACGGCGCGAAGTATACTTCGTAGTATTCTAGACTAAGTTGCTGTGAATAATTTTTCTGACAATGTTCTCGAGTGGTTTAAATCACATGGTCGTCGCGACCTTCCTTGGCAAAAAAACCCAACACCTTATCGAGTATGGGTATCAGAAATCATGCTGCAACAAACACAAGTTGCAACGGTTATTCCCTATTATCAACGCTTCATGAAAAAGTTTCCAAGCATAGCGGAACTAGCCAAAGCCGACATCGATCAAGTACTCCATCTATGGACAGGCCTTGGCTACTACGCTAGAGCGAGAAATTTACATAAAGCAGCACAGACAGTTGTTGAAAAGTTTTCAAGTGAGTTTCCGAAATCAGTTGAGGCATTAGAATCTTTACCCGGTATCGGGCGCTCCACTGCGGGTGCAATTGTCGCTCTAAGCATGAATATTCAAGCACCCATTCTCGATGGAAATGTAAAACGCGTACTAGCTCGCTTTCATACAATTGAGGGATGGCCCGAACAGACAAAAGTCAAAAACGCGCTGTGGCAAATCGCCGAACAATATACTCCATCAAAAGATGTTGCCGAATACACCCAGGCAATAATGGATCTGGGAGCAACAGTTTGTAAACGCGCCAATCCAAGCTGTGATAGATGCCCGCTGTATTCTAATTGTCTAGCTTTTACTACTAATTCCATTAAGAAATACCCCGGCAAGAAACCCAAAAAGAAATTGCCGGTGAAGTCAGTGGTTATGTATATCTTCCAAAATGAATCAGGCGAGGTTTATTTAGAAAAAAGACCACCAGATGGTATTTGGGGTTCACTTTATTCCTTTCCAGAACAGGCATTAGAAGCTGATACTACTCTAGCCCATGAATCAATTGAGAATATCCCACAACATATTCTTCCACTTAAAAGCGGTAAGTCACTTCAGCCACTGCGGCATACTTTTTCTCATTATCATCTCGATATAAATCCAAGGATGGTTGCTGTTAAACAAAATGGTGTTGAGATTGCTGAAACCGGTCACTGGCTTTGGTACCCTCTTGACCATTCTGTGGAAGTGGGACTCGCTGCACCGGTAAAAAAGCTGCTTTCAAAACTTGCGGTGCCTTTATAAATATCAACTGTATAAACAGAACCTATATAAAGAGGAAAGACCATGACACGCATGGTGAAATGTAAAAAGTACAATAAGGAATTACCTGGCCTGTTAGTGCCACCCTATCCGGGTTCAAAGGGACAAGGAATCTATGAAACTGTCTCTCAAAAAGCTTGGCTGGAATGGCAATCCCTGCAAACAATGCTGATCAATGAAAAACAGCTAAATATGATGGATCCCGATGCTCGGAAGTATTTGCAGGAAGAAATGGATAAATTTCTTGATAATGAAACACATGACATAGCGGAAGGGTACGTGCCGCCTGAGGAGTAGCGTTCTACACCCTTGACTCAAGTGTCCGTATTCTATTTAATACGCGGCGTGTTCGAAGGATCAATTCTGCTCTATGAGCGCAGCAGATCTAGAAGCCCAGGTAGCTCAGTCGGTAGAGCAGAGGACTGAAAATCCTCGTGTCGGTGGTTCGATTCCGCCCCTGGGCACCAACTCGACGTAACTTGCAAGAACATCCCTGTCTTGAGATCGCCCTCAAAGCCTTGATATACCTAGTATCCCTTGATACGACCCCTAACTTTCCGTAACCTACTTGAACATTATTTATGTAGGGTGCTTAGTAGGGTGACTTATGCCAAGAGTAGCTTCGAGACTGTCTGACATCCACGTCAGGCGACTCAATCACACAGGACCTAAAACTACTAAGAGCGGCAAACCAAGGGCGAGATAGGCCGGCGTATTGGGTAGCCAGAACGCGACTCGGTCGCCACTTTTTATTCCCAGCTTCGATAATCCGCAGCTCGTATTAAGGACCAGTTCATGCAGAGTTGCATAACTGATTCGGTCGGACTCATAGATCAACGCAGTTGAATCCCCGAATAGGTCTACGGTATTTCTAAGGACCGCAGGGATAGTGTCGAGTTTGGCTTGCATGAATTTCTACTGCGCTTTCTTTATTTATTCGACTAGCGCTGTTGCTCAGTCACTGCCGGCACTGTCACTCTTGAAGGAAAATTTGTCGAACGATGAATCGTGTGCGTAGCGGTTTTGAAGTCACTCTCTGTTGCTTCGAATATGCTCGGCACAAAGGTTTGCGGGTTTCGATCAATGATCGGAAACCAGCTGCTTTGTACTTGTATCATGATGCGATGACCCTTTTTGAACGTATGGTTCTGTGTATGTAGGCTGAAGTTGTAATCAAGTATTTTGTTTGGCTCGGCAGCTTGGTTTTGGCTTCTACTGGCCCGATTTAGAATTCTGGTGGCGGACCACTTCGCCTTCTTCCATAAATATCACATCCTCGGCAATATTGGTGGCAAGGTCTGCGATTCGTTCCAGATAACGCGAGATAGACAGTATGCCCAAAGCGGTCATACTGATGCCCGGGTCTTGCTGAACCTGAGCGTGAAATGCTTCATACATTTGGCGGTTGATATTGTCTACTTCGTCGTCCATTGCTATAACTTCACGAGCGAGCTCCACGTCCAGACTGACTAAGGCGTTGAGACTTTTCTTGACCATTTCTTGGATTCTGTCAGGCATATCGCTTAGGAGATTCAACAGGCTGGGGAGCGGATCCTGACTTGAGAGATAGAGTGAGCGCTCAGCAATACTAACGGCTATATCCCCCATTCTTTCCAGATCGTTGTTCACCTTTAAAACCACCACCATGAAGCGCAAATCCATGGCCATGGGCTGATGCAAGGCGAGAGTTTTCAGGCAGGCTTCTTCAATAAGAACTTCTCTTTCATCAATTTGCTTTTCTTCAGCAATTACATTTTGAGCCAGCTCTGGCCGGCATTCATTGAAAGCAATAAGAGCATTCTTGATAGCGGTTTCTACAAGGCTTCCCAACTGCAGTAGATTTTTCTTGATCTGGTCCAGGTCTCTTTGTAAGTGTCGTGACATTTTTCTATCCCGCTTTAGCCAAATCGGCCAGAAACATAATCTTCAGTACGTTGATTGCTCGGGCGTGTAAACAGCTGCTCGGCCTCATCGAACTCAATCAGATTTCCCATTTCCATAAATGCTGTGTAGTCAGAAACTCGAGAGGCTTGCTGCATGTTATGGGTAACAATGACAATGGTATAGCGGGATTTAAGGTCGAACATCAAATCTTCGATATGCGCTGTGGATATGGGATCCAACGCAGAACAGGGCTCGTCCATTAAAAGGACATTTGGCTCCATGGCCAACGCCCTGGCAATGCACAGGCGTTGTTGCTGCCCACCAGACAAGCCCAAAGCCGAGTCATTCAATCTATCCTTCACTTCATCCCACAGCGAGGCTTGTTTGAGCGAACGCTCTACCAGCTCAGTTATCGAACCTTGATACCTGTTAACCGTAGGACCCCAAGCAACATTTTTAAAAATTGATTTAGGAAAAGGGTTTGGTTTTTGAAATACCATACCCATGTGATGCCTGACTTCCACAGCGTCTACTTCCCTAGCATAGATATCTTGCCCTTCGAATCGAATATTGCCTTCGATAGACACATCAAGAATGAAATCATTCATGCGATTAAGACAGCGCAGCAAAGTACTCTTTCCGCAGCCCGAAGGTCCGATTATCGAAGTTATGGCGTTTCTGACAACATTAAAGGAGACATTTTTCACAGCATAATTCCCAGCATAGGCAACACTGACATTCTCCATCTCAAGAATATTGTCGAGCTCGGTAGTAACAGTTTCTACATTGATTGACTGAGAACTCACTGCAGCTTTTTCTCCATTTTGTGGCGAATAAATATCGCCAATGAATTCATTGATAGCAATACAACGAGCAATACGATAATTGCCGCCGCCGCCAGTTCGTGAAATTCTTCCTGTGGCCTGGAGACCCAGTTAAATATTTGAATAGGCAGTGCCGTAAAGGAATCCATTGGGCCTTCTGGCACGAATGCCACGTAGGTCAGCGCTCCAATCATAATGAGAGGTGCCGTCTCACCGATTGCTCGGGATAGACCCAGGATTACGCCGGTTAAGATGCCAGGAAAAGACGCAGGCAAGACATGGGACCAGACCGTTTGCCACTGAGTAGCACCCAGCGCAATTGCGGCATGGCGAATGCTGTCAGGTACCGTGCGAATTGCCTCGCGGCTGGCGATAATAATGACGGGCAGTATCAACAGACTCATGGTAAGCGCGCCGGAAATCAAACTTCTCTCGAGCTGCAGTCCTCGCACGAAGAGAGTTAGTCCGATGATGCCATAAACGATTGACGGGACACCTGCTAGATTGGAGATATTGATATCAATGATCTTGACCAGCTTGCCCTTGCCCCCAAATTCTTCAATATAGATAGCTGTCGCGACACCTACGGGTATAGCAATGATCGCCACCAAAGAGATCAACCATAAGGTGCCTGCCAGAGCAGACAGTATTCCTGCCCGCTCAGGAAATCGCGAAGGAAAGCTGCGCAAGAAATCAATATCCAACCACCTTAAACCATCGGAAAATATCTGCCAGAGCAGGACTAGCAGTAACGCAGTACCTAGCCAGGTGACCAGGCCACAAAATTTGGCAAAAACACGCGCTTTGGCATGCCGTCTTCGCATGTGATGTGCTTGCTTTGCGGTGGACCGAGTCAATGAAGCCGTCACTACTGATACACCTCTCGGTATCGCTTTAATATGAAAGTTGCTGCGATATTCAGTAATAAGGTGATCACAAACAAAAGACCGGCGACAGCGAACATAGTCTGGTAAGCAACTCCTCCCGCGGGCGTGTCACCCATACTGACCTGTACGATATACGCAGTCATAGTCTGGATACTCTCGAGAAAAGTAAGCGATAAATTCGGCGTTGCCCCGGCCGCCAGCGTGACAGCCATGGTTTCACCGATAGCTCTGGAGATTGCCAAGAGAAATGACGCAATTATTCCTGAAAGACCAGCCGGAACCACTACCTGTGTCGTGACTTCGTAAGAAGTTGCGCCCAATGCATAGGCGCCCTGACGCAGTGAATCGGGTACCGCCCTGAGTGCGTTATCACTTAATGTTGCCACCATCGGCAACACCATAATTCCTACAACTATGGAACCACTCAGGGCATTGAACACCTGTATGTCGGGGAATAAGTATTGAAGAGCCGGTGTTACAAAAGTTAATGCGAAATATCCATACACTACAGTCGGGATACCTGCCAACAACTCCAGCACTGGTTTTATTATGCTACGTTGTTTGGCTGATGCGTATTCGCTCAAATAGATGGCACTGGCCAAACCTATAGGAATACAAATTAGTGCAGCACCGATTGTGATCACCAGGGTGCCCCACAACAGAGGCAACACACCGAAAGAACTGGGTTCGAACATCGGCACCCAACTGGTACCAAACAGAAAATCTTTTACAGGAATGACCTGAAAAAATCCCACGCTCTCACGGGTCAGAATAAATATTATAGTCGCGGTGGTAACTATCGAGATCAGCGCACAGAATCCCAGACCACCTTGGATCAGGGATTCATGCCATCTCACTTGGCCATTGGTAATACTTGGCAACTGCCTGGCTCTACTCATGAACAAAACATTCCATGCTTATTCGCTGGAGCCTATTAGTGTGTCTTTGATGTTGTCGGGTTCTTCGACATAAGCAGAGCCGGAAACGCCAAGGGCTACACGCTCTTCGGCTCGACGATAGCTGTCATCGGGCAGCGCGATATAGCCAACTTCTTCCGCCAGTAAACCCGCACTTGCGATGTAAAAGTCTACGAAGGTGCGAACTTCAGGTCGCTCCAGTGCCTGTTTCCGCACATAGATGAAGACTGGGCGAGACAATGGCGAGTAACTACCATTGTTTATCGTCTCCGGGGTAGGGGAGACTGCGCCATTACCCTCATCGATAGGAACAATCTTTAATGCGTTCTGGTTTGCGGCGTAATAGGCAAATCCAAAATATCCCAGGGCATACTGATCGCCGCTGATTCCACGCACCAGTGCGTTGTCGTCTTCGTTGGCAGTGTAGTCGGGTCGGGAAGCTCCAGATGCACCATTTATTGTTTCTGTAAAATAGTCGAATGTGCCTGAATCTGTTCCAGGGCCATAGAGCCTGATTGGCTCGTCAGGCCAATTCGCGCGGATGTCGCTCCAGCGCTCGACACTGCTGCCCGGCTGCCAGATTTTGCGCAATTCAGCAACGGTCAAATAATCGACCCAGCTATTATCTCGATTTACGACCACAGAAAGCCCGTCAAATGCCACAGGCAATTCAATCAGATCCTGACCCGTTGCTTTCGCTTCTTGCCATTCGCTCTCTTTAATAGGCCGGGAAGCGTCGTTAATATCAATTTCTCCAGCGAGGAATTTTTTAAAGCCTCCCCCGGTGCCAGATACTCCCACCGTGACACGGACTCTTGGCTGCACGGCGTTGAATTCCTCCGCGACTGCTTCGCTGATTGGAAATACGGTACTGGAGCCGTCTAGCGACACCGTACCACGTAGCTGTTCCGCCGCTGAAAGCGAAGAAACTGCGATCATCGTGGAAATTATCGAGAGTAATAGTTGAGAGAGAAAATTGACTGGTTGTTTATTGTTGCTCATGTACATTTTTATATCCTTTGACATGGATCCTATTTTCCATTGTTTATGTTAAGAACTGATAAATATTGTTTGGTTAGAATGGGTTTGGGGTTAAAAAGAGGTTCTAGAAGGTGAACCTTATTCTCATTTGCAAAATATTCGGGTCGTCGCTGAATCCAGCCAGATCAGAATCTGACATAATGTAATTGGCGGTGAAGCGCAAATCTCGTGTCATGTAGTAATTTACACCCAAGGTGATCGAATCTACTTCTCCACCCTGTATTTCATTATCATTGAGCTCAAGATTGCTAAACCTCGCGGCGAGCTCCCAGGCACCTTTTTCAGACGAGGGGGTAACCGTGCCAAATGCAGCGTCAGATATACTATAGGGACGGCTATCTTCTGTGAGGAAGTAACTAAGGTACGCGTAATAGCCATTAAAACTGAGATCAGGGTCTGTGTGACGCTGAATATTCTGGCTAACGTATTCCGATTGCGCGGAAAAACGACCTCTGACAAAGGCGGCTTCGAAACCAATTTTGTCAAAATCGTCAACTCCAGTGATCGTGCCCGTATTGACAATGCGATGACTGTCCTGATGAGATTCGGGTCGGGCACGTCGCCGGATGCTGTCGTTATCATCGCTCTCTCTGGCCAGTGCTACACCCAGATGCAGTAAGGTCTCATCACCAAGATCGGGTCGATAGACAAAACGACCTGCAATTCCCTCACCTCTTATGGCATTGTTTGCGTCATGGGTATAAGCCGACACGGCAGCGCTATAACGATCGCTCCAGTTCTGGAAGCCGATACCAAATCGACGGCTGGATACCAGGGCATTGGGCAGGGATCGCTCTGTAAAGGTTATATTGTTGGAACTGGTCAGTTCTTCCAGACTGGAAAACTGTTTGAAATTGCCCAGGGTAATTCGGGAATTGGTAAACCCGTTGTACCTGATGTAACCATCTTTCAGTTGTGTGTGATTCGGCGCGAAGTCATACTGCAATTTATAATCCCAATCTTCGTTGAGGTCACCCCGAACAAAGAGGCGGGCACGGCGCAACTCGCTACCTTCAGAGTATTGAAAATTGTCATTGTCGTAGTCGGTCGTATCCGCGTGCAACCGGCCACCAAATTCTATATTTGGGCCGTTCTCTGCTGCAAAAACGGTGGTTGCTATTAATAGAGAGGCTGCGCTGGGCACAGCAATTTGTTTCAGAATATTCATGATTTTCCTTCACATTGATTTAACGTATGGAGAAATTATGCTTAAGCTTTATAAAGGCTTAATTAAGGAATTGTTAAAATTCACTTAAGGGAAGGATATTTTCTAGCGAGTACTATTTATTTGGCACTTTCTGGAGAGCGACTATGCAGCGGCAGTACCACCTTGAAAGTGGAGCCAATTCCAGGCTGACTCTCCACCGAAACATTACCACCATGTCGATCCGCGATATTCTTGACAATGGATAGCCCAAGACCCGTTCCACCCAGTTCCCGCGAACGGGCTTTATCAACACGGTAGAATCGCTCGAATATCCTCTGCTGATACTGTGGACTTATGCCAATACCCGAGTCTTTTACGGTCAGAATTGCCAGCTGCTCAAGCTGCTCCAGACCTACAGAGATCGACCCTGCAACGTCTGTATATTTGATGGCATTGTCTATCAGGTTGTCTGCCAGCTGACTAATGGCTTGCCGGTCCCCAAGAAGCAGTAGGGGTTTCTCGGATAACGCGCCGTTAAGCTCCAGTTGTTTCTCATTCCTCGCCGGTTCTGACTGGAGCAGAGAGAGTCGGACCAGTTCGACGATATCGAATACACTTGAACTCGTCTGCTGCTGATCTGACTCTAACCGTGAAATTGTCATCAGGTCAGTCACTAGAGTTGAAAGGCGTAAACTTTGGGCGTGCGCTTTTTGAATGAAATCGTCGCGCGTAGTTTCTGGCATCTCCTTGTCGTCCAGAATAGTTTCAGTCAGCCCTCGAATTGCTGTAATGGGCGTCTTCAACTCATGGGAAGCATTGGCAACGAAATCACGACGAATTCGCTCCAGATGGTCAAGCTCAGAGATATTATGCAGCACGACAACAGCGCCGATTGCATCGCCGTGCTCGTTTTGTAGCGAAGCAGCATAAATGTCAACGACTAGATCATCCTCTTCCGAAAGGTGGCGCATCTGGGCTTTTACAATTTCCCTGTTGTTTAGCGCCTGCTCCAGCGCATCAATGATTTCAGCAACCCTCACCACTTCCCAGATTGGTTGCCCGATACAGCTCTGTACCGACAAGCCCAACAGATCTGCTGCTACCTGATTGATGTGGACGATTTTCTGACTCTGATCAACATCGATAACACCCTCTACCATACCCGCAAAAATGCTACTGAGTCGGTTTCGTTCGAGTGTTATCTCGTCCATGCGTGTGGCTGAGCTTCGCGCCATGCGATTAATCGCAGCAGCCAAACTGCCAATTTCGTCGGTCTCGGATACGTTTATGCGCCTTTCATAGTCACCCTGGGAGATGGCTTCAGCCACCTGTGTCATTTTCGATAACGGTTCGGTAAACCGATTTGCAAAGTACAGTCCGATCAATAAGGCAATAATGGCCACAATGCTGGCACTTATTAGAATTATTCGACGCAATTGAGTCAGCTGAATATCCACTTCTGCGGCAGCAAGTGAAACTCGAACAAAGCCTAGTAATCGAGCCCCATCTCTCACAGGCAAAGCCTTATAAATCATCATCTGCTGTTGCGTCTGACTGAAACGAGAAGTTATGCCACTGCCTGTATCTCTGGCATCTATAATCTCGGGCCGTTGCAGGTGATTGTCCATGGCCACTGGTGACTCTTCTGAATCTGCGATTACCCTGCCATCCGGTCTAATTATCGTCAGTCGACTCTGGGTACGGGTGCCCAATTCTTGCAGGGTTGTCTGCAAATCCAGCTCAATAACCTCTGAAGGAATTTGAAGAAGCACTTCCTTGCCGATTTCGGTCAATAGCTCGGACCTTACTGACAGCGAATTTTCAATATCTTGTGTAGCGTTCTCCGAAAGTTGACGACTCAGTAATATGCCAACGATAAGTGTCGAAAACACGATTATCGCCGCGTAGCCAGAGTAAATCCGCCAGAAGAGTTTCGATCTAAACATGCTTTAGAGTTACGCCTTAAGGATTAGTGGGGGATTGCGCTATTTGTGTGCAATAAGTGACAACAGAAATACACTTGTAGTTGCAGCACAACGAGACTATGCAGAATCTCGGAACCGATAGCCAAAACCCCGGACTGTTTCAATGTAATACTGATCTGCATCGATCTTCTTACGAATAGCGCGAATATGCACGTCTATATTCCGATCGACGACTACCATATTTCCACCGAAAGCCTGATCGAGTAGTTGATCACGGGAAAATACCTGTCCTGGGCTCCTAGCCATATAGGTCAAGAGACGAAATTCGGTTGCCGTAAGTTTAATTTCGCTGCCTTTGAGTAAAACCTTGTGCTTCTTAGTATCGATAACGAGCTCACCCGACTCTATGTTCTCGCTTCTTTTTGTATTGTCTGACTCCTTTGATCGGCGCAGTACCGATTTGATCCGGGCAATCAGCTCCCGTGGGCTAAAGGGCTTGGAAATGTAGTCATCGGCACCAAGTCCTAGCCCCAGTACGATATCACTCTCTTCACCCTTGGCAGTAACCATGATTATGGGGATATGCTTACTGAGCTCGTCATTTTTAAGGTGTCGACAAACATCCAGACCACCCATGCCAGGTAACATGAGGTCGAGCAAGATCAAATCAGGTTTGAACTGTTGAAGGAGTTCAATAGACTCAGCTCCATCCAGGGAACTTTCTATCTGGAAGCCTTCGCGATTCAAGCTATAGCTGATTACATCCAGAATATCGGGCTCGTCTTCGACGATGAATATTTTTTCGTTGGACACTATGACAGTCAAATTTCGTAAAAGGGGAAGCCTACCATGTGTTTGTAAATATTTGTTTAAGAGAAAAGCTCTGGAGGCTCGTACAAAGACAGCGATGCTTCATTCATTGTTATTCTCCCAATTGATTAGCTTAATCTTCTTCTACTTCAACTAACTTACAGCGAGGCCCTTCATTTTCATCAACCCAGCAATAAGTCGCAGCGTCGTAGGCGTCAAAAAAAATGCGAAACCACACTGACTTATCCGCAAATGCTGCTATTGCTCTGCCATCGGTCAATTCAACCTGAACACCACCACCAGTCTCAATCTCAATTTGAACTTCCTGCTCTTCTTCCTGCGCAAAGGCAGAGCAAAGCCATCGTGGTTATCAATTTTTTCATTATTATTCACCCCACAAAAAACCAATTGTTAATTTTTTTTTCAGGTTTTTTTTGAAATTATCTTTTATGTGTTGAGAAGGCAACTATCATTAGAATACCGCGCGGAATGGCTCCCCGGGGTCATATATAGCACTGCCCCTCCAAATGCGTGAAAGGGGGGATAGAATCGGCTTTTAGTAGGGTGTAATCACAAAAACCTTGGAAACCCCCATGAATAAAGGAGTGTAGATTCCGCCCCCGGGCACCAACTCTCCGTTACTTCCAAGAACATCCCAGTCTTTAGATCGCCCTTAAAGCCCTGCTACATCTAGTATTCCTTGATACAACCCTTAACTTCCCGAAACCTAGCTATACATTATTTATGACGGGTATTACGTGGGGTACGAATGCCGAAGGTAGCCACCAGACTCTCTGACATCCACGTCAGGTAACTGAAACACTCAGGCCCCAAGACACACAACCAAGTCAGATCAACCAAAGCGCAGCCAACCCTTGTTGCGTCCTTCTCGCACCCGCTGCGGCCAATAGCCGCCGCTGATTACCGACTGCGCCAGCGATCGATTAGTACGGCGAGGATAATGACCAAGCCAGTGATGAGTCGTTTAAAAGGTTCGGAAACACCGAGCTGAGCCAAACCATTTTGTAAGACTGAAATTATTAGTACTCCTATAAATGCACCAATAATTGAACCACGTCCACCCATTAGACTCGTACCGCCAATAACTGCTGCCGCGATTGCAGAGAGTTCAAGTCCGATAGCGGCATTAGGGTCAGAAGCACCCAGATAAGCCGCATTCATTAATCCACCCAGGCCAGCAAGCAATCCGGAGATGACCAATACCCAGGTCAGGTAGGGTTCGGTGCGAATTCCGGAAATCTTCGCTGCTGTTTCGTTAGTGCCAATGGCAATCAAGTATCGTCCAAAAACAGTTCGGGTTAATGCCAGTTGAGCGAGCACCACCAGAGCAAGAGAAGTTAGAAATGACGCAGAAACCCCTATGCCAGATATGGGTAACGCCAAACCCTGAATACTGGGTCCAATGTATACGGTTTGCGAGTTGGTGACTAAATAGGCCATACCACGGCCGGCTTCCAGCATTCCCAGGGTAACTATAAATATAGGCAAGCGGAAATAAGCTCCTAGCACGCCGTTTATCAAACCTGCGCATCCACCTGCAGCAATTCCCAGCAGAGCAGAAACAAGAAGTGGTAATTCGAATACAGTAAACGCGATACCTATTACGGCGCTAGACAATGCGACCACAGAGCCTACTGATAAATCGATACCGCCTGTAATCAGCACCAAAGTCATGCCAATAGTGACAACTGTTAGAGCCGGTAGTTGGGTGAGTATTGCTGTGAGCGTACCAGTAGAAAAAAAGTTGTCAGCAGTGAAACTAAAAAATGCAACTAACAAGAGAAGAGCAGTGAAGATAAAAAATTCTTCAAACATTAGACTCAACTTGTTCAAAATATTTATTTCGTTCGATTCAGTATTCATTGTTTTTAGTTAAAGATGCGAATCTCGGTTGTTAAGAATCGAGCCTTTCTCCTTTGTGCTGACTAAAAGCCGCTTCCAATAACAGCTCTTTATTCCACTCACCCCGTTTGAAAGTTTTAACAGCTTTCCGATTTGAGAGCACCAGAATTCGATCACAGAGTGTAGTTAATTCTTCGAGCTCACTGGAAGCGATGACAATGGCAGCACCCTTATCTCGTAATTGCCTTAGGTGTTCATGGATCGCCGCTTTAGAGCCGACATCTACACCTCTTGTCGGTTCGTCTAGTAGCCAAACATCTGCCTTGGTTTCAAGCCAGCGAGCAATGAGTACTTTTTGCTGATTGCCGCCGCTAAGTCTATCGATTAATTGCAGCGGGCCTTCACATTTAACTTTTAATCTATCAATTAGCGCTTCACTCACTTGCATTTCACGGATAGGTACCACTCTTGATAAGCCACTCCCAAATTTTCCCAAACCCGCCACGGTTGTATTTAGTGATATAGATTTACTGGCAAAAATTCCTTGCGTCTTTCTATCTTCTGCGATTAGCGCCACACCATGCTTCACAGCAGTACTGGCGGAATCGATATAAATGTCATTCTTCTCTTTACCAAGCAGTGTTACCCGACCTCGGCGCTCTACTCCCAAACCAAATATTCCATGAAGTAGTTCCGATCTGCCGGAGCCGGACAGCCCAGCGATTCCCAGAACTTCACCTTCATGACATTGCAGCGAGATTGCATTGGGAAGTTCTGCCGTGGTCAATTGAAAAACATCCAATCGGACATCACCATACTCTCTTATTTTTTGCTCACCACGACTTTGCAGTTCTTCACCAGACATGGCTTTTATTAGAGCGTCATTATCAAGAGTACTAGCAGGTGCTGTTAACTGGATTTCTCCATCCCGCAATACCGACACCACATCACAAACTTCCAAAACATCATCGAGGCGATGTGATACGTATATGATACTTAAACCATTCTCCGCTTTCTCTCTAATGATTTTATGAAGCTCGTCAGCTTGAGGACTAGTTAGTGCAGAGGTGGGCTCATCTAAAATTAGAAGTCGTGCTTGCTCATCCGCCATTGATAATGCTTTGGCCAATTCAACGAGCTGTTTTTGAGCCAGAGAAAGATCAGCCACCCGTCTGTGCAAGGTAGCTGAGTCGAGAGCGACCATATCCATGAGCTCTCTCGCTTTTTGTTCAACACCGTTGCGATCAATGGTAATGGTTTTTCGAGGTAGCGCTGTTAACAGGATATTTTCTGCAACTGAAAGTGTATCTATCAGACTTAACTCCTGGGATGCGAGTGCAACTCCCTGATTGATGGATTCCTTCCTCGATTCAGGCGTATAGTCGTGTCCCTCGAGCTTAATTACGCCAGCGTCAGCGGTAAGCAGACCACAAATAATATTGATAAGAGTCGATTTGCCAGCACCGTTTTCACCGACGATGCCATGAATACTCCCGTCAGCTATCTCAAGCCGGACGTCCTGCAATACAGGAGCGGCGAAACTTTTACATAAGCCTTTAACGGAAATTCGAGCAGTCACGTTTTCGATTATTACTTTAGTTGAATTACAGTGAGTCAACGGTGATCAGTTCAAGCGAAGTTTCTCTGTCTTCGGGAACTATGCCAGTAGCCAGTACTTCAAGCGCATATTCGATTCCAAAGACTGCCAGCTGATCACCAAATTGATCTGCTGTGGCAATCACAGTGCCAGATTCAATAAGAGGATGAATCGCAGAGATGTTGTCAAAACCGGCAATTGTAATTTCACGCCCGAGGGCAGCTACTCCTACTGCGGACGCAGCACCTAAAGCCATATTGTCATTCGCGGCGAGAATGACATCGAGTTCCGGAAATTGCGAGAGGATCCCTGCAGTAACTTGAGCTGCTCGAGTTTGGTCCCATTCGGCACTTTGTAAAGTGACAACTTCCATGCCAGCTTCGGCTACTGCCCGCTCAAACCCCGTGCGACGTTGAATGGAATTAAAAGCAGAAGTAATACCTTCGAGAATCGCAACTTCGCTGTCACTTGCTAATCCTTCCAGCGCAAAGTCACCAACCATTTTGGCGCCAGCCAAATTACTTGGGCCTATAAAAGGTATTTGCAAATCGTATTCCGCCAGTATTTCAGGTTCGAGACGATTATCGATATTGATAACAACAATTCCCGCAGATTCCGCCCGAGCCAATGCGGGAACCAACACTCTGGAATCTGCTGGAGCGATGACAATGGCGTCCACACCAGAGCTAATCATCTGATCAACCAGTGCTACTTGCTGTGCCAGGTCACTTTCATTACGAATACCATTCACAATTAACTCATAATCTTGAGAGTTCTCAGCGTTATGGGCTTCCGCACCTGCTGCCATATTGACAAAAAATTCATTCGCTAAAGATTTCATTACCAGCGCAACTATGGGAGTTTCGTTGCCACTTTCACTCCCACCATCACTTGACGCGGTATTGGAATCATCAGAACCGCAGCTGGATAGCAATCCGCCTAATAGAAATACTGCAATTATTTTTCCCATTTTCAGTTCCATCATTGGCAAGCAGAGGTTAAGAGTAACATGTTGCTCAGCAATTCTTCTCGCCTTCTAAATTTTTACTTCATGGGCAAACGGCATCGCGTCTTGCGCCCCGGCTCGGGTTACTGAGATAGACGCAACTCTGCAGGCAAATTCAATGCTTTGAGAAAGCTCATTGCCCTTGGCAAGCTCAACCGCGAGAGATCCATTAAAGCAGTCCCCGGCCGCAGTCGTGTCAATTGCTTCGACTTCGATGGCTGGGATTAGTCGATGTTCATTTTTCGAGGCCAACAAGACACCGCTGCTACCGAGGGTAATTGCTAAATTATCAACTCCGAGCTGCAGTAAGGCCGAGGCCGCCTCCTTTGCGGAGTTTTCACCCGTAACCTTAATGCCGCTGAGTATTTCCGCTTCCGTCTCATTGGGAGTAAGTAAAAATACATTTTCTAGTAAAGAGGGAGAAAGTGCTTGTGCCGGGGCTGGGTCGAGAATTATCCGGCAGTTTTTTTCAGTTCCCAATTCGATAGCCCTTGCTACCGACGCAAGAGGGATTTCCAATTGCAAAAGTATTATTGAACCTTCTGCAATATTGCTAAACGCTTTCTCTACGAGTTCGGCAGATAGTGTTGCGTTTGCCCCTGGCACGACGACAATCTGATTCTCTCCCGTTTGATCCACATTGATTAGCGCGACGCCGGAAGCTTGTTCAGAATCTCTCGTGACTTGTTGGCAATCAATATTTTCTTTTTTCAGGCGTTCAATAGCCTGATCTCCAAGCGCATCAGTCCCAAGGTTTCCAACCATTGATACATTGGCACCAAGTCTCGCTGCCGCCACTGCCTGATTGCCACCTTTGCCTCCTGCTGAGACAAAGAAATCTGTGCCCATAACTGTTTCACCTGCAGCAGGAAGAGTAGGTGCGGTAGCTACCATGTCGGTATTAACGCTTCCGATAACAATAATAGGCGCTCGTTCCCTTGAATTCATCGATCACATCCAATTAGTATTCACTTTCACCTAAAGCTACTGCATGAAATGCTCAACGACAACAAGAAAAACACTAAGTAAAGGAGAACACAATGACCTTTGATTTTTCAGCGACTGGACTAGTGAGAAGAACCAGAATGAAGAAGCCTGGTGCAAGAATTTTATACCACTCGTTTATAGCGATTGGTTTACTGGTTTGCTCAATCAACGCGACAAGTCAAGAAACGATGACAATGTCGACAGCCATGCTTCGCGACAAAATCAAAGGTGCCTGGGCTGCACAAACCATCGGTGTTACTTATGGATTCCCAGTGGAATTTCGGTTCAACAGTGCCCGTGTCCCAGAGGAGCGTGAGATTCCCTGGTACGACGGTTACTTATTGAAAACCATGACTGAGAGTCCTGGTGCATATGATGATATCTATATGGATCTTGCATTCGTGCAGATTTTTGAAGATGAGGGATTGGATGCACCGGTGCAATCATTTGCGAATTCATTTGCCGAAGCAGAATACAGTCTCTGGTTCGCTAATCAAGTGGCGCGATACAACGTGCTAAACGGACTTACTCCTCCTGAATCAGGTCACTGGTTGAATAACCCCGCCGCAGACGATATCGATTTTCAGATTGAAGCTGACTTCGCTGGACTAATGGCACCAGGCATGGTGAATTCCTCAATTGAAGTCAGCGACAAGATTGGTCATATCATGAATTATGGTGATGGCTGGTACGGCGGCGTTTTTATTGCTGCGATGTATTCAACGGCATTCATTGAAAATGATATCGAAACAATTGTCCAAACAGCGATTAACGTGATCCCCGAAGAAAGTGACTTTCATAAAATCATTGATGATGTAATTGCACTACATGATGAAAACCCAGATGACTGGAACTATGCCTGGGAAGGTATAAACGAAGAATGGGCTTTTACTGATTTAGGTCCTCGGGGTTTGATGAATGACTTCAATATCGACGCGAAGATTAACGCGGCATGGGTAGTTTTAGGTTTACTCTATGGTGATGGTGATTTCGGAAAGACCATGGAGATAGCTGCCAGAGCAGGTGATGATGCAGATTGTAATCCCGGTTCAGCGGCAGGTATTCTTGGCACTATATATGGATACGAGGGAATTCCGGACTACTGGATGCAAGGGCTAGATGACATTGAAAGCATGGACTTTGCGCATACCACTATTTCACTCAATGACGCTTATGAAATGTCCTTTCAACATGCATTGCAAATGATCCGTAGAGAAGGCGGCTTGGTGAGTAACGCAAGTGTGACTCTACCGGTGCAAACGCCGGAAGTGGTTCCTTTTGAGCAATCCTTTGTCGGTCATTTCGCCAAGGAAAGAAGACAATTGGCCACTGGCAGTGGCAGGGATCGCCAATTTTTTGAAATGGATGATTCTTACAGTTTTGACTTTGACGGTGTTGGCTTCGCCGTCATGGGAACTGCGCAATCACTTAATGATGAAGATTATGTGTTTGAAGCAGAACTCCATGTAGACGGAGAGCTTGTTGAAACCGCAACCTGGCCAACTAATTTTGTTACGCGCCGCTTTTATTTGTTCTGGAAGTACGAACTTCCTGATGGACAACACAGTGTGGAAGTAAAAATTCTCAATCCTTCCGAAGACGCTAATGTGTTACTGGATGGCATTACCATTTATGGTACCGAAGAGCTTGCATCAAACTGATTATTGGATCTGAGTAATGAAGAAAATTTCTAATTGCCTTGTCTTTGCACCGCTAATTTTCTCTGCCGTAGCTTTAGCCGATCCAGTAAAGATAATTTATGACACCGATATGGGAAACGATGTGGACGACGCCCTGGCATTGGCCATGTTACATTCGTTAGAGAATCGTGGCGAAAGTGAGTTGTTGGCGGTAACGGCCACGAAAGATCACGATGAGGTCGCCCCTTATCTGGACGCTATCAATACATTTTATGGAAGAGGTTCAATTCCCATAGGTATCACCGATAGTGGTGTTACTCCTGCCGATAGCAGATTTACCGGTGTTACTCTAGAGAGAAAAGGTGATGAGTATCTTTACCCCCACGATTTAAACATGGGGGAGCCTGTGCCTTCGGCGGTACAAGTTTTAAGAGAGAGCTTGGCGGTGCAGCCTGATAATTCAGTGGTGATTGTGCAGGTTGGCTTCTCAACAAATTTAGCCGAGCTATTGCAAACAGATGGAGATAATTTTTCTGGTCTTTCGGGTATGGAACTAGTTGAGCAAAAGGTAAAACATATCTCAATCATGGCAGGAACATTTGCGCCTATTGACGGCGAAACCCATCTTGAATACAACATTGTGCAAGATATTCCTTCTGCTCAATATTTAGCGGAAAACTGGCCGACACCAATTTACTGGAGTGGCTTTGAAGTAGGATTAGAAATTCGCTATCCCGCCATTAGTATTGAAAATGACTTTAATTATCTGGATCGTCATCCAATTCCAGAGTCTTATCAGGCTTATATCCCGACACCCCATGAAAGACCTACCTGGGATCTAACAAGTATTTTATGGGCAATAAGAGAAGACAGAAACTATTTTGGAATGTCTGATGCAGGCACAGTTACCGTCCTGGAAGACGGTGAAACTATTTTTGAGTCAGATTCAGACGGGAATCACTACTATCTGACTATCCCTGAAACTGATGTTCGACTAGTGCAAGAGTTAATGGCGGCTCTGGTTAGTGAGCCACCTAATAAATAGTTATAGAAAAGGGTTTATAATAGCACTGCCCCTGCAAATGCCAGAAAGGGGGGCCAGAATTGGCTTTATGACAGGTATTAGGATAAAAACCGCTAAAAAGCTATAAATACTGATGTTTAGACTCCGCCCTTGGGCACCATTCACCAAACTACTGTATTTTTACTCTGACCCCTTTATTTAAAGCATGGTAAACTCCGCGCCCGCTCAGCACTCCGAAGCTGATTGGCAAAAATCTACCCGACCCACAGTGAAAAGAGCCTGACATGACTACCGACACGGTAACGGCGTTCGACCAGCTGCAGTTAGCTGCGTCCCTGATCAAAACCCTAAAAGACATCGGCTACGAGACGCCCTCTCCAATCCAGGCAAAAACAATACCTCTTTTGTTAGCAGGCAGAGACGTGCTCGGTCAGGCACAGACAGGTACTGGAAAGACAGCAGCCTTCGCCTTGCCGATCCTGTCCAATTTAGAGCTAAAGCAGAAAGACCCACAGGCACTCGTATTGGCGCCGACTCGGGAATTAGCGATCCAGGTGTCAGAGGCTTTTCAGACTTATGCGAACAAGACAAAGAACTTTCATGTGTTGCCTGTCTATGGCGGCCAGGATTACAGCGGCCAGATTCGTGCGCTAAAGCGAGGCGTGCATGTAGTGGTGGGAACGCCTGGACGGGTCATGGATCACATGCGCCGGGGCACGCTTAAGCTGGCGCAGCTAAAAACCCTGGTGTTGGACGAAGCGGACGAGATGCTACGCATGGGCTTTATCGATGATGTCGAATGGATCCTGGAGCAGACGCCAACGACACGCCAGATTGCGCTGTTCTCCGCAACCATGCCAACAGAGGTGCGACGTATTGCGAATAGCCATCTCAATGAGCCCGAGCAGGTTACGATTAAGGCGAAGAAGGCCACTACCGACTTAATTCGCCAGCGAGTCTGGCCCGTGAGTGGCACCCACAAGCTGGATGCCTTAACTCGAATTTTGGAAGCAGAAACTTTCGACGGCATGATCGTGTTTGTGCGTACCCGTATTGCCACCACTGAATTGGCAGAGAAACTGTCTGCCAGAGGATTCGCGGCAACCGCACTCAATGGCGACATAGCCCAAGCACAGCGCGAGCGCACGATCGAAAAACTCAAAAAGGGCAAGTTGGATATTCTGGTAGCCACTGACGTTGCTGCGCGTGGTCTCGATGTGGATCGCATTAGCCATGTTGTCAACTATGACATTCCCTATGACACTGAAGCCTATATTCACCGAATTGGCAGAACAGGCCGCGCCGGACGCAAGGGTGACGCCATCCTGTTCGTGGCGCCAAGAGAAAAACGTTTGTTCGGCGCAATCGAGCGCGCCGCCGGCGCCAAGATCGAATTGATGGAATTGCCCTCGACGGAAGTGATCAATGATAAACGCATTTCCCAATTCAAACAGTCGATTACCGACACCTTGGCGGCGGAAGAGCTGGGCATGTACACCCGACTCATTGAGCAGTATCAATTGGAGCACAACGTACCGGCCATTGAGATTGCGGCAGCCCTGGCGCAATTAGCCCAGGGTGGCTCTTCGTTGTTGTTAAAACATCAGCCGACGCCGAGAAAAGACATTTCCTGGATGAAAGAAGACAAAGGTCAACGCGATGGTCGTGGTCGTGATAAACCAACAGCGAGCCGGAGAAGAAGTGATGAAGAGCGGCTCCCAAAGAGGAAGGATTCACCACCAGAGAAAGGCCTCGAACGTTTTCGCATCGAAGTCGGCCATAATGACAGTGTAATGCCCGGCAACATCGTCGGCGCGATTGCAAACGAATCTGGCCTGACCAGCAAAGACATTGGCCGCATAAACATATTCGATAACTACAGCACAGTGGATTTGCCACTTGATATGCCAGACGATATTTTCAAGGATTTGAAAAACACCTGGGTTACCAACAAGAAATTGAACATTACCCGCCACTCAGCAGAAAAAGGTTTGGAGAGAGAAGAGTTCAAAGACGCTGACGCAGGCGATCGACCAATGCGCCGTAAACCAAAACTCAAAAAGAAAAAGAAAAAGAAAAAGAAAAAAATCAAAAGGGTCAGAGTAATTTGATTAATAATTAATAAAGGGGTTAGAGTAAAAATGCAGTAGTTTTAAGAAACCTTTTCCAGATTGTGCAGAAACTGTAAGCCGATAGAGTTATAGATTAATCAAGCGCTGTAGATTTAGAAGGTGGTAATAGTTTGCTGCCCCAACTCCCCGAAGAATCGCCCATCACCAATACCAACTCGCCACCCGACTCGATCGCGTTGTGTTCGATCCAAGCCTGCTCCACCGTCTCGCCGGTTAATTCCGCGTACTCGGGCTTCGCTCAGGCGGCACCTTACCTGACCCAATATTCTCTCATGCGGCCTCAACGATTTTAACAATACCATTACTCCCATCTACCTCAAGTAGATCGCCGTCTTTGATTAGCTTGGTTGCTTGGTCGATACTACTCACACATGGCAGGCCGTATTCGCGGGCGATAATCCCTCCGTGTTGGAGTGGGCCACCAATTTCCATCACCACCCCAGCAGCATTGATAAAGATTGGCGTCCAACTCGGCTCGCTGGCGCGACAGACAAGGATCTCGCCTTGTTCGAGAGGCTTGTCGTATGGAGATTCAAGCACCTTGGCCTTTCCTTGTACGACGCCGGGAGCAATTCCTTCGCCCAAGAGCTCACCTTCTCTCGTTTCTCTTTTAGCACGATGGATTTTACCCCGACTATCGATGATACGTGGCCAGTATTTAATATGTGCCACTGGTCGGTAAGGAGCAGTATTTTCTTCAGCAAGGGCTCGCAAATCCAGCGCTGAATCTTGTTCGGCTTGACCGATTTGCGCTGTCTTCAAATCAAAAATCTGATTCTGATTATCGAGACGTCCAGCTTTTACAAACTGCTCTCCCAGCACCAGTGCGCGCTCACGCAGGATGCCGATAGATACTATAAATATATATTTTGGCTGTTCTCGTAAGCCCATCATACTTCGAAAAGCTTTTGCATGCTTGATGAACTTCTGTTCTTTGCCCATATCCTTAGCTATGTGGCGTAATTTTTCATAGGCTTCTTTACTTCTTCTTTCAACATTCAAAATAGCGTTGTCTTCGGTGTTGATTTGTTGTAGTTGAAAGAATACTCGGTCAAGATTTTCGTACAGACGTGGCGTAGCTATATCAATTTCCATCATTCCTCTGACGCCAAATCGTCTCATGTAGTCATCGTACAAGACCTGGAATTCTTCTCCGTACTTTTTGGCCTCTAGCTTTTCAATAAACTCTTTGCTTGACTTGGTGGCTTTAAATTCTAGATGTGACGCAATCTTGAGCATCAAGTGTCCCATTTCAGACGTTGGGTTCCCAGGCAAGTCCATAGAGAGTCCTATCAGCAAGTCCTCGGCTTCTTTGTTGCCTTTGAACATTTTCTTGAGCCGCATATCCGCTATCTTAGATGCTACATATCCTCCTAGATTCTTTGTCATCGCTCCGAACATTTCGAGCGCACGCTCTGCTTGAACATCAAAAGTCTCTTCACTACGAGATAAATCCTCTTTCAAATACTTCCAGATTTTGGCATCGGACTTCATATATTCCTGTTGAGCTTTCTCTAGATTAAACAGAGCAGGGATCATCTTTCTGACTATTGGCCAAGCGGTCACAATCGCCTTCCAGGTGTAGCCCTTGAGTGGCTCTGGAATCTCATCAGGTATATATTCGTCATCCGATTCTAGCTCTGCAAGAATTTGTCTCGTTGGGGCATCATAACTACTAAATGATTTTGTAACTATTCCACCGATCTTAATCATGTTTGAAATATTCAAGTACTGCCGACCATGCAGTTCCCAGACAATCGCATCTTTACCTCGCGGCATTGAGCTTCCTTTTGCGACCTTTAACATATTTGCCCAATAGTCCATCCCGAGCACAGACATAGAATCCGAAAAGCCTTGCGACATTACAATCATATCTATGTAGACTTTTTTCTTTTCACTTGGCTTGGTAAGTAGTTCAGGAAAGAGTGGGAGGTGGGTAGTGATTGGACGGGCTTGGAGTAAGTAGAGCTTGCCTTCGTAGATAGCCCACTCAATGTCCATCGGTACCTTATAGTGTGTCTCAACATCAGTCACGAGCTTGGCGACTTCAAGCACTTGTTCGTCAGTCAGTGATGGAGCTTTCGGGTCTGGGATTTTTTGTTCTTCAATCCCACCATCTGGTTTGCCGACCAACATCAGCTGCTTCTCGTTTATTACTTTCTCAGTAATTTTGTTGGTCATTTTGTTTACAACAAAATGATCTGGTGTGACTTGGCCGGACACGACACTTTCGCCTAGGCCAAAGTTACTGTTGATGACGGCTTCATCGTAATAGTTGTTTTGGATGTTTAGTGAAAAGGCGATACCGCTGATGTCTGAGTTGATTTGTTGTTGTACTACAGCAGCAAGACTTACATCTTCTGGAGCGATTCCTTGTTTGATTCGGTACGTGATAGCGCGCGCAGTCCACAAACTCGCCCAACATTTCTTGACGGCTTCTAGAAGCTGATCTTTACCTTGAATATGCAAGTATGATTCTTGTTGCCCCGCAAAACTAGCACCAGGCAGATCTTCAGCAGTCGCAGAAGAGCGCACAGCCACAACAGTATTTTCTCCGCCCAAACTAGCGTAGCTACTTACAATCGCTTCTTCGATATCAGCTGGAATCTGAGCATTAACGAAGAGTTTCTTAATTTCTTCGGAAGCCGATTCACTTGTTTCTGGATTGTCTCCCAAGACGGCCGAAGCAATGGATAGTACTTTATCTTGAAGATTATTAGCTTTAACAACCGCATCATATGAGCCGGTATTTACCACGATGCCTGAAGGCACGGCAAATCCAGCTTGAGTCATTTCGCCAAGATTAGCCCCCTTCCCTCCAGCGACCAAAATTGAAGTTTTTGAGAGTTCTGAAAATTTATTTGTGTATGATTCGCCTTTTCCCATAAATATCCAATTTGAGTTTAATGTCTAGGATTTTCATTTACTAAGACCCTATTGGCTGACAGCTTCAGCTTCTTCTCGTCGAGCTCCAGCCAAAATGCCTGTCATCGCATAATTGCCCTCGTGGCAGGCATACTCGTATACCGGACCTTCACTCGGATAAAAACTAAGCTCTGCCGTCCATGGCTGACGGTACACTTTCGGATCATCAACGGTGAACTGATAAAATATTTCATTTACGCCATAACGGCTAAAACGCTCGGTAATCTTCCCTGTCGCCGTGATCGGCACTGGACTTTCTCGCATTTGTTTGGGGTTGATATTGATGGTTTCAACTATCAGTGTTGCGTTTTCATACCAGCCTCTTGAGTCACCGAACCAGGGATTCAAAAAGTCTGGCCGATGCTGAGCCCGGGCCTCTTGTGCTGAGTTATAGGTGGGTATGATACGCGCATCATGAGCCATTTCAGTCAACAATATTACATAGTCCTGAGTTTGCACAAATTGATAGTTACTATTGTAGGGCGTGGACAGCATTCCGGGGCCGGCTGTGTTGCCGAACCCAATCAGGCAACGCTCCTTAAGGGGCATCGCTTCCGGGCCCGACGCATCGCCAACTCCACTCAAAAAGCGGCTGTCGAAATTAACGCGCTGCAGTGACGGGTCTGGATTCTCCAACCAGGGCACTTGGCCGTTTTCCGGATCGACAACAAAGGAACTTCGATATTCACCTTTTACTCTGGCAAGTGACGCACCCTGATCGAACCAGAATTGGTTGTAACTGAACAGACCAAAGTCGCGACTGCCAGCCTTTGGCGCACCGGTGTCAGGATCAAGCTCATCAATCCAACCCGGGGGCCGGCCATGAATCGGCGCGGCTGCCGCTGTCAGTTGTGCTTGCTCTGCAGTAACCACCAGTGGCGAATCATCGGGTCTATTTAGCCGGGTTATAGACTGATTAGTCCAGGTACCATTCAGTTCCGGCCGTTCCGAATCGGCAGCAATACAAGTCAGAGGAATAACAGTCAATGAAATTCCCAGACAGATCACTGTTATGAAATTTCTTTTGAAAACACTTGCTTCCAATTTGCTCATAACGATTCTTCTCACAAGACTCACGAATAGAGACAAAGGTAAAAATACAGAAATTTTCCTTATTTAGCGACCAGCCAAAATTATGATCAAATGCAATTACACATAAAAAAAGCCCCGCTAAAGCGAGGCTCTTTTTACATTCTTGATAGCATAAAACCTTCTCTAACTTCAAAACTATTCTGTAAGTCACCGAATGGGAATGTATTTCCCACACGGCAACTTCTTACAACTTATTCTAGGGTGAGGCTACAACCAGTTATACATGACCACGCCAGCGGTTATTGTCGTAATTATAAAATACGGCAGGGCCATATATACCATTCTGACATACCCCAACCTGATTCTCGGCGCGATGCCTGACATCAACAGGAACAGGAAGGCTGCTTGTCCGTTAGGGGTAGACATACTAGGAATACCCGTACCCATCACCACCGCAGTAGCTTGTGCGTCATACAATTCACGCGACAGAACACCTGCCTCCAATAGTGGCGTGATCTGGTCCATGTAGATAGTTGCCACGAATACGTTGTCACTAATGGCGGACAAAGCACCGTTGGTCAGGAACACCATAAACACCTGCATTCTGCCATCCATGGACAATACCCATTCCATAACTGGCGTGAACATCTCCTGATCATTAATCATTGCAACAATGGCAAAGAACACAACCAGGAGTGATGCAAAGGGCAATCCTTCGACGAAAGCCTTGCCAAGATTATGCTCATTAGTCTCACCCAGCAAAGAAGAAGCAAGAATGATTACACCGAGACCAATCAAGCCAATTTCAGCCAGGTGCAGTGATAAAGCAATGACCATTAGCACGGAAACACAGATTTGAATCTTGATTATCAGCCGATCCCTGTCAGTTTCTGATTCCTGAATTCGCTGATCTTCTGCAGCGAGCACTTTTCGTACGTTTTCTGGCAGTTCAGCGCCATAGCCAAAAAACTGACCAAAGGGCCGAAAGTACTCCAGCAAGAGACACATGATGAAACCAGACACCAGGGTTGGCATAGTCGCAGGTGCATTAACTAGGAAGAATGTCACGAAATCCCAACCGGTATGACCTCCAATAACAATATTCTCGGGTTCACCCACCAGGGTGCTTACCCCACCTATCGCGGTAGCAACTGCACCGTGCATCAACAGGCCACGGAGATATCCGCGAAATGCTTCCAGATCTTGCAGATGTGTTTCTTCAATATGGCTGTCATCGGAAGGCAATCCGGGCTCGTGCCCGACCTTGGTAATCACTTTTTCATACACAAGGTAGAAGGTGGTAGATAGTGCGATGAGGACTGCAAGGATAGTCAAGGCATCTAGAAAGGCAGAAAGTACGGCGACAACAACCACCGTAGCAAAATTCATCATGACTCGAGATTTTATTCCCAGCAATACCTTGTTTATAAACTTGAAGAGCATCTCCCTGAGAAAATGCACCCCGGCCACCATGAAAATAACAAGGAGGATCACCGGTAGCCCGTGCACAACCTCCTCATAAACATGGTAGGTATCTGTGAGCCCTAGAGCTACTACTTGTAATGCAAGCAAGCCCCCTGGCTGCAGAGGGAAACATTTCAGTGCCATCGCTAGAGTGAATATGAACTCAAATAGAATGATCCAGGAAGTGACGAGCGGTCCCAAGATAAAATAGGCCGGCACATTCAATACAAGCGCGCCTATAACCGCCTGCTTGTACCACATTGGTGTCGGGCCTAGAAACAACTCCATAAATGAGCCTGAAGTGTTAGTTGCAGTTGCTGTTGACATCGATTGCTTCCTTAGATTAACGGTTATATGAACGCCATAGCGTCGTTATTCAATAAATAATAGGGTCTTTTTCCCTTTTTTCTTCCAAATTCTGGAATGCCTAAACATAAAATGCCCAGACTAGATCGGTAATTCTGATCGACCGAACCAGCGCGGGCGTCTTGGACCGGATTTTACCTCAGTATGGCAAATTACTCAGCCAATTTTTGGGGCTTTGTTGCACTTTGAAGCCAAAGACACAGCGCAGCTCTCTAGTACAGTCAGATTTCGTGCTTTTAATTCATTGATTCAATTTCCGAATCCGTTACTCAATTTGCAGCAAAACCTCGTATCGGCGACTCAACCAGCTGTTTTCTTACTTCTCATTTCGCTGAGTGAGTTCCAATAGGCTCATGCTGTTAACCTGCTCAATGATCTTGGCATAGGCTCTTGTTGTAGCGGCAAGGCTAGTCGCCGGAATTGCTTCGGTTGTTTCAATATTGGTATGTAGTAAAACTCCTGCATGCATCAAAACTATTGAAGGGACAAGATCGGCAATAGTCATAATCTCCCCCACAGGCCCACCAGTCTCTGCCCAGCGAGGAATGCCAAATTCATCGAAGGTCTGTAGTGTAATGTCTGCTAATTTATTTGAGCCATTAATTCGCCAGGAAAAAGGTCCCGTTGAGTTAGTACTGCAGAGGTCGTCACCGAAGCGATCTATCAACGCATGAGCAGTATGTTCTGCATTGATTAACAGCACAGCATTATCGAGGATCGATTCGCGATTATCATACAGCCAACTAAAGCCTGTCCTCGCGATATTGTGATGCCCTGGAGTGCCAATGATTTCTACCGTTCGCTTTCTCTCTGCTTTTGGGATCTGGGCAAAGTAGCGCATTAACTCCAGCGCGGTAGCAACCCCGGAAGCATTGTCGGCGGCACCTTCAAAATAGGCATCGCGATGGGCTACGATAATAATTTTCTCAGCATCAGGTGATGCAGCAGGCACTTCGCCGCGCACGCTAGAAGTGTTTAGTCCTTCGATATAATTAACTTCCATCTGCATATCGACCTCAACAGATTCGGTCATAGCAGCATCGGTGAGCAAACTTTGAAGCAGCGCTCCGTCTTCCGATCCAATAGAAAAAGTTGGCACTGAAGTTCCTACATCGTAGAACGCAGTTTGCAAATTCCCAGGCAATTCGAGTACGATAAATATTGCCGCCGCTCCCGCCTCCTCTGCTCTTTCTAAGGCACCAATTCTGCGTACCGAATTGAAAACAGTACTGCTGGTTGCAATAGAATGCAGAACAACTGCTTTTCCCCTAACATTCCTTCCTTGGAAATCAGTCGCCATACCTAGACCAACATCGATCAATTCAAGCTTTTCATCTGTCCCCGAAGTTCCAACCGAACCATAGGCTGGCCAGGCAGAGGTCAACTCTGACGCTTTGCCATCGACCTCAACAGTTAACTGCCAGCTTTGAGGAAGCCATTGAGATGGCAACGGTATAGAATCAAGTCGTACATCCTCCACGGCTGATTGTCGAAGCTGGCCCATCATCCAGTCTGCTGTTTCTCTATCAGCGCTAGTGCCAATTATTCGCCCCCAGTATTGATTACCCGCTTGTCTATAACGTCGTGCAATTTCAGCCTGTTGTTCGACGAGTCGCTTCATGCGTTCGCCGTCGATTGCAGCGTAAGCTTCATTTCCTGCGTTATTTAATCGGAGATAGGAGGAATCAGGAGTAAAGTCCAGACCGCCGGTTAGCTCAGAAGGCGCAATACATGCAGCGGGCAACACAGTTCTTGGATCTATTGAATTTGACTGTGCAGTTGCAGCGGAAGCGCACAAGTACAACCCTGAAACCAGCAAATAGAATGATTTCGATCGAGATTCCATAATTACCTCTCTTTCCCTAATAATTAATTAGTAAATTACAAAAACTCGAACGGAATTTTATTCCCCAGAGCCCTTCTTATTTACCAATAACATGGAATTAGCAAGGAAATCGGTGGCATTTTTGCATTGTTTTTAAATGTGCCCGCTAGAATTCTTAAATATTAGAAGTTAACTTGTCAGTAACCTTAGGGTCGCACTCGCACGTACTTCCTGAGCGCTCGAGCATTAATATGAGGGTTAGGGACAGGTTCTCCTCCGTATACGTTGCCTTCGCTATCAACGGTGACGAACTCCGCTCCGTTCCCGGGCAGAATATTGGGGTCCGCCCAAGGGAAGCGAATAAACTCATGCACCCATCCCGTTGCATATTCGCCTATGCGAATACCCATTTCATACCCGGGATTTTGTACGTTGTCCGACTCGGAGTCCGCGACGTAAATCCGCCCCTCGTCGTCAAAGGCGATCCCACTCGGGCGCCCGAACTGGGTCCAGGTCGCAGAGTGGTTGCCCTCTTGGTCGAAGATTTGAATCCGGCTGTTGCTGCGATCTCCCACGAACACTCGACCATCCGGATCAATAGCAATGGCGTGCAAGGCTCGGAATTCTCCCGGGGCGAAGCCAGTCTCTCCCCAGGACATGAGGAACTCGCCACGACTGTCGTACTTCACCACTCGGTTGTTGCCGTTGGCGTTGTGGCCATCCGCGATGAACACGTCGCCGTTGGACGCGATTGCCACATCACTTGGGGACGTGAAATTGTTTGGGCCGTTTCCCTGTTCTCCAGGAGTGCCAAGTGTCATGAGCACGTCGCCCGTAGAACTAAACTTGATGACGTGATGACCTCGATCGTCGCCCGCAGGAATGTTGTTATCACTAACCGCGTCAGTCACCCAGACGTTACCGTCGGAATCAACGTCAATTCCATGGGGCCAGATGAACATTCCACTGCCGAAGGATTCGACCACGTTGCCGTCAGGATCGAACTTCAAGATGGGATCCAGGTCCGAATCAACGCACTCCGAACCAAAGAGCTCCGGCCCGGCATCGCAACGGATAACAGCCCAGATATGGCGTCCGTCTGGGTCGACCTTCGCTTTACCGACTGCTCCCATCACCCTTCCGCCTGGTAACTTCGCCCACCCTTCGGCGATCGCATACGGGTTCGTGGAATTCTGGGCAACGGTTTGCTCAGGCACCAACAAAGAAACGAGTACGAGCAGAGAGGCTAAAGATAAAATTGGATTGCGAACAGACATGGAGCACCCCGACAATTTTTGTATGAACCTATGAGTATAAGTAGAACAAAAGCCATGTCAATTGGCAGAAATTTCTCCTTTTGTACATGTTTTGTATTCGCCTTGCACTTGCCCGGGGAACGGATCATCACCTTACCCGCGGAAGTGTAGCGAAAAAACGTAGAGATAATGGCGACAAGTCCCGGACTAGTCTTGCAGATTCTAGCTAAAAATAGTGTATGGTAATTACCAGTTACCTAAGCCTCCCTTTCCAGCCCGTTGAAGACAACTTCTGATATTATCAATTTCAAACAATTCTAGGCGATACTGCAAGCTATGAAACTGCTAACAATTGCCATCCTACTTTGCTTCTCTATTGTCGCTATATCACAAGAGCGTGGTAGTAATGTACATATATTGTCTGTGTACCACGGTTTAGACCCTTTACCACCAAGAGCCACTCGATTATGCGGACTGCCACCTGCTGCTGGCCAGGATGGGATGCCCATTGTTTTTTCTGTCCAGATAAATGGCGAGTCAGTTTCGCCAACTGCGTTTGCCGTTGAAATTAGCTCAGGTGAGACTGTCACTCCTTTGTGTGCAACTCTTCGCCCTGCTTTGGAATCGCTGGAGCAGCGAACTGTCCTGCTCATCGGACCTTTTAGTCCCGAAGACTCACTTCCTGTTAGTGTTGAGATTGTGGAGCAACTCGAAGATGTCGACGGCAACTCATTACTAGGTTTAAGAGGAGAGAAAGTGACAGCACTTGCGGCTGGGCCCAGTCTTGTCTTTGCCGAGAGGTTCGCCCCCAACAAGCCAGGACTAGAAGATGAATGCCCAGAACAAACGGCACAAGCAATCCTGCTAACCTGGGAAGGTGGGGTTACCGGACCCAGAGGCGCTGATTTAGCTGAAGCCCAGCGAACAGCCGTATCGGTCCTACTTGATGATGGCAATTCTGTGCACCCGCTCGCACTCGCCGATGATGATCCGGATAATCATGTCATTGCTTGCCTTGCTGAAACAAGTCCAGCAGTCTCGGTTAGCGTAGTAGCGGGCTTTTTTCATGATCCGGGAGATGACGCTAATCCCGAGACCAACATAAACGTATTTTCAAAAATGAATTATTAAGATTTAGAGATAGCTACGAAGTCTATTAGAAATTTAGTACAGGAACCTCGACATGAAATACTTTTTTAAAAAACTTTCTTTGTCTGCGCTTTTGCTTGGTCTCTGCTCTGGAGCTTGGGCCCAACAAGTCCTGCAGCCAACTGAACACTGTCGAGATAACGCTGCCTCTGACATTGTGACCTTTGCCGACACAGTGCTGGAAACTGCGGTACGTGAAGCCTTGTCACTCAGACCACAAGAAGCCCTTAGTTGCGAACAAGCCGCACAATTAACGACGCTGGGCTCTGGCGGTGGGGGAGCGAGAAGATCGGTTTCCGGTTCGCCTGAGTGGGTTGACCCTGAACATCTGTTTCACGACTTGTCTGGAATTCAGAATCTCACAGGTTTAACTAATCTCGCTCTTCCCAATCGAGGGCTCTCCGACATTAGTCCCCTGGCTGAACTTTCTGAATTGACACATTTAAATCTGCACACCAACTGGATTTCTGATATCAGCCCTTTACGTGAGTTGACCAACCTGGTCGATTTGCGCATCGCCGAAAACCCTTTGACTGATGTTAGCCCTTTGGGTGAGCTTACAGAATTGAGAGTGCTTCGAATGCATCGCCACGGTGATTTCATCGGCGGGCAAAATCCCAGGTCGGTTATGGGAGCGACTGGTGTGCTATTCACTAATGCCGTTACTGACATTAGCCCATTGGCAAAACTCACCAAGCTAGTTGATCTAAATATTCATACACAAAATATAAGCGACCTGACTCCATTAGGAGGATTGACCTCGTTAATAGAACTGCGGCTCGCTGGCAACTCGTTCACTGACATCAGCCCTTTACGCGGGCTCACTACACTTGAATATCTTGAGCTAACTGGGAACGACATTACAGATATTTCACCACTCAGCGGACTTACAAACCTGATGGCGCTCGACCTCCGATTCAATCCTGAATTAACAAATATTCAGGCACTGTTTGAGAATCCGGGTATTGGGGCTGGGGATATCGTCGAGCTAAGACATACCAACGTGTCATGCACAGAGCAGGCAAGACTGGCAGAGAAAGGCGTGGAAGTCCGCACCGAGTTATTCTCTTCCTGCGCCACTGCCACTAGGCAACGATAAGGATTTTCAGAACTTGCTATGATGAAAGCACTAAAAATGCGCGCCCTTCTTCTTTGCTCACTGTCAGTATTGTGTACTACTGTGCAGGCTGCAGAACCAGCTGATGTTACTGCCACCCGTCTTGGTAATGGGCCTATCATCACGCCGGGGATGGATGCTCGAATGGGCGGCAATATCCAGGGTCCTTCGTTGATTAAGGTGCCTGACTGGGTTGAGAACCCACTTGGCAATTATTATCTGTATTTTGCCGATCACCGCGGCACCTACATTCGCATGGCGTACGCCGATGATGTGACTGGCCCATGGACCATCTATTCGCCCGGCTCCTTAAGGCTCGAAGACTCTTTTTTCCCCACTACTTGCCCGCCCTGCTCACATAGACCAGGTAGGACTGGAGCGCTGTATGCGCATATCGCATCACCCGACGTACAAGTACGCGAAGATCTTCAACAAATTGTCATGTATTACCATGGCCAAAGTGTAGGCAGACAATTCACACGCGCAGCAGTGTCTGAAGACGGTATTCACTTCGAAGGCAATGAAGAAGATTTAGGTCGTGCCTATTTCCGCGTAATCGAGCATAAGGGTTTCCACTACGCCATGAGCATGCCCGGTTTCCTTTTTCGCTCGCGCGATGGCTTGACGAACTTCGAAGCGGGTCCCAATTTTTTTACACCTAACATGCGTCATTCGGCCCTGCTGATTCGAGATGAACACCTCTATGTATTCTTTACAAACCGGGGCGATGAACCGGAACGCATAATGCTTTCTACAATCGAGTTAACAGATGATTGGAATGCATGGACTGCAAGTGAGCCTATCGAAGTATTGCGACCCGAAATGAACTACGAGGGCGCCAACTTGCCCATGGCAGCTTCAAGAGGAGGGTACATCGATGAACGGGTTCACCAACTCAGAGATCCAGCCATCTATCAGGAAGACGGCAAAACCTACTTACTCTATTCCGTTGCAGGCGAAAGTGGCATCGCTGTCGCTGAGATAGAGTTCAGTAGCCGCTAAGGTAATTAGTTGATCACACCCATATACGGCACTTAGATAAAGAATAAAGAACAATGACTATGAGAAAAAGAGCCCCCATGAATTTTCGCTCACACCTATTAAACCCGATTGCACTGACACTAATGTGCTTTCCCTTTATTGCCACTCAGGCACAACCTACTTTATCACCCGAAGATCACTGCAGAGATTTTTCAGCAGATGCCATTGTCACCTTCGCAGATCCAGACCTGGCGGCCGTAGTTCATGACGCATTGGGATTGGATGTGCAGGAGCCGCTTAGTTGCGAGCGCGCAGCCGATTTAGAGCAGTTTGCCGTTACTGCGACAAGTGAACGCGTCGTGTACGGCGGCACTTTAAGACCAGCGAGACAACCTTCTGAACCCGCCTTCGAGAGCCTGAATGGCATGCAAAATCTCACCGGCCTAACCTCACTGTCGATGTTCAACAGACTCATTACCGACATCAATCCGCTTCGCCACTTAACGAAGCTCACTTCTCTCGTCCTGCACACTAACTGGATCAGCGACATCGAACCTTTAAGTGAGCTGGTTAACCTTGAGCGGCTAATTATCAGTGAGAATCCAATTTCCGATATAAGCCCATTGGCAGGACTCACGAAACTTCGTCAATTGCATGTACACGGCCTGTATCCGAATCAACTGAATTATTGGCTTGCCATGAATGACGGGCGCAACCCGAACGTAGTGTTTAATGGCATTACCGACATCAGTCCACTGGCTGGCCTCACGGAAATGCGCTTGCTGCGAATTCATCTCAATGCCATTGAGGATATTAGCTCTCTTGCCAACCTCACCAAGCTAATTCATTTGCGGTTGTACGATAATCAGATTGAAGACGTCAGCGCCCTTGCTGGTTTGAATGAATTGGTCTTGTTGTGGGCGCATGGCAATCAGATAGAAGACATTAGTGCGCTAAGCGGCATGAGCGAGATGCAGCAACTCAGCCTTGACGACAATGCAATTTCCGACATTAGCGCCCTTGCGGGTATGACAAGAATGAAGGAACTGTTCCTAACCAACAATAGTATTGAGGACATCGCTCCACTTAGACGATTACACGCACTGGAAGTTTTGCGCCTTGAGAACAACGAAATTATGGACGTGAGCGCCATTGGTGGACTCGATCAACTTAGGGAACTTAGCGTAGCGCGGAACTGGTCACTCTCTGACGTGCAACCATTACTGCATAACCAGGGCATCGCGACAGGCGACGAACTAGACCTGCGCTTCACCGCTGTCCGCTGTTCTGACATCGACACATTCGCTAATCGAGGAGTTACTCTACTCAGAGTGACTACCGTAAATGGGTCTGGCTGCGCAGGTCGAAGGCTGGAAGATCCGTGAGCAAATCAAGTTTAGGTAAAAGTATATCAACCAACAAATCAGAAAATTTGATATGTTGTACTATTAAATACAAGAAGTAATAGCAAGAAGCTGATTTCAGAAAGTTATCTCTCAGGTGCAGTAATCTCATCTGCGAAGTATTGAGCTCAAAACAAAAAGAACAATAAAGAGGCAATCACGCAATGCACAAATCTCTGGCAGTCGCCTTCCTATTTGGAACAATTGCGTCTATGCAGCTCAGCGTCAGCGAAGCTCAAACGCGAATTCCAGGTTGGAACCGGGTAGCACCTCCGGGCGGCCATCAAAATGATCCACAACTTGTACGAGCGAAAGGCGGGCCCGTAGTGCCAATTTTTGAAGGTTGGTTCCCAAACCCAGACGGGACCTTTCAGCTTTGTTTTGGTTATTTCAATACCAACACAGATGAAGTCTTCGATATTCCTGTTGGGCCCAACAACTATATCGAGCCTGCAGAATTC
The DNA here is from genome assembly GCA_964275945.1 of uncultured Pseudomonadales bacterium. Lineage (GTDB taxonomy): Bacteria > Pseudomonadota > Gammaproteobacteria > Pseudomonadales > Pseudohongiellaceae > UBA9145. The sequence goes on from CAXYEH010000038.1 coordinate 122,970, forward strand.
AATGGTATGCAACCAACCCATTTTTTACCACAACCAGATGGCGGGCGTCGCCATTATTGTGTGATGAGTGTAACCGTTCCTGCCGACTGGGGTGATCGTGATGTGCGTTGGACGCTCGTGGACGAACTCACGGGTCAAGAGTTCAGTTCACCCGGCAGATTAGTACACAGCACTTATCGACACGATGAACCTTTGCAGCCTTCGCGTAAAAACAGCCCGCCAAAAGTACGGCTGCAGGCGGAAGGACCAATCGCGGAAGGACGAGTTGGATTTGGTCGCGGTATGGTGTCGGAAACTTTAGAAGCCAATGTCGGAGAACCAATTGAATTAACTGCCCGTGTTCGACGGGACAACCCATTTCGTGATGATGATGACCGCGCTATTCGTGTTAGATGGTTTAAGTACCAAGGTCCCGGTGATGTTGTGTTCACTCCCAACTGGAGTTCATGGCGGGAAGAAATGGTGGGATGGATCGCGGCAGCGAGTTGGCAGTCATCCGAATTCGCCTACGGTGAACAGAAGACTCAGGCAGTTTTTAGTGAACCCGGTGAACATATAGTTCAGGTGCAGGCCTATAACAATGCTGGCCGTGCCGCCTATGAGAGTCAGGACTTTGAATTCTGGTGCTGTTGGACCAATGCCTTTGTAAAAATAAATGTGAAATAACAACAAACTAAACGCGAAACAGACTTTGTTTTATCCCAAGAGAAGTGCAGAGAAAAAAATCTGTTCTCAGCCAGGAGAAGCACAATGCGAAATACGACAAAAAAGAGCTACTACATAAACTCGATAAAAATGATTGGTGCGCTATTTCTGTTCGCCATTCCTCAATTTGGAATGCAGGCTGCCGAGCCTACCCAGACTCCAACTTTTTCTAATGAAGTCGTTAGAATTTTGCAGCAGAAGTGCCAACGGTGTCATCAGCCCGGCGGCATTGGACCAATGCCCTTGGAAACCTACCAACAAGTAAGTGTCTGGGCACCTCGTATTAAGGAAAATGTGCGCCGGCGTGTCATGCCACCCTGGCATCTGGACCCCACAATAGGAATTCAGGAATACAAAAATGATTTCTCATTAAGCGATGAGGAAATTGCTACGCTAGTCGCCTGGGCTGACTCTGGCACGCCTGAAGGTGACCCAGCGGATTTACCGGGAGCGGTTGACTGGCCAAACTGGTTGGAATGGGAATTGGAACCTGATTTAGGGCCGCCGGACATGGTGTTTGAATCCGGTCCAATTGCAGTGCGAGCGGAGGGCGGAGACTTTTGGCCTTCGATCGATGTGGAGTGGCCTGCGCTGGAAAATCAACGCTTTTTAAAAGCCGCTGAAATTCGTAACACTATCCAGGGCCGCGGTGCACTGCACCATAACAATATTCGACTGAACCTGGAAGAAGGTCCTTCCGGCCGAGTCGTCGGTGCAGGTGCTGGAAAGCGCTGGGACTATTTTGGTGAAGATACTGGCATCCTGTTCGACACCGGACCCGGCGTTGTAAATTTTGGGGCACATTATTTTCCCATTGGCGTTGAATTCGAAGATAACATCGAAGTGGCATTCTGGTTTCATCCTGAAGATGAGCCTCCGGAAACTATAGCCAGTGTGGAGATTCATCATTTAATAGATCAGTTCGATTCCGATCAACCACGGGCACGAGATATTCTTATTCCACCCCACGGCACTCAGACCATGTATCGCACCTGGGTATTGGACGAGCCAGTTATGCTCAATAGTTATCGAGGTCATATGCATCTGCACGGTATCGCTATGTCTATTGAAGTAGTCTGGCCAGGAAGAGTGAGAGATTATTATGGCCCTGGTGCGAATCGGCGAGACGTCATAGCCTCAATTAATAATTACAATCACAATTGGCAAACAAGTTTTGTATTTGCCGATGATGCCCGACCCATTCTTCCGGCCGGTACCGCGATCGTCATGCGCACGCACTTTGATAACACTGAGAATAATCCACTGTCTATCGATCCCGATCAGTGGGTGGTGTTTGGTGGTAGGAGTGTTGATGCCATGTCTCACTTCCACGTCAGTGTGACTTATTTGGAAGAGAAGGAATATGATTCCATTCTGGAAACAAGGTTTGATCAATTAACGGATCGCAAAAACAGGAACGGAGATTACGGCACCGCTCTACTAGCTATTCACCCAGATGAGCGAACCAGACTTGAATCGGGAACTACTACTTTAGCGGCGGATGAAACCCTAACGGGTGCCGGTCAATATTCCCAACAATAAATTTACAGGAGGGGAATTAATAGGGATATATTAATTTGTTGGCAGGATTATCCGGAGTTTGATCGAATTTTTAGCACACTCTGATTCCGTTCTTGGTCTTTATGGGCAGCGAATAAGAATGCAGCAATTAAGCCGCGCCTGTCTTTTTCCAGCTAATCAAAACTCTAGCAACCCTTCTATAGGCGATTACTATGCCTGTAAGGCTAAAAATAAAACCAACGGCCATCAAAAAAATCATCAACACATCCCATAGCGGCCGGCTATTCACAAGTCCTGGAAAATCTAGGCTATGAATCCCGTTAAACAGCCACCGGTACATCCGCCGACTATCATCCATCACTGAAACCAAATGGCCGTCGTTTAAATTCACATGAACCCAAGTTTCATCGACATCGCTCAGAACAAGTCGCAAAGTCCTGTCGCCTATAGAACCTTCACGTAAGTGCCCGTATATATCATCTGCAGGAACCATGTAGCTATTCTTAATGGTGTTGTCCGGCCAAGCTCGAGATACCGCCGATTCAGCCGCAGAAATCAAATACGATTGATCTGCAATGCGACTGGGCCCAATCAGCATAAGTTCAGATTCTTCATGAGTTCTTGCTACTAAAAGCGGTTGTTCATCGAGTGCAGTGATTTCAAATTCTGAGGCGCCAGCAAACCGCGCTAGATCTTCCACTTGAATTTGGCCAAGCGCCTCAGAAAGCGCAATACCACGTACATCAGCGACTTGTTGAGCGGTGGGGTCTGGGACAGGAAAAAGCCGGCCATGGTCCATTGATAGCCACCCACTAAACATCCACAGCAACACAACAATGCCAAATACAAACCCGATTTTATGGTGCCAGGCTAACCAACCACTGAAGGGACTTGCTAGCCCTTTATCGCCCCGCTGCCGAGCAGCTCGCAAGTGTTTCACACCAAGGGTCAGTCCAGCGACCACCCCCGTAATACCGACAAGAGATACCCACCAGACTAGCTGATCCCATAACACCCAGTCTTTGCGAATGAATGTTGGATAAATCCAGTGCACAACTGCTCCAAAGTAATTCCAGACTCGTTGCTGACGATTAGTTTGTTGCAGGACTTCAGTGGTTTTGGCGGAAACATATAAATGTGTCCCGACACTATCTGCTAGTACCACACGAAAGAACGGACGGTAGGGATCGAATCGATCATGCACGACCCATTGATCGTAAGCGATCAGATCACTCACCGAAGCCACAGAAACGCTTGAGAATTTTTCAGCTATAGTGCTTGCATCAGTAGCAGTAAGTGGTCGAATAAGCTCTGGTGAGTCCGCAAAACTTGCCATCACATCACCAAAGTGCCCTTCAACAACAAGTATCGGGCGTTGTTGATACTGCAACAGTCTTAAGCGATCTACTGAGTTTATGCCAGTTACAGCAAGCGCAGCGGGGAGTGAAGTGACTGTCGAGACGTCAACCACTTCAGCTCGCGCAATGCGCTCAGCTTCTGGTAAGGACGGAAAAGGCACATAGATCATCACCACGCCAGATGCAAACCAGGCTGCAAACATCAGACACAGCGCAGTACTGATCCATCGGTGTAGCTTAGCTAACAATCTGGTCATCGATCACCCAGCGCTAGCGCTTGCCTTCAAAAAGCGAATTCAACACCAAGCTCAAACATCCTCGGTGAGGACAGCAAAATTTGGTTAGCATACAAAAATCCTGGATCATTCTGCTGCAGATAGAATACATCCGACCAAGGCACGTAAATTTCATCAGTGACGTTGTTAACTCTGGCAGTAACACTATAATTCGCTGCATTCCAAGTGGCGAACAAATTAAGCAAGGTATACGAGCTTAAACCAACCTGATTAGCATTATCACCAAATCGATCATCTACATGCTCCAGCGAGCCTCCTATCTCTAGCGGCAGACCACCAATCTCGCTGTAGGAGGTCCACAAATTCCCCGTCACCTCAGCGACATTAGGCGGAGTATTTCCAGCAAAAGTGACGAAATTTGTGGAGCGCTTGAATTCTGCATCTATAAAAGCTGCATTGGCACCCACTCGCCATTGCGAAGTTGGACGAAAAGCTGCTGAAAATTCGAAACCATTGGAATCACGGCCACCAATGCTCGCTGCCGAATCGACCCCAATTCTCTCCAGTACATCATCCCGCTGGATATCGAAGTAGGCAATCGTGGCCTGCGTGCGACCATCATGCCAAGAACCTTTTAAGCCAACTTCCCATTGCTCAGCATCGGTCAGATCGAGGTTTTCACCAGAGTTAACAAGAAAGAGATTCGCGTTTACCGGGTCCTTCCCATCACTGTATTGCCCATAAGCAGAAATATCGTCTGTTAATCTTGCAACAACACCGAGACGCCAACTAACCCAATCAAAATCCCTGGCAAAACTGGATGCCTCTATTGTCCCCGTAGCATTAAAATTCTGGCGCACCAAGTCGAGCTCTTCATAACGCAAGGCAGCCACCACTGTAACCCTATCAGTGAGATCCAGAGCATCCTCAAGAAACACGGCACGGGTATCAATTTTGGTAGGACTTATTCCACGCAACTCTCTGGAACCATAATTGCCGGGAACGGGAGCAATGGGATTTACAGAATCGCCAGCTACCAAAGGAATATTGCGCCGGAAACCACGAGCTCTCGAAAAATCTAAATTAGTAAGTTCGACGCCGGCAAGGAAGCGATTCTCACGACCAGCGATTTGTGAGTTTATGTTCGCCGTCAGGCGATTGCCCAGCAAGTCCTGATCGTGGGTTACGAAGAAGTAACCATAATAACGCTGGATAACATCTGTCTCTGTGCAAACATCCACGACTGCCGTGCAATAAACATAGCCCTCCGCATTACCCCAATCTCGATCAGCATTAAAACTGTATGTAGTGTTCTTAAGTTCAATATCGTCAGACAACCGCCAGCTTAAATCCACACGGAATAGCAATTGATCAGAGACCGCGCGACTGTCCCGAACATTAAAGTTTCGAAATCTAGCCTGCTCATCTACCGTCTCACCAGTACTGGTCAAAACGACGTCGCTGAGTGGCGAAACTGCAGAACCTCTTGGGACCAAAGGTGTTCCCCAATAATCAGCCAGGCTATCATCCAGATAGTCCACCTGGAATTCCACATCAAAATCATCAGTAGCTTGCCAAAGTACGCTGGCAGTCACGTTGGTTGACTCAGGGTCCATACGATCAACATAGCCGTCTGAACCATATTGATTAACGTCCATTCTCAACCAGGTCGAATCACCCAGCTGAGTACCGCCGCCGACACCAAATTGATAAGTACCGAAGCGCCCATATGATGCCAGCACCTCGATTGGCTGCTCGGCTTCAGCAGTAGCGCGTTTAACAACAGTATTCACTGTGCCACCAACGACGCCCTGACCATGCAAAGCAGATCCGGGACCACGCAGCACCTCTATCCGATCAAGGTTGAATGTATTCTGGGGTCGCATAACCATATTAGCTGGTCCGAGCCAGATTCCATCGCGTAATACAGTGATTGCACTGCGACTGAATCCGCGCATGGAAAATGTGGATGGTGCGGCTGGGCTTTCTCCGGAAACAACGCCAGGCAAACTTTTTACCGCTTCAGCTACACTCTTGTATCCACGTGCACGCATGACACTGGAATCAATCAGCTCAATTGAAGCAGGTGTATCCATCACGGATAGTCCCAAACGACTACCAGCACTCGAAATTGCACCCAGGTCAGGTGTATTTATGGCACGTCCAAGGACAACGACCTCCTCCAACTGCTCATCGACCTGCCCAATTGCGTTGTTTCCAAACAATATTACGCAGAAAGGTAGATAAAAAAATAATTTCGAATTCGGAATTTTTTTTGTGTTTGACTGCATGGGTTTACTCTTCATTAAACTGCATTAAAAGACTGGAATGATCGCACTTAAATCGATAGGCAAATTTCAAAGCCGGCGGATAATAGCGTAGAGGGGCCGTTAATTCTGAGTTAATAACGGTTAATAACCAGGGAACCAAAGCGTGGTGGGGTCAGAATATATGTATCCCCAACTTTTTAACTAATCCAATTCAATTGAATTGCCGTCAATATCCGTCAGTGGTCGTGGAGGATCGATTTTCTGACTCAATTTTGAAGGTCTCTCCCATGCGGGGTATCTGGTTGCGGCTGGATCACCAGAGTCAATCAGCACGTTTCAAGAAGTCAGTATGTTTTTCAAGACACACCTGAAATAGAACCTAAGGAATAGGGAACAGACCGCGCTTAACGGATTAAGTTAGTCAGGTCCCCAATTAAATTTCCGAAAACGTGGTCTGTCCCCGATTATTTCAATCGATTCCGAGTTGCGCAAGCCTCTCCGGGATGATCGGTGGGGATGCAGAAGGCATATCGGGCCCTGAGAGGCTTTTGAGAAACTCAATGACTGCCATGCGCTCATCTTGTGTTAGGCGATCGCCGTATTTGTGACCCATGTTGCCCCGACCGAAGCCCTCAGTATCGTAGATGAACATTTGGTCGAGAGATTCCCGGCTCAAATGCGGCGCAGTTTGCATGATGCGATCGCTTTCTTCCAATTCTTCACGAGATAATGTTGAAAAAACCATTCCGAGACTTTCGAGATCATAAGCATTCGGGTCCTCGTTCCTTGTCCAAATCTCAGGGCGGAGCTTCGAATTCAACACCGCTTCCACGGTAGGCACAGATCCATTATGAAAGTAAGGTGCGGTTGCCCAGACCCCGACTAGCGGTGGCGGAAGGTAGCCTTCACCCTCCAGAGGTTCGTAAATGGTACCTAGATCAGGCTGTTCCAGCTTTTCAAAGTACGTCTGGAGCTTTGTTATGTGCTCATTTACCGGTCCAAGAGCTTTTACGATTTCGTTGTATGCAGTATCTGTACGAGCGTTTTCATATTCCGTGCCGTCGTAATCCACTATCCAATAGCCCGGCAAACTATAGTCGGGGTTGTCACCAATTTTGGTATAGTTTCCGTGGCACCTGTAACAAGCTCTAAAATTATCCCAATCCTCAGGAAAGGTGCGCTCGTGAAAAATATCGGCACCCTTCTTCACTAGCTCTGCATCGAGCTTGCCTGGAAATTCGGGAGAAACTGTCTCCCGAGCGAAAGCTAGGGCTTTGGCTGTTGATGCCACGTGATCGGCATGCATGTCGTTAACGTTTGCCTGCGTGCCAGTGAAGTTAAACGAAAAGTGTCCCGCATCGTAGGGGTTGCCATCTCCGTACCAATAGTCAAATGTCTTGTACTTCATCAACCACCACGGCATAGGATTTACCGGAGGTGTCATATTATTCTCAATTATGTCTGTCAGCTCTGTCTTCTCTGGACTCACAGCCAGACCCTTATTTTCCGGATCTTCGAGAGCGGCACCATGAGCCCACACACCAAAGGGACCAAAATTGTCTCCGCGACTCGTCCTTTCGGGCGTGAGTGGACTTACTGCGTAACTTCCGCCCATCGCCTCGGCAACGACCTGTTGCTCCGCAGGATTCAGAGCCGCTAATATCTGCAACATATTTGGGCTTTCGGTACCCTCTGGACGGGGAGGACTTTGCATTACTGTATTGCTTCCCAGCCCCGCAACCACCTGACCGTTCACGACCCCTGAGTGACATGCGAAACAATTAATGCCTTGAAGCTCAACTCCATCTCTTTCGAAGACAACTTCACCTAGGGAGATTTCAGGATCTACATCGCGCGTGCGTGGCGACGGCAAGCTGCCATTCCTGAAGAATTTCCCATCAGCTGTGGTTGGGTCATAGCCTAGCTTGTCCTTTTCGGCAGCCGCAGCGGCATCAACCGCCCGCATAAAGCTAAGAGGCATCGCGCTATAGAACATTCTGCCTGAGAAAATTTCTCTTAAGCCTTCACTGGCCCTATCGGATAGGTGCGCTTCGTCGAAGCCGAGATATTCCAAGGACGGGGTATTGAGTGATCGCTCATTCGAAGACGTCGGTTCTTTAGCGAAGCTCATCATTGACGTTACGACAATCAACAGCCCGGAAAGTATTAGTCGAGGAACTCTATTTGCCCGCTGAACAACTATTATAGACACATCATTCTCCTATGTGACTCTTACCTGACAATGGACCTAAGCCGTTTAAAATATTGTCTTCCACCGCAGGAAGAGGGGAAACAAACGGCTTACCTAGTATATATCACATAGCGGCAGTGCTTTTTTGAAAGCCGGCTCACTTAATATCGTTACCAAAAAAACGGTGCTAACCTTAACATCATCCTTGTTAAACCTTAAGTTTTGTTGTCGCTTGATGCCGGTTAGTCAGAATAAAAATTATGTTGTGTGAGGCACTCTAATTGCATACTTAGACTCTTTTTCTTAGCATTCGCTTACAGTGGCGGCGGAGCGTACACTGACATTGCAATCGATCAGGCACACCGCGCGGTGACTGAGCTATTAAGTGAAGTGCTAGTATGAGCTGAATGGAGCACAGAGCGCTCAAGTTAAGCAGATCAACAAATTAAAAGGCAGAACAGCATGAATATGCAAACTAAGCCACATTACTTGATAACTAAAAAATTCTTACCGTTGGCAGCACTGCTCAGTGCTTCAACAGGAGCTTTTGCGCAATCGGCTGAAGCGCCGACTTATTACGGGGAAGCCCTCGATGCATTAAGTCGTAACTGTGCCGAATGCCATCGGCCAGAAGGTCCAAATTTGGGCGGAGTGCAAGCACCGTTTTCTGTTCTGAATTTTGATGAGGCTAAAATTTGGTCACCTTTGATATCGCTGCGACTAAAAGACGGCTCAATGCCTCCCTGGGGAGCGCACCAACAACATCAAGGAACATTCAAGAACGAACGTTATATATCTGATGAGGACAAGCAGCTTCTGATCGATTGGGTTGAGGCAGGTTCACTTGAAGGTGATGCCGAGGATCAGCCTAGTACTCATGAACTCGTTCTTAGCGCACCGGCGAATGAGCCGACACTGGCACCGGACGGGTCCATGTGGTGGATGGGCGTGCCTGATGCGACAGTTGCATTTGCTGACCCGATACAGGTATGCGAAGAAGCATCAGATTGGCAACCTACCATTCTCATGCACCGTACTGGTGGTGATTTGAGCAAGCATCAATGGGCTCAAGCATCAGAGATCCGGCCCGGCGGCTCCACCATGCACCACGGGACTTCCAATTATCTGGGAGTAGCCGTTCCTGGTCGAGGCCCTCAAGTCTATCCAGATGGATGGGGCTTTCTTCTACCCGCGGATCCATTTATCACCCTTAATATGCATTATGCCAAGCAATCAGGCCCTGGCACTGCCGTGGAAGATAATACCGTTGGCGGTTTCCTCTTCTATGAGCCGGGTGATGTAATCGATTACGTAGTTCAAAACACGATTCCGATGAACACGGACATTGTAATTCCACCAGGCGATCCCAACTACATGGCGACTCACGAGCACACCATCGAGGAAGACATTCTCCTGCTTGCGCTGGCTCCTCATTCTCACTATCGCGGCAAGGCCGTTAAGATTGATCTGGAACTTCCAGGGGTAGATGAGCTGGAAACTCTGCTGTGGGTACCCGATTATGATTTCAACTGGCAATTCCACTATGAGTATCATGAGCCGAGATTGCTTCCGGCCGGAGCAAAGATGCATGTGACCTGGTGGTTTGACAACTCCGCTGAAAACCTAGCGAATCCTGATCCTACGGCCGAAGTTCGTTATGGTCCTCGATCATCAGATGAAATGATGAACGCCCGCTATTACTACACAAAGGCAGAACCGCAGGGAATCGTGGTGGGAGATCCAATCCCCGAATCTTTACTCGCTCAGGCTCGACGCACGGAACAATATTACCGGCGCCAGCAGGCAAACTGGGAAACGGAAAATGTGAGCGAGCTGTGCGGACCACAGGTAGCACCCTGATAAACATAACACTTGAAATACGCGGTCCAATGGCGTTAATTCTTAGCTTAAAAATTACAATGGGGAACTTACGATGAATTTCAAATCCAGACTAACAATTGCATTTATTTGCGCCGGCCTTCTTTTCCCTGCTATGGCAAATAGCCAGGAGTCGAAAATAATTAAACCCACCAAAATCACTAAAGACGATGCAGCAGGAATGCTCTTTGAGCGCGACGATGTGACGGAAACTACACACCCAGATGGTCACGAGACTGCAGAGGTCACTTCGATGTCTAGTAGCGATGGGAAATTTCATAGCGGCATGTATCGCTCAACGAAAACCCGTTTCGAGATCAGTGAGCCTTATGGTGTTGATGAATTTATGTATTTTCTTAGCGGAAGTGTCACGCTGACGTCCAAAGACGGTAGTGTAATGACAGTGCACGCGGGCGAAGCGATAACAATGCCTAAAGAATGGACTGGGACCTGGGAAACGGATGGATTTGAGAAGATCTGGGTAGTCCATTCGTCGGACGATTAATCACGCCGTATATTTTATTGGCCCATTCTTAGGTGCCCTCCAATTCTAAGTTTACCCATAGAGGTCGCTGTCATGTCAGTGAGAAAGAACAAACTCATAAGACAATTTAGAATCCTATTAATTTCGATTGTTTTAGTTCCACTAGTCATTAATGCACAGACTATAGAAGAAGGAACTTGGAGTTACTTTGGCGGCGACAATAATTTCAATCGCTACTCGCCAGCAGATCAAATCACTGCAGATAACGTAGACCAACTCAAAATCCTGTGGCGGAGAGATGCTACCGCCGCTTCTTTGCGCGAAAATTACAATGACATGGGTTTTGAAAAAAATCTGCGCTCAACTCCGCTGTTAATAGATGGCGTTCTATACGCACCCAATATTTTCGGATTAGTGGAAGCATTCGATCCGGCTACGGGTGAAACAGTCTGGACACAGGAGCCCTATCAACAAACTCTGTTGGAAGCGGCTGGCATTAGCAGCCGCGGCATTGCCCATTGGCAACAGGGCATCGATCGAAGGCTCATGGTGGTGCGAGGCAACTATCTCTATGCCCTTAACCCGCAAACCGGGGAAATCTTTCCTGATTTCGGACGTGAAGAACCGGGCAGAGTCAATCTTACCTACAGCGCCCCGAATGCGAACAATTTTGCACTTACCACTTCGCCTTTGGTGATTGGCAATACTGCAGTGCTAGGCGGCTTTCTTAACGGTGCCGGTGACGGTGGTAGCCGTAAAGAAGCAGCACCAGAAAATATCCGCGGCTTTGATGTTAGAACTGGCGATCTTAAGTGGGAGTTTAATGTAGTACCACGGCCTGGAGAGTTCGGTTACGACACTTGGGAAGAGGGATCTGCCGAATGGTCCGGCGACATCGGATCCTGGTGTTGTATGTCTGCCGACGATGAGCTCGGCATTGTTTATGTGCCTCTAGGCGCGCCAACTTCGGCCTATTACGGTGGTCATCGGCCCGGCGACAACTTATTCGCCAATAGTCTTGTGGCATTGGATGCTGAAACCGGTGAAAGAATTTGGCATTTCCAAATGATCCATCATGACCTGTGGGAGTATGATAACGGCAGCCCTCCCATACTGGGTGACATCACAGTAAACGGCCGCACAATCAAAGCCGTTATGCAGGCGAACAAAAATGGATTTGTCTATGTGTTCGATCGCACCAATGGTGAACCGGTATGGCCAATTGTAGAAACCCCCGTTCCTCAGTCCATTGTCGAAGGCGAAGTAACTTCGGCAACACAACCGATTCCATCTAAGCCTCCCGCTTTCGATCGCCAAGGCTTAACACTTGAAGATTTGATCAACTTTACACCAGCATTACGCAATCAAGCTCTCGAACTTGTCGAAAATTTCACGCTTGGTCCGCTTTATACACCACCCTCCCCGTGGGTTGAAGGTGGCAATCAAGGAACGCTAACGCTGCCCAGTACCTGGGGTGCCGGTAACTGGAACACTGGCGCTTTCGATCCTGAAACTGGAATGTACTTTGCTGTTTCCTACACCGCAGCAGATAATTTGGGAATTGCTCCAACTACTTCTGACTCTGCAACAATGACTCATACGCTCGCTCAGAGATCACCGAGCACCCCAGTTATCCAAGGACTTCCTCTCTTCAAGCCCCCCTATGGTCGGGTGACAGCATTGAATATGAATACAGGCGAACTGGAATGGTCAGTAGCGAATGGTGATGGGCCTCGCGACCACCCTTTGTTAAGAGAATTAGATCTACCTCCTTTAGGCATTCCTAATCGACCGGCACCGCTAGTAACAAAGTCTCTGTTGTTCGTTGGTGAAGGTAGTGATGCAGTTGTCGGAACTGTACCAGGTGGCGGCGGTGCTTATGATAGTGCTGACACAGGTTACGATGAGTCCTGGCGTTGGGGGACACTATTTAGAGCCTTTGATAAGTCGACCGGTGCCACCGTTTTTGAAATAGATCTTGCTGCCGGCACCACCGGTGCACCTATGACTTACATGCATGAAGGCAAACAGTATATTGTTGTGGCGGTTTCATCCCGCGCGACCGACCCTGAATGGGTTGCGTTAGGACTATAGTCTGCTGAATCAAGAATGAGAAAAGCAAAAGATTAAAGTAGTCAAAGTTCATTGATTCGCGAATATTGGGAATAATGGAGACACTCACAACTTAAAAACAAAGTTGGTGGGTTTCAGATGATTCTGAATGAATGACCCACTTCCGACAAAGCTGACTTGCAAACCCTTACCCTAAAAATGAGCACAAGCTATGAACAATAAATATCTGGCCATTGCAATCGCCGGATTGCCACTGGCAACCGGGGCTGTACTTCTGGCAGAACGCGGTGGTCTGTTTGCATGGGCAGGAATAATCATCGGTATTGTTTTACAGATCAAAATATTGGCACGGCCTTCTATTGCAGACGTAAAAATCAGTGTTTTGGCTTTAACAGCATTTGCCGCAGCCTGGATAGTGACCTACTTATCTATAATCCTGATTTGGGAGTCAGGAGAAATAGCCGAGCTGCATGTGGAAACTTCAAAGGGCGTCAACACAATACGGGTGTGGGTACTTGATTTCGATGGTGACACTGTAATTTTTTATGATGCGGAACCGGAAGATGCAGCCATCCTGCGAGGCGATCCACAAATTTCAGTTACGCGGGAGAATACAGAAATAGAATATTCCCGGATCGAAGTCATTTCCACAGAAGCAGCACCTGACGAGGCAGTAAACCGGGTTTACCAGGGCTGGAGCGAGAAGTATGGCAACAGGACCCTGGCTACGCCAGTTTACCCATTGATGTTCGGACGCTCACGAGCAAAAGAGTCATTTATTATTACTCTAACTCACTGATAAAAGGGACAATGGTCACAAACGGGAGTAGGTCTTGCGATCAGATAACGACAAGTGTTTAGCCCGCGCACTCTCAGGTGAGATAAGGAACTGCAATCCCTGTGTAACAGCACTAGCGAGAATAGTGTGGGGCTTAGCGAATAAAATTGTATTTTGCCCTGCTAGCTCTTTTACCTGTTTGAATAGGCATCTGGCCCTGGAGTGAAAGTAGTCCCATCTTCAAAGCTAATAGATTGTAAGTACATCGTGTAATCGCGACGCCCCTTGCGGCCCGTTGCAGTGACCCTTTCCCCAACTTCTAGACGCTCAAAGGACACCCCTTGTCTTTGTAATGAGGTTCGAGAACTAGACTCAATTAACCAAAATATTTCAGAGCCGGCGCTGTCAATGTTTTTTATTAAGACGGATGCGTGCGGATTCTGAAATCGAACTCGCTCAATACTGCCGACTATCGAAATTATTTCTTGCGTAAAATTTGCGTTAGTCGAATGATGAGCAGTTGTAGAAGTTGCCATACAACAACAAAATATCAAAAAAATACTTGATCTCATTTGGGGTTCCTATTTTGCTGCGTTGAGTTCATTAAACCAATCATAGTCAGCTTCTGTACACTCATAAGGTACGATCTCAGTTTCTTCTATTCTTCTATAAAAATAATTAAGAACAAAAGGCTCTTCATACAACGTCTCATCAATATAGGTATGGGTAATACGCAAAATATTTTCTTCTATCTTCAATTCCTCGATCGTCTCAGTATTTTCTGATTGAGGTATGCCCCGAGAAGTTCTGATATAGCCAAAGGAATGATTCTTAGACCGGATAATCAATGTGTCATTATCATATCTTGCGACGGAAGATCCCATTTCTGTAAAATAAATGCCTTGCGTATTTCTTGTGCTTGGCAATTCCAAAAAGTCTGAGTCATCTCCAATGGGTATTTCCCGTCGTAAGTCGAATAATTCATAGCTAATCAAGATGTTTTCTTGCGTTTGCTCGATAAAGATTCGAGCACCTGGATTAGCCCATATGCGGGAAGTGCTAGCAGGCGTGCACGATAGGCTTGGGTCATCCACCAATAGGTCATATTCGCTTTGAATTTCAAGGCCCCGTGCAGTTAATTTGATTTCGCTTTCACTTCCTGGCCCATTAAGTAGCCACATACCTGAGACTTCAGGTATAGCCAACGTAGATGCAGAGATAAGCGAAGCTGAGATTATGAATAAGATTCTTAACATGCCCCACCCCTATTATATTGTTAACCAGGGTTGTTATAGTTTGTAGAACATTTATGCAAGATTTATATTCTTAATTTCTGCTCTCTATAAACAGCTTTCGGTGAGGATTAGTTTCAGTGAGGATTAATAAAGATGAATTATGAGAAAATTATTATTAATTTCTACATATTATGGGAAGATGATCGTTCGTACAAACCAATCTTGCAGTAATTCTCTTGTCATAATGTAGTAATTAAAAGAGAGTAATTCATGCTTAGTACTCACAATATCTACAAAAAATTAAGCACGCCTCTCATTGCGTTCTCGTCCTTCCTATTTTCAATCACCGTAGTCGATCATGCGCTAGCCCAAGACCAGGAATGGCAAACCTATGGGGGTGACTTGGCCAGCACTCGTTATTCACCGCTGGGTGCAATCAATGGTGAAAACTTTAGCCAGTTAGAGCTAGCCTGGGAATTCGACACAAGTAACTTCGGCGTCAGTCCAGAATTCAATTTTCAGTCAACACCATTGATGGTTAATCGAACAATCTATACCACTGCCGGCAGCAGGCGCGCTGTTGTTGCGCTGGACGCCCAGACCGGAGAAATTCTCTGGGTGTCTCGCATTGACGAAGGAGAGCGTGCCTCAAATGCACCTCGCCGACTGTCAGGTCGTGGACTAGCATGGTGGGATGATGGCAGCGACAAAGGGCGAATCATATATGTGACACCTGGCTACCAAATGATTGCTCTAGATGCGAACAATGGAGAACGCATTGACGATTTTGGGTTTAACGGTATTGTAGATTTGAAACAAGAGTTCGACCAAGACTTGGACCTGATTACGGGCGAAGTAGGCCTCCATGCCGCTCCAATTGTCGCTAACGGAGTCATCGTTATCGGTTCGGCATTTCGGGCAGGCAGAATGCCATCTAGCCGAGAGAAACCAAAAGGCCATGTTCGGGGCTACGATGCCCTTACTGGGAATCGGCTTTGGATATTCCACACCATCCCCCAAGGCAATGAATATGGCAATGACACCTGGCTGAATAATTCCTGGACTTACACAGGTTATGGCGGTGTCTGGGCGCAAATGACAATCGATCCAAGACTCAATACGGTATATCTGCCTACCGAAACCGCCACCGGAGATTCCTATGGTGGTCATCGGCACGGAGATAACCTCTTTACTAACAGCGTGGTGGCACTTGATCTTACAACCGGTGCGCGGCAATGGCATTTTCAGACTACTCATCATGACGTGTGGGATTGGGATATTCCCTCTGCGCCAATACTTCTTAACCTAGTCATCAACGGACAAACCAGCGCTGCTTTAGTGCAAGCGGTTAAACAAGGTTTTACCTTTGTGTTCGACCGTGAAACCGGTGAGCCCTTATTCGAGATCGAAGAAGTTCCAGTACCCGAATCCGATGTACCCGGTGAACGACTGTCACCAACCCAACCGATTCCCGTTAGGCCCCCACCTTTCGCCCGCCAGGGGCTTAACGACGATGAGCTAATCGATTTCACGCCTGAGCTGAAAGCCAAGGCGCAAGAGATACTATCTCAATACCGCTATGGCGATATCTATTTGCCTCCATCTCTAGCAGAAGCCGACGACGGCACTTTTGGCACACTGTTTATGCCTTCCCAAACAGGCGGGGCCAACTGGCCAGGAGGGGCAGCCGACCCAGAAACCGGCATCATGTATATTTTTAGCAAATCTGATGTGGGACGCATGTCCATGAGCAATCGTCCGGATCGTTCCGACATGGATTATATAAATCTGCAAACCCGAAATGCACCGCCATTGCGCGTGGACGGTTTGCCCTTAATCAAGCCTCCTTATGGCCAGATTGTAGCGCTAGATTTGAATGAGGGTGAAATACTCTGGGATGCAGTCCACGGAGAGACACCGGATTACATTCGCAATCACCCTGCGTTGGCAGGAATAGACATCGCTCGCACCGGGCAAGCCGGGCGCGTGGGTTTGTTGGCTACAAAAACAATGGTTATTGCCGGAGACGGAGGCAGTTATACCAACGCTGATGGTGAGCAGGAAGCCCTGCTGCGCGCCTACGACAAGCTTACCGGGGAACAACTGGGCAGTTTACCGATGCCGGCGCAGCAGACTGGAAGTCCAATGACTTACGCAATCAACGGAGTGCAGTATCTTGCCGTATCAATTTCGGGCGGAGATGTGGCTGGCCGTTTAAGAGTCTACAGTTACGAGCCCTGAATCCATTAATTGAGGAGAGAGTTCTAAGTCCAAAATTAAAAAAGCGACGTACTAACCACCATGGGTAAAGTTAATTGCTTATGACGGGTAAATTTAGGTGCATTCGCTGGATACTGGGAGATCAGCTAAATGAAAAGCATAGCTGGTTTAGACAAGTTGACGACGATGTCCTTTATGTAATCGCCGAGTTGCATCAAGAAACAAGCTATACCCGACATCACGTGCAAAAGTTGTGTGCGTTTTTTGCTGGTATGGAGGCATTTGCAAAACGCTTAAGAGGCCTTGGTCACAATGTTTTGCACCTTGATCTTGATGCAACGGCAAACCAAGCTTCGCTTCAAGAGCTAATTGATGCTCTCCGACAACAGTATTGTATTCAGGAGTTTTCCTATCAACGACCTGATGAATTCCGACTTCTTACTCAATTTAGAAACCTCAAACTCACTAAAGTCAGCATAAGTGAATTTGACAGCGAACATTTTTTGCTTCCGTTTGATGAAATCTCGATAAGTTTTCCAAAAAATAAGTCTGTCCGCATGGAAACTTTCTACCGAAAGCTTCGCAGGCGTTATTCAATCTTGATGGATGAAGAAAAACCTTTGGGCGGTCAGTGGAACTTTGACAAAGAAAACCGTAATAAACTGAAACAAACAGACCTAAACGCAATCCCTGAGCCATTACTTTTCAACACACCGGTAACAAATATTCTGCAGCGGTTAGAAAGACATAAAGTTGAATTTATTGGAACAGTAGAAAAGACCTTGCCGTGGCCTGTTACCCGCGAAGATGCACTAAAACTGCTACGCTATTTTTGCCGACATTGTCTGGCCCGATTTGGACATTTTCAAGATGCGCTAACCGCTCATAGTCAATATGGGTGGAGCCTATACCATTCTCGCTTGTCGTTTGCGTTAAATACTAAGCTGCTTGGACCTTTAGAGGTTATGGAGCAAGCACTAGGCAGTTTTAGCGAAAATGATGAGATCAACATAGCTCAAATAGAGGGTTTCGTCCGACAGATTTTAGGTTGGAGAGAGTTCATTCGTGGCATGTACTGGGCAAATATGCCTGATTACGCTACTAAGAATCATTTTCATGCCAAAAATAAATTACCTGACTATTTTTGGAATGGGAAAACTCAGATGCGCTGCCTGCAGCAAGCGATTGATCAGTCGTTACAGCACTCATACGCACATCACATCCAGCGACTCATGGTGACTGGGAATTTTTGTTTGCTCACGGGGATTGATCCAGACGAAGTAGACCAATGGTATCTGGGTATATACTTGGATGCCATTCAATGGGTTGAAATACCAAACACACGCGGAATGGCATTGTTTGCAGATGGCGGGCTGGTCGGCACCAAACCTTATGCAGCAGGTGGGAATTACATCAATAAAATGAGTGACTACTGCAACGATTGCCACTATCAAGTTAAAGAAAAGGTAGGATCAAACGCTTGCCCTATGAATAGTTTGTACTGGAACTTTATGCACAAGCATCGGAAAGAGTTAGAATTTAATCATCGTCTTCGTATGCTCTACACTACCTGGGACAATATGGGCACTGAACTACAAAAGCAAATTATCCATCAAGCAGAA
Source organism: uncultured Pseudomonadales bacterium (assembly GCA_964275945.1). GTDB lineage: Bacteria > Pseudomonadota > Gammaproteobacteria > Pseudomonadales > Pseudohongiellaceae > UBA9145. Next base: position 141,541 of record CAXYEH010000038.1, read on the forward strand.
AAATATTTATCTGAGCTAGATTCACTCTAAAACGCGAAGAAAGAAAAGAGTAAACGTCTACTAGTTTTTAATTTGAGTAGAACCTAGACGCAAAGTCCATCTGTATTTTTAGCTCTTCTGTTCCATCTCCTAGAACTACTGTATTGTTACTCTGATTCCCTTCCCAAATATGATGTCCAAATGAACTGGAAAGCAGAAACTGATGAAATTGCCCAACGTCGGCAGCTAGCGCTTGAGCAAGGTGGAACGGATGCTATTGCTAAGCACCATGGCAAGGGAAAACTAACTATTCGGGAACGGGTCGATAAACTGTTGGACTCTGGCAGTTTTGAAGAGATAGGCCCAACTGCGGGTGCAGCGAATTATGACGAGAACGGAGAACTTGATAGCTTTGATCCGGCCAACTTTGTTCTCGGTTTCGGTCAAGTTGAAGGGCGAAGAATCATAGTTGGAGGTGAGGACTTTACCATGCGGGGTGGTTCACCTTCGCCTGCGGGCCTGCGCAAAAGCATCTATGCCGAAGAGTTAGCCGTTCAATATAAGCTGCCACTAGTGCGCCTGCATGAAGGGTCGGGTGGAAGTGTAGGCGGAACTAGCGGTAAGGGTGGTGCGAGTCTGCCGGGCCCAGTGAATGCACCTGCTCGCTTTCGCTCGGTTGCCGAAGCCATGGCAACAGTCCCTGTAGCAACCGCTGCACTCGGCGCAGTGGCGGGCCTCCCGGCCGGCCGGCTTGTTGCCTCACATTTCTCTGTTATGTCAAAAGCGACCGCACAGATATTGACTGCTGGTCCCGCAGTAGTGGCACGTGCAATGGGGGAACAGAAAACCAAGGATGAACTTGGTGGCTGGAAGGTGCACACCAAGAATGGCACAGTAGACAATGGCGCGGCAGATGAAACCGAGTGTTTAACTCAAATCCAACGCTTTCTTTCTTTTATGCCTCCCAATATCGAGCAACTAGCACCAGTGATTGATTGTGATGACCCAGTTGATCGCACCGACGAAGCATTGCTCGACATTATCCCGCGCGACCGAAGGCAGGCCTTTGATATGCGGCGCATTATTCGTTCCGTATTTGATCAAGAGAGCTTCTTTGAAATGGGTCCTGGTTATGGCCGCTCCCAAATTACCGGGCTTGCTCGGTTAAATGGGCAGCCGGTGGGAGTCTGGGCAAACAATTGTAAATTTCTGGCCGGCTCGATGACCGCCGACGGAGCGCATAAGGCGCGCCGCTTCATGGAACTTTGTGAAACTTTCAGCCTACCCATCGCCAGTTTGGTGGATGAGCCCGGCTTCATGATTGGCAGCCAGGCGGAACGTGAGGCGACCATTCGACACGGGACATCTGCGGTTCTCACCGCGGCGATGACAACTGTGCCCTGGGCTTCAATAATGATCCGGCGCTCTTTTGGTGTTGCACAAGCTGCACATTATGGACCAAACGGATACGTACTTGCCTGGCCTTCAGCGGAAAGCGGCCCATTGCCAGTAGAAGGAGGAGTTGCGGTCGCGTTCCAGAGAGAAATCGCAGCAGCACCTGACCCAGAAGCTCGTCGCCGAGAATTGGAAGAAGAGTTATCGGCACGGCAGTCGCCCTTTCCACGAGCCGAGGCTCTTGGAGTTCATGATTTAATTGATCCCCGTGAGACAAGAACAGAGCTTTGCCGTTGGGTAGATCGTATTCAGCCACTTCTTCCGGCATTACTTGGGCCGGCACGGTTTTCTATTCGGCCGTAGCAACAAGAAAGGATACTGAGACATGATAAAGATAGAATTGGAAACCGGCGGATCAGTTTGGAAGGTGCTTACAAAACCTGGTCAGCGAGTAGAAGCCGGCGAGATATTATTCATACTTGAAGTAATGAAAATGGAAGTGCCCTACGAAGCCCCCATTTCCGGAGAAGTGCTAGCAGTTCATTTCTCTGAGGGTGATGCGGTGGAAGAGGACCAACTTGCTGTAGAGATTGCAGAGTAAAGCAGTACGCAAACTTTTAATGATCAACTAATAGCGTCAGGTCTACCTTTCAATGTGTTTATTCCATAAAAAATTCTCGCTAAGCACCAAGCTGATACTTGAGATGAGTCTCATATTTTTACTTCTAGGCTGTGCGACAGAAGATGACTCCTCAATTCAACTAGTCGAAGCCAGCATTAACGATCTTCAGTTAGCCCTGCTAAATGGCGATGTCAGTTGTCGGGAAATTGTTGAAGGCTACATAGCTCGAATTGAAGCCTATGATCAAAGCAGAGGCATAAATGCCATTACCGAAATCAACCCTAATGCGCTTGTCAGGGCTGACACCATCGACCAAGCACTTGCTACGAATCAACCAATGCCTGAGTTGTTCTGTGCTCCCTTGCTAATTAAGGACAACTTTGACACGGCGGATATGGTCACTACCGGCGGATCTGTCGCCCTTAAAGACAGCATCCCACCCGATGATGCCTTTATGGTTCGCAAGCTACGTGAAGCCGGAGCAATAGTGCTAGCAAAAACTAATATGGCTGAATGGGCTTTCAGCCCCGCTCAATCAATCTCATCCTCTTATGGCCGAACAACAAATGCCTATGATGTTAATTACGTGCCGGCGGGCTCATCTGGAGGAACCGCTTCAGGAGTCGCAGCAAGCTTTGGTGTAGCTGGGATGGGCAGCGATACAGGGAATTCCATTCGCGGCCCTTCATCTCACCTCGCTCTGTTTGGGATTCGCTCCACGCTGGGATTGACTAGTCGCGATGGTGTCATACCCTTGGTATTCGATCGAGATATAGCCGGCCCCATGACGCGTAATGTTGAAGATGGCGCTCGACTTTTCAATGTTATAGCAGGCTACGACCCCGCAGATCCGTTGTCTGTGCCTGGAAAGCGGGAAACTGATTATCTTCAGTTCTTAAACGAGGAGGGTTTGAAAGGAAAGCGATTGGGCGTGTTCCGCTCCTTGGTTAATCACGATGATGCCGATGCTGAAATCTTAGACATATTTCAAAATGCTATGTCAGACCTAGAAGCAGCAGGCGCAGAAATCATTGATCCCTTCGTTATTGAAGACTTTGAGGAGTTAAATCAGGCAATACCGTTCTGCCCTAGATTTCGCTATGACATTGCACAATATTTCGAGACTTTGGTCAATCCGCCATTCATCGATGTAAGAGAAGCGCTTGAACAAAATAAAATCGCCGATGAAACTCGGGGGGCGTTCGAATTTCACACCGGTTCACCGCTGGATGTTGCGCCCGATGAATGGGAAGAAGCCTGCCCAACCTGGCCAAATGATTCGAAACGCAACCAGCTACTCGCAAATACCTTAACTTCGATGGATGCAGCGAATGTAGACGCGATTATTTACCCAACCTGGTCTAATCCGCCTGCTTCTATAAGCCGCGGAGAAGAAGATTACAGAGGAGATAATAATCAACAACTTGTACCGGATGCTGGCTTGCCTGCAGCAACTATTCCAATGGGATTTTGGCAAGACCACTTACCAGTAGGGTTACAATTTGCCGGCCGGCCCTATAGCGAAGGAACCCTTATCGAGCTAGCCTATAGTTACGAACAATTCACAAAGCATCGTCGACCACCAGAGGGTTATGAAGAGCTTTAGGAGATAGTTTTTCCCGTGTTACTAATGCTTTTTTAGAGCGCTATTTTTCTATCCAGTTCTTTCCAATGGCGATTGCCAGTACCAGGCGTTCGAGTTAACTTAATCCAGAGTTCTCCAACACTGATGTTGATGAGCATGCCAAGCACCATGCATGAGGCGAACATGACCTCCGCGCCTAATCCTGTTAGAGGAATAAGAACAAGCATCAGCACTCTCTGGGTAGCCACACCTAACATTAGTGCGAAGCTTCGAATCATCCATTCCCGATGGGCACCAATGTTTCGAGCTCGAATGCAACTGTACGCCTTGTACAAACAAAATAATGTGTAAGGCCCAATTATCGCATTGATCGTAGCTTGAAGGAGTCCAAAACCTTGATGCCCGGTGAATGGCCAAACCACTCCAATGAACGCTCCAGTAAAGGCTGTGACGGCACCACAAAGCAACCATACTCTTCCGTTCCAGCGGTGAAACTTAATCCAACGATTTCGAATCCAAGGAATAAACTGAAATGGGCCAAAGACAAGGATGACAAAACCCAATATAAGATGGCTCCACACCACTAAAAAGTGTTGGACATACCTAATATCAAAAGCGTTAAAGATTTCTTCAGGATTTTTGATCTCTTGCGAAAAAGCATCAACCATAAAACCAACACGCGAAAACAAAGAACTCAGGCCCGCAAAAATTAGAAGTAAAATGAACAACCATCCAATCGCTTCAAATAGCTTACGCGCTTTTCGACGCCCTACTGTGGAAAAAACATCACTACCGTCGTTTGTCGGCATTGTAGTTGTTGCAAAATCTACCATATCAATTTCGACTCGAAGTCAGCTAAAAAAATGTAGGTTTACGAAAATTCACGCTCTTCCCACCAAGGAAAAAACTCCGGCATATCCTCGCTTACTTTAAGCGGGAATTTGGCTGGTCGTTTTTCGAGGAAAGACTCAACGCCCTCTTTTACGTCAGCTGATTTGCCGCAATAATAAATCCCACGGGAGTCAACTTTGTGTGCTTCCATAGGATGGTCCGATCCCAACATTTTCCACATCATTTGACGAATCAAGGTCACTGACACTGCAGATGTATTATCGGCTATTTCTCGGGCTATGACTTGTGCTGCTGCCAGCAAATCGTCTGGCTCATGAACACTTCGCACCAATCCGCCTGCCAGGGCTTCATCAGCAGGAAATACTCGACCGCTATAGCACCATTCCAATGCCTGGCTGATGCCAACGACTCGTGGTAAAAAATAACTGGAGCAGGCTTCTGGCACTATGCCACGACGGGAAAACACAAAACCAATCTTGGCCTGAGTAGAGCAAAGCCTGATGTCCATAGGCAATAGCATAGTGGCGCCAATACCAACAGCTGCTCCATTGATAGCGGCAATAATCGGTTTTTTGCATTCGAAAATACGCAGTGTAAGACGACCACCACCATCACGTTGCAAACCGCCCTCTCGATCATCACGCGCGTCAGCGTTAAAGGTATCACCACCGACTGACAAATCAGCACCAGCACAAAAACCTCGACCAGTACCTGTGACGATAATCGCACGCACATTATCGTCGGCATCGGCTTTGTCTAAAGCATCAATGATTTCGGCCAACATCTCACGATTAAAAGCATTGAGTATTTCAGGTCGATTTAACGTTATTGTGAGAACGTTATCTTCAAGGTCGTACAGGATTGTTGAGTAATCCATAAAAGCTCCAATGTATTTAGCTTAAAGAGTATTTCAAAACTTAATGGTGCACCATAGCATTGTCTGGTGCCAAGCATCGCTTATACTAAAAGCACTTTTAATTACAGGTTAGTTACTATGTCTCGATTCTCTGAACATTCTAGCAGTGCTGCCAATCTCCTGACAAAGCACAATCACTCCATTTCAGTTGCAGAATCTTCTACTGGCGGCTTGATTGCAGCAAGCTTGCTGTCAGTACCTGGCGCTTCGCGTTATTTTATAGGCGGCATAATAATTTATACCGCCAGTTCACGTCGAGCATTCCTCGACTTAGATATAAATCGTGTAAAAAAGCTCAAACCCCTAACTGAGGAAATGGCTTTTGAGTTCGCAAAAGCTGCTCGCTCTAAACTAAATACCACTTGGGGAATCGCCGAGTTGGGAGTAGCGGGGCCAGGTAGCACACCCTATATTGACACTACTGGTATTAGCGTGATTGCTCTATCAGGTCCAATCGATGCCTCAGTGACAATTAAAACGGAATTGAATGATCGCGAAAAAAATATGGAACTATTCACTGTTGCCGCCTTACAACTACTTGCGCAAACACTTACTAAGATTTAAATAAAGTGACACTTGGACGAAGCGAACACCTATAACTGACTGTATACTTTTAATGAAATATTTTAATCTATTTAATTATAGGTACATTCTAGATTACTCTTCAATAAGCTTGATTTTTTATTTTAACTCTTAGATTCGATTAGGGCTCAATCGAACATTGAATGCATGAAGGTAAGTATAATTTTCTATGCCGAATCAATCGAATTCAGAAATCGTCGTTCGATAAAGCAGTCGATCATAACCTTCATACCCGCCTGTTGCTTTGTGAAGCACGCTGCGATTATCCCAAACTACTAACATGTTTGGCTCCCAAACATGGCGGTAAACAAACTGTGGAGATCCTTGATAGCTATATAGTTTTCTCAAGAGTTCTTTACTCTCTTGCTTTTCAAGTTCTTCGAAACCTTCGATATAGCCTGCTGTGGAATAAATCGCCGCTCTACCCGTTTCGGTATGAGGCCGAATCAATGGATGATTATGGGTGCGTCTTGCTTCATCTGAAGTGACGATATCCATACTACGGCCAACATTTTGTTTCTTTCGCTCGCTATACAAGCCAGTGGAAGAGTAACCTGAAGCTGCCGAATGAATTGCCGTCAAATTCTCAATCCGATGCTTAAGCCCCGCTGGCAATTCATCATAAGCTTTGTGTTGATTGGCAAACAAGGTATCTCCGCCTTTAGGTGGAATTTTGATGCCGTAAAGGCAAGTACCAATTGGCGGCTTGGGTTGAAAGCTCCAATCTGTATGCCAGTTCTCTGCAAACATTGACGTTTTTTCGTCTGCATCGCGCCTTATGGCAGCAATGTTGTTATGTTCTTTTATGGGGTTAAAAAAGGGATCTTCGCCAAAGTTCCCAAGGTAGAGCGTGAATCGAGCGAGGTCATCAACATCGAGATCTTGGTCAGGAAAAACAAGCACATGGTACTGAAGCCAAGCCTGGCGGATATCGGCAATGAGCCCCGCAGCAAGTTCGTGGCGCAAATCAAGATCTGTGACTCTGGCCCCGCATGGAGCTTCGATTGGTGTTACGTGCATTTATGCAGACCTGCTCAAGTTATAGTCTGTAATTATATTGGCTTGTTCTGCATAAATCTCACAATAAGCCAGACCATCCTCTTGCTCCTATGCTGCTGCAAGGATGCAATGCATATTCCACGATTAGGGATCCAACTAATTAATTTTGCTTATTAGTACTCTTACAACTCAGCCGTGTATTCTCTGACGAAAGGTAATATTTCATCCACGATCGCTTGAAGGCTTGGGGCTATCTTAAACGTTGAGTTTTGAATCAAAGTAGTCGCAGCTCTAGAATTTACCTTAGGGTGCAAAAAGTCGATCTCTTGCCCATGGTGAAGAATAAGCGTGGCAGGCACCTCAAGCGACATTAGCTGTTCATCTGTCATTCCAAGCGTTGTTTTTGCATGAAAAGAAGCCAGGTACTCTCCAGTCATCTTCATTGTCCCCAAGAAGTCGTCTATGTCTTGTTCCATAAAAATCTTTTGCAGCTCTGGGCTATTCCGCTCCATGTACCCCTTCCACAATGGCGTCTGGGCAACTGCCTCCATCGAGGTCAAACTATCATCTCTCAAATAACTCAGAAAATATTCATCTGCGAGGCGCTGCGCTGCTATCGGCCCTCCAGTGAGCGGTGCAATGATAAGCGCATCTACTTGTTCCGGATATCGTTCCGCTAAAATCATATTCGAACGAGAGCCAGAGGACATCCCATAAAATATTGCGGATTCTATATCTAATCGTTGCAGCAGCACATGCAGATCCTCTGCTTCCTCAGCCGACATTGGTTCGGTATTAGCAAAAGAAACTTCTGATCTCCCTAAGTTACGACGGTCCATAATAATGACCTTTAGATCACTGGATGCAGCAGCGAGGTTTTTAGCGAACGCTCCAAAACCTTCGATATCACCCATCCCTCCTGGAGTTACAATCAAGGGAATAGATCCGTTTGGATTATAGATCTCAACGTTTAAGGTCATCTCGCGGTCCGGCCTGAGATCTACTCTAAGATTATCTGTTGGAACACTATCGGAGCCTGGCGCAGGAGTCGCCTTAAACAAAACTTCGATCCAAATATTATTGGCGGCACCCTTAAACAATGTCGCATCAGGATTGTAATTAGGATCAGTGTTAACCCGTGATTCTTGAGCGGCCAGCACATTTGAAGCGCACAAAAAAACAGTAAGCGTCGTAATCAATAACCGATAGTTAAGCATAGATGTAAACATGACCAATCCTAGTGTAATAGTAAAAATGAAGGAGTAATTTCCTGCTCTTTCTAAGCATGAAAAGCCCCAACTAATTGAATTCTAAACTTTTATTGAGTTTTAGTTATTTTCCCAAGCAGCGTAATATAGGACCAATTAGTCCAATTTACAAGCACTCCATTATCTGCTGCGGTACAATAGTTATAGCCGAAAAATTGAGCGTTTCTTTCTATGCTAGGTAGACCCCCGAGAATTTGATGAAAACGGTGCCCGCGAGGTTGCGATGCAGCTATTTTGGGCAAAA
>CAXYEH010000039.1:0-64221 GCA_964275945.1 uncultured Pseudomonadales bacterium
AGATGGCCTCAATAGGATTGCCAGTGCCCCCGGGGTTCACTATCAGTACTGAAGTTTGCGGCTATTACTATAATCACGAACAGCGTTTTCCCTCTGCCTTAAAAAAGGATGTAAATGCGGCTGTACGTAACATCGAAAAGCAATTAGGTAAAAAATTTGGCGCACGCAAAAATCCACTGCTAGTCTCAGTACGTTCTGGCGCTCGGGATTCGATGCCAGGCATGATGGATACGATTCTTAATCTCGGCCTGAATGATGAAACTGTTGAAGGCTTAGCTGACGCATCTAATAACCCAAGATTTGCTTGGGACTGCTACCGTCGATTTATTCAGATGTATGGCGACGTAGTTATGGGTGTTCAAGCACGCACCGAGGAAGAACAGGAACCTTTTCACGAAATACTGGATAAATTAAAGAAGAATCTCGGAACCACCTCAGATACAGATTTAAGCACTGACAACCTGAAGGAACTGGTCAAACGATATAAGGCACTCATAGCTAAACGAACGCGTTCAGCATTTCCGCAAGACGTTATGCAGCAATTATGGGGCGCAACCAGCGCTGTATTTGGCTCATGGAAAAATGACCGAGCAATTCTCTATCGCCAGCAGTATGGAATTCCTGCCGAATGGGGCACTGCAGTAACTATACAAGCGATGGTTTTCGGTAATGCCGGGTGACGATAGCGGCACAGGCGTCGCCTTTACCCGAGACCCAGCCAATGGCGAGAAGGTCTTCTATGGTGAATATCTGATTAACGCCCAAGGTGAAGATGTCGTCGCCGGAGTTCGCACGCCAGCGCCTATACAGCAGATGTCTGAAACAATGCCGAAGAGCTTTAAGGACTTGGCGAGAGTTCGAAATAAGCTTGAGCGACATTTCAAGGATATGCAAGATTTCGAGTTCACCATAGAAAATGGGCGTCTATTTATTCTTCAAACTCGAAACGGGAAGCGTACCGGGCTAGCTGCTATCCGAATTGCAGTAGAGATGCAACGAGAACGATTAATGAATCAAAAGGCTGCCCTATTGAAGATACCCGCAGAGTCTATTGATTCTCTGTTAGTGCCCGTATTTGACCCTAAGGCATTAAAAGCTGCCGCAGTCATCGGCCACGGCTTGCCAGCAGGACCTGGCGCAGCAACAGGCCGAATAGCTTTTACTGCGGCAACTGCTGAAATAGAAACCCGAAAAGGCAACAAAGTTGTCCTTTGCCGCACAGAAACTTCTCCTGATGATTTAAAAGGCATGCTACTTTCCCAAGGCATTCTTACATCTCGCGGAGGTGTGTCTTCGCATGCGGCACTGGTGGCCAGACAATTGGGCAAAGTCTGCATCTGCGGAGCAAGTGACGTCTCCATAAACTATGAGAAGCGCACTTTAACTGCAGGAAAGGTAGTACTGAAAGAAGGAGATTACATCTCTATCGATGGATCCACAGGAGCGATCTACCAAGGATTAATTGAAAGTGCCGATTCTGAAGTAAAACGCGTCCTGGAAGGTGGGTTAAAACAATCCGGCAGCTATACCTTCGGCCTATTTCAAACCGTTATGAAATGGGCTGATAAACATCGGAAACTCAAAATTAGAACCAACGCCGACACCCCCGCAATGGCGCAGCAGGCCGTCGCCTTCGGTGCAGAGGGCATAGGTCTCTGTCGAACAGAGCACATGTTCTTCGACGGTGATCGTATTGACTACATGCGCCAAATGATTCTTGCCGTCGACGAGGTTCAGCGCCGGGCTGCATTAAAGAAATTACTACCTTTTCAGAAAAAAGATTTTGTCGGCTTGTTCAAAGCAATGAATGGAAGACCCGTAACAATTCGCTTGCTCGATCCCCCTCTGCATGAATTTCTACCTCACGATGATGTGGTTAGAAGACAGCTCGCTGAAAAACTGGATGTACCTTTTGATTTTGTCATCGACCGGATCAAAGCACTGCATGAAGAAAACCCTATGCTAGGTTGTCGTGGTTGTCGTCTTGGTATTTTGTATCCAGAAATAACAGAGATGCAAACACGAGCGATTTTTGAAGCCGCCGCTCAAATCCTAAAAAGTAAAAAACGCATAAAAGTTAATCCGGAAATCATGATCCCGCTTGTTGGCTTCAAGGAAGAGCTCGCAGATCAGCTGCGTACAGTGCATCGCATTGCCAAAGAAGTGATGCAAGCTAGAAAAGTTCGCATTAATTATATTGTTGGCACAATGATCGAAGTACCGCGTGCTGCAATTACTGCAGACGAGATAGCACAGGAAGCCGATTTTTTCAGTTTCGGTACGAATGATTTAACACAGACAACCCTGGGCTTAAGTCGCGACGATATGGGTTTGTTCTATGACGAATATCAGCGCAAAGAAATTTATATCAAAAATCCTTTTGCTAGCCTTGATCAAACTGGTGTAGGCAAACTTGTAAACTACGCTGCCCGGAAGGGACGCGAGGCAAAACCCGGACTCAAACTCGGAATTTGTGGTGAGCATGCTGGCGATCCTTCTTCAATCGATTTTTGCCACCGAGCCGGTCTAAATTATGTTAGCTGCTCGCCGCCAAGGGTACCCGTCGCGCGTCTAGCAGCGGCGCAAGCACAACTCCGCAATGACTAAGCTCGACTATTTGAAAGTCGCTGCAGAGCCGCACCTATAGCCCTTAATAATTCCATCTGCTAAGCTCCGATGGTTCGCTCAATAACAATAAACAAACATAAGAATATCTATTATGAGCATTGGAATTCTCGCCCTTCTTTCTCTGTTACCCATTATTTCTGTTGCAATCTTTCTGGTAATGCTTCGCTGGCCTGCGAGCAGAGCTATGCCAATAGCCTACCTAGTTGCGGCCGGACTAGCTTTGTTTGTATGGCAAATATCACTGTCGAAGGTGCTCGCGGCTTCCATTAACGGGCTAATTGTAGCTGGCACATTAATATACATAATCTTTGGGGCAATATTGCTGCTAAACACCTTGCAGCAAAGTGGGGCAATTAACACCATTAGACAGGGATTTTCAGACATTACCCCAGATAGACGAATTCAGGTCATCATTATTGCCTGGTTATTTGGCACATTTATTGAGGGTTCTGCTGGTTTCGGAACGCCAGCGGCAGTCGCAGTGCCCTTAATGGTAGGCCTAGGCTTTCCAGCCATGGCAGCTGTAGTGGCCGGCATGATAATTCAAAGCACTCCTGTTTCTTTCGGAGCAATGGGCACACCAATTCTTGTTGGTGTAAATACTGGTTTATCTGCAGACCCAGAAATGCTGGCTTATGCACAAGAACTTGGCTATGCGGAATGGGAAGATTTCCTCGCATTTATAGGCGCCAAGGTTGCTATAATTCATGCCGCTGCCGGTACCTTTATTCCGCTGCTGGTTACAGCAATTATGACTCGCTTTTTTGGCGCCAAACGCTCATTTGAAGACGGCTTCAAAGTATGGAAGTTTGCCATCTTTGCTGCATTCTCTATGACGATTCCTTATCTACTCGTCGCTACTTTTCTAGGACCAGAATTTCCTTCCATGTTTGGCGGTATGATCGGCCTAGCAATTGTAGTAACTGCGGCTAAAGCCGGTTTCCTCATGCCAAAAGGAGAGCCTTGGGATTTCGACGATAAGAAAAATTGGGATGAAGAATGGACTGGCTCCCTACAAACCGCAGACATTGCTATTGATGCAAAACCCACAATGAGCTTAATGCGAGCCTGGTCTCCCTATTTTTTTGTAGCAGGCTTATTAGTATTAACTCGTCTCCGTGCGGTCAATATGGAAGCATTCCTGCGCAGCGATAATCCATTGATTACTTGGACTTGGCCACAAATTCTTGGCAGCGATATAAGTGCCTCCTTTCAACCCCTGTGGTCTCCCGGGACTATATTTATCATTGTTTCACTGATTACCATAATACTTCATGGAATCAGAGGTTCTGAGTATAAAATCGCTTTTGGGAATTCATTAAAAACTTTGGTTCCGGCTTCCACAGCACTCGTATTTACCGTGCCTATGGTACAAGTATTCATTAATTCCAGTGGCGGAGCCGCGGGTTATGAGCAGATGCCGATTGCTTTAGCAGAAGGCGTAGCAAATATCGCTGGTTCCGCGTGGCCTTTCTTCTCTACTTTTATAGGCGGACTTGGCGCCTTTGTAGCTGGAAGTAACACTGTCAGCAACATGATGTTTTCGTTATTCCAATTTGGTGTTGGAGAAAGAATTCTTGCGGACCCCACCTGGATAGTGGCTCTTCAAGCAGTTGGAGGCGCATCAGGAAATATTATTTGTGTCCATAATGTAGTTGCCGCTTCAGCTGTTGCTGGGCTTATCGGAAAAGAAGGCGCCGTAATTAGAAAAACCTTGCTACCTTTCTGTTACTACGCACTCATTACCGGTTCTCTGGGCTACGGTATCGTAAATATTAGCGATGGTATTTTTAATCCAGGATTTATTATTGCTGCAGCGATTGTTGCAATAATGGTGTACTTTATTTTCAAATACAATCGCAGCTCAACGCCCTAATACTGGAAGGGCATTAGATACATAGCGCTCTCGCATTGTTAGAAAAACTCTAATTATGTCTCATACTAGTTTCGAATAATTCTAAAACTAATCGTTGCCATAGCTGAAGTAAGCCAACGAGTTCTTTCATGCAATCAAAAACTCTCATCATTGCTACCGCCGGTCATGTCGATCATGGTAAATCTTCATTAGTCAAGCGCCTAACTGGTGTTGACACAGACACTCTTAATGAAGAAAAACAAAGAGGTCTGACTATCAATCTTGGTTATGCCTATCACCATTTCGAAGGCGCTGCCGACGATGGCTCCCAAAAATATACTCTTGGGTTTGTTGATGTTCCAGGGCATATTGATTTTATTAATAATATGCTCGCTGGTGTTAGTGCCGTTGATTTTGCTCTTTTAGTAATAGCTGCTGATGATGGTGTCATGCCCCAAACAAAAGAACATCTCTCCATTATAGAGTTATTAGGGATTCAGCAAGGGGCAATTGCTCTTACTAAAACCGATCGGGTTGATGAAAACCGTGTCGAAGAGGTTCAAAAAGAATTAGGCGTTCTACTTAAAGACTCAAGTTTTACAAATGCGCCCATTTTCCCACTTGCAAACACAACCGGCACCGGTATCGATACATTAAAGGAGCATCTAAAAAGTGTGGTAATCAATCACTCTGGAAAAGACTCCAGTAACGATAATAAGAGCTTTCGCTTCCTAATCGATCGGACATTTACTGTAAAAGGAATTGGAACTTTAGTTACAGGTATTGCCCGTGCTGGCTATGCCGAAAGCAATGCTCAATTAATAACGTCAAATAATGGTGCTGCGGCACGAATCCGAGCGATGCGCTTGGACACAAACTCAATCGAATGCATAAACACAGGAGAAAGGGCCGCGATACACATCGATACTAAACTCGACTATGTAAAACGCGGCGATTGGTTAATCGAGCCTAGGATCCATCACCCAATTACTCGCTTCGATGCGAGCATTAAGGTCTTAGACCCAACTAACACTCTCAGGCCTAGCGCTGAATATCACTTGTTTTTGGGTGCCTCACATCACATCGCCACATTGCGCTATCTAGGTTCAAAAGAAGACCTGTTAGTTCAAGTAAAATCCTCTGACCCTGTGATCGCTCACTATGGGGATCGATTTATCATCAGAGACCCTGCTTCGCAACACACCCTAGGCGGAGGCATGGTTATAGACACCTTTGTTCCTCGCAGAAGAAGAAGTAGCGAGCATCGATTAAAGCTACTGAACGTATTGCAGAACGATAATGAATTAGCACTTCAATCTTTAGTTGAGCTATCTCCTGAAGGAGTAAACCTTGAACAATTTTCAATTAATAGAAATTTAAAAAGAGCTAAACTCGATGCAATAATTAATGATCTTCAAAATCGCAATCTCGAACTAACCCAATTAAAGCTCAAAACTAAAGAGGAGAATATTTTACTTCATAAAAATTTCTTCGATAAATACGCAAATCAAATTCTCAGCAAAATAAAAGAATTTCATAAATCCAATCCATCACAGCAAGGTATTAGCGAGCCCATTCTTAGCAGAGCCATAATTTTTTCAGGATCACATTTTTTGTTTCATGCACTGTTACAGCGCCTAGTCGATAGTAAGTCCGTAATGCGGACAGGCACATTGCTACATATTCCAGATCATCAAACCTCTCTGAGCAAAGAGGAAGAAGAGTTTTTGGCGAAGATAAGACCACTACTTATCAAGGCTGGGAATGTCTCCCCTCGCACGAGAGAATTAGTAGAGCTCACTGGCATTCCTCTAAAACCTCTAGAAAAAATATTAAATCAGACTACCAAGGTTGGCAGCCTGATTCGTGTTGCTGACAATCGATACTATTTGCCTGAAACTATTATGACATTAGCCGGATTCACAGAACAGTTAGTGGATGATCAGTCTAATAATGAGAGCTTCTCTGTAATACAATTTCGCGATGCCTCAGGGATAGGAAGAAATCTATGTATTGAGATACTCGAATATTTCGATCGAGTTGGCTTCACGCGACGTGATGGTAATGCTAGATTTCTGCGCACTGACAAAGAAAATATTTTTGGTGCTTAGCCGACTATCTGGTGAACTTCAATTGATCAGCCATTTTGATGTTATTAACTTGCATGAACTGATAATCGCTATTGTATTATATGCCTACTACTTATATCTCTGGCTAGAGAAAGATCACCAAATTAATTCTTCCAGGTATTGCGCTGCCTCATAAATAGAAATTTTTTACTACAACGAATGCAGTTTGACTGGCAATCGAGTATAGCCTTTTATGAAGCTTGAATAGACTCGTTCCGGCGCACCAACGACTTCGACAGCGTGAAATCGGTTCATTACCTCTTCCCAAAGAATGCGCAGTTGCATTTCCGCTAATCTATTGCCCATGCAGCGATGAATACCAAAGCCAAAAGATAGATGTTTTCTAGCATTGGGGCGATCGATAATGAATTCATCGGCTCGTACTATAGTCTCTTCATCTCGATTCCCAGACACATACCACATGACGACTTTGTCGCCCGCCTTGATCTCTTTGCCACGCAACTCAGTATCTTTAGTAGCTGTTCTGCGCATATAAGCTAGTGGCGTTTGCCAACGAATTATTTCTGAGACCATGTTTGGAATATGCTCATGATTTGCGCGAAGTTTTTCATACTGCTCTGGAAATTCATTTAAAGCCACAACACCGCCCGTAATAGAATTGCGAGTTGTATCATTGCCGCCCACTATCAGTAGAATAATATTGCCCAAATATTCTTCCGGTGGCATCTGCCTCGTCGCCTCACCATGAGCAAGCATAGAGACCAAATCAAAACCAGGCTCCTCTTTTATGCGCTTATTCCAAAGCCGAGTGAAATAAGCCAGACATTCTTCAATAGCTTCCCACCTCTCCGCTTGAGATTTTGCTAAACCACCACCTGGAATTGCAGTAGCCATATCAGACCAGTAGGTTAGCTTATGCCTATCTTTGAATGGGAAATCGAATAACGTAGCTAACATTTGTGTTGTTAATTCTACAGATACATTTTTTACCCAATCAAATTCCTTTTCGAGTGGCAAGTTATCCAATATTTGACATACTCTTTTACGAATAAGTTCTTCCAGATTTTTTAGGTTTGCTGGAGCCACTACTGGCTGAGCTATCCGCCTCTGCTCATCATGCTTCGGTCTGTCCATCGCAATAAATGAAGGCAGAGTAAACTCTTCAAAGGTATCTACGATACCAATAGTTGGCTCAGAGGAATAGATATCAGGAGTAGTATCCACTTCCATGATGTCTTTATATTTCATGACAGACCAATAAGGCCCTACAGCCGATTCTTTACAAAAATGCACAGGATCCTCTTTCCGCAACCGCTCCAAGAAAGGAAGAAATTGGTTAGCTTGCCAGATACCAGGGTGAGACAAATCGATTTCTTCGATCGGCATAGAATAAGGATCCTTCCCCACCATGCTCCACTTACTTTGTTTGTGTTCCTGAGCAATAACTTCACTCATTGTTGATCTCCCCATTGCTGAACTCAACAAATGCTAAGCAATTCTAAAACTGAAATTCTGGTGTTTCCACGATGAGTCCATCAAGCTCTTCTGTGACTTGTATTTGACAAGACAAACGAGAATTCTCTTTTTTATCAGGACTAAGACTTAACATCGCCTCTTCCGTAAGATTCATTTCACCGACTCTATCCTGCCATTCGGAGTGAACGAATACATGGCAGGTTGCACAGGAACAAGATCCTCCACAGTCTGCATCGATTCCTGGAACTCCATTGGATACTGCTGCCAACATTAATGAGCTGCCAAGCTTCGCATCGACAGAATGCTCTGTCCCATCGTGCTCAATAAAGATAATTTGCGCCATGTATTACTTGCCCCAACTACAAAAATCAAAGGCGCAACCTTATCAAGTTGAAGAAGCGATAAAAAGCAAATTTTACCCCAATTTTAGCTTTCTTCTTACTTCAGATGATGGATGGTTTTAGACCAATTTTCTTGATATCGCACATATGAAGGGATTGTTATGACCCGTTAAGTCGCTTTAGTTTGTTTTTTAATTCATAAATTGAAGCCCTAGCGGGGGCCACAAATTTACCAGTTAATAAGCTCTCCAGCTTATAACAGCTTTTCAATAAGTACTTTATTTTGCAGCAGGTTTACGACTAAGAACCTTACGATTGCTAATCTGCCGGCCCAGGAAACTGGAGCCGTAACTCGCGCTTTAAGACTTTCCCATTCGCATTCCGCGGTATCACATCAATAAACGCCGCACCTTTAGGGAGCTTGAATCGCGCTAGCTTTCCATCACAATGATCTAGAACATCTCTCTCAGCCAGCGCATTGTCATTTTTAACCACAATAGCAAAAGGCGATTCGCCCCATTTCTCACTAGGTTGGCCGATCACAGCAACCTCAGTTACGCCAGCGAGCGCCAAAATTACATTCTCGATTTCAGCAGGGTAAACATTTTCACCACCAGAAATAATCATATCTTTAATTCGATCCTGAATATAAATGAAGCCTTCCTCATCTATTGCTGCCACATCACCAGTTCTCAGCCACCCATCAGCTGTGATCGTTTCGGCGGTTGCGTCTGGTCGGTTCCAATATTCCAACATGATATGTTTCCCCTTAAGCCAAACTTCACCTTGCTCTCCCGGCAAGCAGGTTACTCCGTTATCATCAACTACTTTTCCCTCAGTGTGAAAAAATGGCCTACCTGTTGAGCCAATTTTTTTTAAAGCATTTTCGGCAGAGATCACGCAGGCTGGACCGCAACACTCAGTCAAACCATAGATCTGATGTATCCCGATATCCAGATCTGCGTACTTTTGAATTATATTTACTGGCAAGGGAGCAGCGCCACTTTGGATCCACCGGAGGCTTGAATAATCATAGTGAGTGATATCTGGTACTTGAGACATGAAATTGAGCATAGCTGGAACCAGCAGAGAGCAGGTTATTTTCTCTTCCTGAATTAAATCCCAGGCTCGAACCGGATCAAACTCTCGCATAATTACACTGGTCACCCCCCAATAAATATTGAGAGTAGCTGGTATAAGTGAGCCCACATGAAACAGAGGTAACGCGACAAGATAACGATCGCCACCTCGCAGGTCGGTTGATGCTATAAAAGTTATTAAAGCCCAAATCGACGTGTTATGAGAATGAACAACTCCTTTCGGTAGACCTGTAGTACCAGACGTATACATGATGTAGAGCAAATCGTCTTCTTTGGCTCTAATTTCAGGTTCAGTGTTGCTTTCTTGATTTCTAAATCCTTCATAATCTTTTGCAAAGTTACTATTGTTGTTGTCAGCAGATACCTGCAGCCAATTTTTCACATCAGTTTTGTCCCCCCGACTATGGAGATCTGCAATCATGCCAACAAACTCTTCACCAAATATAAGCGTTTCTGAACCACTATCTTTTAATATGAATTCGAGTTCGTCAGAAACAAGACGCCAGTTAAGTGGCACCACGATACCTCCAATTTTGGCCACCGCGAAATAGGCTTCAAGAAACTCAACACTATTCATCAAAGCCAAAGCGACTCGATCCCCAGGTTCAATACCAAGCTTGACCAAAGCATTCGCCAAGCTATTACAGCGACTATTGAGTTGCTCAAAAGTGAGTCTTAAGCCTGATTTTGAATCTACAAAGGCTTCACGATCAGGATTGATTAATGCTCGCTTGCTTAAAAGGAGTCCTATATTATTTTTCATCACTTGCTCCGCAGCACAGAAACCCTTCCCTGCACCGAAATCGAATTATATTTGATTGTTTCTTAGCTTTTTCCCATTAATCACTCTGAGAATCAAGTAATCAAATGAACAATATTGATCGTGCTTATCTTCCTATCCCCATTAGTGGCTGCATGCTAGTGTTGCTTTCGTTCTACTATCGGCCAGAGTTTGGTTTGTCGATTTAACCCTTTTCTTAAGCTTGCAGTGGCATTGGCGTTGCAAAATCTTTCCTGAAGCATGTTTAAAATAATCGCTGGTGGATTGGCGGCAAAGCTATAGGACATATTGAATGATTTTGGGCGGAAATCAGTGTCGTTTGGGAATTGATTTTAGAGATTTCACGCAGTATGCAACGATTAAAGGGGGTTAATTTATGAGCAACCTTAATTACTACCGATGATATAATTCCGAGCTAAGTCGCACATTTCTGTCGTCACGACAGGCAATTTAGTAAGAGCCAAAGTACGGGTTGTTACCAGAAAAATACAAAAGATTTTTTCAATGCAAACATTTAGCGAACGCATAAACTACCGCTAAACTCTAGGTAAGCAAACTTAAATTTATTTAAATAATAGGTTTTACTTTTGACTAATTCAAATGATACGAGACGGCATAGAGTCTCAATACACGCAGCATCCTTATCCAGCGCCCATTTCTGATATGCCAAACAGAATTCAATTGGGGTACAAACAAGGATCTTCCCCTGATTTAATCTGGAACATGCTGTTCCCCGAGAAACCCTATAAAGATGATTTGAATGTTTTAATAGCCGGCTGCGGCACTAATCAAGCAATCTATCACGCTTTAATGTTCCCTAATTCGCAGCATTATGCCATCGATGTTAGTGAGGAATCATTGCGCCATGTAGCTGATATGATCAAAGTTCATAATATCAATAACTTGGAAATAGAAAAAAAAGATATAGTCGATTTAACGCATGACAACGAATTCGATTATGTTATTTCAACCGGGGTCATTCACCACACTAGAGACCCTCAAGCAAGCCTTTCTAAGTTACTACAGACATCGAAAAATGATGGCGCACTATGCATTATGGTTTATGCCTCTTATCTTCGGATAGGCATCTATTATTTGCAGGATGCCTTTAGGTACTTAGATTTAAAGCCTGATAAAAAGGGCATCGAAACGGCCAAAAGGTTAATTGAATTATTTCCCGCAGATCACTACGCCCATAACTATATTAAAGCCATAACTAATACTTTTGGTACCAAAGATCTATCATTTGATGCAGGGTTTGTAGATACCTTCTTTAATGCGAGAGATAAGGCTTATGATATTTTCGAACTAAAGGAATTAATTGAAAACGCAGGTGCATACTTTCAATGTTGGGAGGATAACGCTTGGTATTACCGGTCATTATTTAATTTTCCTGAAACTGGAGGATTGATTCAGAGCTTTAATGCTCTTGACCCATGGCAATTAGCTGATTTCACTCAGAAAATGTCACCTAATAGCGGGAAATTTACGTTTACCTTAAGAAAACAAAAGAAATATGAGCACCGCTTTTTCAACATTCTTGATGTTTTGCCCACAACGTATGCACACGCACACCGCTTAACTGATATTGAGCAGCCTGATATCGCTTCTAATTACGGAGGAGTCATAGGGTTTAACAAGCTGAAGATTAAGCTAGATGTTATAGAAAGAGTAGTTTGGGATAACCTAGGTTGCAAAATTCTAGATATTCAACGTAAATCTAATCAGCTCTTTCTTAAACATGGAATTGATAAAGAATTATCTTTTGAGTCACTACGGGAAATACTTCACCGTTACTGGAAGAATGGATATGTCACTTTTTCAGACTCACTGTAAAATCTAGTTGGAAGAATCTTCATTTCGAAAACAGAGCTTACATAGATGTCTAAATTTCCTTCAATATGCATCAACGAATCCAGCAAAATGACGATGGTTACTTAGATGGCGATTAATCCTCAGCCAGCGCCTTTATCGCTTCCGAATGCAGCACAACTAACCCTGTCTAGTCGTAGCTCGATGAATGATTGCCGCAAGTCAAAGGAAGATTTAGCGAATAGCTAGAAGATTTGCCTCATAATTATTTATCAGCGTATTTAAGTTTAAATTACTACAAATAATCATCTTATGAGTTGTCGGCATTTAACCTATACGTAATACTCACGTATGTTCTGCACCTTAAACACAAAATAACCCTTAAGGATCTGATATGAAATCACTCTCAACGAAAATTATGATCTTTTTCGCCACGATTGGAATATGGTCAATCTCTATTGCTGATTCCGGGTATCGCGCGGTGAATAGCTGCATGCTAAACGATGGAAAAACTATAGATGATGTGCGTGTCGCCAATTCTAAATGGGTCGAGTTTGCAAATGAAAATGTTGATGGCGGCAATATTACCAGTCATATCATTACAAGTGTTGTCGGCGATATGACCCCTGGGAAATTTCAGTTTGTTGACTTTTTCCCATCCTTGGAGTCCTGGGCGGCATATTTAACAGCGATCGAATCTATCCCCGAAGGCATAGCAATAGATGCAGAGATAAGGGAGGCCGCAGATTGTGCTGAGAGCCAATTATACAAGGCAGAAGAAAGCTAAATTTGGCAAACATACAAAGAAGTGATTAGGAGTCTAAAAGAAATAACAACTACCCCTCAATACCCGGTTAGTAACGCACAACCCTACATCAGACTGAATTTCATCGACAGACTTTAATGGCAAACTATCAATTGGATAGCGACCTTTTAGTATTCCAATGTCACCGGCGACAAAAGGTCGGTCGCTACTATAATAGTTTGGTCTAAACTGCCACCCTCTGCTGTAGTAAATTAGATCTAAAGTATCTTTAGAGGAGTTTGGCTGAAAAAAAGCGTCCACTATAGATGTTGACTTCATTCCCTCCTGCATTTAACTCGAAGGGCCAGATTGCGTCGGTATTGAGTTTCTGTAGCGTGCCATTTCCATCATTAATATAGACACTCCCGTAGGAAGTACCTCCAGCTTCACCTAGCATATCCAGAAAACCATCATTATTTAAATCAACAAAGTCCATTCGTACTAAATTGAAAACGTAATCGCCTTCTACTACGGACTTTTCTCGCGCTATAAGTTTTCCGTCTTTTATATAAAACCCTTCGACTGCATTCAATTGATTAGTAACTAAGTATGGGTCTTCCGCTTGACTGTGACCTGGTATATTTTCAGAGAACGGGTAATAGGTATAAGTCTTAGATGTATCAGGAGTACTTTTAAATTGATCGCCAAAAGTAGTTCCACCATCGGACTCTTGGAACATTATCAGTGTTGAGTCTTCTTCTGGAGATAGTTTTTCGAATTGCGAAAAAAACCAATTAGGTTTAAAAACTATGCCCCCCTTGATAATTACTGCTTGCTCTTCAGTAACTTGCCCATCTTCACGATATTTTAGGGTCACATTCTCGCTTTCAGTAGGCGTATAGTAGTCACTCAAATAGAACCCATCTCCAGCTCTAAACTCCCATAAAGTAAAGCCATTAATCAATTTACCATTAGAGCTATATTCTATTTTGTTAGGAGAGTCTATAAATTCTTGGCGCACCTGAGGCGTAATCAGGAAAGTCTTGTCTTCATGATCAATTACCCGATTATAGTATGGAACAGACTCAATAGTTTTCCCGTTAACATAGTTATTATATTCCAGAGTGACATCGATAAACTTTTTGTCTATTAACCTCGCTGCTCGAATGCCGGGTGAACCCCATATCACAAAATCATAGCCACCTATCGCATTAGGCAATACATGCATATTGTGCGAAACAGTTCTCCCCCCAAACATTAAGAGGAACAACTTCATAGCTACCATCGGAATCGCTCAAAAGTATCGAATGTAGCGAAAGGCGGGTACAGTCGTTATTAATTCTACCCTGCCAGACTTCCCAGGCTTCCGGTTTGCCGCAAAGTGACTCCAATAATTCGTCATCTTCGTAATCAATAGATCCTGGCTTTCCATCATCTCTATTCATCGCATACCAAAATTCAGGAAAGCCATCGCCATTTAGATCTCTTGGTTTATCCATCACATGCGTATACGGATTGCCTCCACCAGTATCATCGAGGGTAGTGTCAATAAATTCAGAGCCAAACAGATCCCTTGTGCAGTCGTAGTGATGATCGTTAGTTTTTGAACAAAACATTTTCCAAGAAGATTGAACCTTAACATTGTGGAGAGTATTTGGATTACGATCCGCTTGATAGCAAGATATTGGCATAAAAAAAATCATTGAGCGAATCTAGATTAATATCAAAATTAATCACTGGGCCATTCCCATCGTATAGCCCCTCTTTGGCAAAGAGTATTTCTTCCTTCTAATTCACTTCCTTTCCATATTTTGGAGTCTTCTGAAGACCAATAAGCTCTCAGTTCCATGGCTGCGGATTCACTGTTGAAAATGATTTTATCTAGATTGTCTGTCAACTGATATCCGACGAGCACTTCGTAAGACCCTTCAAAAGTTTCATCTAAATCAAAATTAATCAAAGTCTTTTCGTTCCTCGCTTTTAATATAACTTCGTCATATACAAGAATGTTTGTGCCATTATATATTTCAACCTTTCCATCTTTATCAATCATATAAAATTGATTATTGTATTTGATAAAAAATAAAAAATTGGCTTTTTTACCTATATCTATGGCCTCTGGCTTTATAATGCTCTCTATTTGAAATGATCTTGGTAAGCTTATATTCGTCTGCGCGACTCTGTAGTGATTGCGATTAGCAACCGTAGGTGACAAGTAAATTTCAGCATCAGTATTCGATTGATTAATCGATGCCGCTGCTTTTTTTGGCAACCTTTCGCCTGCCGATACATGACTGAACAATACCAATAAACTATAAACAATTATTACTCTAAAACCAAGACCTTATGGCTGTTAAAATCGCTATCGAGCTCTCAGGCTGACAAATAAGAAGCATTCTCATTGCTTCCGGGATGTATTTCTTAAGAGTTTCTTTTTTTATAACCAAAGGTGAATTTCCTAAAAATATCAATCAGCAAATAACAAGCTATTTGACGTATTTTGAATCTTACTGAGAGAGGATTTGGCGGAAGAGGCAGGAACTTCCGTCAGTTTTTTACTGCCGTATTCTCTGGCTTACAGCGGTGATAGAACCGCCTAAAACACCTAAAGTGTAGCACAAAATGTAGCAAAAACTTGGGGTACGCAGAAGCCCATTGCCCCCTCCTCTGTATATATACCAGAGGCTCTACAATTTTTAGAGACTTTGGGTGGAAAGTAGTTGGATGGGAGTTCTGGAACTATTCAATAAATTAGTTTTACAAAACCTACCCTAGTATTTCGCCGTAGAATCCAACTCCTTCATAATTCCAGACACCCGTTAATATCATTGCATTGGCTTCGTCAGTGTCAGTTGCATACATTAATCCATAACTTTTTTGATCGAATTGGGCCATAATTTATGCCTTCCCACCAATGTTACTTACAGTGTTACTAAAACTTAAACTAACCCCCTAATCTTAAACCCGAGGGGGGCTATTAGCCTCTCTTAATTGTTATAGTACCAACCTAGATTTACTAAAGTCGATTTTGAAAAAAAATTGCAAATCAGTGGGTTCAATCGTGCCTGTAGCTAGTCAGCAGTTAGTTCCTGATAACTACTTAGCTTTAGAATCAGATTATCTCCATCGATTAGATCGAAGATCATGGGTAGATGACACACTAATTTGGCAGCCCGTCAAATGCTCTATCAAGATATTTTTCAAACTTCTTCCACTCCCTCGGAACTGCCCTTATAGACCTTTTTCCGAACCTGCAGGTTTGATGCTGTCTTCACGTAGCGCTTGTTTTCTTCTGGGAATAGGCAGGCATCTTCCCAGTCTATCCCCAGATATTGGATTAGTTTCTTAGTTTCAGGCTCTTGTTCAGTAGTAAGTTGCTCATAATCTAGGTGATAAATTTTCCCGGGATAATGCTCATCCCAAAAAAGCATTAATTCCTCATACATCTGGAAATAATGAACCACATCTAACAGATCATAGCTGTAACCCGTTCCTTTTACTGCGAAGTGCTGCTTATAATTTGACCAGCACGTTGCCGCAGGATTTCTTTTGACGTGAATAATTTTAGCCTCTGGGAGAGCACTACAGATTAGGCCTATATAGAAGAAGTTGATCGGCATCTTATCAGTTACAAAAGGCCGGCCTACTGACAGTTTTTTTATTTCATTTAGATACTGATTTCTTGCCGTTCTAAGCTTATCCCCACTTACTTCAACCTTCCCCTCAGCTAACGATGAGCCAAACATTTTTAAGAAGCTTAATTCACCAGCAGCTGTCACTTTGGAATGATTGGATATAATTTGCTCAACCAATGTTGTGCCCGATCTAGGCATTCCCAAAATCAAAATTGGGGTAGGAATATTTTCGTCTCCAGGGGCATCGAAAGAGAAATTTCTAAAAGAATTAGCAGTTTCTTTTATCCTAGAAAATATTTCTTCATCTTGAACTATGTCGTAATTTAGAATTTTTTTACGAAGAGCATTCCCTTCTTTAAGATATCGGAAAGCCTCCTCTAAGTTTCCTAGGTCCTCAGAGGGCTTGGCTAATGCAAAACAAAGTTGACAGTGATTCTCATCACTAATATTAGTGCCAGCGTAAAGTTTCTCCATTTGAACTATCTGTGGATCAGAATATGTGTATTTCTTTAGAGCACTCAGATTATGATGAGCTTCAGCCAAATCAGGCTTGATTAGGAGTGCTTCGTTATAAGCAGCGATAGCCTCCTCGGGTTTGCCCTGATCTCTTAGGGCATTGCCCATATTGTTATGGGCTTCAGCCAAATCAGGCTTGATTAGGAGCGCTTTGTTATAAGCAGCGATAGCCTCCTCGGGTTTGCCCTGATCTGTTAGGGCATAGCCCATATTGTTATGGGCTTCAGCCAAATCAGGCTTGATTAGGAGCGCTTTGTTATAAGCAGCGATAGCCTCCTCGGGTTTGCCCTGATCTGTTAGGGCATAGCCCATATTGTTATGGGCTTCAGCCAAATCAGGCTTGATTAGGAGCGCTTTGTTGTAAGCAGCGATAGCCTCCTCGGGTTTGCCCTGGCCTCTTAGGGCATAGCCCATATTGTTATGGGCTTCAGCCAAATCAGGCTTGATTAGGAGCGCTTTGTTGTAAGCAGCGATAGCCTCCTCGGGTTTGCCCTGGCCTCTTAGGGCATTGCCCATATTGTAATGGGCTTCGGCATAATCAGGCTTGATTAGGAGTGCTTTGTTGTAAGCAGCGATACCCTCCTCGGGTTTGCCCTGGCCTCTTAGGGCATTGCCCATATTGTTATGGGCTTCGGCATAATCAGGCTCGATTAGGAGCGCTTTGTTATAAGCGGCGATAGCCTCCTCGGGTTTGCCCTGGCCTCTTAGGGCATACGCCCATATTGTTATGGGCTTCGGCATAATCAGGCTTGATTAGGAGTGCTTTGTTGTAAGCGGCGATACCCTCCTCGGGTTTGCCCTGATCTGTTAGGGCATTCGCCCATATTGTTATGGGCTTCGGCATAATCAGGCTTGATTAGGAGCGCTTTGTTGTAAGCAGCGATACCCTCCTCGGGTTTGCCCTGGCCTCTTAGGGCATTGCCCATATTGTAATGGGCTTCGGCAGAATCAGGCTTGATTAGGAGTGCTTTGTTATAAGCGGCGATAGCTTCCTCGAGTTTGCCCTGTGCTTTGAACGCTGCGCCTAGCAGGTTCCAAAGCAGAAATGATTGCGGGAACTCCTTTGTTAACCGATCGCATTCTTGAGTAACTGTCGTAATTTGACCCTTATTATATAAGGCTATGAGTTGATTAAGGGTTTCATCTGATGGATTTTTTCCGGCTAAAGTGCCTGGCTTTGGTTGGGATAGTTTAGCAAGGCCTTGCTTAGCCCTGATGTTGCCTGGAAAAAGCTCTAATATAGAGTCATAACATTTACGCGCCTCATCCATTTGACCATTTCGCTCGTGGGATATGGCTTTCCGCACAGTTCTTTCAACGCTTAGTTTTGCCATAAAGCCTTTGCGGATAGAAAATTATTCCAGTTGATCGTCATAAGCCTCAAATATACCTAACCGTTCGTCCAGAATAGTATGTAATAGTCCGGGATGGAACCAAATAGAGCAAGTGGGGGGGCGGTGGTGAGTCTGCTAGTCAGCAGTTAACTCCTTTTATAGTCATCTAGCTTTAGAATCAGATTGGCAGGATCAATTAAGCTCCATGTAGTTCCAAGAACACTCGTCCCGGTTTGGATGATGTCCGTGTATATCCCAGTCTTAGTTTCAAATTTACCATTGCAATCAGCGAATTCAACATTTCCATTGACCCCTCCTTTAAATTCCCGGAACGCGGTTAGTTGAACAGTCCTCTCATCGAGTGAAAATATTTTAGAGCAATATCAAACTCGCCAATACCCCCCTACTGATCTTGGCAGACCATCTGTATAAACCCGGAGGCAGGTATAGATTGTCGAATTACTAGCACTAAACTCTCCAATATTATTAGGTGCGTTCGTTCGACCCTCTAACGCCACCTCAAAAGATGGATCAGGCGTCACTCCGTTATAGGTTGAGGGGAAGACAGCATCAGTGACTAAAAAATTGGTATTAGCGAAACGTTTACCCATCTCAGATAACCACTGGGGCAGAGGACCAGCTAGGCGATTTTCATTAAGATTAAGGTAAGTTAATCTTTTTAGGTTACCCAGTTCAGAAGGAATAATGCCGCTGAAGGAATTCCCGCCTAGGCTGAGATAAGTTAAATTAGTAAGATTGCCAAGTTCTGGAGGCACGCTACCACTGAGGCATCTACGGTATGGCAACAGTAAATAATAAGAAATACAAGCACTTAACAAATAAATTGATATTTATCCAAGCGCTCCCGTGCCTGATTATAAACATCAGGGTACTGAACCACGTTTTCCGCCTAATAAATAGGTATTTGGATCGCCAATACCTCTAGCATAATCAATCCATTTTCGAATTATAAGGACGTCCTCCAAGTTTGAACCTGAAAGACTTGGTCTTAAATTATTTTTGGCCTTTATAGGGTTTTTTCTATCATGATTTTCTTCGATGGTTTTCCAGGCTTTATTATAATTCATCAATTGAGGGCCAGAATTATTGATTTCTTGATAATCAGGAAATGAGATTGGGTATTCTGAACAACCTCTTTTTATCTTGGACGATAAACCTGAACCAATATGTTCTTTAATGGCAAACATCAATAATTTCTTTAACTTTATTAGCTTGATCTAGACTCGAACAATAAATAAGTCCTTTATAAAACCCGGAAATCTCTGGCCTCAATTCAATCATACATTTTCGTGTGTTATTTTCTTCCAGGTTTAACTGGTCAAATACTATAAAGAGTTTTATTAATTCCAGTATAGTCTTTGGTTCAACTTGCACCTTGTAACAACCAAAACAAAACTTGGGGGATTACATTATGTTGATCAAAGATTACCATGTGCCGTCTACAATTAAGGTCCACTGAATTTCTGCGGTAAATTTGGGATAGTTTAGTTTCAATGTCTAAGTTATAGTTTTTGATTACATTCGAAAATTTAGAAAAGAGTTCAATTACTTGGTCATTAGAAATGATTTTTTTTGTCAGCAACTTGCATACCGATTTTTTTAATTTCTTGATTAACCTTAGCTATCGGATGCGAAACTACTTTTTGCGGGTTATAAGAAGTCAAACATGCGACTAGGTTTGATTCCGCAACAGCAAAGTTGGACGTGATCTTTATAGCATGTTCGTAGCTGTCTACAGCCTCCTCGAGTTTGCCCTGATCTCTTAGGGCATTGCCCATATTGTTATGAGCTTCGGCATAATCAGGCTCGATTAGGAGCGCTTTGTTATAAGCAGCGATAGCCTCCTCGGGTTTGCCCTGATCTGTTAGGGCTACGCCCATATTGTAATGGGCTTCGGCATAATCAGGCTTGATTAGGAGTGCTTTGTTATAAGCGGCGATACCCCTCGTCGAGTTTGCCCTGATCTTTTAGGGCATTGCCCATATTGTTATGGGCTTCGGCATAATCAGGCTTGATTAGGAGCGCTTTGTTGTAAGCAGCGATACCCTCCTCGGGTTTGCCCTGGCCTCTTAGGGCATTGCCCATATTGTAATGGGCTTCGGCAGAATCAGGCTTGATTAGCAGTGCTTTGTTATAAGCGGCGATAGCTTCCTCGAGTTTGCCCTGTGCTTTGAACGCTGCGCCTAGCAGGTTCCAAAGCAGAAATGATTGCGGGAACTCCTTTGTTAACCGATCGCATTCTTGAGTAACTGTCGTAATTTGACCCTTATTATATAAGGCTATGAGTTGATTAAGGGTTTCATCTGATGGATTTTTTCCGGCTAAAGTGCCTGGCTTTGGTTGGGATAGTTTAGCAAGGCCTTGCTTAGCCCTGATGTTGCCTGGAAAAAGCTCTAATATAGAGTCATAACATTTACGCGCCTCATCCATTTG
The DNA here is from genome assembly GCA_964275945.1 of uncultured Pseudomonadales bacterium. GTDB lineage: Bacteria > Pseudomonadota > Gammaproteobacteria > Pseudomonadales > Pseudohongiellaceae > UBA9145. Next base: position 20,768 of record CAXYEH010000039.1, read on the forward strand.
ACCATTTCGCTCGTGGGATATGGCTTTCCGCACAGTTCTTTCAACGCTTAGTTTTGCCATAAAGCCTTTGCGGATAGAAAATTATTCCAGTTGATCGTCATAAGTCTCAAAAATACCTATCCGTTCGTCCAGAATAGTATGTAATAGTCCGAGATGGAACAAGTGGGGGGTATTTGCCCTGCCTTAATAATTACAGTTGCCAACCCCATACTTAAAAGCTAATTTGGAAAAAGTCACGCGGACGCAATCAATCTGAGGAAATGATAAAAATGAATAGAATAGACATTAATGCCTTGATTCAGCTTTTGGGTATGGTTGGAGTAATAGGCTCATTGGTTTTTGCTGAATCTTATTGAAAGAGAGTTTGGCGGAAGAGGCAGGATCTTCCGTCACTTTTTTACTGCCGTATTCTCTGGCTTACAGCGGTGATAGAACCGCCTAAAACACCTAAAGTGTAGCACAAAATGTAGCAAAAACTTGGGGTACGCAGGTGGCCATGCCCCCTCCCCTGTATATATACCAGAGGCTCTACAACTTTTAGAGGTTTTGGGTGGAAAGTAGTTGGGTGGGAGTTCTGGAATTATTTAGCTTATCGATTTTACAAAAACCTATCCCAGTATTTCACCGTAAAATCCAACTCCTTCATAATTCCAGATACCAGTGAGTTGCATCTTTGAAGCTTCTTCAGCGTCACCTGTGAAAAAGTGTCTGTTTAAGCTTGGGCTATAGAAACGATGCACTGCCAGCTCATCTCCAACTGAATTTGGAGTAGGATCACTGGAGTACATATTGAATCGCGTACCTTCGTAATTGAAAGGCCATTCACCAGAAGCAATCTTTCCTTTGATCATCTCAGATTCAGCTTCTGATACCGTGAAGAAATGGTGTCCTGTTTCATAGTTATAGAATCTAAACACGGGAACTAAAGCAGAAGAGTCTAGATAAGAATGGGCAGCTTCAAAAGTAGAACCTTGATAAACATAAGGCCACTCATCAATGTTGTTCTTCTCGACCGAACTACTAGTAATGACTAGAGCCTTCTCATCGGCGTTGTCTGTGTAAAAGAATGCCTTGTCTCTAGTATTATAAAACCGATAAACCGGGCTTTCTGACTGAGGATCAACATCATTTTTGTTACCCCAATAGTTTAATGTTGAAGTGTCTAGTTCTAGATCTCTAAAACTGAGCTTTTCAACATCATCCAATATATAAACTAATTCTTCACCAAGCTTATCAGTAAGGTAAACTCCTCCAGTTTCTGGCTCCTTTGAAACCAAATAATCACCGCTATCATTGGTGAAAGTTACAGTGTCTGCACCAGACCCGCCGGAAATAAAATTATCTCCACCCTCACCTGAAATAACATCATCACCGTTTGAACCATACCTTACGACTAACCCGCTATATTTATTTCCAGCTAAATCAGTAACAGCATCCGCATCAAGTTCAACAGTGTAAACATTATCACTCACTAAGTCAGAAGGAGGGGCTATAGTTAAAGTACCCGCCGATATAGAAATCGTAACGTTGGGTGCGGAAGCGACTTTATACTCTGTAGTAGCGCCCGTATTTATGTTTTTAAATATAACCGAACCTGTTCCTGGCTTGATCGCTTCAGAAAAAATTAAAACGACATCATTTGTTCCCTCAGGGCTGAATAAGCTAGGAAGAGATTTAGAAAATAGTGTTGGTTTAATCGTATCGACCGTAGTGAACTGATAATCGCCACTTTGTGTGTACTTATTATCATTGAGATCAACGATAGCACCCGCATCAAAGACCACGGAATAGGTAGTATTGATACTAAGATTACTACGGGGAGTGATGGTTAACGCCTTATCTGAAATAGATAAATTGGAACTAGTAGCCACATCATAAGTCGCAACTACAGCTCCGTTTGATTTCTTAAGCGCTATATTGCCAGTACCTACTTTAATCGCTTCAGTGAAACTAATAGTGATGTCACTGGTCACAACGACTTCAATCGCATCATCTGTTGGACTAAAACTTAAGGCAGTTGGGGTAATAGTATCGATAGTCGTGAACTGATAATCGCCACTTTGTGTGTGCTTATTATCATTGAGATCAACGATAGCACCTGCATCAAAGACAATTTCATAAGTAGTATCCGTACTAAGATCACTATCAGGATTTATCGTTAACGTCTTATCGGAAATAGATAGATTAGAACTGGTTGCCACATCATAAGTAGCAACTACAGTGCCATCTGATTTTTTAAGAACTATGTCTCCAGTACCAACCTTAACCGCTTCACTGAAAGCAAGAGTGACATCACTAGCTACAGCAACCTCAGTCGCATCATCATTAGGAGAAAAACTAGAAATAGTGGGGTCAATAGTATCAATAGTGATGAATTGATAATTACCGCTTTGCGTATATTGATTGCCATTGAGACCAACGATAGCACCTACATCAAAGACAATTTCATAAGTAGTATCCGCACTAAGATCACTATCAGGATTTATCGTTAACGTCTTATCGGAAATAGACAGATTAGAACTGGTTGCCACATCATAAGTGGCAATCACCGTACCATCTGATTTTTTAAGAACTATGTCTCCAGTACCAACCTTAACCGCTTCACTGAAAGTAAGAGCGATATCACTAGCTACAGCAACCTCAGTCGCGTCATCAGATGGAGAAAACTCTGTAACTATTAAATCTAATTGAAGCTCTGAAATAATAACCGTTTGGTCTGAAAAGCTGATTTTTTCACAATTTATTAAGGTATCCGTGCTTCCGTTACCTTTGAGTACCTTAAGTACTCCACTAATTTTAAATATCGAGCAATCTGCGCGGCTCCATTCATCGAAAGAATAGATAACTCTATCAACCCCTTCCTTGCCATCAATCACACAATTTCCGTCCGATGGATTAATTAAATTATCCAAGCTATTCCCAGTCAGCGATAAGTCAATCGTGACATTACTATATGAGTACAGCGCTTCTACATTTGCGATATCCTCTAAGGAAAATGAAGCGGCGGTATACACCACGTCCAACCCTTCATTTTCATATTCTACAATTGTGTCTGAACCACCATCATAGGAGGCGGTAAAATAATACTGATCATTACCCTTACCACCATAGAAAGTGTCGTCTCCGTATTTAGAACCCTTGTCGAATTTGTCTGTCCCATCGCCACCGTATAAAGTGTCGTTACCATAACCTCCCGATAAGTCGTTATTAGCAGTATTGCCAACTAATTTATCGTCATAGTTCGAACCAGTTAAATTTTCTACCACTGTTCCAAAATTAACGGTTATCTGTCCATCTGAAATGATCGTATCTGCCTTAGCATCTCCCCCAAATCCCCAATAGCCGGGTTCTAGATAGATAGTGACTTTCTCAGTGGCAGAAGAGGCATCTATGGTGTCTGTTCCTGCTCCATCCCAAATAAAATTGGCATCATTAGATGAATAGGTATACGTATCGTCACCAGCTCTTGAGGTCGGGTTAGGGCCATAGAGGTATTGAAGAGCAGCGATGTCTAAGGGTCTGAATTCAAAGTAATAGTCAGCGGAGGTTTCGGTATAAGTCATCTGAGTCCACTCACCCTTATCCTCCGTAATATCTAGATAAGGCGGGTCTGCCACTCCGCCTGTTGCGCCGGCTGCGGAAAAAGGATGTTTTAATCCAAGCGCATGACCAAGTTCGTGGGTAAACACATGAGCGCTAAACTCTCCTTCTTGAATATTCTTATAATTTTTGTCTACCTTTATGTCGCTGGCTTCGAAATCATTCCATGGGCCAGCCGCGCGCCCACCAACACCCTCCTCTAAATCAGCAACCCAAATCGCTATGTTATTTAGTTGGTCTGAATTTTGAACCTGAGTGAAAGTAAGGTTTAGGATGCCAGCCAAATAGTCAAAGGTGCTTACTATATTTTCCTTGCTACTGGCGCCTATTGTTTCAAACGAAACACCATTTTTTTCTTCATCATCCCGGTATGTCGGAAATGTTTCTGGAAAGGAATAGTTGAAATTTTTAGTAGTTCCAAGTAAGCGAAGAGTATCTTGCTGCAGAATCAAATATTAGAGCGCTTATCCAATAAGGTAAGGCCTTGACCCCTTCTGCATAAGTAACATTCTCAATTTCGGTTGGAATTCTTGCGAAATCGACGTTAACTATAGCGGTGTCGTTGCCGCCTGAATCCCATAGATAGAAAGTGGTGCTATTAATGATGTAAGTATCATCGCCATCACCACCCCATAAATAATCATAACCTGTACCGCCATCTAAGGTGTCATTACTACCACCCCCCCGTATAAACTGTCATCACCAGTACCCGCCGCTTAAAGTATCATTGCCTTCCCAACCATATAGTGTGTCATTACCAGCACCACCAGTTACGTTGTCATTTCCTGAACTACCACTTAGATAGTCATTGCCATCTCCACCAGTTAAGGTGTCCTCACCATCACCCCCCGTATAAACTGTCATCACCTATTCCACCAGTTAAAGTATCGTTGCCATCATTGCCATATAATTTGTCATCGCCAGCACCGCCATCTAAAGTATCATCTTCTCCCCAACCATATAGTGTGTCATTACCAGCACCACCAGTTACGATGTCATTTCCTGAACTGCCACTTAGATAGTCATTGCCATCTCCGCCGTCTAAGGTGTCCTCACCATCACCCCCGTATAGATCATCATCACCATCTCCTCCATCTAGGGTGTCATTTCCTGAACTGCCACTTAGATAGTCATTGCCATCTCCGCCGTCTAAGGTGTCCTCACCATCACCCCCGTATAGATCATCATCACCATCTCCTCCATCTAGGGTGTCATTTCCTGAACTGCCACTTAGATAGTCATCGCCCTCACCACCATCTAAAGTGTCATCACCCTCACGGCCATAAATGCGGTCATTACCATTACCGCCCTCTATGTAATCGTTGCCAGTCTTACCTCCAATTAAATCATCACCATCACCACCATACGCAGTTAGTGTCCCGGTCGTGACGTAGAACCACCTTCCCCCCGGCATCGTCTAAATAGGCATTAATCCAATCATCACCATCAACTCCATAAACAACATCAATCCCATCTCTAGGCTTGATCAAATCGTTACCTGAAGTGCCAGTTAACTCTTCATTCCCTGACGTCCCAGTGATTGTGTTTCTTTCATCAGACATGTATATGGATTTGTAGTTATCTTTCTAGAATGTATGGACTAGTCACTATGTCATGATTAGCCTATATAATCACATAACAAGAATTCTTTATTAGCTATTGGTTGATCGGGAGCTTCAGGAGGAACACAGAAGCCCACGCCACCCCCTCTGTATATATACCAGAGGCTCTACAGTTTTTAGAGGTTTTGGGTGGAAAGTAGTTTGGTGGGGTTGTTCAGAATAATCTCTTCGAAGCCCTTTATTTGATCGCGTCATATCTAGCAAAGTAAGTCGAAATATACTTCGCCTTTTCCTCTTGAGATAACTGGTCTATCTCCGCCTTACGCTCGGGAGTGAAATGGTCGTTTGCCCTTTTAAGCAAAACACAAAGATCCTTCTTATCTTGAAAACTAGTTAAATTGTGTACCTCATATATTTCTTCGTCAGTTAAATGGGGGGTATATTGAATCCAAAGCATTTCTTCTGGAGTAAATGAAAATTCGTAGTCAGACTTGAACTTAGATTCTAACTTATCATGAAACAACAAACCCACCACCAGAGGAAGGCCTATCAAAATACCAAAGGCATAATACCAGTCAGATCCAGTTTGATAGCCCATACGCCTCAGCCAAAAAACTAATATACCGCCGAGAATTAAAATAATTAAAGGCAGTAGTGCTTGTATTCGTTCGTGTTTTACTTTTTGGAGCTTCTCTCTTTTCTTTGCTTTACGAGTAGACTCTTTGATATTCCATATATCCTTGCTAATAACCTCCAGACGTTCTCTCTCTGCTACTTCGGACGCTTTCTTTGTTTCGATCCGCTTTATTTCTTCCGGAGTTGTACCATAAACATCTTCATGAATAACTGTTGCATAATCTCTAATTGCCACAATTGCAGCAGCAATACCGCAATTAAAGTACTCACGATTTTTGTTATCCCTAAATTCATCTAAATAGTTATGAACTTTTCGTTCTGCTTTTTCATAGTCCTCAACCAAAGCCTGATATTCGATAACAAAGGGTTTTGGAGATGAAGTACTAGATGAAAGCTCCTTCCTCCTTTCTTCAGGATCCTGTTTAGTTTGTCCTATTTTAATTAAACCATTCGCGAATGATGGGTTTGACATTATGTACACCCATCCTTTCATGCATTTACCTTTAGATCTCTCAATACCATCTAACCGTTAATCCGAAATAATCTATTGCTCTTAACCTCTAGGCAAAACTTCATAAACCTTCAAAGCCTCATAAAACTCCAACACAAAAGGCTTTTCCTCAACTTGTTCCTCAGCCGCCGGAACCTCAACAAGCACTGCTTGCTCCGCCCTGTATTCAGCCAACTTAAACCCCACAATAGCCACGAAAACCCCAACAATAACTCCCATCATTACGCTCGGAATATCTGGTGACCACTCAGCAGCTTCAGGCTTGGAAGCCCCTAAATACGTGGTGCTTCTATAATTGGCAAAATCGTGCATGGTTTTCTTCTTATTGTTGTTTAATTGCTCTTGTAGAGGCTCTCAGGGCGTCTCAACACCCTTATACAGCAGTTTTTGAATGACTAGTAGACGCTTTGAAGTTCTGCTATAAGATTGAGCATGAGAATACTTCAGTGGAATTGCAACTTAGCGTTAAAGAAAAAAATTCAAGCTATAGAACATATCAATGCTGAAATCATGGTTTTCCAAGAATGTGAAAATGCCGAAGAAGATTTTTTTGATGGATATCGGTTCTTCTGGACAGGGAGAAATGATAACAAAGGGCTTGGCGTTTTAATTAAAGATACAAGCGCCCGATTACACGCATCTTTCCAATCAAATTTCATTTATTTTCTTCCGATAGAGACGGATGAATTTAATATTCTTGCGGTATGGGCGTTTAATCACAGAGCAGCTAAGTTCGGCGATGGACTCAGCGGGAAGCCTATTGATGCTTTGGAACATTACGAGCATTGGTTAAAAGAAAAAGATCAAAGCTTTGTTATTGGAGACTTTAATAATTCAGTCGTTTGGGACAAGCCGGGGAAATTAAATAATTTCACTGCCATTAATCAGTTTCTTGAATCATTGAGCTTCAAGAGTGCTTATCATCAAGAAACTGGAGACACTTTCGGACGGGAAGCCACTCCAACCCTTTATCATACCAAGCAGAAATCTAAGTCATATCATATAGACTATATCTATCAGAAAGGGTTTGAGACTAAATTTGTAGAAGTATTTGAGTTTGAGGATTGGATAAGTCTTAGTGATCATGTGCCTATTTGTGGCCATTTTGAGGTATAAGTTTAGAGAATCCTTAAAAGGTCTAGTTACGCATATAGGATTCCCAAGACACTTCAAAACTCAACAAGATAATGATCATCATCATCTTCATAAGACTCTGGGAAAACATCAGGAACACCTAAAGGCTCAGTAATATCTTTATTAAACCTGTTTAAGTACTGTAAAGATTGATCTTCATACTTCTTATAAAGATATACATCATTATGAATTAAACCTTCATTAGGATGCCAAAGCTTAAAACCCTTTTCATCTATAGGAACTTTACCACCTACAAACTTGTTATAAGCTTCAATCATTACTTCTTTAAGAATATGAATTTTATCTTGTTGAACAATAAATGAATCATGTACAGGAAGTATTAAAGAATCATATTTGTTTATCATCTCCAGCATACAATATTCAGCTATATCAGAATCAATTCTTTGTAATTGTTTACCCATTTCTTTATTGAAGAAGTATTCTTTTATAGGAGTATGTTTCTTTATCATCTCTTCTAAGAGTTCTTTAGGGCTATAAGGGAAGAGACGCAAGACCGTTAGCCTTTATTGTACTTACAACATCTTTTTTTAAATCATTATTAATCATGTATTGGAATATTAGTTTTAAGGCATCCCGATGTTCCGGAACAAAACCTTTCATATCCAATGTATAAGCATCAAGACCACTCTGAAGTTCTTTAGAGTTTTTCTTGCCATACAATATAGCCGGATGAAGATGTTTATAATCTAGTTCTACTACTGCTTGATGATTGATTGTTATGTAAGGTCTGTAGACCTTTGGAACTTCCTGCCACCACCCATGATAGAAGCGTCCTCCAAGATTAAAATCAGTATCATTAAAAATACGATCTAAATATTTGTCATTAAAATTAAGTTCATACCTTGTCAGATTGGTTTAGTCTTTTATTGAGCTTTGTATGCTCCCTATCTTTGATCCAGAGTCCAATAAAGGTTTCATGCAGTTTTTGATTAATGATGTTCAGATTGTTCCGCATCTTTCTGGTTTCAACAGAATCTGAATACTCACGCTTTTCCTTTATCTTTTTAGTCTTTCCGGTTCGTTTATCAAACCAAGACTTTATAGTTTCCTGAACCCATAAAGTTTCCCGCGAACTAGAAACAGTAATGGCATGACAGGAGATTTTATTTACATCCCTTTTTAAACTCCCGATAGCCCTGATCCTTGTGACTCTGGATTTTGTTATGCTCCTAAAACCAATATGTTGTTCTAGCAAATTAAGAGACACCAAATTATCTAAAATGCCTTCAACAAATATCGGTTTGGTAAGCCCCGAAAAATAACGTGTTTGTTTATACGCTGCCTTTCCCCTTCCCTGATAAAGCCATTGGTTCTTTTTACTATTTATCCAAATAAGATTGCAGATCAAAATACGGAGTTGTTCACGATATTTATCATCATGACTACGGGTAGCTTTTCTTTCTTCTTTGATTACCGCTAGATACTTCTCAACAAGTGCTTCAACAGCAGGATCATCAGACACAAGGTACGTCTTGAGCTTAGTAGCTTTATCAAGTTCTTGGGCTAATTTCTGGTTCTCACTGATGGTCATAAAAGGCAGGTGTGTTTATTGATTCACAAACCTAACATATGGGGACTTTATAGCCCTTTTAAACTACAAAAACCCACCGAACCAAGAATAAATAATAGTCTAAGTTATTGAATAATAGGTTAATTAATAAGATGGTTTTATAGTAAAGGAGGTTATAGAATCTGTGAAAGACTCCGGCTACTAAAATGATTAGAGCTATGAAAAAACTCCTAACCACTGCGGCCCTATCCCTCCTGCTAGTTTCACTGGCGGGTGGAGTTTATGGTCAGTCCGAAGAGGAGCTGGATTTTCAAGGAACGAAGATATTAGCAGAACAAGGAGACGCATTCGCCCAAACCATTCTGGGAGTGATGTATGCAAATGGAAACGGTGTTCCTGAAAATGATTCTGAGGCAGTGAAATGGTATCGGTTAGCCGCGGAGCAAGGATTTGCAGGAGCCCAATCTTTTCTGGCATTTATGTATGAGAAAGGACACGGTGTTCCTGAGAATGATGCAGAAGCAATTAAGTGGTATAGGTTAGCGGCTGAACAAGGAATGCCTGACGCTCACTACAATCTAGGACTTATGTACGCACAGGGACACGGTACTCCGGAAGACCTTGTTAGAGCTTATATGTGGTTTTCAGTGGTTGCAGCACAAGGAGGGGACGACGGAAGGAACTCCAGAGACGTTATTTCCGAAAGGCTAACCCCCGAACAACTCGCACGAGGACAAGACATCGCTACAAGGTGTTTTGAATCTGATTATCAGGATTGTGAGTGACTATCAGTTCAACCGTCCAAGAATATTTGCATCAAGATAATCACTAACCTTAATTTTAGTCAACGCCTTCGCAACATTCTCTACAGTATGACCACTGCCATAAGCTTCCCCAGTTTTTCCAGTCAAACGCCCCAAATAATGTTCGGACAATTCATCGGAAATCCCTGCTGCACGAAAGAAATCTTTCATGTTGTGGCGAAACGAATGGAAACTGGTCTTGTCGGTCTTAATACCTATGTTAGCCAGATAACGACTAAACCATTTTGAGAAAGTACTGGAGTAAGTTCCGTCACCCGAAAGTACTGCGCCAGGAAACAAACGATCACTCCCCTTCTCTTCTTGACGCTCTTTAAACGCTATTAAACCAATACTCACTAAATCATTGTGAATCGGTATAACGCGCTTAGATTGATCTGTTTTTAACTTTTTATCTTTATGAGCCTCATTTAAATCTAACACCCAATGCCCATCAGACTGATAAATATCCGCTACATAAAGCTGAAGTATTTCCTGAAGACGCATACCCGTGTAAAACCCAATTAAGGGAACCCAGTATTTAGCAGAATCCTTGAAGAGCTTGGCCCCTTTTTTATGGCAACGACTAAAACTTTGACAGCCTGTATACAGAGGTGAAGAAAAAAATGTCGCTAACTGCTCTTTACTGAAAGGATGTCTTTCGTCCCTTCTGCTCTTACCACTAATGCGTTTAGCTCTTCCTTTAAAATGATTTTTACCTTGATAGTCCAGCTCTGCGGCTGCCCATGAATAAAGTGTACTCACGCATTGGATATAGTTATTGATTGAGGTTGTACCTAATAACGGATCACTCGCTTGCCTTGCTGCATCTACTACTTCTATCACCGTTAGATCAGGGTACTTTTGCAAAGCGTTGGACGGCGTGGTTTGCAGAAGTTCTTTATAGCCTCTGACATCGTGGGGTGAGACTTGACCGAGTCCCAACGTTTTCACCATTTCGCTAACGCTCCCCTCACCCATGAAAGCCATAAAGTGGTCCAGCTTGGCCTTTTGGCTCAGATAATGTTTGTCACTCCACTCGCGTTTGTTCTCAGAAAGGTATTTTTCAATAGCAAGCTTCAAGGTAACTGACTCGCTTTCATTTTGAACTCTAAGGGCTTTGGCTCCCTCAAAGTTAAATTCAGGATTTTCAAAATCCCCCTGAATTATTTTTTCAGAGGCCTCGTATACTTTGATCCAGACCCGATGAGCACTGCCCTGCACAGCTGACTATAAACAGCGGAATGCTTTTCAAGGATCAATCCATTGATTTCAATCAAGCGATCTACTTCCGGCTCAACTGATTCATAACTACTTTTTTTGAGATTACTTTTTACCTCTTGCCTAAAAGTCCTTGCATGGAAAGCTTCCCATTCTTCCTCAGCATCACTTCGGTCTTTAAAATCTTCCAGAGCTTCTTTAGTTAAGGCTTCCACTTGCTGTCTATAAAAGTGGGCTGCAACGATTTCAACTTGTTGCGGTTTCAACAAACCCAGACCGTTGGTAATTTCAGCAAAAAGCTTTTCTATGTCTGTTGCCATTGTAATTGCCAACCTCTTGGCGAGGTGTTTTGAAGCTGTTCGTAATGACTTAGTGATTTCTTTACGGCCTAAAAGTGGCTGCAAAGCTTTAGGACAAACCTTTCTGAAATAGTATATGCCATCACGACAAATTAAGTAGGGAGCTGTGTTCAAAATGGATCACCGAATGTAGCAAAACGTGGATTTCTGGCACTATCAGTCGGTGTAAAACAGAGATAACTAACTGAATTTGTTAGTCTTACTGGAAATGTGGCGGAAGAGGCAGGAGTTGAACCCACCAAGCCTGTCATTAACAAACTTCACCGGGTTTGAAATCCGGGCACCCCACCGGGGATGATACTCTTCCGTCCGCGAGTTTAGCATAACAAGGTTTGTAAGAAACCAATGAGTTGTTACTGGACAGCTAAGTAGTAGCAAGAAAATTTCTAAGCTTGTCAATAACGATGGCGGCTGGAACAGTTACTGAACCTTATTTAAATCCCAGTCATAGCGAAGATGCCTTATCTGAATACGCTCTTGCTCTAAAAAAGAAATTTCTTCTAAATCTAAGCCTAATTCGGTTACATAATTTAATAAAAACTCAGAGACAGAATTAATTCCACGCCAGCCCTGTTCAAAATCCTCTTCATACCAATCAAATATGCTAGATACATAGAGTTGTCCATTCAAGAAATAATTTCGAGTACGATCAGACAAAAATAACTTGGTATTTTCCTCTAATTGTTGATCGAGAGAATTCCCTAGATAAGCTTCTGCCCGCAATGCTGGGCAGCCAATTGCTGCGCAATTAACGGCAAAATGAATTCTAGGTTCGTTGTAAATTCCCCAACCTCGAATCATCCCATGTTCAATTTCATCGAGGGAATGCTGTTCGTCGAACAACCTTACAATTTTTCGTCGCCATGCTGAAAAAGGGAGTAAGCCAATTTGCCTTATCGACCTCAGGCCAGAATATTCACTTAAGATCAGCTCAACAGTCCATGCATTGTAGGCATTGATGAGGAAAGCTAGCTGCTCTGGGATCGACCAAGCATCAAATTCACCACGTGAAATGCTTGCGAGTTCTTCTAAATACTGAGTGATGGCAATTCGATCTTCCAACATAGCCTCATAATTGACTTGTGTTGCTTGTCCATCTGCCAAGACAACAACATGCTTTTTCAAAAGCTCATTCCAGCTTTCGTGATCAAATTCTGCATTCACACCAAGAGGGAATATTATTAAGAGGACCACAAAAGTTAGGGCCTCTCTGTGCCGGCAGAACAGCAGGGGCTTAACAAGCCTTTGTGAATACCGCTTGGGTATATTCATGTAATTGTTGAGGCTATCCAGTATTAACAAAATGCAGTATTCTTCTATAGGAATTAGCTATTTACAGTATCTGTCTTGGCTCTCCAAGGAAAATTATTGGGAGAAATGAGCCAAGATTAAGATCTACCGGTCAATATTACACCATAGACGCGAAAACATTTTTTAGCGGGTGACTCACTAGAAGGTATAACCGGTATTTCGCAGAAGTATTTCCACTAAATTGGAGTTATCTCATGTTGCATGCAGAAATTACTGGCTGGGGCAAGTGTGTTCCCCCTGCTGTACTCAGTAATAAGGATCTGATGACATTCATGGAAACTACCGATGAATGGATTACTTCTCGCACAGGTATTCAAGAACGGCGGATCTGTCACTGTAATTTTTCTGACATGGCCATTGTCGCATCGCAACGTGCCCTAGCCGCTGCAGATCTAGACCCTGCTGAAATAGATTTGATCCTCTTAGGTAGTCTTACTAACGATAGCTATTGCCCGAATACAGCCTCAATCATTGCCGATGCTATTGGTGCGCGCAATGCCGCTGCTATCGATATCAATTCAGCTTGCACTGGATTCCTCTACGGGCTGCATATCGGCACTAATTTAATTCGGACAGGCGCTCACAAAAAAGTACTAGTGATTGGTGGCGAGTTTATCTCACATTACATGAACTGGAATCGGAGGGACGTTGCAGTATTGTTTGGCGATGCCTGTGGTGCCGTGGTGATAGAGGAGTCTAAAGACGAAGTAGGCTTGCTCTCGGCAAAAATTGGTTGCGAATCCGATGCTAAATACGCAATACAAATTACTAACTTAGGTTCAGCCTATTCCCGCATGACCGATGATTTTCTCTATCTCGATTGGAATTTTGAGGGACGGGAAGTCTTTAAGCGAGCAGTTAAAACAATGGCCCAGGGCTGCGAAGATGTATTGAGCCAAAATGGGTTAACAACATCTGATGTAAATCTGGTAATCCCACATCAAGCAAATAAACGCATCCTCGATGCACTTGCTAAGCGCGTAGGTATCGAAGAGGACAGAGTCTTCATCAATGTGCACAAATATGGCAATACATCGGCTGGCACTATCCCTGTAGCACTGACGGAAGCGCTTGAAGAAGGGCAAGTGAAGCCAGGGGGCTATCTACTAATGGCAACGTTTGGCGCTGGACTTACCTGGGGCGCTGGACTAATTCGTTGGGGAAACCGAGTAAACCCTCTCAATGAAACTGACGCTGACTTACCACCATGCGAACAAACGGCACTAGAGATTATCGAAGCTCAAATTAAGCGATACGCTGACCGAGCAAACACACCAGCGTAAGAACAGCTTCTTTCGATCTAAATTTTTCCCAATTAACCTTGCTAGGTCAATTGACTACCTTACTGGTTGCCAATTCACTATTATATTCGAAACCTGAGACTTATACTGAAGCATCGACCAAACAGTTCAAAATTTATTACATCTTAAGATTAGTATCCGCACACAGCAACGGTAGAAATTTGTTATCTCTTTCCCTTATTTTTTGGTCAACAGTTGTCTTTGCTTTCATTGCATTTTGGTGGCAAAGCGACAAAGTTAAATCGTATGCGATGGGACATATTTTACGCTATTGCAAAGAGAGAAACCTGCAACTACTTGATCAAACAATGGTACTGCGGGGTTTATGGCCGATGCGCAGCGGTGATGGCTCATTAGGTCTGCGTCGTCGTTACCATTTCGAATTCACATCGACTGGAGCAATGCGCAGCAAAGGGATTATTGAACTCATTGGCAGGCAGATCAATAGACTAGAAATAGAAGCCCATTTGCTGCCGGAAGATGAAGAAAATATTCATTAAATTCTGACACTCTATTTTTGATTTTTTGTCGAGTTCCATCGTCTAACTACACACTTAAAGACCGCCTAAGGCTTGGATAGAAGATTAACAACGCTCCTGCTCTCGCTACTACGTAAACTATCATTGCCCACCATAGTCCTTCTATTTGATAACTTGGCACCAGTATCCAGCATGCGAACAAAAATACTAGAAGTGAAATTGTCGCAGCGTCCCGCATTTGCGCTGTGAATGAAGCGCCAATAAAAATTCCATCCAATTGAAAAGCTGCCACAGAGAGAAATATATAAATAGCAATAAGTATTAAGCTATTACTAGCCTCTTCTCTAATTGCTTGAATGTCGGTTAATGCGCTAATCATTAACTCACCAAAAATAATAACAACTAGAGCAAGAATTATTGCTGTTATACCGGCAAGGATCGATGTCTTTGCTACGCTGTCGTCAAATCCAGCTTTAAACTTTTCTCCCATGGTTTTACCAACGAGTGCTTCAGCTACAAACGCAAACCCATCAAGAAAAAAAGCAGCGAATGAAACTAGCTGCAACAAAATATGATTTGCAGCCAGAGTGATGTCTCCAAATTGTGCACTCTGATTAGTGAAATAAGCAAAGGAAAAGACCAGCAACAAAGTTCTGATCATAATATTGAAATTCGAGGAAATTGTTTTAAGGATAGCAGTTCGATTAAAAATAGACTTTTTCGTCCAAAATGGTTTATCTGATTCTTTTGATTTACTCAGACTCGTTATTATCAATATTCCTGCGACAATCACTGTTGTTAATTCAGCTAATACAGTACCCAGGGCAATCCCAGCAGCCCCTAAACCCAAATAACCAGCGAACAAAAGATCCAAGATAATATTCAGTCCATTCAGAAACAACTGAAGAAATAGTAATTGCTTGCTGTTACCCAAACCAATGAGCAATCCCATTAGGGCGAATGTGGCCAAGGTGGCCGGCGCACCCCAAATGCGGATCGAGAAGTAGGACTGCGCTAAGGTTTCAACATTTGGACTCCCTTCTAAAAACGCAAAAGCAGCGAGCCGAATTGGAATTTGAGCAATTATTAATAGTGAGCCTAAGGATACTGCAAGCAGCAATGCTCGCCCGAGTACAGCTCTTACTTCCGCTTCGTTCCCAGCTCCTCTAGCTTGTGCAGCAAAGCCTGTGGTTCCCATACGAAGAAAACCAAAGCCCCAATAAACAAAAGAAAAAATCAGCGCTCCAAAAGCAATCGCACCCAAATCTTCAGTTGTGCCGATATTGCCAATAACAGCCGTATCAACAAATCCCACCAACGGTACTGCCGCGTTAGCAAGAATGATGGGCCACGCTTTATGGAACAGATGTGTATAAGTGACCGAATAATCAGCCTTCATGAATCAAACACCTACAAACCACAAAAATTTATTACTGTTACCAATTGACAGTGAATGCGTAAACACATGCAGCCATATCATATAAAATGAAACAACTAGTTACTTTCAAATTTAATGTATACCAATATATTCAAATCATCTCTAACAACACGTTCTTACACCACTGGGCTTCATGGGCTCCTATTCTCCTCCTGAGGCCGATACATCAAATGCTTCCACGCTGACTTAAGGCGAACCGTCTATTTTTCAGCACCTTATCTGACAATCTACATAGTTTCGGCTTATTTTTCTCTCTCTTAAACAGAAATATGGTAGGCTCCTCGCCGCTGGAGTCTTGGCCAATTTGCGTGAAACAAGTTCTGCTTTTAAGGAAAGGAAATAGAATCTCTGCAATGAATATGAAAAAACTTATTGTCTTACTATTTATAGGAGGAGTGGCGGCGGCCCTTCCTTTTACAATACAGACTTTACAGACTTTTTTTGGGCCGGACACCATTGAGGTTGATGTTGATACGGTTTCGCAACGGATTATTAGTCCCTCGATCTTGGCATCTGGCTTTTTGGCTCATGAAGAAGAAGTCATGCTCAGTTCAGAGGTAATCGGAAAAGTCGCTGAGTTGATGATTGAAGAAGGTGATTCTGTAAAAATCGGTGATTTAGTTTTACAGGTAGATGATAAAAACTTTTTGGCTGGGCTTGAACAGTCAGAGGCTGCGGTGAGAATCAATACGATAGACATCGAACGACAAGAAGTTCGGATACAAAATCTAGAACGCCAATATGAACGAAGTAAGAGCCTTTATGAACAGGGTCTTATCGGCGAGCAAGAATATGAATCACTGCTTAATCAGCTCGACCTAGCCAGAATAGATTTTTTGTCTTCCAAAGAAAGCCTTACGCAAGCTGAAGCTCAACTCGACCAAGTACTGGATAACCTTTCAAAAACCCAAATCATTTCCCCTATTGATGGAGTAGTCACAAGCCTTGACATAAAGGTCGGGGAAACCGCAATCGCGAGTTCTACGAATATTCCTGGATCTTCGCTAATGACCATCGCCAATCCAGCAAGTATTTATACTGAAGTGCTCGTTGATGAAGCAGATATAGCAAACATTGAAGTAGGACAAAGCGCAGAAATCGTTGCAATCGCTTACCCAGACCAGCCTATGCAAGGAGTGGTTCGATTCATTGCGAACACCGCAAAGATCGCAACAGGAAGAACTGGCTTAAGTTTCGTTGTAAAGATTGATATTACAGACCCAGGCAGTGTGACGCTTCGCCCAGGCATGTCCTGCCGGGCTGAAATATTCACCCAGCAAGAACAGCGTGTAGCAGCAATTCCCGTCGAGGCCGTCATATTTGAAGAAGATCGAGCTGAGCTCCGCAGCGAATATTTCATATTCATTAATGATGACGGCATGGCAAGAAAGACCAAGGTCGAAGTCGGACTTTCCGATGACGAATATCAGGAACTGATTAGTAACATAGATAGTGATGTAGAGGTTATTGTTGGACCAAACAGAGAACTTCGAAATTTAGTCGACGGGGACCTAATCAATGCTGCCTCACAACAACGACCAGACGATACTGGAAACAGTGTGATTTTCTCACGATTCGGCTTCGGCAATTAGAGCTTCTGCATTAGTTAAAAGTCATATGCCACTCATTAATCTCACAGGTATCACCAAATATTACGAAATGGGCTCTCAAGTTGTAAAAGCCCTTGATGGCATCGATATTAGTGTCAGTAAGAATGACTATCTCGCTTTTATTGGCTCCTCCGGTTCTGGAAAGTCGACGATGCTAAATATCCTTGGCTGTCTCGATAAGCCGACTTCGGGCCAATATCATCTTAATGGCAAAAACGTTGAGATACTTGATCAAAATGAACTCTCGGAAATCCGAAACCTGGAAATTGGATTTATATTTCAGAGCTTCAATTTACTACCCCGCGCAAATGCCCTTAGTAACGTTATGCAACCATTGATATACAGAAGCATCGGGTTTCGTCAACGTAAAGAGATGGCAATGGACGCACTATCTAGAGTCGGACTTGGAGACAGAGTCGATCATCTGCCAAACCAATTGTCTGGCGGCCAACGACAGCGCGTTGCAATAGCAAGAGCTCTTGTGACCCATCCCTCTATTTTACTAGCTGATGAACCAACTGGAAATCTGGACTCCAAGACAACAGTGGAAATTATGCAGCTATTCGATGAACTACATAAAGAAGGGCACACTCTAATTGTCGTAACTCATGAAAATGAAATAGCTCAGCATTGTCATCGAATTGTGGAGATGAAAGATGGCAGGATATTCAATGATAGCGCGACCGAAAAAGCTTCTTTAGGGGTAGCTGTCTAATGTTTTTTGCGTTTCTAGAAAGCTCTCGTTCGGCACTTGCGGCAATTTTTGCAAATCGGCTGCGCAGTTTTCTTACAACCCTGGGCATCATCATAGGTGTTGCAAGTGTTATTGCAGTTGTTTCCGTAACCGGAGGCATGAGTGCTTTTATAGGAGATTCCTTCGCTTCGCTAGGAGCTAATAGCTTAACGATCCAGTCGTACACTCCCTTTGAAGATCTAATGAAGGGAATCCGATCTCGTCTTACCCCAGCAGATTTAGAATTAATCGAAAAACGCGGCGAAGGAATCGCATCAATTACTCCTATTCTTGCTGCGAATAGATCAAGCCAAATTAAATATGGTTCGCAAACCGCTTATAGCGAAATCATGGGGACTACTTACACCTACCAGGACGTTTCGCAAACCTATACAGAAGTCGGCCGATTCCTTGCCCAATCTGATAACCAGACTCGGCGACGCATCGCAGTAATAGGAGAAGACGTTAGAGAAAACCTCAACCTCCCTGAAAATCCAATTAATGAGTACGTCGAATTTAGCGGAGAGTGGTTCAAGATAGTCGGTTTGCTTGAGCCGATGGGCGATATTATGGGGCAGAGTCGCGATAATCTTGTACTCGTCCCGTATGCCACTATGGTTAGCATTCTAGGAAACCAAGCACGGACTGATATCGGCATACAGCTCAGCCTCACCCCAACGGCTGAGCCAGATGCTGTAATTTCGCAATTAACAACACTATTACGCAACGCACATAACTTAAGCAGCAATGAAGACGATGATTTTCGAATCCAAACTGCGGAACAGTTAATGGAACAATTCGATCAAATTCTCGGAACATTGACTATGGTCATTGGCGGTATAGTCAGCATCTCATTACTAGTGGGTGGCATAGGCATTATGAATATAATGCTGGTTTCTGTTACAGAGCGCACACGCGAGATAGGGATCTGCAAAGCTATAGGTGCAAAGAGCCATCATATTCTTATGCAATTTTTGATTGAAGCATTATTGCTTTCACTGCTAGGCGGACTAGTTGGGTTGGCGACAGGCTACGGTCTGGGCATGCTGATAGCTAATAACATCCCAGATTTTCCTTCTGCAATCGTTCCGCTTTGGGCGGCGGCTTTAGCTCTCGGTTTCTCTGCTTTCGTGGGCGTATTGTTTGGTATTCTACCAGCAGCAAAAGCAGCAAATCTTGACCCCATAGATGCACTTCGCTACGAATAGTTTTCGTTTACAGACTCCTCCCTCAGGAAACATCGGATTGATTTTTAATTGTTCCACAGTTACTGTGGTACTGCGCTTTACCAAGTATTTAAAACTCAAACTTTCGTGCAAAACTGTGAGGGAGTGACAAATAGTGAACCCCAAACTGTCCCGTCGACGATTCATTAAGGGCGTGATTTATTCAAGTGCGGCTGCATCTGCTGGAGCTGGCTACTACCTGGCAACTGCTCAGGTCAACTCCAATGCTGTGGTTGAACGGCTGCTCTCCTTAAACATAAATGGACAAACCCGTTTAGTCGATGTAGCACCTACAGAAACTCTCGCCTTTACCCTACGCAACAAATTGGGTCTAACCGGTTTAAAAGTCGCATGTAATCGCGGCGAATGCGGTGCTTGCACTGTCTTACTAGACAACATCTCAAACTACAGTTGCTCATTACTTACTCACACAATCAAACAGCGGGCCATTACTACAGTCGAAGGCTTACGCTCAGTTGATGGTCGCTTGAGTGCTGTTCAACAAGCATTTATAGAAGAGCTAGCCCCTCAATGTGGTTTTTGCACACCTGGTCAAGTTATGGCGGCTACCGCTTTATTAAGAGCAAACTCCAACCCTAGTCGAGAAGAAGCCAGACAGGCTTTGGCGGGCAACCTTTGCCGTTGTGGTGCCTATGATCACTACTTAAATGGCGTAATGCGCGCCGCGGAGTTATTGTCATGACGTTTATTCATATTGGAAAAGATTTCGTTCCACCAGACGTTGAAGGCAAAGTAACTGGCGATGCAAAATACGTAGAGGATTTTAAACCTGAAGGCTTGGTATACGCACGCTTGCTTACCAGTCCTCTGCCTAGTGGTCGCGTCACTAGTATCGATGCTTCCGAGGCGCTTCGCATGGATGGTGTACTCGGCGTAATCACCGCCGATGACTTACCACCTTCCTCCGCACCGGATGATCCAGTCTTGGCTTCCGACGATGTAACTTATATCGGCCAACCAATTGTAGCTATTGCTGCGATTTCTGATGCGATTGCAGAAAATGCAATTGATCAAATCAAAATAGAATTTGAACATCGAAGCTTTGTTACGGATCCCTTAGAAAGCCTTGTTCAATTTGGACCCAACGCTTATCCAGATGGTAACGTCTTAAGACAATCGAATTCTTTAGAAGATGAGAATGCGACAATTCGGGGCGGCATTGCCGAAATTAAGTGGCCGGCCACAGAAATTGAAAAATTTAGAAATGGTCAAGAACCGACCGGTGTCGATTTTGCCGATGGCTGGACTTACGGTGATTTAGATGCAGCTTTTTCTGAAAGCGCCGTTATTGTCGAAGAATCCTTCGTCACCGCTGGTACTCCGCACCACTGCATGGAGCCGCGCAGCAGCATGGCTTATTGGCAAAATGGAAAATGCTATTTCTATGCGTCGACTCAGAGCCAAAGTGCAGTGGTTGAACCACTAGCAGATTTGCTGGGAATAGCTCCGGAAAACGTTTGCATGATTTCCGAAAATACTGGCGGCGGATTTGGCTCCAAGGGTCGCGTCTACCCCACTATGGCTATCACTGGAAAATTCTCACAATTATTGAACAGACCGGTGCAACTTCGCATTACCCGCGAAGAAGAATATTACCTCGGTGTTGGTAGACCCGGCATGCAAGGCTGGGTAAAAACTGGCGTGCGCGCGGACGGAAGCGTAGCCGCAGTTGATGTAATTATTATCAGCGATGGCGGACCGACTGGACGAAATAGCGCCTCTTCCTCAGCGCAACATCTCTCGGTCGTATACACTCCCAGCGCCATGCGCCTTCGCAATATTCCAGTGTTTACAAATACCGCGCCAAGAGGCGCTCAGCGGGGGCCAGGCCAAAACGAGATGTCAGCCGCCATTGCACCCATAATGGACAAAGCCGCGCGCCAGTTAGGCATGGATCGCGCACAATTTCGACGAGTGAATGCGCCTCATAGTGAATCACCTGTGTATGAAAACCAGGGCCCAATTACAAGTGCTTTCATGACAGAAGCAATTGATAAAGCCTCAGAGATGTTTAACTGGGCTGAACGTGAAGCTGCGCCGCGCCAAAAAAAACGGCAGAAAAGTACGCGGCTTAGGAATTGGCTTGGGCTATCACTCAGCAGGCGGCAATGGTTATGACGGCCTAGTCAGAATAACACCAGACGGTCGCATTCATTTGCATAGTGGCGTAGGTAATCTGGGAACATATTCTTATGCTGGTACCGCACGAGCCGCAGCAGAAGTTCTCAAATGCCACTGGGAAAGTTGTGAAATTGCTCGCGGCAGCACCGACAGCCATTTACCTCATGCCTCTACACAGGGTGGATCAAATACCATTTTTACTCATACTCGGAGCAATTGGGTAGCCGCAGAAGATGCCGTGGTAAAACTTAAAGAAATTGCAGCAATCGAATTTGGCGGCAATGTGGAAGACTACAGTATCGGGAACGAGCGTGTATTTAAAACTGAAGATGCAAACCAGGGATTCAGCTACGGCGAGGCAGCAGCAAAAGCTGTTGAGCTTGGCGGTCGCTTTAGTGGGGAAGAATATCCAGATGACATTCATCCTATTACTCAACGGGCCGTGCAAGGCATCGCCGGATCAGGTTTAGTGGGTGTTGCCAAAGACAATCTCCCCAAACGAGGTATCGCACCAGGCTTGATGATTAGCATGGCCGAAGTAGAAATTGATCTCGATACCGGAAAATATGAGGTAATTGATTATATTGGCATTGCTGATTGTGGAACGATAATTCATCCACAGGGTCTGGCGCAGCAAATTAATGGCGGTGCGGTGTGGGGATTTGGTATGGCAGGTAGTGAACGCCACGTTTATGATCCACAAAATGCCTTGCCGGCAAACATCGGCTTTTACCAAGCAAAGCTCCCTACAATTTTGGATGTACCGAGTAACATGGAAAGTGGAGCGGTCGACATGGCAGATCCATACAATCCTGCGGGCGGTCGTGGCGTAGGCGAACCATCCCAGGGAAGCGCAGTTGCGGCGGTTACTTCAGCCATCGCTGATGCATTGGGTCACTCATTCAATCGAGTTCCAGTAACACCGGACATGATTGTTAATTTCGCCAATAACGATGAGCAGAGCTCAACCCCATTAGCAATAAATACTTTTTAAGGGATATCACTCCAAAGTAGCTAAAAAAAGGTCAATATAGTTAACCCTTTTTCGGTGAGTCCCCAACCACAACCAGTAAGCTGATACTAATATGCTTTTAGTCTAGGCACTGCAGCTATAACTAATTTTTAAAAGTGTCTCTATAAACAGGTTTACTAGGCGGCCAAAACAATTCAATAATGACTGTACTGCTAACCAGGAGACGAATTGTGGATTTTGCCCTTCTATATTGGCACTGGATTGTATTTGGCATCGGCTTGATGCTCTTGGAAATCTTTCTGGGCTCATTTTTTATTCTGTGGTTTGGAGCGGCTGCCATCGTAGTAGGTTTACTCATGGTGCCTCTACCAGCTATGTCTGTTATTGCCCAAGTACTAATCTGGGCTATCTCATCGACCGCATTTGCATTCGCATGGTTTAAACTGATCAAACCTCTAAATACTGATAAAACCAAAGCAGGTTTGTCCAAGGAAGCCTTGTTAGGAGAAATTGGTCAGGTATTGCGCGTACCCAATGGCGAACAAAGGGGAAAGGTAAGATTTCCAGCACCAGTATTGGGTTCAGATGAATGGCTAATAATTTCACAAGAGGACTTAGATATTGGCGACAGGGTCAGCGTTATTGATTTATCTGGTAACGCGTTGATCGTCAAGAAAGCCTAACTAATTCCCGCGTTACTTAAAGGGGTACCACAATGAACCAAATGAATCCTGAAATGATATTGGCAATAGCCGCATTTATACTTCTATTAGTTACCGTAGCAAAGGGAGTGCGCCAAGTACCCCAAGGGTTTAAATGGGTAGTACAGAGACTTGGGAAGTATAATTCTACACTTAACCCAGGCCTTAACTTCATAATCCCTTATATTGATGTGGTGGAATTTAAAGTCACTACTAAAGACATAGTGCTTGATATTCCTTCACAAGAAGTAATAACCAAAGACAACGCGGTATTAATTACCAATGCTGTTGCCTACATTAATATCGTTTCACCTGAAAAGGCGGTATATGGTGTAGAAGATTATGTGATAGCGATACAAACTTTAGTTCAAACTTCTCTGCGTTCAATTGTTGGAGAAATGAGTCTTGACGATGCACTTTCGTCAAGGGACCACATTAAGGCAAAACTAAAAGCAGCTATTTCGGACGACATATCTGATTGGGGCATCACACTAAAAACCGTAGAAATTCAAGACATTAACCCCTCAGGCACGATGCAAAAGGCTATGGAAGAACAAGCTGCAGCAGAGCGAGGGCGTCGTGCTACTGTCACCAGAGCAGATGGCGACAAACAAGCAGCTATACTGCAAGCTGAAGGTGAATTAGAAGCCTCAAAACGTGAAGCCGAAGCCCAGGTTATTTTAGCTGAAGCAAGCAAGCGAGCCATCACAAAAGTCACCGAAGCAATTGGGGAAAAGGAAATGCCAGTAATTTATTTGCTCGGCGAGAAATATATTTCTTCTTTACAAAATCTTTCAGAATCTGACAATACTAAATTTGTGGTCTTTCCTGCTGACATTCCTGCAGCAATACAAGGAATGATGGGGAAGAAGTAAAGAAATTATTTTCATGAAAAAATGAAGGTAGCTAATGTCCCTTTATTTTCTGTTTTTTTATTTGACTGTTCTTTTTCTGTCAATTTCCCCCTAGCGTGACTAGCAAAATATTCCTAGTCACAATAAAACGAAAAATAAAATAAAGCACCAGACCGGTTGGTCCTGCTATAAAAGTGAGGACCAAACAGGGAATTACTAACCAATGGGGAATTCGTTGTTTTTGCCCGTCCCCTACTTCCCAAGCACCGACAAACAAATCAAAAGCCAAATAATGAATCCATGCAGCCGTCAGAATATAAGAATTGCTAAAAGTGATCATAAGTGATTGAGTCGATCCAAGGCCTCCACCTTCAGGAAAATTTCCTAACTGCGAAGCAAACAAACCAACATAAACCAGGCCCAGAACAAAGGGGATGATTACGGCCGAGATCAAAGCCAATGTCCATTTCCACTTTGGCAACATAATTAGTAATGCCCAACCTGGCAACACAGCATAATTACAAATAGAAAAAATTAAATCAGCAGACATTTTTTGTTTCTCCAAGTAGATAGATTCTCTAAAAGCAGCACACAGTATTAATAATTTTCAAGCAGACTGCGAACAAAGTTAGCTCGCACCAAACAAAAATACCTCCCTACCAAGACCTCTTTCAGTGAACAAATTCATCGAAATCTTTCCACTAAACAGCCACCTTGGGTAGTTTATTGCAAGAGGCTCGTCAAGAGTCCTAGCAATACATAGCAACAACCCACCAGCGAACGCTCATTTACTGATAAATAGGTGGCTATGACACGGGCTTTGGTGGTGTGCAATTTCTAAACGAGTTTTAACCACAAAGATAAGAGAATAAATACCTGTTAGACCTTTCATCTCCCTGCTTTTCCTTAAAGATACTAAAAGCCCATCGCCGATACCTTTTAAATGGCTCACAAACAAGAATTCGCACTGACCGTTATAGTCCTTATTAAATTTGCCTACGCAAATTGGAATCTATAATTCACCTCCCAAGGCTAGCAACCAAATTTTGGTCAAATTTTTGGATGTGTGACTGCATAAGCAGTGATCCAATTATTTGTGCCGTTGTTTATGCAACAACACAAATTGAGCGTGACTGTGAAAAGCAGATCACAACAAGTAAACCTAGCGAGAGTTGCCGCCTAAAACCTGAAGTAATTTTTCCGACAATTTGATGGGGTGGAACGCTTGGAATTGCAGGCGAATTGATTTTGGGGCAAGCTGCCAGTCGCTGATTTATCCGCATTCTCAGAGGCCTGCTCGTAGGTTACACTTAGCCAATGGAAAACCCCTATGACTGAAGCCGACCA
This sequence comes from uncultured Pseudomonadales bacterium, assembly GCA_964275945.1. Classification (GTDB taxonomy): domain Bacteria; phylum Pseudomonadota; class Gammaproteobacteria; order Pseudomonadales; family Pseudohongiellaceae; genus UBA9145. The sequence continues at coordinate 46,237 of CAXYEH010000039.1, forward strand.
ACTACCAGAATCCAGAAGTATTGATGACAGGTCTTTCACCCAGCGACTAATCGCGGGCGAATTCGGACTGGCCGTTACCTACTGGGCTTTATTTTTCCTTGGCGGCTCTTTGTATTTCATTTTCGGTAGCCGCGCTGTAGACGCAGAGCTGTGGATACCCTATTTCATTATGGTCGCTGCTCAACTTAGCTATACCGGGTTACTGCTGACCGGTATCCGCTCCGCCTACAAAGGACCGCAGCTCTGGAAAGTAATGTCTCGAACGTCTTCTATATTCATGATTACCAATATACTCGTAGGAATAAGCACACTCGGATTTATTTATTGAGACTACTGACTAGATAGACATTCCTTTATTACGCTAAACTGATCCGCCCAAAAAATTGAGACCTTCATTGAAAAATTCTTCAACAACTAAACTCACGGTAGTACTTAAGAAAGACTGTCCTACGTGCCTGCTTATTGAACCTGTTCTAAATGAATTGGTGGCAAGTTACCAAGACAAGGTTTCTGTTTATGTGCAGGATGATCCTGCTTTTCCTTCCAGTATCACCAACAAGATCGACGATACTTCATTGGAATTCTCTTATCGAAACCAAATCGAAATAGTCCCCACGCTGATTTGCTCAAATTCAGAGCAAGAAGTTGCCCGGACTGTAGGTTGGGATAAGTCCGAGTGGCAACAATTAACTGGACTCTCCAACTTAGGCAGTAACCTAGTTGATTTTAAACCCGGCTGCGGCTCCAAATCTCAAGATCCAGGAATGGAAGAACAGTTAGCGGCTCGCTTTGATAGCGAAAAGCTTTCAGCACGCAAGGTTGAACTGGCGGACTCAGAAGATGAGATAGAAGCTTGTTTTGATCGAGGTTGGAGCGATGGTTTACCAGTGGTTCCGCCAACTAGCTTACGAGTCATACGGATGCTTAAAGGAACGAAAAGAGCGGCAGACGAAATCATAGGTAATATCCCTCCCAATAACCTACCTTGTACAATAGAGAAAGTGGCAATCAATGCTGTTATGGCTGGGTGTAAACCCGAATTTTTCCCAACAGTCCTGGCATCAGTAGAAGCAGCACTGCAGGATAAATTTTGCATGCATGGCTTGCTATGCACTACCTACTTCTCGGGTCCTGTGATGGTTGTTAATGGGCCAGTAACAAAAAGAATCGGTATGAATTGTGGAGTAAATGCTCTTGGCCAGGGAAACAGAGCTAATGCTACTATTGGCCGCGCCTTACAATTACTTATTCGCAATGTCGGTGGCGGTCTACCTGGTGGCATTGATCGTGCCGTCATGGGTAACCCTGGAAAATATACTTATTGTTTCGCTGAAGATGAGTCTGATGAAGATTGGGCAACCCTAGCCCAAGATCGTGGTTTTGACAGATCAGATTCGGTGGTCAACCTCTTTGCTGGAGAAGGATTGCAGCCTATTGTTGACCAACAGTCACGAAACCCCGAGTCTTTAGCTAAAAACATGACAAATAGCCTACGTAGTGTGGTCAATTCGAAACTCTACGGATTAGCGGATGCAATTTTAGTTATTTGCCCCGAGCATCGGCGTGTATTGAAACAAGGCGGTTGGACCAAGGCTGATTTAAAACAAGCACTACTAGAAAATTTAATGACACCTGGCGCTAATATAATACGTGGCGCTCAGGATATTGCAGAAGGCATGCCAGAAAAATTTAAAGATAAGACACTAAATAAGTTTCGTGAAGATGGGCTACATATTACATCGACTGGAGGCAAAGCAGGAATGTTTTCTGCAATCATTAGCGGCTGGGTGGCATCAGGCGAAAAGGGCAGCCAACTCGTCTCACAAAAAATTCAATAAAAGGAGGACAACATGACTAATACAATCATGCTAGATCCAACGGCAGAGCTAAACCCTGTCGAAAAACAGATACTGCCACGTTTAGAATCACTGGCAGGAGCAACTGTTGGTCTACTAGACATTTCCAAACCACGGGGCAAAGAGTTTCTTGATGAGGTTGAGAAATACCTTGTAGAAATGGGCGCGACTGTAAAGCGCTACATGAAACCTACTTTTGCTCGTGTAGCTCCAAATGAGCTCAATCAAAAGATTAGCATCGAGTGTGACGCTGTCATTGAAGGGTTAGCTGATTGAGGCTCATGTACCTCGTGCAGTTTGCATGACATCATGGATCTTGAGAGTCGCGGCTTACCTTCTGGCTTTATAGCCTCCTGCGAATTTGAACAGGCGGCTGATGCGCAGGGCAAATCACTTGGAATTAAGCCCAACCGTGTTTTTGTTCCTCATCCAATTCAAGACAGAACAGATGAAGAGATGGTAGAGCTAGCAAAATCTAAAATAATAGAAGTAGCAGCATTAATAGCAAACAGTTAAACAGATTTTCAAAATATTAATTGGAGAAAATAATGACTAGAGAAGCAGTAATTGTATCAACGGCTCGTACACCTATCGGAAAAGCCTATAGAGGTGCGTTCAATGATACTGATGCACCTACACTCGGAGGTCATGTAATTGCGAGTGCCGTGCAAAAAGCAGGCATTGAACCCGGAGAAGTCGATGATGTAATTATGGGTTGCGCCATGCAGCAGGGATCCTCTGGTCAAAATATAGGTCGCACAGCTGCTATTGCTGCTGGATTACCAAAACACAGTTTCTGGCATGAGCATGGACAGACAATGCTCATCAGGCATGATGGCAATCGCTACTGCTGCCAAACAGATTATAAATGACCAAATGCCAATTGTTATTGGCGCAGGCCTTGAATCTATCAGCTTGGTGCAAAATGAACACCGCAATGGTTATCGTGCGCAAGACCCTAATGTCATTGCAAAATCTGCAGATGCCTACATGTCGATGTTGGAAACAGCTGAAACAGTTTTCTAAACGATATAACGTTTCTCGCGATCAGCAAGATGAATATGGACTGCAGAGTCAACAGCGCACCGCCGCAGCGCAAGAAGCCGGAAGATTTAATGATGAAATCGTACCACTCGCTTCTAAAATGGTATTTGTTGACAAAGAAACTAAACAACAAAGCGTGCACGATGTAGAACTGGAGAAAGACGAGGGGAATCGTCCCACTACCACATTGGAAGGGCTTTCAGGATTAAAGCCTGTATTCGAAGGCGGTGTAATTACAGCGGGTAATGCTAGTCAACTTTCTGATGGGCGCCTCTGCATCTGTGTTAATGGATAGCAAACTTGCCGAACAAAAAGGCATTGAGCCCTTAGGTGCCTATCGAGGTGTAGCTGTCGCAGGTCTGGACCCAGACGAAATGGGTATTGGGCCAATATATGCGGTACCAAAACTTCTGGAAAGAAATAATCTAAAGATGGACGATATTGGCCTTTGGGAATTAAACGAAGCTTTCGCCGTGCAAGTCATCTACTGCCGCGACACGCTTGGTATTCCTAATGACTTACTCAATGTAAATGGTGGCGCAATATCAATCGGCCACCCATACGGTATGAGCGGTGCGCGGATGGTGGGGCATGCCTTAATAGAAGGTAAACGGCGTGGTGCGAAATACGTAGTCTGCACAATGTGTGTAGGTGGCGGCATGGGTGCCGCTGGTCTATTCGAAGTCTACTAGCTAGATTGCTTGGATACACACCGAATCGATAAAGCTTATTATGGCTGCCTCATCAAAATCCGATGAAGGCAGCCTTTGGCTGTTGATAGACACTAATTTATCTTCATTAATATTATCCAACAGAAAGCTGCCAAATTCATCCACGACTTGATTCTGAAATTCTTCATCTACAGATAAATATAATTCAACTCGATCATCAAGATCCCGCAAAAAACTGAAACTTAGTCCAGCCCTGTCTTCAATGGTCATCCGCCCATTTTCTGGATCCATATAAAACTGACACATTGGGGAATAGCGATTAAATTCGCTACTAAATTGATCGTAATAATAATCCAGCAGGTCAATGAACGCTTCCAAGTCAGCACCATCAATTCCAGGATTATTAACTAAGCGTCCAGTATTTCGAAATGACTGCAATGTTGACGCAATGTAACTAAAGCTTGCCTCCGCACCAGCGATAGTTGATTGAGCACTAGAAGCATTTACTATAAAAAAGGTAAGTATAAATGCAAAATTAAATCGAATAGATCTCATAGTATAAATATTACTCTATTAAAGCCTGTTCCGGACCTACTATGCTGTAAGGGTTTCCATAAAGATCTCGAATGATTCCGGAAACCCCCCATGGCGCTTTAGTAGGAGGGTCGACAATTTCAACGCCCTTTTCTTCCATAGCTTTCATTTCTGCAACACAATCATCCGTCCGTAGAACGGTCATCAAGTTATTACCGACCCGAGATTTATCATCAGCACTGAGAGCCAACACTAGAACAAGTTGTATAGTAGGGTTTTCGATTGGCGAGACTGTTAACCATCTTAAATTAGGAACAACATCGTTATTATCCATTACAACTTCCATTCCCAACCTATCCAAATACCATTCTAGCGCCTGATCTTGATCATCAACATAAACGGTTAGATGAGAAATTCCTTGAATTGTCATGAGGGATCCATAAAAAACTTAGTCGTTAATTGAAGGTTTAGATCTTAGGTTCTTCTGATTTCCTGCTTTCTTCTTTTCATTCATACGCTGATTACGAGCAGCTTTACTAGGTTTTGTTGGAATTCTCTTCTTAGTCGATTGCGTTACATTGCGTACTAGAAGATTGAGCCTTTGAATTGCATCTTGCTTATTCTTTTCCTGACTTCTAAATCTTTGGGCTTTAATTAAAACTATTCCATCTTTAGTAATTCTATTATCACTAAATCTCAATAGTCTTTTTTTGGCGAACTCCGAAAGACTAGATTTGTTAATATCAAATCGAAGTAAAACTGCTGTCTCTACTTTGTTTACATGTTGTCCACCTGGCCCACTAGCCCTTATGGTCTGGAATTCGAATTCTGTGCTGGAAAGAGTGTTCTGAGACATATCCGGGCCAACGATTAAAAATGATTTATCGTGCTGCTTATTATGGCCTTAATTGTTAACTTATTCGCCACCCGAATTCATAAAAATATGGAATTCTTGATTCACACAGCTAGCTAGGTTAAGGTCTTAATTCACCTAATTTATAGACTTACAAAGGTGAAATATTTAATAAATTACTCAATTAAAATAAGAAGTTACCTATGAAAACGAGGAATCTATTCCGAATTTCAGCCCTTTTCTTTCTGCTTAATATAAGCGGCGTCATTCAGGCACAAGAGCCTGTTCGGCTAGCCTTCATGGACCCACTCACTGGAGCTTTTGCTTCAGTCGGTAATAGTGGCTTAAAACAGCTGCAATTTGCCGCAGATTATTTTTACAATTCGAAGGGCGGAATTCTGAATGGACGCATGATCGAGATCGTGCCCCTTGATAACAAACAATCTCCAACAGAGTCACAACTTCAATTTCGTCGAGCCGTCAGCGAAGGAATCCAATACATTTTTCAAGGCAATGGGTCCGCCGTTGCGAATGCATTAAACGACACGATAAAACGCCACAATCGGCGTAACCCTGGCCAAGAGATCTTGCAAATTAATTATTCTGCAGTAGACCCCATCCTAACGGAAGAAAACTGTAGCTTTTGGCATTTCCGATGGGATGCTCACGCAAATATGAAGTTAAATGTGCTGACCGACTACATTGCAGATAACCAAGACATAAAATCCGTCTATATTATTGGTCAAGACTACTCATTCGGTCAGGTTGTCTCTGATACTTCTATCGAGCTACTGCAACAGAAACGTTCTGACATCGAAATCGTTGGAAATGAGTTCCACCCTATTGGGCAAGTAAAAGATTTTACGCCCTACGTAACTAAAATTGTTTCTTCTGGAGCTGATGCAGTAATTACAGGGAATTACGGTGCGGACATGGTTTCTCTAGCTCGCTCTATAATCGACAATGGGCTTAATATTCCAATTTATACTTTTTACGCTGCCTATGACGGCATTACTGCAACTCTAGGTGAAGAGGGCAAGAATAGGATTCGCTTGATTCACAACGAAGTCTCAAACCCTTATCCCACAGAAGAACGTAGAGCATTTGTCCGAGCATTTAAAGCCGCCAATCCGAATAATGATGTTACGCAGCCGCGAATTACTAATGCTTTAATGATGATCGTGAATGCTATGGAAGAAACTCAAAGCACTGACCCCTACGATGTGGCGCTAGCACTAGAAGATATGCGTTTCACAACTTTAAGTGGCGAAGAGATCTGGATGCGCGGAGAAGATCATCAAATTTTCCAATCGCTGCATATCTCAGTCCACACTGATGAAGGCATAGAATTTGATGCTGACAACTCAGGATTTGGGCTTTTCAGTGAGTTCAACGTCCCCGCAGAAGAAACAGTAGTGCCTGTTAATAACTGTCATATGCAACGACCAAGCCGTTAGTTCAGAAGTTAAATAAAAGCGACCCTCTCGAACAACAGGATCACTTAACTCCTTATGCTAGACGTTTTTATATTCGCCACCCTTAATGGCCTGGTAACTGGACTGCTGTTGTTCATGTTAGCCAGCGGACTAACACTTATTTTCAGCATGATGGGTGTCTTAAATTTCGCCCACGCCAGCTTTTATATGTTGGGGGCTTATTTCGCCTACTCTGTAAGTTTACAATTCGGCTTTTGGACCGGTTTGATTCTGGCTCCAATAATCGTCGGACTTCTAGGAGCAATAGTTGAGCGCTATGGCCTACGGCGCGTGCATCAACATGGGCATGTGGCTGAGCTGGTATTCACCTTTGGATTAGCTTTTCTTATTGAGGAAGCGGTTCAGTTCTTCTGGGGTCCTGATACTAAAAATTATCAATCACCAGATCTCTTAGATTTTCCATTATTTACGCTATTCGGCCAAGAGTTTCCTGCCTACCGCGGATTCATGATTGGTATATCAATCTCAATCTTTATTGGTCTTTATTATGTTCTTACTAAAAGTAGAGTCGGCATCATCATTCAAGCGGCAATTACTCATCCACATACTGTTTCGAATCTCGGTCACAATGTTCCACTAATATTCATGGGAGTATTTGGAGTAGGTTCTGCCCTGGCTGGACTTGCTGGCGTAATAGCCGGCCCTGTCCTTACTACTTTCCCCGGCATGGCAGTTGTTCTAGGAAGTATTGTTTTTGTTATTGTTGTAATTGGAGGTCTTGGCTCATTAGCGGGTGCCTTCATTGCCTCAATCATGATTGGTTTATTACAATCCTACGCTATCGCCTCAGATGTCGGCATGCCGGACCTGCTTAATTTATTAGGATTCGAATTCGACAGGAATCATCCATTAGCAGATTTGTGGACGTTAACGCTGCCGCAAATTGCACCCATCCTCCCCTACTTACTATTAGTCTTAGTACTGATCTTTAGACCAACCGGCCTCCTAGGGAAACGGGAACAATGATGATATTTCTCAAAAAATCTATCGTTTGGGTTGGCTATCTAATAGTTCTATTGATCCTGCCGCAATTCTTTGATTCGGTGTTGGCGGTTTCTATATTTAATCAAATGGCAATCGCGATCGTATTTGCTTTGAGCTACAACATGCTACTGGGTCAAGGCGGCATGCTCTCCTTCGGACATGCAGTCTACTTTGGTCTAGGCGGGTTTTTAGCAGTTCATGCTCTGATCCTGATCGAGTCAGAGGCGATCTACTTTTCTATTATTTGGATTCCACTGGTTGGTGGTTTATTTGGATTACTGGCAGCACTTTTTATAGGTACATTTTCTACCCACAAGGCTGGCACTGTGTTCGCCATGATCTCACTCGGAATTGGTGAGCTGCTGGCAGCGTCTTCCCTTATTTTTGTCAGCTTTTTTGGGGGAGAAGCAGGCGTCAGCGGTGATAGAACCTTTGGTCCATCCTTTTTTGGCGTGGAGTTTTTCCAAGATATTGAAATTTACTATCTCGGGGCCGTTTGGGTGTTTATCGCAACCTTATTTATGTATTTATTTACTCAAACTCCAGCTGGAAAAATGGCCAATGCAGTGCGCGACAATCCAGAACGAGCCGAATTCATTGGCTACAGTGCAAAGCAAGTTCGTTACATTTCATTTTGTGCCTCAGGGTTATTTGCCGGAGTGGCCGGCGGGTTATTCGCTCTTAACTATGAATTTATCACCGAAGAGAACCTGAACGCCGCGACATCTGGTCGCGTGTTGTTGATGGCCTACATTGGTGGTCTTGGCTATTTCATCGGGCCAATTCTAGGCGCAGTTATCCTTACTCTGATGAATTCGTTGCTTAGCAATTACAGTGATCTGTGGATGCTCTATCTGGGTATTATGTTTTTATTAACTGTGTTGTTTCTGCCTCGAGGATTCGCTGGTTTTATTATGATGCATCAACTTGCATGGGTGCGTCATAAAATGAAAAGTTTAGTCGTACCTTACTTACTAACCGGCTTACCAGCCTTATTGTTTCTTCTCACCTGTATTGGCCTGATCGAATTGAGTCATACAGGAGAAACTGAGCTCAATTACTTAAGCTTTAGCTTAGATCCTACTGCCGCTATAGATTTTGTTTTATTAGGAGTGATTGCTGGAGGTTCGTTACTCTTGACCAAAAGATCACTTCCACAATTACGTAAGGCCTGGGAATCTGCGAATGAAATCTCTGAAGACGTACCAAGCGAGAAAATGGAATGACTGTTCTTGCACTTAATAATGTGACAAAGAATTTTGGTGAAACGAAAATTATTCGTAGCGTCACTTTAAATATAGAACAGGGAGAGAAACATGCAATCATTGGCCCTAATGGCGCCGGGAAATCGACACTCTTCCACTTAATTAGTGGGTTGTATAACGTGACCAGTGGCAGTATTCGCTTCAAAGAAAAAAATATTCAAAATAAGCGACCTTATGAAATAAATCGACTTGGTCTCGCCCGCAGTTTTCAGGTAACAAATATTTTTGCTCGTATGAATGTGTTTGAAAATATCCGCTGCGCATTACTCTGGTCCAGTGGCTACCGCTACTCATTCTGGAATTTTCTAGGAAGACAAAAAGAATTAAATGAAAACACCATTCATGTCCTAGAACAGATTGGTCTTAAAGATAAAATGCTTATCCCTGCTGGTGAACTCGCTTATGCCCAACAACGAGCACTAGAATTAGGCATTACCATAGCAAGTGGCGCCGAGGTGATCATGTTGGATGAACCCGTAGCCGGTATGAGCCACTCTGAAGCGCAGAATACTGTTGAACTAATACGTAGAATTACGGAAGGCAAAACTTTAATTATGGTGGAACACGACATGAATGTCGTTTTTGATGTTGCTGATCGAATTTCCGTTTTGGTATACGGTGAAATAATAGCCAGTGATGCACCAGAAAAAATTAGAGTCAATGCCCAAGTAAAAGAAGCATACTTAGGCGAGGCCGCTACTAATGCTTAATGTAACAGACCTTCATGCTTATTATGGGAAAAGCCATATCCTTCAGGGTGTTGATTTCAACATTGAAGAGGGGGAGATTGTCAGTTTGCTTGGCCGCAATGGTGTCGGTCGTTCAACGACTGTTAAAACCATCATGGGGGAAGTTGAACCAAAAGGCTCGATACAATTTAAAGGCCAAGAGATTGCCGGGAAAAAGAGCTTTGAAATAGCTAACCTCGGCCTTGGCTATGTGCCTGAGAACAGAGATATCTTTCCGACGCTAACTGTTCGGCAGAACTTGTTATTGGGGCAAAAATCCGGAACTAATTCTGGGCGGTGGAATATAGAGGAGATGTTCGACATGTTTCCTAACTTAGGTGAACGCGCTGAAATTGATGGTGGCGTATTAAGTGGCGGTGAACAGCAAATGTTGTGTATGTGCCGAACGTTAATGGGTGACCCTGAGCTAATAATGATTGATGAACCCACCGAAGGGTTAGCGCCAAAAATTGTCGAGCAAGTTGCAAACCTATTGGAAGAGATAGCCAATCGAGGCGTAGCCATTCTCTTAGTAGAACAAAAACTTTCCATAGCCTTTAAGATTTCTCATCGACTCTACGTAATGGGTCATGGACAGATAGTTTATGAGGGTACACCTGACAGCCTAAGACAAGCGGATAATGTGCGGGCAGAATGGCTTGAAGTCTAAGTCGACGCCTCACTAAAAAAGGCTAGGCAAATTTTTAACTGAATGCATGCTAAGCTACAAAGTGCTTCCAAGTAGGTACTTACATGATTACTACCCGACTTCTCGTACTACTACTTCTTCTAATTTTTGCTGCCCCTACGCACGCCTGGGATAGAATTGGGCATAGAATCACTAGCGCTATTGCCCTGCATTTTCTTAGAGCAGAGAAAACAGACACATTGATCGAAATTCTGACCTTGCATCCCCGCTACCAAGAAGATTTTCTAAATCAGATTCCAGAATTCATAGATCAGTCAGATAAACAGGAACTCTCCTCTTGGTTATTAGGTCAGGCAGCTTACTGGCCTGACATAGCAAGAGGGTTACCGGGGACAGTAAGATCGCGCTTTAATCGTCCTGCTTGGCACTTCACCGACGGCGCTTGGCTGCGAGGGGCAGCGCAGACTCAAGGAAACGTGTATCTCGATAGGTCAGCCTCGCCTGCAATTGCAGGCGAGGCACCAACTTCAATCTTGTCCGAATCACAAGTGCACAACGTAATTACTGCCATTGACTTCAATACCCGAGTGCTTCTAGATCAACAAGAACCTGCTACAGCACGTGCTATAGCCTTGTGCTGGGTGCTCCATTTAATGGGGGATATTCATCAACCTTTGCATACTGGATCTTTGTTTACCCCTTTGCTTTTTGCAGAAGGCGATCGAGGCGGCAATGGAATTCGCACTGGAAATCGCAGCAATCTGCACGCAGACTGGGACCAAGCTTCCAGCAGTGGTGGCTTTGATGAAAACTTACCCTTGGTGCTGAATTCGATTGCCGGCTATGAAGACTCTTCCATTGCTGGCATAAGTTCAGATTCAACGGTCTGGATGGCAGAGAGTCGCGAAATTCTGAATCTCGTTGTCTACAGTGACTCAATGAAATCTGCTATTCGAGATGCCGAAGAAAACAATAATGAATTAGCCACTCAACAACTTAGTCCTGAGTACCTAGTTGGAATGCAAGGTATTGCCAGACAGCGTCTAGGTTTAGCAGGATTGCGCCTTGCGATATTTTTTGAGAATGAATTGCCATAAGTTTTGCGCCACTATTCGAAAGAATTAGCATTTACAATCAAACAACTTAGCAATTCCTCGGACACTAATGTCCAGAAATTGTTTTTATTTAGCATTACAGAAGAAAATGATTGGCGATATACTTCTCACCAAGATTTATGTAATTCTGGTATGAAGTATGGCTAATGGAAACAATCAAAAAAGAGACGGACTGCGAATTCTATTCCCTACCCTGATCTACGAAGGCTGGTTCCCAAACTTCTCTTCAATTCAACAACAACTTATAGCTTTTAATCGAAAATTGAGAGAAGACGATCGCAAAGGCAGGAAAGAATCGTCAAGAGAGTATTCAACTGGGTTTACTTCTTATTTTTCTCGCCAAGACCTTTATAAGTTACCGGAACTTCAACCCTTGTCTCAGTTTTTACAACAAAGTGCTAACAACTATGCACAACAACACCATTGGGACACTCAAAATTATGCCCCGACGATCAATTCCTTATGGGGCAATATCAATTCTCAATACAGTTTTCATCCAGAACACCTTCATCCCTATTCACACATCAGCGGGGTTTTCTATGTAGATACCCCAGCAGGAAGCCCACCGATCACATTCAAAGACCCCCGAGTAGGGCGCTGGATGATGCCTCCAACAGCCGATGGTGCACGACCTGAAAATACCTTCAACGCTGCAGTCGCACCGGAGTCGGGCAAACTTTTAATGTTTCCTTCATGGCTAGAACACGGAGTGGGACAAAATATGGATGACATAGAACGTATCAGCATGTCCTTCAACTTCGAAATGCGTCAAAAACAAACTTCGTAAAAACCTACTTTCGCCATGAGCCAATTCGCGATGCACATGCGAGCCTTTCTTTGTGCAGAGCATCGAACTTTAGCGCCAGGAAAACGTCGCCGACAAAGTTTAGAGCTTAAAAAGCACAACTTTCACAAACAACAATCGGAAAAAAAAACGGCGATGTCACCATCGCCGTTTTCCGTTTTACTGAACTAAATCAGTAATTAGAACCGCCATAATGCTCTGGCATAAATACGTCGACCACGTGGGTCAAACACCGTTGCATCATAGTTTAGGCCGCCGACTTCACGGTATGGCAAATCCTCATCGAACATATCGAGAACACCAACTGTGAACACAGTACTACCCAAAGCTCCGTTGTCCCAATCATGGGTATATCGGTATTGGACATCCCAGGTTTGGTAGCTATCGATCTTCTTCGTGAGTAGTGATCTCACCAGATCATTGGCATTGACATAGGCAATATCGTAAGCGAGATCCCTGTAGGAGCCAATGTGGCGGTTGATAAGGGTCAAACCATGACGATCCCGTTGCCAACTAAAGGTAAGGTTACCCTTGTTGTCTGGCAGGGAACGAACATGGTTGCCGTTACCGCTGGTACCGGCAGCATCGTTTACTCCAGTATCCAACAAGCCTCGCTCCAGTCCTGGCACACCGATTAGCTCGTAGTTGGCCACGTGGGTGTAATCGGAACTGACGCGGAATCGGCCCAGGTCAGTCTCCCAAGAGTAACCAAGCTTTACGTCAACACCTTCAGCCTCGATTTGACCGGCGTTAATAGCCGCTAGCGTCAGAGTGATCATACTGGCATTTTCACTTCTAAATGCCCGGCTAATGCCAACCCCTTGCGTCGTATCCGTGTAAAGAGCTGGATTTACCACACAATTTAAACGCTCGTCTGAATCAGCGCCATACTGGGCCGCCAAATCATTGGGATTACACTTTATATCCAATACTGGACTATCAGACGAAATAGAATCATTAAGAATGTAGTTATCAGGATCTCCTACAACCTGCTTGAACCTTTCGATCTCTGGCGCTACTGCGGAAATAGCTGGCTCGGGTAATACCCGATCCTGCACGTCGAATTTCCATGCATCCGCTTGTACGCTAAGTCCTTCAAGGTTGCCACCTGGAGTCCAGATGAAACCGACACTGTAGGTGTCAGCAGACTCGTTACCCACATAAGGAGCAGGGCCACCCAAAGTATAACTGAATTCCGCTTCACCATTTTCTGGAGTCGGAGGGATCAAGCCGGCTCTAACCTGTTGGTTCGAGATAGGATCATAGAAAACGGTAGAACTCGCTTCCAGCCCTTCCTCAACGATACCAATGTTCGGCGCGCGGAATGACTGAGAGAACGAACCTCTAACTAAGACATCGTCAGTGGGCCGCCAGCTAATGGCAAACTTAGGCGAAACTTCGCTGCCAATGTTGCCTCCATAATCCTCGTACCTAACAGCGATCTGCGTTTCAATGCCTTCCATGAATGGCAAGGCCATCTCAACAAATGCCGCGCGAGTTGATCTCGTGTGGTCGAAGTTAAAAATACACATCGAGCACTCGAAATTGTTATTCACATAATGATAATCGTTTGGCACGCCAGCTGAGTCATAACCAAGAATCGCATTAAGACCCGGGTAGTTCATTGAAGGCGCTCTAGAATGTGCTTGCCTTTCCCGATACTGACCACCAATTGCGATTGCCGCAGGACCACCAGCCATATCAAATAGTTCACCACCGACAACGGCATCGACCACAGACAGTTGATTACGCTTGTCTGCTCTGAGCACCGTTTCATTCAACCAACCCATCAATTCAGGCGAGTTGGCCACATTCGGATTTGAAAACTGAGTAAGGTAAGGGTTGTAAAATTCACATCCACCTTGACCTTGATTGTTACTGGTCAAAGCGTAGGACAGACTCTCACGGGTGGTTAAAACGTAACCCGGGAAGAAGGTCTGGGTGTAACCATCGCCGTAGTAATCCCAGGCGGTGGGTATAGCACCTCCAAATGGTCCTTTCTGGCCCTGCCAGTCAAAATCTGGCACACCGTTAGGAGTACAATTTGGACCACCTAAACCATTCGCCGCCATTTCGGTGCGCGTACGATTAAAGGTCTGATAGGTCTGCTCATTGCTGGATGAACTCCATGAAAGACCTACATCGTAGTTCCAAGGCCGATCGTTGTAGGTGAAATCACCACGCAGACCAAGCTGCACGATTGATGATTCAGAGTTGTTGTAATTCGATCGATCGCCGGTTCTGGGAATGCCATCACGAGGATTAATCAAATGAGTAATGTTCATCCCACCGTTCGCCAAGGAAACTGGGGCGTTGGTGATACCAGTGGGCCGAGCATTACCAACTGCAGGTGCGTAGTAGCCTAATTCAGAAGGCGCACCAATTGAATAACCACCCCAGGCTGGATTACCGATATAAGAACCGGGCGTTGCCAACATTACTGTGGGCCCGCGAGTCCGGCTAGAACCACCTGTATTGTTAAGGCCACCACCCTCGAGATAGATCTCGTTCTCCATGTAGTTAGCGAAAGAATAAAATTCCGCCGATTCATTGAAGGTATGATCAAAAGCTAGAGCGATACTGGTACGTTCTGTATCCCTGGAAAGGAAATTAAATCGGGAAACATCCTCTAGACAAGTACCACCGCGCTCACCACGCGTCTCCCTCAGGCTACCGGTAAAAAATGGTATGCCTTCAGCGCTATTTTGCGTCCCGCAAAGAGGGTCACTGTAAATAGCCTCGTCAAGACCGCCCTGAGAGATGTTAAAGTCTACAATATCCTGAGCCAGATAAGCCGGATTGATATTGGCCCCGAATGCAGAACTGCTTATCCCCGAGCTAATTGAAGATACCGCACCGAGAAACTGCGAGTTCTCATCAATATGATTGCCGTCGAGCACATTAACCGCGTCTCGTTCAAAACGCTCAGCCGAGATAACAAAATGGGTGTCGTTGTCGTCGCTGGCCCAACCCCAAATACCACTGATGGTTTCATCGAAAGAATCTCCAGCAGCTTCGATATTCTGTATATCACCATAGAGTTCGAAACCTTCGAAATCTGTACGCATGATCACGTTGACCACACCAGCCACCGCATCGGCCCCGTAGAGAGCAGAGCCACCATCCGTGAGAACTTCGATGCGATCGGTCATAACAACCGGGATTGCATTGATGTCTACGAATTCACCACCGCCTTGAGTAATCGCCGCATAAGGCGAAACACGCCTGCCGTTGATTAAGGTCAAGGTCGAGTTTTCACCAAGGTTACGCAAGTTAACCTGCGCTGTACCTTCCACCTGCGAACGCTCTCCAGAACCGGAGTTGGTAAATGATCCCGAATTCACTTCAAGATTCTTTATCACGTCCCAGATGATCGCTGCACCTTGGGCTTCAATACTCTCGCGATCCACAATCTGAACCGGTGAGGGAGCATCGAGAGGCGTACCACGGATAAACGAACCCGTGACAACAACTTCTTCGATCTCGTCATCGTCCTGTGCTGCAGCTTGTAGCGATAATCCTGCTAGGATCACGCCTGCCGCAATGGCCTTGCGCCGGCAAGGAAACTTTTTGCGCATTCTTTCTCTCCCCTATTTCTACTAAATTATCTACTTAACTATTTGGGTATTGGTGTTCCACGGGTAAATACACCCGTAATAACGACTTTTTCAGTTACGTCGTCTTTTTTGTAAAACTATCACTCAAACTGTGGCATCACTCCGATCACTTACTCAAAATCTGACCTAGGACGACAAAACTGAAGAAAAACGGCTCAAATGCAGAGTTTATCGATGATCTAGCTTCCATGTTACCATCGGTCTCAAAGCCAAATTCGTTTCAAATCGACCCAATTACAGCTAAATTTTAAGCTCAACGCAGTTAGGTAGGTGCAACAATATCAGACTCTCAGTCTTAGACCAATCACCAATTAAAGCAGGCGGCGATGCATTTGCAGCTTTGCAGGAAACCCTAGAGCTGGCGCGGCTTTGCGACGACCTCGGATATTCCCGCTATTGGCTTGCAGAGCATCATGCATCCGATGCTTTGGCCGGATGCTCACCGGAAGTACTTTTGGGCCGTCTAGGCGCGGAAACCCACAAAATCCGGATAGGTTCTGGCGGCATCATGTTGCCCCACTACAGCCCTTATAAAGTCGCAGAAAATTTTAAAATACTGGAAACGCTTTATCCTGGTCGAATTGACCTCGGAATCGGTCGTGCGCCGGGCACAGACCCTTTTACGGCGGCGGCAATTCGTTATGGCTCCAGAGTCGGCCCCGAACATTTTCCGAACATGGTTCTAGACCTACAGGCCCTTCTCAATGATAGCGACCCACACACTCCGGGCATGGAAAATGCGCGGGCTTTTCCACGCGTAGACACACCACCAGGGTTGTGGATGCTCGGCTCAAGCGAGGACAGTGCCAGCCTCGCAGCACTTACCGGACTTCCCTACAACTTTGCCTATTTTATTAATCCACAAATCAGACCTGACATATTTGATTACTACAGAAGTCATTTCAAACCTGGACCTAACTGGGACGCGCCCCACTCTGCCTTGACTCTTTTCACTGTGTGCGCGGAGACTGAAAAAGAAGCACTGGAGCTTTCCAAAAGTAGAGACCTTTGGTTCATAAGATTGCTTAGCGGAAATCCTGGTCCATTCCCCAGCGTAGAAGAAGCGATGGATTATGATTACAGTGCCGGAGAGATTCGTGCAATTGAAGATAATCGAGACCGACGCGCTGTCGGGACTCCGGAACAGGTTTGCGAGAAGCTTGAGTCTTACGTCAAACAATTCGACTTGGACGAATTAATGATACTGACCATAACTCATGACGAGGACGCGCGTCGACGCTCCTATGAGTTACTAAGCTCTGCCTGGCATTAAGTAGACGCAAACAAGCGGAGCCTTTATATTAATCCATAAAGCACCCTACTAAAGGAGCATAAAGTGAAACTACTCTCTTCTCTCTTATTACTCTGTCTAGCCACCTCAACGGCTCATGCCCAACTCGCCACTCCTAATGCAAATGGCATCACCTTTGGCCATGTACATTTAAATGTTTCTGACATTGTGGAACACAAACGCATATGGGTGGAACATTTTAATGGCACGGTTGTAGAACGAGGTCCGCTTACTGTCGTAAAGTTGCCCAATATGATGGTAGCACTTACGGAAACTGAACCAAGTATGGGGTCTCGAGAGACCAACATGCATCATTTTGGTTTTAAAGTACGCTCAATGGATAAGTTTCTAGATAAATGGCGAGCGGATGGCCTGGAAGTTGGTAGCATTTTTTTTGGCTCTGAAGGTCAACTAAATGCTTATGTAATTACACCAGATAATATTGCAGTCGAGATGCAAGAAGACCAAGGGCTACATGAAGAAATTACGGGGTATCACGTACATTGGTTTTTAGATAACCCTGAA
Organism: uncultured Pseudomonadales bacterium; assembly: GCA_964275945.1. GTDB lineage: Bacteria > Pseudomonadota > Gammaproteobacteria > Pseudomonadales > Pseudohongiellaceae > UBA9145. The sequence goes on from CAXYEH010000039.1 coordinate 63,670, forward strand.
GAAATTCTGCAGTGGTATGTAGAAATGTTTGATTTAGAAATTCGACCCAGGGGACGTATTACGACAACAACCAATGTACCCGGAATGAATTTGAGCTTTGGTGCCAATAATAGTGGAAGACAAAATACACAAGGTTCGGCTATTGATCATATAGGCTTCGAAATCGACAACCTTGAAGAGTTTTGCAGGCAACTAGAAGCCAAAGGTATTGTATTTGATGTTCCTTATCGGGAAATTCCTGCAATAGGACTCAATATTGCCTATTTTACTGATCCTTCTGGAGTCTATGTGGAACTAACCGAGGGTTACGACGAATATTAGGTCAAGATGAAGTGTGAAGTTACCTTGAATAACTTCGGAAGACTTGTACCTGTGGGCAGAATCAAAAATTTTATTTACCGGTGGTAAATAACGAAGATTTTGGAGAACTTAAAACATCACTGAGTTACGTGTGATACCTGGCTTTCTATATTTTATGCCAGGACCCCTAAAATTTTTAAAATCATTTAGAGACGCTTTCAAAAGCCATAATCAGTGGGCTAGCATACAAGA
>CAXYEH010000040.1:0-34899 GCA_964275945.1 uncultured Pseudomonadales bacterium
TAACTCAATCGGCTGTAGATTGATTTATGTTCGCATTAGTACTGAATCGAGGTTATAAGCGAGCAATAACTAGCCGCCTCAATGGAAGTAATCCTAATGCAGTAATTCCCCATGGGGGGCGTACCAAAAGGCTACTTATCATGGCAATGTTTGCCGTGATGGGGAAGGTGGCAAAAATGGATGGTCGTGTAACTAAGGGCGAAATAAAGTATGCCTCGACCATTATGCAGCTGCTCGGATTGAATTCAGATGAAAGACAGCATGCAATTAACTATTTTGAACAAGGCAAATTACCTAATACTGATGTGCTGCCCTGTGTTGCAGATTTGGCTGGTGCTATTGGCAAAAACAGTGCGCTGGCCAATCTCTTTCTTAAAACTCAATGCCGTCATGCACTCGTTAAGGGTGAGCTACGTTTAAAAGAAAAAATATTTTTACGTGATATTGCAGAAATTTTCGATTTTGAAAAATCAGAATTGTTAGCGATCTGTAATGAGGCGCAGGGTCAGGCTGAAGTGAAGAAAGTCAACTCTCGCAGCTTCATTACTAATGCTTATATGGTATTGCAATTAGAGCCTGAAGTAGACGATGGGGAAATTCGTCGCGCATACTTACGCATGATGTCTCGCTATCATCCTGATAAATTGGTGCGGGATAACCTTTCTGAAGAGTCCCTCAAAAAAGCCCAAGAAAAATCTATGGCTATTCGTACTGCTTATGAAACTGTGTGTGGTTTTCGTAAAATACGCGCGTAAGCATCATTTCTTGGCCCGACATCTAATTTTTAGACTCCTATATAGATTAAGATCCTAGTTATCGGCAGTTAATACTTCATGCAAGAGTAGCGGCTGAGAGATGATAATAGGTTTTATGCCTATGAGACCCAATGAAGAAAGGGGTAATGATTGGTTTAAAATTAGACTAAAAGTGCTAAGCATTTTTAATCCTTAAAACAAGCATCATGCCTACAAAAAAGTTATGAGTTAGGTTTAAAGGTTCAGCTATAGAACTTGTGAGATATATGTAAAAACTACTAGCAATGCTTTCTGAGCGCGACGTAGAAGACTATGTTATAAGAGCTGAACGGCCTGGATATGGCATCTATTAAGGCCAATATCTAATCACTTCAGGACCTTTTGATGAAACTGGAACATAACGGGATATTCTCTACCAAATTAAGACAAATGGGTTGGTAATCTGTAAAATACGGCCACTTTCAGATTCAAGGCTGAATACTTCCATGAAAGACTTTCTAATAGCTCCATCAATTCTTTCGGCTGACTTTGCGCGGCTGGGGGAAGAGGTGGATGCAGTCCTAGATGCTGGCGCCGATGTCATCCATTTTGATGTGATGGATAATCACTACGTCCCCAATTTAACAATCGGACCGATGGTGTGTCAGGCATTGAGAAAACACAATGTGACGGCTCCAATAGATGTTCACCTCATGGTAACGCCAGTCGATCAATTAATTCTGGATTTTGCCAAGGCCGGGGCCAGCTATATTAGCTTCCATCCCGAAGCCACTGCCCATGTCGATCGTTCTTTGCAGCTGGTGCGGGACCAAGGCTGCAAATCGGGGCTGGTGTTTAATCCTGGTTCGCCAATTGATAGTCTCGAATTCTTAATGGATAAGATCGATATCATTTTGTTAATGTCGGTAAATCCTGGATTCGGTGGTCAGAAATTCATTCCGTCTACATTAAAAAAGTTAGAAAAAGTTCGCAAATTAATCGATGCCAGTGGTCATTCAATCCGTCTAGAAATTGACGGCGGTGTTGGAGTAAGAAATATTCGAGAAATTGCGGATGCTGGAGCAGACATGTTTGTTGCCGGCTCAGCAATTTTTAACAGCAAAGATTACGCTGCAACAATTACGGCCATGCGCGAAGAGTTGGGCCAGCAAACTAGCAAAAGCCACTAAGACTGCATCTCCATGAATGAAGAAACGTTTGAGCAACTCGCGGCAGAAGGTTTCAATCGTATTCCGGTTGCTCGGGAAGTATTAGCTGATACAGAAACTCCGCTTAGCACTTATCTTAAATTAGCTAAGGGCACTCATAGTTATTTTTTCGAATCAGTGCAAGGAGGCGAAAAATGGGGTCGGTATTCGATTATTGGAATGCCATGCAGCACTGTCTTAAGAGTCCAGGATAAAAGAATCACTGTTGAATTGAATGGAGATATCGTTGAAGAACTAGAAGTAGAAAACCCCTTTGATTTTCTCGCTGAATTCAAGTCTCGCTATCGTGTGGCTCAGAGCACAGACTCTTATCGATTCGCAGGCGGATTGGTTGGCTATTTTGCTTACGATACTGTTCGCTATGTAGAAAAAACAATTGGACAGAGCAATGGGAGTGATGAAATAGGTACACCCGATATACTGCTCATGCTGTCAGAAGAAGTAATCATTTTTGATAATTTGCGCGGCACTATTTCATTTGTCATCAATGTAGACCCATCTCGATCAGATAGCTTCGCTAAAGCTCAAACTCGTCTTGATGACCTCCAAGAGCAGCTGAAAACTCCAACTCCATTGCCAGTTTCCACAGTTGGCAAGGAGGTTGTAAAGAATGACTTTCAGTATAATTTCAAACAAGAACACTATGAGGCTGCGGTCGATAAGATTAAAGAGTACATAGTTGCCGGAGATGTTATGCAGGTGGTGCTCGCCCATCGAATGTCAGTAGATTTTGACGGTGACCCGCTAAATATTTATAGAGCATTGCGTTTTCTTAATCCTTCACCTTATATGGTGTTTTTCGATATGGGCGATCACCATGTTGTAAGCGCGTCTCCTGAAATTCTTGCACGAGTGGAGGATGGTAAAATAACTGTGCGGCCTTTAGCAGGAACTCGCAAACGTGGTGCTACTGAGAGCGAAGATCAAGCTTTGGAAAAAGAACTTTTAGCAGATGCCAAGGAAGTTGCTGAGCATCTTATGCTAATTGATTTGAGCCGAAATGACTCAGGACGTGTATCAAAAATTGGCACAGTTACTGTGCCACAAAAAATGTTTGTAGAACGCTACTCTCATGTTATGCATATTGCTTCTATTGTTGAGAGTGAAATTCGGGAAGATAAAACGTCATTAGATGTATTGCAGTCCACTTTGCCTGTGGGCACTCTCAGTGGCGCACCAAAAGTCAGAGCAATGGAAATTATTGACGAGATGGAGCCAGATAAGCGCGGAGTCTTTGGTGGTGCCATGGGTTATCTAGGTTGGAATGACAACATGGACATGGCTATTGCAATTCGTACGGCTGTTATAAAGGGCGGCAAGCTTTATGTGCAAGCAGGCGCTGGCATAGTCGCTGACTCACAACCAGACAAAGAGTGGGAAGAGACTCAACACAAGGCGCAGGCAATAGTAAAAGCCGTTCAATTAGCTGAAAAAAGTTTGGATATCGAATAAATGCTTTTAATGATCGATAACTACGACTCATTTACTTACAACGTCGTACAGTACTTTGGCGAACTGGGTGTTGATGTTCAGGTATTTCGTAATGACTCGATATCGATCGATGAAATTGAAAAGCTTGCACCACAGCAATTAGTGATCTCGCCAGGCCCTTGTACTCCAAATGAAGCTGGAATCTCAATGGGGGCGATTTCTCATTTTGCTGGGAAGATACCAATCTTGGGTATTTGTCTTGGTCATCAGAGTATCGGACAGGTATTTGGTGGCTCAATTATTCGTGCGGGGACGGTCATGCACGGAAAATTGTCGTCGATTCATCATGACAGGAAAGGGGTCTTTCAGAATCTACAAGCACCGTTTGCTGCCACTCGTTACCACTCCTTGGTAATCAAAAAAGATTCTGTACCTGATTGCTTGGAAGTTACAGCATGGACTGTTGACGAGGAGGGAAATCAAGAAGAAATTATGGGCGTCCGCCATAAGGAATTTGCAGTTGAGGGGGTGCAGTTTCATCCAGAATCGATTCTCAGTGAGCATGGGCACAAACTGCTAAAGAATTTCTTGATAGATAATTCATGAGCTAGAACTCAGGAGATCGAGCATGACGATCGTAGAAGCGATTAAACAGGTTACTAGCGGGAAAGATCTGAATAGCGAAGAAATGCTTTCTGTTATGAACGTCATAATGTCTGGGCAATCTACTGATGCTCAAAATGCCGCTTTCTTGGTTGGTCTCCAGATGAAAGGCGTATGTACTGCTGAAGTGTTGGGCGGTGCCACGGTTATGCGAGCATTGTCAACTAAAGTGGAAGTAGAAAACTCGCCTCATTTAGTCGATACCTGCGGAACAGGGGGTAGCGGCTCTAACAAATTTAATGTCTCTACAGCATCAGCCTTTGTCGCGGCTGCCGCTGGGGCAAAAGTTGCTAAGCATGGCAACAGAGGTGCTACTAGCAAAAGCGGTAGTGCCGATGTGCTTGAAGCAGCTGGAGTCAATCTCGAGGCAACAGCAGATCAAGTCGCAGCAGCGATTCAACAAGTTGGTGTCGGGTTTATGTTTGCACCTGCACATCATAGTGCGATGAAGCATGTGATTAATGCGCGAAAAGAGATCGGTGTTAGAACGGTTTTTAATCTATTGGGCCCTTTAACAAACCCAGCTGGTGCGCCGAATCAGATTATGGGTGTTTTTGATGCAAGTTGGATACCTATTCTCTTGGAGGTATTAAAAAGCTTAGGTTCAAACCATGTTCTTATAGTTGCAGCGGAAGATGGTTTGGATGAGATTAGTATTGCGGCGCCTACTACCGTAGGCGAATTAAAAGCTGGAAAGATTTCCAGCTATTCAGTCTCTCCAGCAGATTTTGGCATTGAGCAGTATGCTGATTGTAATAGTCTTAAAATTGATTCAGCAGAGGAAAGTCTGACAATGCTGCGACAAGCTTTAACCTATGAGCATAAGGCAGCCGGAGATATAGTTGCCTTAAACGCTGGAGCTGCAATCTATGCCGCGAATCTCACAGATTCCCTGTCTAGTGGTGTTGAGCAAGCTCAGGAAATTCTTTTCACCGGTGATGCATTAAACACCTTGGATGCATTAGTGCAATTCACCAATGTGAGAAGCGAGTAGATAGTGCCTGAATCCAGTATTCTTCAAGAAATTGTTGCCCATAAAAAAGGCGAAGTGTCTCGCGCCAAGGGCAATACCTCCTTTTCAGAATTGGAAATGCATTTCGGGGAAATATTGCCTCCACGCGGTTTCTGTGGCGCGATCAGGAGAAAAATACAGAGAAAGGAGCCAGCAATTATTGCGGAGATAAAGAAAGCATCTCCATCGAAAGGCCTTATTAGAGAAAATTTTGAGCCGGGAAAACACGCTATACAATATGAAAAGAATGGTGCGACATGTATTTCAGTTTTAACAGATGTTAATTATTTTCAGGGTGCAGATGTCTACTTGCAGCAAGCAAGAGAAGCATGCGATCTTCCAGTTATTCGAAAAGACTTTATGATAGATCCTTATCAAATAGCTGAATCAAAGCTTCTAGGTGCTGATTGTATCTTGCTGATCGTTGCAGCTTTACAACAATCACAATTAATTGAACTCGCAGCCTATGCTAAGGATATTTCGATTGATGTGTTGGTTGAAATTCACAATCAAGAAGAGTTAGATCGGGCAATGGAGATTGATTCAGATTTAATTGGTATTAATAATAGAAATCTCCATACTTTTGAAACGAGTTTACAAACAACTCTCGATTTGGCTTGCCGCCTACCACCTGAGAAACTTGTAATTACTGAGAGCGGGATCAATAGCGTCGCGGATGTAAAGTTGATGACTGATAATGATATTTTTGGTTTTTTAGTTGGCGAATCATTTATGCGTGCGCCTGATCCGGGCAGTAAATTGAAAGAATTATTTTTTGACCATGATTAAAATAAAGAGAGGTGCTCTCCTAATTCTGCTGCCGCCAAAAAAGATATAGCTAGAAGCGTTGCGGTAACGGGGTTCAAATAGTGAAGCCTGAGAAACTATGATAATCTTGCGCGCTCTTCTACTTCAGAGGTCTAGGTACTTTTAAGTCAAACCTTGGTTTAGAGTAACAATTGATCGAATTGAGAAAGACTATGAACGCGCGCATTAAATGGGTTGAGAATGTTATGTTTGTTGCCGAATCTGGCACGGGCCACGCAATTGTATTAGATGGGGCAGCTGAGAGTGGAGGTAAAAATCTCGGGATGCGGCCAATGGAGTTGATGGCGCTGGGTGTAGGTAGTTGTTCGTCATATGACGTCGTTACTATTTTAAAAAAAGCACGGCAGAAAATTACAAGTTGTGAAGCAGAAATATCATCCAAGCGGGTTGATTCAACACCGGCAGTTTTTGAATCTATTCATCTTCATTTTAAAGTAGCTGGCTCTGAACTTAGTGAAAAACAAGTGGAAAGAGCGATTGAACTGTCAGCTGATAAGTATTGCTCTGCGTCAATCATGCTTAAGAATGCAGGAGTGGTAGTTACCCATGATTTTGAAATTATCGATGCAGAATAACTAAGCAAAAACTTCTGTTTTCGAACTTTTTTTAGATCACGATTCTGAATTTTGAACTGGATACACGGCTATTGAGGAGTTTCATTATCAGGCGCCCTTGACTGACTCACAAGAGATTGTCCTAGGTTTAAGTTTTGGTTTTGCCGAGTCGCCTTCAAAGAAATTAAAAGAGGAAAAATTAGCCTTGGGGAAGTTGAATTTTCTTCTAAGCTTATCGAAATAAGTCGAATTTACTTTGCCTAGGTTTAATCTATTTGCGCTCCAGTATGAAATTACCTTTCCTTGCTGATTATTTTTGATGCTGTCTTATGTCGGGAATGCGAGGATGCTCGCCTTAATTACTGTTGCGCCGCCGTTAGAAATTAGAAGTGAATGTTAAGTGAAATGCTAAGCGGAAAATTAAACTTTATAAGTAGTTCTTTTCATTAAGTCTGCCATTACATGCATCGCACGCTTCACCGTAGAGGGTAGTTCTCGGCCTCCAGCTGCTTTGGCAGTCTCCCCGTGTTGTTTTTCATCTTTAATCATTTGCTGGAGGATGGCTTTGCTCTTGGCATCATTCTGCGGCAGCCTCCCTAGATGCTCTTCCAGGTGCTCACAAACTTGTTGTTCAGTCTCGGCTACAAAACCAAGGCTCCATTTATCCCCTGCAAGTCCAGCGAGGGCCCCCATGCCAAACGATAGCCCATACCAAATTGGGTTGAGTATGCTGGGTCTGCTTTCGAGCTGCTGCAAGCGTTCATCGCACCAAGCAAGATGATCTACTTCTTCTTGCGCGGCATGCTGCATGGACTCTCGCACTTCTGAAAGCTTTGCGGTCGTCGCTTGACCTGCATACAAGGCTTGCGCGCAGACTTCGCCAGTGTGATTAATACGCATTAGCCCAGCAATATGTTTTTTGTCGATCGGCGTTAATTCTTCCTCTGCAACGAGTTCTGCAGGAGAACTGCGCGTCGCAGGGTTGGAGCTAGGAACGCAGGTGCGGAGTGCCTGATCAAACTGAATCAGGCATTGGTCGATGAAGGGTTTATTTTGTGACTTCGCCATCTAAGCATTCTCGCGTGCAATGGCTCGATAGGCAATATCCGTTCGAAAATAGATGTTATCCCAATGTATGCCCTTTACGACCGCGTAAGCAGCTGATTTTGCTTCTTCTACAGATAGACCCAAAGCGGTGGCACAGAGCACTCGCCCACCACTGGTGACTACCTCGCCGTCCTTCAAGGCAGTTCCAGCATGAAAAACTTTTTGGTGCTCACTAGAGTGTTTTTCTAGTCCTGAGATAATTACACCTTTTGCATAGGCGCCAGGGTATCCACCAGAGGCTAGAACAATTCCGACAGCACAGCGAGAATCCCACTGAGCTGTATGTGCATCTAGAGATTGATTGATGGCTGCTAGGCATAGTTCTGGTAAATCTGACTGCAGGCGCATCATAATTGGTTGTGCTTCGGGATCTCCAAAGCGACAGTTAAATTCCACAACGCTGACTTCACCGTCTGGTGAAATCATCAAGCCAGCATAGAGAAACCCGGTATAATCATTTCCATCTTCTGCCATACCTGCCACGGAAGGCAGAATCACTTGATCCATGATTCGCTTGTAAATTTCCTCAGTAACTACTGGGGCAGGTGAGTAGGCACCCATACCACCAGTATTGGGACCTTTGTCGCCATTGTCTCTGGCCTTGTGATCTTGCGAAGTAGCCATCGGTAGTACATTTTTGCCATCAACCATCGCAATAAAGCTAGCCTCTTCTCCTGTCAGGAACTGCTCCACTACCACTCTGTGACCGGCCTCACCAAATGCATTGCCGGACAGCATCTCTTTAACGGCGCCTATTGCTTCTTCTTCAGACAAGGCCACTATGACGCCTTTTCCTGCTGCAAGGCCATCAGCCTTAACGACGATAGGTGCTCCATTGGATTTTATATAGGCAATTGCAGGATCTACTTTGGTGAAAGTTTGATAGTTCGCAGTTGGGATGCCATGCTTACTGCAGAAATCTTTGGTAAACGCTTTAGAGCCTTCCAGCTGCGCTGCCTGTCGCGAAGGGCCGAAGCAAGGAAGATTCCTTTCCATGAAATAATTTACGATACCTTCAACTAAAGGAGCCTCAGGTCCCACAATAGAGAGTGTAATGAATTCTTTGTCAGCAAAATTTGCAAGAGCAGCAAAGTCCATTACATCAATGGCGATATTCTCTATTTTTTCTTCGCTAGAAGTTCCAGCATTGCCTGGCGCGACAAACACTTTTTCTACTGCAGAGGACTGTGCACATTTCCAAGCAAGGGAATGTTCTCTGCCACCAGAACCAATTATCAATACTTTCATTTTAATGCCTGAAGTGGCGTAAACCTGTAAAAACCATCGCCATACCGGCTTCATCCGCGGCTGCAATGACTTCTTGGTCTCGCATTGACCCCCCAGGTTGAATTACTGCTGTAATTCCAGCCTGCGCAGCAGCGTCAACACCATCTCGGAAGGGGAAAAACGCATCAGACGCCATAACGGAACCTTCAACCTGTAAATTCTCATCTGCAGCCTTGATGCCAGCAATTTTTGCGCTGTACACGCGGCTCATTTGTCCGGCACCAATACCAATAGTTTGATTATTCTTACAATAAACGATTGCATTAGATTTTACGTATTGAGCTACACGCCAGGCAAACATAAGGTCGCGTAGCTCGTCATCCGTGGGTGCGCGTTTCGAGATCACGGTTAAATCATCTTTCGAAATTGTATGAATGTCTCGATCCTGCACTAATAAACCGCCATTTACACGTTTATAGTCAAACTCTGCAGTGCGCTTACTATCCCATTGACCGCAGGTTAATACACGCACATTTTTCTTTACCGCGGTTACAGCAAGTGCTTCCTCAGATACCGAAGGTGCGATGATGACTTCTGTAAACTGTTGTTCAGTGATTCGCCTTGCACTTTCAGCATCAAACTCTCGATTGAAAGCGATAATGCCACCAAACGCTGAAGTTGGGTCAGTTTGAAAAGCCAGTTCATAAGCTTTCAATGGCGTTTCAGCGATAGCAACGCCACAAGGGTTAGCATGCTTGACAATTACACAGGCAGGCTCACTAAATGATTTAATGCATTCGACTGCAGCGTCAGTATCAGCAATGTTATTGTATGAAAGTGCTTTTCCTTGCAATTGTTGCGCACTACTAATGCTTGCGTCCTTAGGGTTTTTCTCCACATAAAAAGCAGCTTTCTGGTGAGGATTTTCACCATAGCGCATTTCCTGGCTTTTAATAAACTGCGTATTAAAGGTTCGCGGAAAGATGGAACTTTTATCACTTTGTTCTAGCTTGGTACCAAGATAGTTTGCAATGGCTCCATCATAGGCAGCTGTATGTTCATAAGTTTTAACTGCAAAATCAAATCGTGTTTGCTGGTCAAGACGCCCGTCATTCCTGGTGAGTAATTCGATAACCCTGTCATAGTCAGAAGGGTTCACAACAGCAGCAACAAACTTGTTGTTCTTAGCTGCCGCACGGAGCATGGTTGGGCCCCCGATGTCGATATTCTCGATTGCGGTTGGAAGATCACAATTGGGATTAGCAACCGTTGCCTCGAAGGGGTACAGATTGACCACGACGAGATCAATTGGCGGGATATCGTGCTCTATCAGGACCTTCTGGTCGATATCTCTTCGAGCCAGTATACCCCCATGAACCTTGGGATGGAGCGTTTTTACACGACCATCCATCATTTCAGGAAAGCCTGTGTAGTCAGAGATCTCAATGGCCGAAATGTTTTCCGATGCCAGCAGCTTATAAGTGCCGCCCGTAGAAAGGATTTCGATGTTAAGGTCAGAAAGAGCTTGAGCAAATGGAACAATGCCAGTTTTGTCGGAAACACTAATCAATGCTCGACGAATGGCGCCAGAGTTATCTGATGTCATAAGCAGTTTTACGCGTGCTGTGTTGTTGCAAGGTGTAGCTTACTGAAGAAGAAATACCATCACACTATCGTCTTACTAGAGTAAACCGTACAATTTTAACTTAGTTCGTAGAGTACCACGGTTCAATCCAAGCATGATAGAAGCCTTGCTTTGATTATTGCCAGTATATCGCATGACTGCTTCTATGAGGGGAGCTTCTACTTCCGACATTACCATCTGGTGCAGATCGGTTACGGGCTCATCCTCAATATGTTGAAAGTAGCGGCGGAGTGACTTTTCTACTTCTGATCTAAGAGTGCTCTCCTGCTGTGAAAAAGACTCTGCTGGTTCTGCAATTGAAAAATTTGAGATTGTTGTGGACTCGTCCAGTTTGTTCATGCAGCGATGGCTCCATCATCTATAGCCAGGTTGTCAAAATAAGACCTTAGTAGGTCTAATTGAGCTAGCCCATCTTGTAATTTATTAAAATGTGTTAAAAATTGCTTCGAATCCGGCAATTCTTTCACATATCCAGCAACATGCTTACGAGCGTACCACACACCTTTAGTATCTCCATAGAAACTCTGTAATTTTTTTAGGTGAGATTCGATGATGTGAAGTTTTTTAAAGATGCTAGGATTGGATTTGTGTATTCCAGTAACGAGATAGTGCTCGATCTCTGCAAAAATCCAGGGCCGACCCATTGCTGCCCTTCCAATCATCAAGCCATCTGCGTTCGTGTGTTGCATAACTTGTTTTGCTTTTTGCGGTGAATCTATATCGCCGTTAGCTATAACCGGAATACTAATGTTTTGCTTTATGTCTGCGATTGTGTCGTATTCTGCCTCCCCTTTGAAGCGACATTCTTTAGTGCGGCCATGCACCGTTAACAATTGCACGCCAGACTCTTCAGCAATTTTTGCTACTTCAACTCCATTACGGGATTCTGGGGACCAACCCGTTCGAATTTTTAGAGTCACTGGAATATCGACACTGCTCACTACGGATTTTAGAATTGATTCGATAAGTTTTGTATCTTTTAACAATGCAGAACCTGCCGCTTTCTTCAAAACTTTTTTGGCTGGACAGCCCATGTTGATATCGATTGCATCTGCGCCAAGACTAACGTTAAGTTTAGCTGCTTGAGTTAACATCACGGGATCAGAGCCAGCTATTTGCACGACATAAGGCCCGCTTACATTGGGTTTAACTTGTTTAAGTCTATTGCGCTCATTGCCCCATAATTCAGTGTTGGCTGTAAGCATTTCGGCGATAGTTAATCCGGCCCCATTCTGACTGCAAATTTCACGAAACGGAGAATCACTCACACCCACCATTGGTGCCAAGAATAGCGAGTTGTTCAGTTTATAGGGGCCGATAATTTTCATTGTGAATAGGCCTGAGGTAAAGGCTGATTATTTTAGCCGGGAGCGAAATCTAGGGGAAGAGATTCTAGAGATTAGGCAGGAAAAACTTGCATGCTAGTTGCCACGCACGAAACACAAGCTAAAACTCACGGTAGTCTAAACGCCAGTGTGTAGTTAGCTATGCCAGGGCCCGGGTTGATTACATCTAAATTAACCTGGACCGGCGACATTACAGGCATTAGTGCTAAATCTGTCAATTCTGAATCCAGGTACTCACTAGGTGAAAATTCTCGCAAGGCAATGATGTCATTACTTACGGAATTGAAACTTAAAACCATTATTGGAAACTTTTGTGGGAATTCCGCAGTATTTCGAAATTCTATGTTTACCGACAGCCTGTTTTCGAAAATCTGATGATTACGTACTGAGAGGTTATCGCTGCGAATCGCGTTTATGTCTGAATAGGAAGGCAAGTTGCAAGCAGCATTAGCGCAAGCCCATTCTAATAAAGGCCTTATTCGCGCATCCTGACCATATGCTATATGGTTACGCCACAGAAGTTGCGCACTTAAACTTATTCCTAACAATAAAATAATAGCGCTGAAACAAATAAGACGCCCGATTCGGCTCTGCTTTCCTGCATGCAATTCCACTGGTGTAGAAGTGATATCTAGTGCTGCGATGCTCTCCTCTGAAATTGATTGCAAAGCTGACTCGTCTTCCACCTGCACTCCCAAGGCCCGCGCCCGAATAACATCGGTATTGTCTTTAGGTGGTTCTTTTTTCTTTGTTATGTCTTTTATTGGTTCCTGGGTTTCAGTATCAGCTAAAAAGCCGGGCTTATTGCCGATTTTTGCGGGTTTGGAGTTTATAAACTCATTAGTTGATGCTGAGCGAACTTCAAACACATTATTTTTGTCGTCTTGTTGTTCAACTTGTTGCCTCGTGTCAGGTTCGTCCTTTTCAAAGGGGTCAACCAGTTCGTAACTAGAATCAGGGAATAGCTCAGCATCGAGTGCTTCACTGTCAGCTACTAGAGGTTTCTGAAGATTTCCGAAAAATGAGGTTTCGCTCCTTTGTAGTTCTTCAAGTAATAAATCTCTCTCTGTTTCTGTTTGTTTTAGCGATTCTTCTAAGTTCTGTTCAATGGAAGAGAAAAACTCTTGAGTATATTCTTCTGAGAGCTCGATTGACTCTTCAAGAATAGGTTGGTTTATAAACCCACCGTGATCTGATGTTGGAAGTTCTTGATCCTCCGTTAAACTTTCTTCTTGTTGCTCCTTATGTTCTGCCTGCAATGCGCTACGAGTAAGGAAGCTGGAAGGGTCGAAATAATCTAGGGGGTTGTTCCCAACAAATACCGAGTCTGAATCTTGGTGTTCGTCAGCAGGGAGCTGTTCGAGGACATTATCGATAGCATGAAAAACTGTCAGGCATGCGCCACAGCGCACTTTGCCATCCGCAAGAAGAAGCATAGGGGCATTGATGTTAAAGCTTGATTCACAGTTAGGGCACTGGGTAACGTGAAGGGACATTCAGAGCAAATCCCAAAAGGCTAAACAAGTATTAGAGGTGAGATTGTAGTGGAAGGAGAGATGTATATCACGACTTCCGGGTGCCACATAGAAGCACCCAGCCCTGCTCGACCTGAGGAACTTCCATGTCAAACCAGCGATTGTAGCAAGAGAGCAGAGAGGGGATTTGCTCTTCAAGCAGTCCAGATAGGGTGATATATCCGCCTTTTTTAACCAACTCAGCAAATTTTTCAGATAGATCGATAAGCGGCCTCTCTAGGATATTGGCAATAAGAATGTCCGCATGCACTGGGGGGACCGCTTCTGGCAAATAGGTGGTTAATACGTCACCTGGGATCTTGTTGCGGTGGCTATTGTCTATTGTGGCAGAGATTGCCTGAGGGTCATTGTCCACTGAATGAACTTTTACTGCCCCTAGCAGAGCAGAGGCGATGGATAGTACTCCAGACCCGCATCCATAATCGATTACTTCACTGCCTCTTACATCGGCTTGGTCTAGCCAACGTAAACAGAGCGAGGTGGTCGCATGATTGCCGGTACCAAAAGCCAACCCGGGGTCCAGTTTGATGTTTACTGCATTTGGTTCTGGAGGTGATAGCCAGCTAGGGCAAATCCATAGCTTCTCCCCGAACTGTATGGGTTCAAAGTCTTTCATCCAACTGCGTTCCCAATCCTGATCTTCGATGAGCTCAATGTTGAGACTTTTATTGTTCAGTACTTTAGTGTTGCATCTAAGCTTATTCAGCAATGACCCCAGGTCTGTTTTTGCATTGAACAAACAAAGAAGAAAAGTATTATCCCACAATGGTGTGCTACCTGGCTCTTCTTGAAATACGGGTTGATCTTCTGCGTCTAGATAACTAATCGAAATCGCGTCAGAGTCAAACAAGATCTGTTCAAACGAAGAAGCATCTTCAGAGTGAAGCTGAATTTTCAGTTGTTGCCACATGTGGTTTAATTAAGAGTTAAGTTTTTCTTCCAGGTAGTGGATATTAATTCCACCTTTTTGAAATTCGGGATCTCGTACAAGATCTCTTTGCAGTGGAATATTACTTTTAATGCCATCGATAAGAAGTTCATCCAATGCTATTTGCATTTTAGTTAATGCTTGCTCCCTGTTGTCGCCGTAGCTAATTAGTTTGGCAATTAATGAATCGTAATAGGGAGGAACGCTGTAGCCGCTGTACAGGTGTGAATCAACGCGCACGCCAGGCCCTCCAGGTGCATGATATAGTTTGACTTTACCTGGGCTAGGTAGAAACGACGTTGGATCTTCAGCATTAATACGGCATTCAAAGGCGTGCCCCTGAATTTTGACCTGATCCTGGGTGATCGAGAGGGGCTTGCCTGAGGCTATCCGAAGTTGTTCTTTGACGATGTCCACACCTGTGACCATTTCTGTCACGGGATGTTCGACTTGCACTCGCGTGTTCATTTCGATGAAATAGAAGCGTTCATCTTGATAGAGAAACTCCAGCGTTCCAGCGCCGCGGTAATTCATGTTTTTACAGGCTTGGATGCAGGTAGCGGCAACTTCATTGCGGACTGCATCAGGAATGCCTGGCGCCGGTGCCTCTTCGAGTACTTTCTGATGTCGCCGCTGCAGTGAGCAATCTCTATCACCTAAATAAATAGCATTTCCTGCACCATCACCGATAATTTGAATTTCGACGTGCCTCGGATTCTCCAAAAATTTTTCCAGATAGACGATGCCACTTCCAAAGAATGATTGCGCTTCCGTTGAAGTTATCTTCGCAGCTTTTAGTAATTCAGTTGGGTCGTGGACTACGCGCATGCCACGACCACCACCGCCAGCAGCTGCTTTTATGATGACCGGAAAACCGATTCCTGCGGCTAGGCTTAAGGTGCGATCATCATTCTCATCTAGAGGGCCGTTAGAGCCAGGTACCGTCGGAACGCCGGCCTTTCGCATGACCTCAATGGCCGACACTTTGTCTCCCATGAGACGTATTGTTTCAGCTTGGGGGCCAATAAAAGTGAAGCCGCTATTTTCAACTTGTTCCGCGAAATCCGCATTTTCTGAAAGGAATCCGTAGCCAGGATGTACGGCATTTGAGCCGGTAACCTCCATAGCGCTTATGATAGATGCAATATTTAAATAACTTTCTGTAGGGCTTGGTGGACCGATACAGACTGACTCGTCCGAGAGCCGAACGTGCATTAAGTCTTTATCCGCAACAGAGTGTACTGCAACAGTTTTTATATGGAGCTCTTTGCAGGCACGCAAGACTCGTAATGCAATTTCACCACGATTGGCTATGAGAACTTTTTCTAGCATGCAAGCAGCCACCTGAAAGGGTGAAAAAGATTAAACAATTGTCATTAGAGGTTGATCAAACTCTACGGGTTCACCGTCTTCAACTAAAATGGCTTCGACTACCCCGGGATGATCTGCCTCTATCTGATTCATCATCTTCATGGCTTCAACAATACACACAACATCACCCACTTTCACATGGGTGCCCACTTCAACGAATGGTGGTGAAGAAGGCGATGGAGCGCGATAAAATGATCCCACCATAGGTGATTGAATTGCAGTGCCTTGAGTCGCGGGAGCCTCCGCTATAGAGACGGCAGGCGCAGAGAGGGGTGCTGCTGCAGGCATAGCCTGATATTGGGCAGTCGGAGCAACTAGTGTTGGAGAGCGGCTTATGCGAACCGCTTCCTCCCCTTCCTTGATTTCTATCTCTGCTACGTCGGAAGCTTCCAGTAATTCGATAAGCTTCTTAACTTTTCTTATATCCATTATTTTTTTCCAATTTTGGTTAGAGAGCAGATTGCCGCCCAACCTTTGCGATTTTGTTAGTTCTCCAATCGTTTAAATGCTGCTTGCAATGCTAGCTCATACCCTTGTGCACCCAAGCCGACGATGCTGCCTATTGCAATATCTGCAAAAAAGGAATGTTGACGATATTCTTCTCGAGAATAAAGGTTCGATAAGTGCACTTCGATAAAAGGAATTTCAGTGGCCAATATCGCATCTCGAATTGCGATACTGGTATGCGTAAACGCACCAAAATTTACAAGCATAAAATCTGTGCCATCGCGTCTCGCATTGTGTAAGCGATCAATAAAATCTGCTTCTGCATTGCTTTGTAGCGAAGTGAGTTCATGGCCAGAATCTGCGCACTGTGCTTGGCAACGCTGATTAATATCATCCAGCGTATCTGAGCCATAAATATGGGGTTCGCGGTGACCCAATAGATTGAGATTTGGGCCATGCAAGATCAAAATTTTTGCCATTTTGATTAG
Organism: uncultured Pseudomonadales bacterium; assembly: GCA_964275945.1. Taxonomy (GTDB): domain Bacteria; phylum Pseudomonadota; class Gammaproteobacteria; order Pseudomonadales; family Pseudohongiellaceae; genus UBA9145. The sequence continues at coordinate 16,546 of CAXYEH010000040.1, forward strand.
ATCCTGGGTGAGTTGATCAGAGAACGGAAAACACTGTTTGGGCACTGCTTTCTTACAATTGGCGATGTTCTCAGAATTTAGCCTGTAATACATCCAATTTGTGCGCAAATAACCGAAATTCGCAGCAAATATTCATTCTTTTTAAGAATAAGAGAGGAATTGTCAAGGAAGAAGTTTGAAAAGGGACCTTTGTGGAGGGTAGCAAAAACCCCATTCTGCGCAGCCTTGATATTGAATCATCAAACCTGCTTCGGGTCCTGGCACTGTGGTTAGGTTAATGTCGATGCTTAGTAGATTGTAGTAGGCCTCAATCTGACCGAAGAATTGGTCGGTTTTTTGGACCCCATCTGGCAGCTCGTAGTTCACAGCCAGGCTGTCCCCACCCTCCGTCTGAAGCAGAGAAAATTGGAAGGCATGGCGGTATAAGTAGTGACCTTGAGCAAGAACCCAGTTAATTCGGTATTTCCCAGGGCTTAATTCACTCACATAATACGGAAACGCCTCTTCCAGAGATAGAGGCACCTGTTGTTGCTGATTTTGTTGCGTAAAGCTAGTTATCGAGGTTCTGTCAAGCTGTGACCAAGCAGTAAGTGGCAATCCCAACAAAAATAGCGTGAATAGAGTCGTTAGTGTTTTCCTCATGCTCATGGGACCAGTATTACCATAGTTTTGTTCCCCTAGTGCTATTTACAAAATGGCGCTAAGGCAGATATCTATCAAACACAAGGCTGGCATTAGTGCCACCAAAGCCAAAACTGTTCGACATTATTCGATTAAGTTGAATGTTATCTTGGCGCTCTATTGCGATTGGCAAACCTTCGGCCTCTTCATCGAGGTTTTCGATATTGGCAGAGGCGGCAATAAAGTCATTCTCCATCATTAATAAACTATAGATAGCTTCTTGTGCCCCAGCTGCCCCCAGGGAATGTCCGCTTAACGATTTAGTGGAATTGATAACAGGAATGTTTTCACCGAACAAATTGCGTATAGCTTTTAATTCGGAAACATCACCAGCCGGTGTACTAGTGCCATGGGTATTTATGTAGTCAACCGCGTCTGTGGAATTTCCTAGGGCCATTTGCATGGCGCGACCCCCACCTTCGCTAGAGGGAGCAACCATATCAAAACCGTCGGAAGTGGCGCCATAGCCGGTAATCTCTGCATAGATTTTTGCGCCTCGGGCAAGCGCGTGGTCCAAAGCTTCAATCACTAGCATGCCCCCTCCGCCGGCAATCACAAAGCCATCACGGTCAGCATCAAAAGCACGGGAGGCTTTATCTGGTCTTTCATTGTATTTAGTTGAAAGTGCACCCATCGCATCGAACATGTGTGAAGAAGTCCAATGCTCTGCCTCACCTCCTCCAGCGAATACGATATCTTGTTTATCCATCTGAATAATTTCAGCAGCGTTGCCAATGCAATGGGCGCTCGTTGCACATGCAGAAGAGATGGAATAATTAACGCCTTTTATCTTAAACGGAGTTGCTAGACAGGCGGAAACAGTGCTACTCATGGTGCGGGTCACGCGGTAAGGTCCAACTCGTTTTACGCCTCTATCTCGGGCTATGTCGGTTGACTCTAATTGATCAGGTGGGGAGCCTCCGCCAGACCCGGCAACAATTCCGGATCGCAAATTCGACACTTGATCTTCTGACAGGCCTGCATCTTCAATTGCCTCTTGCATTGACAAATAAGCGTAAGCAGAAGCATCACCCATAAAACGTAAAATTTTTCGATCAATTAGCTCTGCTGTGTCGATTTGCACTGTGCCACTAACGTGACTGCGCATGCCTACCTCCACATAGGATTCGTTATGACGAATTCCGCTACGTCCATGCTTCAATGAATCTAATACTTCGGTCTTATTGTTGCCTAGACATGACACGATACCGATACCGGTAATGACAGTGCGTCGCATAGCGGCCTCTTTAGATGTGTTAACTAAAATGACTGATCAGTTGTAAACAACCCAACTTTTAGTGCTTTGGTTCTGTAAATAATATTGCCGTCAACGGCAACTGTACCATCGGCAATACCTACTACGAGTTTACGATCAATTACGCGACTCATTGACAGGTCATAAACAACTTTTTTAGCTGTAGGTAAAATTTCGCCAGTAAATTTAACTTCACCTGCTCCCAAAGCTCTCCCTTTTCCGAGAAATCCTCTCCAGCCAAGAAAAAATCCGACTAGTTGCCATAACGCATCTAAGCCGAGGCAGCCGGGCATTACTGGGTCACCGGGAAAATGGCAGTCGAAAAACCATAAGTCTGGATTTATATCTAATTCAGCGATTATCTGACCGCGCCCAAACTCTCCGCCATCCGAGTTTATCTCAGCGATTCGATTCAACATTAGCATATTGTTGATTGGCAACTTGGCATTCTGAGGGCCAAATAATTTACCATAACCACATTCGACGAGCTCGGGTAGCTCATAAGAATTTTTGGGAACGAAGCTTTCATTCCTTGGTTTCATTGGGATTAAGCCCCTCCAGGGCTGAGTTCACAAGGCCTGCGATGTTATCGCGCTAAGCATAATTAATCGATATCAATTTCACTTCAAAGCCAGCTACTAATTAATGAATTATCGCATCTTTATTCAAATCCAGGATTATTTGTTACTATTATCGCTTGAATTTTTAGGTGAATTCTATGTTACTTCCCGTTGTGATAGCTGGGGGCATTGGGTCTAGGCTCTGGCCAGTTTCCAGGACCTTATTGCCGAAGCAATTTATTCATTTTCAGCAATTTGGTGGATCTCTCTTTCAAAATACTCTGAACCGGCTAAACGGAATTGAAGATATTTCCCAACCGTTAGTAGTGTGCAATGAAGAACATCGATTTTTAGTGGCAGAGCAGCTGAGAACCCTTGGTGAGCTTGACAGTAAAATATTACTTGAACCATTTGGGAAAGATACTGCCCCAGCGGTAGCCATGGCAGCCTTATGCGCAGTTCAGGAAAATCCAGATGCGTTGTTATTAGTTCTTCCGGCAGATCATATTATTAACGATATTGATTGCTTCCAATCAGCGATAAGCGAAGCGAAAAAACTTGCTAAGGAAAATAAATTAGTAACCTTTGGAATAGTGCCAGATGGCCCAGAAGTAGGTTATGGTTATATAGAAAAAGGAAGCCAGGTGGAGGGCGCGGATGGGTTCAATGTGGCGCGATTTGTTGAAAAACCAGATTTAGCCGCCGCTGTATCTTACTTAGAGGCCAGAACTTATTTTTGGAACAGTGGAATGTTTATGTTCTCGGCCCAATTGTTTCTAAGTGAGCTTGAGGTTTATGCCAAAGATATATACGAAGTCTGCGCGGAATCCTTCGCAGGAATTATAAAAGACAATGATTTTATGAGAATTCCTGAGTCGACATTCAGTGCTTGTCGCAGCGATTCTATTGATTACGCAGTAATGGAGAAAACCGCGAATGCAGCGATGATCCCTTTGGATGCAGGTTGGAACGACCTCGGTGCTTGGGAGGCTTTGTGGAAAGTTAGTAACAAAGATGCTAATGGCAATGTCATTAATGGAGATGTCCTCCTTAACCAGGTTAACAACAGCTATATTCAAGCCGAATCAAGGTTAGTTGCAGCAGTAGGTGTTGAGGATATGGTAATTATCGAAACAGCTGATGCTGTCCTAGTATCTAACAAAAAATCCGCTCAGACGGTAAAACAAATAGTTGAACAACTCGAAGCGAAGAAGCGAGTAGAAAGTGTGAGTCATACGAAGGTTTTTCGGCCGTGGGGTTCTTACGAGTCATTGATGAACACTGATGGTTATCAAGTTAAACATATTATTGTTAACCCCGGCGAGTCACTTTCTTTGCAAATGCATCATCGTCGAGCTGAGCATTGGACAGTTATTAAGGGTAAGGGTGTTATAACTTGTGATGGAAAAGAAATATCCTTGGGAGTGAACGAAAATATATTTATTCCATTGGGTAGCAAGCATAGGCTTGCCAACCCATTTTCTGAGTCCGTCGAAATTATCGAAGTACAAGTTGGAGATTATCTCGGTGAGGATGATATTGTTCGCTTCGAAGATCAATACGGGAGACTCGAAAAACCATGACTTCAATTAATAATTACTTTTCCCTGCCCGCTGCCATATACCCTTCATCCCAGCACTAAAGAGTATAGTGGTTGCTTATAAATTCCAGGCCAAGCAGCTTAGATTGTGCAAGTACCGATGATTATGTTGCTGCCTCTAATTACACATTTGGTTTAAAGAATAAATGACTCAAGAGCTTGCCTGCTTTACAGCCTACGATATACGTGGCCGAATTCCGGATCAACTCGATGAAGGAATCGCCTACCGAATCGGCCGGGCTTACGCGGAATTTTTAACACCGAACGAAGTAGTGGTGGGCTTTGACATCCGCCTGACTAGTCAAGATCTTTGTAATGCACTTTCTCGTGGGCTGACTGACTCTGGCGTAAATGTAATTGCTATTGGGCAATGTGGTACGGAAGAAGTTTATTTTGGCACGTCTCACCTAAATGCAGATGGTGGAATCATCGTGACTGCAAGTCATAACCCAAAAGATTACAACGGCATGAAACTTGTTCGTGAAAATTCAAAGCCGATCAGTGGCGATAGTGGGCTTAATACAATTAAGCAGTTAGCCGAAAAGAATGAGTTTGAGGAGGTACTCAAAAAAGGAGAGGTTTCAGCGCGCTGCATCAGAGCGGCTTATGTAGATCACTTGTTAAGCTTCATTAATACAGAAACAATTAAGCCAATGAAAATCATCTGTAATGCTGGCAATGGAGCAGCGGGGCCGACTATTGACTTGTTGGAGTCCAGACTTCCTTTTGAGCTCATCAAAATACAGCATAATGCTGATGGCAATTTCCCCAATGGTGTTCCGAATCCACTTATAGAAGAAAACCGGTCGTCTACCATTGAAGCAATTTCAGATCATAATGCAGATTTAGGGATAGCCTGGGACGGTGATTTTGATCGTTGCTTTTTCTTTGATGAGCACGGCCGATTTATCGAAGGTTATTACATTGTCGGTCTTTTGGCCCAATCATTCTTAGAGGCTCATCCGGGTGCGAAAGTTATTCATGACCCTCGATTGACGTGGAATACTATTGAGATAGTAGAAAAGATGGGTGGCAATGCAATTTGCTGTAAAACAGGTCATGCCTTCATTAAAGAACGGATGCGTCTAGAAGATGCGGTCTATGGTGGCGAAATGAGTGCTCATCATTATTTTAAAGAATTTTTCTATTGCGATAGTGGGATGGTGCCTTGGCTACTAGTCACTGAGTTGATGTCAATCCAAGACAAAACTCTGGGAGAATTAGTTAGCGCATGTATGGCAAGTCATCCAGCAAGCGGTGAAATAAACAGTAAAATAAAAAACCCTCTAGCACTCCTTCAAGCCATTGAGGAGCAGTATGGCAAAGATGCCGAATCCGTTGATTATATAGATGGCCTTTCAGTAAATTTTTCGGAATGGCGATTCAACTTGCGCATGTCGAACACCGAATCAGTAGTGAGGCTTAACGTCGAATCTAAGGGTAATCAATTGTTAATGGAAGAGAAGACCAAAGAATTATTAAGCCTCATTCGAGCTTAATTCTGTTTGTCTTTTCCAAGGTGAATGCAGCAGGGCAAGACATAAAAATAAATTCAAATGAAACTTAAAATTTATCAAATTGATGCTTTTGCTGGAAAACCATTCGAAGGCAATCCTGCTGCTATAGTGCCGCTGGAAGAATGGCTTCCTGAAAACACAATGCAACAAATAGCGCAGGAAAATAATCTTGCTGAAACAGCTTATTATGTGCCTATAGACGATGGCTTTCACATTAAATGGTTTACGCCGTTTACGGAAGTTAAGCTTTGTGGCCATGCGACTTTGGCCTCCGCTTTTGTTCTATTCAATGAGTGCGCTTATGCCTCAGATGTTATTACCTTTGATTCTTTATCTGGCTTGTTATCCGTGACAAGAAATGGTGACCTACTTACTCTTGATTTCCCAAACCAGATACCTGTTTCTTGTAAGACCCCGCGCGAGTTAAGTTATGGGCTAGGAGCGGAACCGTCTATGTGTTTTGCAAATGAGGATTACATGGCGATTTTTGAAAGTGAAGAAATACTCGCTAGTTTAAATCCGAATGGGCTGTACTTGGAGCAATTGGATCGTCGCGGTGTCATCGCTACTGCCCCCTCTGGCGAATATGATTTTGTATCCCGTTTCTTCGCACCAAAATTGGGCGTATTAGAAGACCCCGTCACTGGCTCTTCGTTTACGCACCTTATTCCCTATTGGGCGAATCGACTTGGAAAACAAAAAATGTGCGCAAAACAAATTTCCCCTAGAGGAGGAATAGTTCATTGTGAGTTGAAAGAAGATCGAGTGCTGATTGGGGGAAGTGCCGTAAAATATTTGGAAGGTGAAATTATTCTCAGTGATTAAAGATATGACGGTTAAAGAGCTACAAAGGGAATCAGAATTTTTTTGAAGTGATGCTATGAATATTAAATATTTACAACTCGTCGTAGCCGCATTTACTATTGAAATAATTAGTGTGTTGGTGCTCGCGATTCTGATTGCGTTATTTGGCCCATCTGATCCGGAGCTAATCCAGGCTTTTTCAGAAAATATGGCCTATTGGTTGGGCCCTATTGCAGGTTTTTTATTTTGCTTTACTGGGGCTTTTTTGCTAACTCGAAATCTATCCCATTCACGAATTCCAAATGGGATACTGTTAGGCTTACTGGTCGCGATCATTGATATAAATATTCTTTTAGGAAGCGATTCTGGCTTTCAGATTATTTACCTTGTTACTAATACTGGCAAAATTGTAGCCGGGACATTAGGTGCATATGTTGCGGAGAAAACTGTGACATAGAAACCTATGATATTGGGAGTGACCATTGAAGCTTAGAGTTTTAAGAACTTCTAGACCATCTATACCGATAAAAGCATTTTTATGCTGTGTTCATCTTCCTCAATTTCCTCGAAGCCAATTTTGAAGTGAAAATCGATTGCAGGATTAGTTTTAAGTACACTTAAGCGTACCGGTTTTTGTTTTGCAACAGCAATCTGTTTGATTTCTATGGCCATTAGTAATCCCCACCCTTGTCTTTGATGGTCAGGTTCAACGAGTATCATGTCTACTACTAGATGATCTGATTTTTTGCTGATGTGAAAACCGCCAACCTGATGGCCTTTTGCCTCTATAAATGTGAATTGATTCATAGGAATACTCGTCAGAAACCCTTCGCGCTGGATTATCTCATCCCAACCCCAGGCTTCATCGATATAATGCTGCATGGTTCGGCGGAACAAGCCGAAGATCCATTGTTCGTCTGCAGCTTCACCGGCACGAAGCTTATATTTCTTTGGCATAACTAAGTTTTGGATTCGCGGACAAAGTTAATTAATGCAGCAGTCGATTGGTCAATGTCTTTCAAGCTGTTTTCAAGTTGAAGTTCATTGAGAATATTCTTGGATAGCTCTTTGCCTAATTCAACCCCCCATTGGTCAAAAGCATTGATGTTCCATATGACACTTTGTGCAAAAGTTTTATGCTCATAAAGTGCAATTAAACACCCAAGGTTATGTGGATTAAGTTGGCTTATTAGTAGAGTGTTGCTGGGTTTATTGCCGGGAATACTTCGCGATGCTTGACCAGATGCAGGTTTTCCAGACATTAGTGCAAGGCTTTGGCTGAAACAATTTGCCAACAAATGCTGATGTCTCTCAAGGGCATTTAGGCTTTTATCTATAGTATTAATAAATGCAATAAAATCGACGGGTATAAATTCTGTCCCCTGATGCAAGAGTTGGAAGTACGAATGTTGCCCACTCGTGCCAACAGTACCCCATAAGACCTCAGCACTATTGGTTTGAATCTCCCTCCCGTGAATATCAACGCGCTTTCCTAGGCTCTCCATATAGAGTTGTTGAGAATAGGATGGAAACAGCTTTAGATACTGACTATAAGGAACGATGGCGCTGCTATGGCAATCAAAAAACCCGCTGTACCATATGCTCAACAAAGCCATTATGACTGGCAAATTTTCATTTAGTTCAGTGGATTGAAAATGCTCATCCATAGAATGAGCGCCGGCAAGTAACTCTCTGAATTGTGGCATTCCCACCAACAGCGCGATCGGAAGACCAATAGCGGACCATAAAGAAAATCTGCCGCCTACCCACTCCCATATTGGTAAAACGTTTGTTTCTTCGACTCCAAACTCTCTGGCAGCGTCTATGTTTGAAGTCACAGCAATGAAGTGATTCTTTATGAGGTCAGTCGATTCCATCCCTGACAGCAACCATGTCTTAGCAGTTTCGGCATTTAGTTGTGTCTCTATAGTTGTAAATGATTTCGATGCAATTATAAAAAGTGTGGTCGCCGGAACTAAATTCTTCAATATGCCATTTAAATGGGCGGGATCAACATTCGAAACAAAGTGCAGGTTTAGGTCGCTGACCGAAAAATCAATTAAGGCTTCACAAACCATCGAAGGTCCCAGATCGGAGCCGCCGATTCCAATATTTACGACGTCTCGAATGGGCTTGCCGTTATAGCCTTTCCATGCCCCCAAATGAATTGTACTAACAATATCATCCATCTTCTTCAGGCAATTGACGATTTCAAAATGAGGGTTATCTTTTTCTGGAATACGCAATGCAGTATGCAATGCTGCGCGGTCTTCGCTGTAGTTTATTTTTTTTCCAGCAAACATCGCTTTGATAGCTGCAGGTAGTTGGCATTCTTCTGCCAGTTCAATCAATGTCTTCAGGCTCTCTGCAGTTATAAAGTTTTTAGAGAAATCTAAAAGTAAACCTTCGTGGGTGAGTGAAAAAGACTTGAAGCGATTTTTTTCACTAAACAAATTAACAAGGCGAAAATTTTCCTGCTTAAACTCGTCGCTTAGGTTCTGCAGATTCTTCCATGCTGAAGTCTCGGTTAAAGTGGCCATTTTTCAGTTAATCGCGTTTTGCTTTCAATGAGTCCATATTGTTATTTTTGGGTTTTCGGAAAAGGGCCATCCAACCATCTTTTTTGGCTATTTTATAGCAATCAACAAAGGGTTGGTAATGCTGAACTATTATATTGTTACTGTATTCAGGAATTCCAAAATTGTCTGGTACTTTTTCTTTAGGGTAATATGCAGTACCGAATATCCAGTCCAGAAAATTAAATTCTGCTGAAAAATTTTTGTCGATGGCCTCGGGATGATTTGAATGATGCCATCTATGGAATTTCGGGTTACTCATAAAGTAACCCAGCCAGTGAGCATCTTTGATGTTTCCATGACCGTAACGCCCCCAAAAATCATTGAAACACACAAATAAAAAAGCCATCGCTGGATCTGGTTGAAAATAAGTAACCAATAGTAAAAAGGGGCCTGCAAAGAGTGTCTTGTCAATTATGTGAAAACGGCTCGTGGAAAACGAATCTAGAGTCAGAGAGCTGTGGTGCACGCGATGGAATTGCCAAAGCATGGGTACCTTATGACTAAAATAATGCGCTACATAAAAAGTGACATGCCCAAAGAGTAAAATTGCGATGAAGCTCACTGCCCAATGCGCCCCAATCAAACCGCCTCTAAGGAAAGGTCCTTGACCTAAATTCTCCTGAGCATAAATTGCAAGCCAGGCAATTAAGGCAGCGTTTAACATGGTCCACAGATGGATGCGATGATATGTATGAATCAAGTCATTAACCATTCCTTTGCGCACAAACTTTTGGCCCTTTAGAGGGAATAGCCTTTCAAGAATAGGAATTACCCAAATCCACCCGTAGAGTGAGAGTATTCCTAGCCATTCTTGTATTGTGGGGGAAATTGTCACGAGATTGGTATTTAGCTTGCAAAGAGTTAGATGATATACCTTTTTCGTGTGGCGGCGCACTTATGTGCAAAAAGATGTTCTCAATTAAGGGCTATTGAACCCAAAGGTAATATTTTGTAGTATGCGCGGCTCGTTTTGGTCTAAGATTATTGTCTAAGCCAGATAGCTGATCAAATTAGGATGAGATTAGAAGATCAGTTGATGGCCTAACTAGAAACCAACAAAGCCGCTATAGCTCAGCCGTGGTAGAGCAGCTGATTTGTAATCAGCAGGTCCCGAGTTCGACTCTTGGTGGCGGCACCATCTTTCTAAAGGAGAATAGAGAAATCTTTTCTCCTTTTTAATGAAAAAAATTCAATCTTGACCAGAGCTCATTCAGAGATCTTATATTCGTCAATCTAGGAGTTCATACCACTAGCGTAAACAAAGTCCGCGCGATAAAGGGTGCTTCGGAATGCTTCGTTTCGTGGGTCACGATCTTTTTGCATCCATCTGAGTAATCAGTATGATGACATCAACTTAAGAGATTTAAATTGAATCAATCATCTGACCAAGCACAGTTAAAGTTTTGGGGATCTGGAACAGCTCGTACGTTGAGACCTATTTGGGTTGCAGAGGAGCTTAGTGTCAAATATCAGCTCATGCCGATAGGCCCAAGAACTGGTGAAACACAGACGCCGGAATATACTGAGCTGAATCCAAAACAAAAAATCCCATTTTGTGAAGATGGTGAATTGAGGCTCTCTGAGAGTCTGGCAATCTGTCGTTATCTCATTAATAAATACGGAAGTGAAAATACTCTCCAAGCCGCAAGCTCCTTTGAGCAACAAGCTAAGGAAGACGAGTGGCTCTGTTTTATCTTTGGCGAATTGGATGAAACCAGTTTATATGTGATGCGCAGGCACGGTGCTCTTTCAAAAATCTATGGTGAAGCCCCGGTCGCGATGGAGGCCGCGAGAGAGTATGTGCTTCGACAACTAAAAGTTGTTGATCAGCATATGCTTGGAAAGCGATATATACTTAACGAACGTTTTGGTTTGTCAGATATATTTCTTACTACCTGCCTAAATTGGATAGAAGCATATGAAATACCCATGTCCGAAGCACTAGTTGAATACCGAGACAGAATGATTTTGCGAGATGCCTATAAAACGGCAATGAAAATAAACAAGCCTGATTGATTAGATCAGTTGACAAGAACAGGCAAGGTAAATAATGGGACCGCTAGAAGGTATTAAAGTACTAGATCTAACCAGCATGGTTTCAGGGCCGGTCGCCGCTATGATGCTAGGCGATCAAGGTGCAGACGTTGTTAAAGTCGAGCCAATCCATGGGGAGCAACTGCGCCATCTTGGCGAGCCTCACAATGGTATCCCAGCTACGTTTTTCTCTTGTAACCGAAATAAGAAATCATTGGCCGTTGACCTTAAAGACGAAACGGGCAAGGACATACTCTGGACTCTGATCAGCACAGCGGATGTATTGCTTCAAAATTTTCGGCCTGGAGCTATGGCAAGAATGGGTTTTTCGGAGGAAAAAGTTCGAGAAAAAAACCCTAGGATTATTTATGTGTCTATTAGCGGGTTTGGCGAGAAAGGCCCTTATTCACACAAACGTGTTTATGATCCAATCATTCAAGGCTTATCTGGAGCGACTGATATTCAAGCTGATCGAAAATCTGGGCGTCCAAATATGATTCGAATTATTCTTGCTGACAAAGTTTCTGCATTGACGGCAGCCCAAGCCGTTTCCAGTGCATTGTTTCATCGAGAAAGGTATGGGGAAGGTCAGCACATAAAAATTTCAATGCTTGAAGCTACAATTGCATTCTTCTGGCCAGAGGGTATGAGCGGTTTAACCTATGCAGAAAATGAAACTGACGTACGCAAAACTTTTTCTTCGATCGATCTAATTTACGAAACTAAAGATGGCTACCTAACTATCAGTGTGATTTCTGACAAGGAATGGAAAGGAATTTGTGAGGCATTAGAGCGGCAAGAGCTAATCACAGATGAAAGATTTAAATCTTCATTAGCCCGGCGGCGCAATGCAGAGGAACGTAGAGAGGTTATTGGAGAAGAAGTGTCTAAGCGTTCGAGCGCCGAGCTGTTGCAAATTTTGGATGCGAATGATGTTCCCTGCGCGCCACTTTTAGATCGGGCGGAGCTCATGGATCACCCTCAAATAGTTGAAAGTGAGACAATTCTGCGTGAATCTTTCACAGGGTTTGGTGAAGTTAGACAAGCTAGGCCTGCAGCGCGTTTTCAGTTGACGGAGTCCTCCCTCAGACTGCCAGCTCCAAAGTTAGGGCAGCATAGTCGCGAAATATTGGAATCGCTAGGATACGATGAAGCCAAATGCGATGCTCTAATCGCGGCCAATGTTATTTTACAAGGTTCTTAATGCCAGCATTGAGAATGCAGGTGAGCTATTTGTCGATAATTAATTACAGAACAGTAATAGCTACAAGCACCAGCTAAATCTTCGGGATTTTCTCGAAATCTTGTAGTCATTTCTGACTTCCTCTATGCTTCATCTTTTCCTAAAACTAATATATTAAAAGAATTAATACTTATGTTAGACGAACCACAAATCCGCGATTTAGTGACTGATCACGGCCCAACAGTAAATCATGGTCGACCCATTAAGCAGATAATCGAAGACGGGGATATTCCTCGTTTGAATGGAGCGACAGTACTGGAAGGAAAGGTTTCTGACTCTGTTTTTGCAGAAAACCTGACCACCAAAGCTGGTCAACCTATTCGGCTTATGTATCGGAATAATAGAATTTCGACTCATGATGTGAATCGAGGTGCTATTCCTTTTAAGGATCAGGTTTTAGCTTTCAATCATGCCCATATGTTGAACTTGGTAAAGGATGTCTTAGGGTCATCACAATTTGAAGTTGATGATTTGTTGCCTAGCTCGACAGTTATCCCCGCAGAAAATCTCAATTTAGTCATGTTAGAAAATGTATTGCGTCTCTATATGGCGGAAAGTTCCACGTCGACTTCCCTTTACCAACACTGGTTAGCAGCAAAGGAACAAGGTGAAGAGGTGCTCGATTATGCCGGGCATACCATTTCCGTCTCTTCATTGGCACCGAATGGCGTGCTTCCCTATTTGATGGACACGCCCAGCACAAAAGAAAAGGTCGATCGCACCATTGATGCGCAATATTTAGTTGAGAGTGGAGTGTGCAGTTGGAAGCAATATGCGCAAATACGCAACGCATCCATCATGGCGTTTGGTATGATTTCCCAGTATCTTGCCTCAAAAGGTATGGTGCTGGTCGATACTAAGACTGAACATGGAATTAATTCTGAAGGTGAAATTGTCGCAGCTGATGAACTCTATACTATGGATTCGTCTCGATTCTGGCGACGGGATGAAGTCGGCGATTTGTTGATGCGAGATGGTAAGCCCATTTCTTTTTCGAAAGAATTTGCACGGGGTATGGTTAAAGAAAAAGATCAGCAGTTTAGCGATGACCAGGCGGCTGAAATTGCAGTGAGATACATTCAAGGATTGCAGCATCTTACTGGTATTGGTTTCGATCCAGATCTTCGTCCGCGGGATGAACGAATTGTTGATTCAACCAATCTAATACTCGACAGCCTACTTTGATGACCAATGATGCATACTTCTGGATTCGGGTTTAGAATTCAGTGGACCCCTAAATCGCAATTAGTAAATGGAGTAGCTTATGGAGGTTCCTGCGGCTTCCCTTAGTTTGGCTGTGATTCTTAGTACTACGATGTTTGGTTGCGCACCTAGTCCCACCATTAATTTTGGAACGGATATGCCCACCGTCAGTCTCGAAGATTACCAAAGGGCAGAGCAGTTCTTGGCGCCTAATACCTCGGATTTGGTAAGCAATTCGATTATTGCTCAATACTGGCAGAGTAACGATCAGTTAGTTTATCGCCGTACCATTAGCTCAGGATCTGAATACATCTTAGTTAACCCGATTGAGCAGAGCAGAAAAGTTTTGCTTGATACAAATCAACTCGCAGCTCAGCTTGCGCAGTTCGACGTAACTGCAGAGAGCCTAGAGGATGCCACGGACCTGGAGCTTTCTCGCATAAGCCTTCGTGACTCGCTAAATGAAATTGAATTCAATTTTCAGAATCGACGTTACCTATTTAATTCCCTTAGCAACGAATTACAACAATTAGAGTTAGAGTCCCCAAATGAATATCTATCACCGGATGGAAATCGAGCCGCCTTCATTGAGGATCACAACCTTTGGTTCAGGGATACTAGATCGAACGAGCTGACACAGCTTACCTTCGATGGTATTGAAAACTATGGCTATGCAACAAATAATGCGGGTTGGTTAAGAGATAATGGTCCAGTATTAATCTGGTCGCCAGACTCTAGTAAGATTGCCACATTTCGCCATGATGGGCGTCTAGTTGGCGAAATGTTCCTCTATTCAACAAAGGTTGGCCATCCCGACTTAGATGCTTGGAGATATCCACTTCCTGGCGATGATCATATTTTTATGATCGAACGTATTGTAATTCATCTTGAGCCTGAACCCAGAATGGTTGCATTAAATATACCACCTGACCCCCATAGATCTACCACTAGTGACCATGTCGCTGGGCGAGATGGAATTTTTCTAGACGTAGAGTGGAGTGAGGACAGTAATAATCTTGCTTTTGTCTCTTCGAGTCGGGATCACAAAGTAGCAAAACTTCGGGTGGCGGATATTGAGTCAGGAGAAGTTAGAGATGTATTCGAAGAGTCCGTCGACACCTATTTTGAATCGGGGTTTAGTGACGCCAATTGGCGAGTGTTGCATGATAGTAACGAGTTCATATGGTTTTCAGAACAAGACAATTGGGGTCATTTGTATCTGCATGATTTACAAACTGGCGAACTTAAACAGCAGATAACTTCTGGAAACTGGAGTGTGTTGAACATAGAAAAGGTGGATGCAAAAAATCGACAACTATATTTTACAGGCGCTAATCGAGAACCAGGAGACCCTTATTATCACTATTTGTATAAAGCGAATTTTGATGGAACAGCTATTGAGCTACTGACGCCAGAGCCAGCTCACCATACGATCACTTGGTCAGAGTCGCAGATTTTTTTCACCGATAGTTACTCTACACCGACTAAAGCCGGAATAGCAGTTATTCGAAATATCAATGGCGGTCTACAATTCGAATTAGAAAGGACTGACATCTCCGCTTTAATCAATTTTGGTTGGGTTGCTCCTATCCCATTTATGGTGAAAGCAAGAGATCAGCAGACTGATCTCTATGGACTGATGTACCGTCCTTCTATATTTGATGAATCGAATTCTTATCCAGTATTAAATTACCTTTATCCAGGGCCACAAACGGGCAGTGTTGGCAGTCGATCCTTTCGTGTTTCTAGAAATGATAAGCAGGCGCTCGCAGAATTGGGGTTTATTGTGATTGAAGTAGATGCTATGGGGACTCCAGGCCGTTCTAAGTCATTTCATGATGCCTACTACGGTGATATGGGTGATAACGGGCTGCCAGATCAGATAACAACAATAAGGCAGTTAGGAGAACGGTTTCCCTATATGGACCTCGATCGAGTCGGGATTTGGGGGCATTCTGGCGGAGGCTTTGCTTCTGCTGCTGGGTTGTTGCGCTATCCAGAATTTTACAAAGTTGCTGTATCTGGCGCAGGTAATCATGATAACCGAAACTATGAAGATGATTGGGGTGAAAAATGGCAGGGACTCTTGGAAACCTATCCAGAGTCTGACCCGACAGTGGATGAAATTGCAGAGGCGACCTTGGCGACAAACTATGACAATCAAGCGAATCAGCTTCTCGTCGGCAACTTAGAGGGCAAACTGTTGTTAGCTCATGGGATGATGGACACCAATGTGCACCCATCTAGCACTTTGCTAGTTGTAGAAGCCTTAATTGAGGCTGAAAAAGATTTTGATCTTGTGGTATTACCAAATGCTGGTCATGGGTTTGGTAATGGGCGCTATTTTATGAAACGGCGTTGGGATTATTTTATTGAACATCTTACTGAGTCTGACCCAGTTTCAGAGTTTAAATTTGCAGATAATATTAGATAGTTATAAAAGTAGAAAAATTCTTTATTAGTAACAATAGAGAAATAGCTAGTAATGGAAAAATTGGAATCAGCTCTAGCTGCTTTTGCAAATTTAATGTGGGGGCCGCCTTTAGTTGTCCTTCTCGTGGGGGGTGGCATGTTCTTTATGGCGCATTCACGGTTAATACATTTTCGTTATCTTGGCCATGCATATAACTTACTGCGTGGTAAGTACAACAAACAAGATGACGATATTGCTGGTGATATAACTCACTACCGTGCGCTAGCGACAGCACTTTCTGGCACGATTGGTCTCGGTAATATAACAGGAGTCGCTTTAGCTATTACTATTGGTGGCCCTGGAGCAGTTTTTTGGATGTGGGTGACGGCGATCGTTGGAATCTCCACGAAATTTTACACTGCTTCTTTGGCTATCATGTACCGCGGGGAAGACGACAGCGGCAAGTTACAAGGTGGTCCGATGTATGTGATTCGAGAAGGGCTTGGTAAAAAGTGGCTACCACTCGCATGGATGTTCGCCTTAGCTGGTATGTTTGGCACCTTGCCTGTTTTCCAGATCAATCAGTTGGTGCAGATAGTTCGGGATGTCATCGCTATTCCTGCAGGAATAGCGACCGCCGACAGTCACCTTAGATTTGATTTTATCCTCGGCATTATTTTGTCTTCAGTGCTTTTTGCTATTGCTGTGGGAAAAGTTAAGCGTGTTTCTGCATTTGCTGGAATGGTAGTGCCGGCTATGGTGAGTTTTTATTTTGTTCTTACCGGCATTTTATTATTAAGTAATGTCGCTGAGATTCCCGCTATGATTGGATTAATATTCACCGATGCGTTTACCGGAGATGCAGTTTCTGGCGGCGTATTGGGGGCCGTAATTCTAATTGGAGTGCAACGGGGAGTATTTTCTAACGAAGCAGGTTTAGGTACAGAATCGCTCGCCCATGGTGCTGCGAAAACTGATGAACCAGCTCGAGAAGGCTTAGTCGCAATGATTGGCCCAATTATAGACACTCTAATAGTTTGTACCTGCACTGCACTAGCCTTGCTGGTAACAGGGGTTTGGGAGGGTGATGCTGTTGGAGTTACCTTAACCTCGCAGGCTTATGAGCAGGTTTTTCCGGGTTTTGGAGCCTATCTGGTGCTTGCCATGGTCTTTGTTTTGAGTACTACGACTGTGCTGACTTACTCATATTATGGAAGTAAATGTATGGCATTTCTGTTCGGTACCAAAACAGAAAAATACTATTTATGGGGCTACATGGGGCTAGTCACAGCTGGGGCAGTAGCATCACTTGATGCTGTTATCAGCTTGTTCGATGGGGTTTATGCAACAATGGCAATTCCAACCATGATCTCTACTATTATTCTTGCGCCTAAAGTAAGAGAAGTAGCAAGAGATTATTTTTCTAGATTAGATGACGGGCAGTTTGAAAAGGCTGTGCCAATTTCAGAACCTTCCAATTCAGAGTAATCATCATGAAAGAAAATTTCGCGATTTTATTTTTTCTGATTTCTAGTACCTCCTTAGCGCAATCTATAAGTTTAGAATTGGAGGCTATCGATGACGTTTTAAATGCTTACCATGAAGCAGCTGCTCAAGGAGATTGGGATCAGTATTTTTCCTTAATGAGTAACGACGGTGTTTTCCTAGGAACTGATGCCGATGAGCGCTGGCCTAAGGCAGTATTCCGCCAATATGCAGAAGGGCGGAACGGTTGGACTTATCATCCAACGGATCGTCACATAAACCTAACTCCTGATGGTAACTCAGCGTGGTTCGATGAAATACTGGATAGTGAAAGCTATGGTAATAGTCGTGGTACTGGCGTGCTAATAAAAACTACGAATGGCTGGAAAATTTCTCAGTATCATTTAACGTTTCCAATTCCTAATGAATTGGCAGGCAAGATTACCCAGGAGATCAAAGCATTTGAAGAACAGGGAAATTAATTCTATTT
The DNA here is from genome assembly GCA_964275945.1 of uncultured Pseudomonadales bacterium. Lineage (GTDB taxonomy): Bacteria > Pseudomonadota > Gammaproteobacteria > Pseudomonadales > Pseudohongiellaceae > UBA9145. Next base: position 34,410 of record CAXYEH010000040.1, read on the forward strand.
AGTGAATTGTCTGCTCCGGTTTCGAAAGATCGTTACTGGAATGAGCGGAAGCCGTCGTTTCTTCCTGCGAAACATAAGAGCGAGTACTGACCGGACTCTCTAGGTACTTTCCGAGTTTGCTTAAAAAATCAGCCATATGATCGGTTTGATAATGCTCTTGCAGGCAATCTGCACTTTCCCATTCTTGCAATAGAATCACCTGGCAAGGGTCTGTGACACCTTCGTAATATTCATAGCTTAGACAACCATGTTCCTGACGGCAGAGACGGACCATTTTTTTCATCAATTTAATGACTGCATCCTTGTTAGCGGCCTCCAACAGAAATGTGCTTTGTACCATTATCATTTTAACTACAACCTTTGCTTAGTTACGGTCATTATACGCTCAATTAGCTTAAAAACAGCTTAATGAGACTTTTTGTGACATTGGCTGTCAATTTCGTTGTAGCTCACGGCTTATAAGGTTATCCAGGCTCCATTGACCACCTCC
>CAXYEH010000041.1:0-38861 GCA_964275945.1 uncultured Pseudomonadales bacterium
GATTCTGATATTGTTAAGTTCCCTCTCTAACCTTTCAGCTGCAGGGCGCATAAGTGCGCAGTGCGAAGGCACGCTAACATTAAGAGGTAGTGCTCTTTTTGCTCCAGCTTCTCTACATAGTTCAATAGCCCTTTCAACTGCAGCCGCTTCACCGGCAATAACGGTTTGCCCCGGAGAATTAAAATTTGCAGCTGATACGACGCCGACTTGCTGCGCTTCACTGCAAATTTGATGTAGTTTTAGAGTTTTGAGGCCGACAATAGCAGCCATCCTCCCTTCCCCCGCGGGAACCGCTGACTGCATGAATTGACCTCTTAGATGAACAATATTTGTGGCCTCTTGAAAATTGATTGCACCTGCGCAAACCAATGCAGAGTATTCACCCAAACTATGTCCAATCAAAATAGAAGGTCGAAGCTGGGAGAGTGACTCCCACAATCTCCAAATCGCTACTGAGGCAGCAAGTAGTGCAGGTTGAGTGATATCAGTCTGATCTAAAGTATTTTGGCCATCGAGTTGTGTGATCTCCCAAAGATCCTGACCTAGCACCTCAGAAGCTTCTGCAAATGTAGCCTTAATAACGGGAGATCGCTCCGCTAGCGTTGCCAGCATCCCCAGCTTTTGTGAACCCTGTCCAGGAAATACGAATCCAAATTTTTGCATGCAAAACCTATTATGTTAATTGTGGAAACCAACTGTTATCCAATCCTTATGACGTTAGCAATATTTATGCGTAATCAATTTTTATAATGACGCTGATCTTTTGGCCAATCAAGTGAAGCATAATGTTTTTAGTTTTAATGACAATTCAATGAGTTGTGCTATTACGACCCATGTGAGGTCTCGGTATCATTGCTTTGAAGATTCTGCATGAAGTGGGTTTATTATCAGACATATAACGTATATGTCTGGTTTGCGTCGCTAACCAAAATGCTAGGCAAATCAGGGGCATTAACTAGCGCATATATCAAAGCGGGGTCTATTAAGTTGACACCGCTCTCTCCGCGCAGTTTTAATTATTAAGCGTTTACGGCGCTCGAACTTATTCGTCGCCAAGATCCAAAACTTTTTTGCCTTTATAAAAACCATCTGCAGTCATGTGATGGCGGCGATGCACTTCACCTGTAGTTTTGTCAGTAGATAAAGTAGGTCCGGAAAGTGAGTCATGTGTACGTCGTTTATTTCGTCTTGAACGAGTCACTTTACTTTTTTGAACAGCCATTTGAAGCTCCTGGATGTATCTCTATATTATTATATATCAATAATTTAAGTTTTATTTTTTAAGTTCTTGAGCACCGAAAAGGGGCTCTCTTTCAAGGAAGCCTGTGAAGACCTATCGATTGATAGTTCTGCCCTTTTATACTCTAACTTCTCTAAGCAATCTTTAGTTTCGTGAAAATTCACTATTGGCATGCATAGCATAAGTTGCTCATCAACCACTTCAGACAGCAGCAGCTTAAATTCGCTGCAGATCCAAGGGTCAAGCTCTGGATCTAGGTTCACTGCTGCGCTTTCTTTCTCTAGTAACACCAAGCTTATGTCGTCCTTTAGATAAATGGCTAAAGGCTCCAAACATCGCTGACACGTGACTTCTACTTGGGCAGATATGCTTCCCTTAATAATCCGTTGCCTTGAATCATTAACTGAAAAATAAAGGGTTATCTCCACAATTCCTTGGTCGTTTGCCAAAGACTCTTTAAATCTTGGTAAACTTTGTAAACTAACAGTCCCTGTAAGTTCTTCATGCTGGAGGAATACCTTGCGAGTATCTACATAAGCTGGAATTTGGCTCTCCGACATAGGCGCGCAATAATAGGCCCAGAGGCAGCTGGTGTCAAAAATATTTATGCAAGATAACACTGTAACTTATTCAATTAAATAATTGATTTTATTAATTATTATAAAATTCGTTTATAACTCTCTGAAAGTATTTATCTAAAGGCGCTTCTACTTCTAGGGTTCCGTGTGTAACAGGGTCAGGAAAGCGAATTCTTGCCGCATGCAAACACAGTTTGCTAACCCGCTTAAACATGTTTTCAGAACCTTTTGGGCCATATTTTAAATCACCGATAATTGGGTGACCTGCATACTGACAATGCACCCTAATCTGATGAGTACGACCGGTGACTGGGGTAGCCTCGAGCAAACTCGCCCCCTGAAACCTTTCTAAACACTTAAAAAGGGTTTTTGAGCTTTTGCCATCAGTACTGACCTTAACTATCCGTTCCCCGGAATTAAGCTGATTTTTCTTGAGAGGGGCGTCTATAGCCAGCAAGTCTTGCGGCCATTCACCGTGCACCAGAGCAAGGTAGGTTTTACCTACGGCATTTTTTTGAAACTCACCCTGTATTTTCTTTAAAAAACTGCCTGTTTTGGCAATTACGAGACAACCAGAAGTGTCACGGTCGAGCCGATGAGCAAGTTCTAGATGAGACCATTCCTTCTTAATTTGACGCATGGCTTCTATTAACCCAAGTCGCACACCGCTTCCCCCATGTACAGATAATCCGGCGGGTTTGTTCAAAACTATCACCATGTCCGACTCCAATAGAATATTATTGGTCAACAACTCGCTTAATCCTGGAGTAATACTCTTCGATGAAATTTCTTTAACATTGCTCACAGGAGGTATGCGGATATTATCCCCGAGGCTTAGCTTAGTATCTGGTTTGCAGCGCTTCTTATTTACGCGAACTTCGCCTCTGCGGATTAATCTGTAAATACGCGACCTAGGAACACCCTTTAATTCTCGAATTAGGAAATTATCTAGTCTTTGTCCATCATGACGTTCCGTGATGGGGACTAATTGAACTTGGTCGGTGGAAGCCACTAGTATAATTTACTCAAAGTAATGCAAGAAACGAGCAGTTGGATAAATTTTAATCAGCACAAATTATTGTCAATATGTACTGCTATTAAAAATTGAATTACAAAAAACTAACAAGCCCATTGTACTTCAATCTGTTTCGATCAAGATGGTGTACAATCCTCTGAATTTTCAATCTGGCACCATTTTATCTTTCAATGAAGGTAACCTTCAAACAACTACTAAATCTGCAAGTGGGCGCTGCCATTAGCGAATGCTCAGGGGTAGAAAACTGCAACGGTAACGTGATCACCGCCTCAAAGCCGGAGTTCGGCGACTATCAAGCTAATGGGATAATGGCGGTCGCAAAACAGCTCAGCCGAAACCCACGAGAACTCGCGCAGCAAGTTGTTCAGCATCTAAACGCCCTTGAAAATAATATTGTGGAATCGTATGACATAGCTGGTCCCGGGTTCATAAATATACGCCTCAGTAATGTCTCTCTGCTGAGCATAGCGAACGTTGCTCTATTAAAGCCAGAAACTTTGGTAAGTCGCGTAGCATCACCAGCAACCATTGTAGTCGATTATTCCTCTCCGAACCTTGCTAAGGAAATGCACGTTGGTCACTTACGTGGGACTATCATAGGCGATAGCTTGGTACGTGTTATGGAAAAAGTAGGCCACAAAATAATTAGACAGAATCATGTGGGAGACTGGGGAACGCAGTTTGGAATGCTGATAGCTTTTATGCAAGACCTGCAGAAACAAAAAGCTGGAGAATTACCCCAGCAACTTTCTGATTTAGAGCAATTTTATCGCGCAGCAAAAAATAAATTTGACGCTGATCCGGATTTTGCCGACGAGGCTCGACAGAGCGTAGTCAAACTACAGAGTGGAGACCCTGGCTATGAGCAAGTCTGGCTTCAGTTTATTGAGGAGTCACTTACTCACTGCGAAGAAATATATGACAAGTTAAACATTACTTTAACCCGAGATGATCTTGATGCTGAAAGTCGTTACAACGATGATCTGGAAGGGATTACTGAATTACTTGATAGCAAAGGACTGCTATCCGAATCAGATGGTGCCAAATGTGTTTTTTTATCAGAATTCGTAGGCAAAGATGGCAATCCGCTGCCAGTCATTATTCAAAAATCTGATGGGGGCTACTTATACTCCACTACTGATTTGGCCGCGATCAAATTTCGCTCTGAAGAACTTGATGCTGACCGTTCTTTGTACGTGGTTGATGCACGCCAATCTCTGCATTTTCAACAAGTATTTGCGGTATCGAAGTCTGCACAATTAACTTCTGATAAGATTTCTTTAGAGCATATCGCTTACGGCACGATGATGGGGGGTGATGGCACGCCGTTCAAAACTCGTTCAGGCGATACAGTAAAGTTAATTGATTTGCTGGATGAATCCGTCCGTCGGGCATATGAGTTAGTTACAGAGAAGAATCCTGGGCTTGATGAAGAGCTACGTTTATCCATAGCAAAAAAAGTAGGGATCGCATCTGTGAAATATGCAGACCTCTCCAAAAACAGGACCTCAGATTACATTTTTGACTGGTCTATGATGCTCTCATTCGAAGGTAATACCGCGCCTTACTTGATGTATGCCTACGCACGAATTAAAAGTATTTTACGTAAAGAAGAAGCGGAGAATTTTGAAGAAGAAATTAAATCTATCGACGAAAATGAAGAACGCTTATTGATTTTAAAGATACTCCAGTTTTCGGAAATAATTCACGCAGTTAGTGAAGACTGTTTCCCTAACCAACTCTGTAATTACTTGTATGAATTAGCTGGTTTATTTATGCGCTTTTATGAAGTTTGCCCGATCTTGAAAAGCGACTCCCTAAAAAGAAACTCAAGACTTTCACTTGCGAAGTTAACTGCCACAACCCTCCAGCAAGGGCTCGATTTACTTGGTATAGAAACCCTTGAACGCATGTAGGTTGCCTATCCAACGCTTACCCTGTTAGTTGCATTAGCAATTTATTCAAACGCGCTGAGAAGTCTCCCGGATCTTCTAATTGCCCTCCGTCAGCTAGATTCGCCTGACCGAAAAGGATTGATACCAAATCGGCGAAGCGCTCCTCATCAGCCTCTTTATCTAGCTTTGCAACTAGCGGGTGCTCAGGATTTACTTCAAAAATTGGCTTAGATTCTGGCACTGCTTGCCCTGATGCCTCCATAATTTTACGCATTTGAGAACCCATGTCATGCTCATCTATAGCAAGACATGCCGGAGAATCAGTAAGCCTGTGGGTTATTCGAACTTCTTTAACTTTTTCACCTAATATATCTTGTATACGAGTCACAAGGTCAGAAAATTCCTTTTCAGTTTTTTCTTTTTGTTTCTTATCGTCTTTGTCTTCTAAAGTTCCAAGGTCAAGCTCGCCTCTTGCTATATCTTGGAATTGTTTACCATCAAAATCCTGAAGATGCCCCATCATCCATTCATCAATACGGTCATGCATCAAAATCACTTCAATGCCCTTCTTACGGAATATCTCAAGCAGCGGGCTATTCTGTGCAGCTTTTAGAGAATCAGCGGCTAGATAATAAATTTTTTCCTGCCCTTCTTGCATGCGGGCGATATATTCTTCGAGTCCTTCCTCTTGATTCTCAGATTCAGAATTTGTCGTTGTGAATTGTAATAATTTGGCAATTTTTTCTTTGTTAGTGAAATCCTCTGCTGGACCCTCTTTAAGAGCTTGCCCAAACTGATCCCAGAAATTATTGTATTTTTCTTTATCTTTTTTACGCAGTTTTACCAGCATATCCAGAGCGCGTTTGGTCAAAGCACTGCGCATTGAGTCCACGACAGGATCTTTTTGAAGTATTTCTCTGGAAACGTTCAAGGAAATATCATTTGAGTCAACTACACCTTTCATGAAGCGCAAATATAATGGCATGAACTGCTCAGCATCATCCATAATAAACACACGCTGCACATAAAGTTTTAAGCCTCTAGCTGCATCTCTATTCCATAAATCAAAAGGTGCTCGACCCGGAATATATAAAAGACTTGTGTATTCTAGTTTTCCTTCTACTTTATTATGACTCCATTGAATAGGGTCTTCAAAATCATGACTGATGTGTTTGTAGAATTCTTTGTACTCTTTAGCTTTGACGTTAGCCCGAGAACGAGTCCATAAAGCTTTTGCATCATTTACAGATTCGTACTCTACTTCCTTTGTATCTGCTTTCTCGTCCTCAGTGGAGCCCTCTGCGGGAATAATCTCTTTCGCCATCATCACAGGGATGGAAATGTGGTCTGCGTACTTCTTTACTATACTTCTTAAGCGATATTTCTCAGCAAATTCTTTGTCATCATCCTTTAAATATAATGTGACTTCAGTGCCTCTATGTTCTTTGGTAGAGCTTTCTATGGAGTATTCCGCCTCACCTTTTGATCTCCATAAAGTAGCCGTTTTGGTTTTTGTACCAGCTTTTCGAGTGAGAACCTGAACTTCATCGGCGACTATAAAAGCGGAGTAAAAACCTACTCCAAACTGACCTATGAGTTGAGAGTCTTTTTGCTGATCTCCAGAAAGAGATTCAAGAAATTGTGCAGTGCCTGACTTAGCGATTGTGCCGAGATTGGAAATCACTTCTTTTTTGTTCATTCCAATGCCATTGTCAGAAATAGTTATGGTTTTCATTTTCTCATCAAAATCAATTTGCACTTTAAGATCAGAATCTTCACCAAGTAGCTCTCCGTTAGACAGCGCCTCAAACCGCAGTTTGTCCGCAGCATCCGAAGCATTAGATATTAGCTCTCTAAGGAATATCTCTTTGTTACTGTAAAGAGAATGAATCATTAGATGCAGTAATTGCTTCGCCTCTGTTTCGAAACCCCGTGTTTCAGCTTTGGTACTTGCACTCATTTTCTTACTCCATCAAATTCTTAGCGAAAAAAAACCTGACTATTAATCAATAGACAGGCTTTTTATAAGGCCATTTCCTAGAAATTCAAGCGCTTAGCGCGCTAATTCTGTGAAAAACTATTCCAATAGTGAAGGATATGGTCGATAGAAATCAATCGCATCGGCTTTCCTTTCTTCAATTATCGTAAACCGCTCTTCAGTGCTATCAATGAACCGTATGTAGTCGTTAGCGCTTCTTTGTTCGGACTCACTACCAGCATCAGCTGAGTCAACTGCCGCGTTACGAGCTCCTTCAAAGTCATCTAACTCTATTAAAGACCGCGCTAAAAAAAGCAGAGTGTCGGCACTATTGCTCAACTCACCTTTATCTACGGCCATCTGAAATGCATCAGCAGCATCCTGATAATTCGCCAACGCATAATGTATGTAGCCATATGTATCGTAGCCATCGCCGCTGTCAGACATTTCTGCCACCCGGCGAGCTGGCCCTAAAGCTCCTTCGAAGTCCGCACCAATCAAATGCATCTGCGCAAGTGTTACAAGGTTGTCTTCAGTTTCTTCAACAATTTGCTTTTCCATTCCATCCACGATTATTTTGGATCCACTTAAAGGGACGTCGATTCCACCCATAGATTGACCCAAATTAAGAAAGCGGTTTTCGTCCTCTATCATTCCTTTGAGGTAGGCGACATTAAGTGAACGTACTCTTCTTTCCTCATCATCAAGACCTGAATAGATTGCGCTTAGATTCATCCAATCTGTTTGATTATCAAACAACATAATCATCGTTTTGGTGAGTTCTAGAGCGTTTGGGAAGTCCTCTAATGTAAAGTAAAGTCCATTGAGGTATGAATAATCGTCTCGGCCTAGCGGGAACTCTTGCGGCTCTGCTGGCTGAAGAACTCCATCCACTTCTACTGGCAGCAGGCTCTCCTCATAGCGCTGCAACAACAATTCCATATAGTCTATCCAATAAGGTAAAGCCTCAGTAAATTCGTCAGCCTGGTAATGAGCATATGATAGGCCCCGATATACAATATCATCCTCTACAAGGGAGGCTTCTCGCCAGAGCCCATAGTACAGTATAGAGTCTTGCCATAGTTCCTCTGCAGCAGTCAATTGGCCGAGCGACTTAAGAGTTCGTAGTCTTGTATCCTCGCGCAACGCTTCGATTTCAAGTAACTGCTTAAAGGTATTTATCGCTTCAGGATAATTTTCTAGCGTTAACCAATAATTAGTGTAAAAGTTTAAGACTGTCTGCTTTTCGAAGTCATTCATGCGCTCCCAGCGTCGGTCGTAAAGTTCGTCTAGTTCAAGCTTCGCAGCAGCTAGATCAGGTTCGTCTTCCTCATCCTCCGGTTGCATCAGTTCCTGTATTGAACTAATAGCACGCATGACTTGCGGGCCTAGGGTACCCGCAGTGCGCGCTTGAGGCGGTGCGCGCTGTTCTTCGCCTGCCAATACGATTTGCTGAGGCAGAACTGGTATTGCTAAGACAACTGCAAGAAAGCCTAGCTTTAGTCTACTAATTATAGTCATATTTAGTTGTCCTCTAGCTGATATCTAAAGAGATATTGGACACCGTCAACATTTACACCCTCGCCGTCAACTACACGAGGCTGGAATTTGAACCGAGCCGCAGCGCGGAGTGATGAGCGATCAAATATATTGGTCGGTTCAGCATCCACTACTTGAATCGACTCCTCGACTACGTTGCCGAGACCATCGACAGTAAAACTTACTAAACACCAGCCTTGTATGCCTCGTTGGGCAGCCCTTGTTGGGTATTGTGGTGCTATCGCGACCAATGGGAGGTAATCGCCATCGGTAGCAGCGATTGATGCGTTGGACAACTGTAGTCCGGTGTCCAGCTCGACAGAGGCCCTTTGGATATTTAAAGCTGGCCCAGAATCAAGATTCGTCTGTCGTTCTTGGATCTCCGGCTGCTCTTGAACCACCTCTTCAATTGGTTCGGGTTTATCGATTTCCTCAATAACTTCAAGTTCGATTTCCGGCATTGTTGCATCAACAATCTTGACTACAGAGATGCGCTCATCGAACGCCTCTCCAGTTGCAATCAAAAACTGCATAAAATAAAACAGGCCAAGTGTGATACCACCGGCCATTGCCATAGAAAGTGCCCATCTGACAAATATCATTATTCTAAGCCTCCGCCGAAATACTAACGTCGTCTATATTAGCTTCACGTGCTGCTTCCAGTATTAGCATCACCTGCTCGTTATTCGAGTTTTGGTCAGCTTGAATTATAATTGCAGAGTTTGGCGCATCTGCTAAACGCAGTTCAAAACGTGACCGAATGAAGCGTGGGTCTATCTGGTCACCATCAATCCAGATATCGCCCGCTGGCCCAACAGCAATTAGAATTAAGTCCCCAGATGTATCTTCTACTGTAGAAGCTTCTGGTTTGGACACATCAATTCCAGCCTCTGTGACAAAGACAGAAGTTACGATAAAAAAGATAAGAAGAATGAAGACTACATCAAGCATCGGAGTGAGATCGATCTCTCCTGCCTCATCTTGTCCCTTCTTTTTCATTATTCCTGATTTCATTTTAGTAAGCCCTTATTTTCGCCCTGGATCCCTAATTAGAAAGCGGTAAATTGTCTTCAAGTAGTTCTATGTCTCGATCGACTTTAGACTTGAGATAGTTGAAGGCAAAAATACCAGAGATGGCACCGACCATGCCGGCCATGGTGGGAATCGTCGCTTTAGAGACACCACCTGCCATTGATTTTGCGTCACCGCCACCGCTAACCGCCATCACGAAGAAAACTTCGATCATGCCTGTTACTGTGCCGATCAGCCCTAACAGAGGGCAGATTGTGACTAACACTTCAATGATAGGAAGTGTATTTCTGACGTCCAATGAGATCTTTGAAATCATCATGGTCCGAATCTGGTGAGCGCTCCATGATTTAGTATCTTTTCGCGCGTTCCAGTCTGCCAGTGTGTTTTTTACATTCTTTTTATGAGTCGTATTTAGATACCATACTCTTTCAAAAACTAACGACCACTTAATGAGGAGGAGCCAGGCAATTACCCAAAGTACCGGCCCGCCCCTCTGCATGAAGGTATTTACAGCATCTAGGATATCCAAAAATGCAAAATACATGTCATTCCCCTTCTGAAATTAAGACCGACTATTCGCGATTTGTTCTGCCTTTTGCGCGATCATACCGGTCGCCTGCTCTTCCAAAACATGAATGATGTTATCGCTTCGACTCTTCACAACCGTGTGCATAAAAATGGTCGGAATAGCTACAACAATACCTAGTACTGTAGTCATCAAGGCTTGAGAAATACCCCCTGCCATAATGGTTGGATCACCAGCACCATAAACTGTAATTTGCTGGAATACCTGAATCATACCGGTAACGGTCCCCAGGAGCCCCCCTAACGGTGCGATTGTGGCAATCATCTTAATTAGTGTAAGCATACTTTCAAGTCGTGGTGTCTCTTGCAGAATTGCCTCACCCAGCTTTAATTCTAGAGTCTCAGTATCTGCGCCAGGATTATTTTCAGCCACTAATAAAACTCGACCAAGTGGATTGTTCTTCGCGGGCTTATCTCTCTTTAATTGTCCTCGAACTTTAATTGACGTCAGGCTCAACATTAAGAGGCGGAGAAAGCCAATTAAAATACCAACAATACCAACACCGATGATGATAAACCCGATAACACCAGAGTTGTTGCGAACTTGCTCTTCAACTGTTGGGAAATTAACGAGGTTAGCCATTACCTGCCCGCCTACACCACCAGTTGGATCTATTCCGACTTTAGTGAAGCCTGCGGATGAACTTTGCAAACTTGCGGCGCCGCTCATGATGGATGCATCTGGTTGTCTTGGCAAAACTTGCAAATGGCCAATATCACCGCTGTAACTTAAGTACTCGCCTTCAGAAACAGCATTGAAGGCGCCAACTCTAACAACACTTCTGTTTGCTGTGTCACCATTTGGTAGGGTTACGTCAGCGTTAAATGAAACAACCCTACCTGATTCGGTAAGCTCCTGATGCATGAAGAACCAGAACCGCTCCATTTCTTCGACATTAAGTTGTTCTACCGTCGAACCAGCTCTTGCAATAATTTCTTCCAACTGCCCGGTTCTGCCTGAGTGTTGCGAGCTAATAAGAGAGTTTTGAAAATTACTTAAGAAGTCTCCAGCTACTCCCTGCAAAGTACCAAACAATTCATTTAAATCACCACGTCGATCTCTGAGGATCTCACGTTTGTCAGCAAGAATTATTTGATTTGCTTCGAACTCATCACTCAAGGCATCTGAATCAGTTTCCTCAGTAGTGATTCGCTGGTTAGTTGTATCAAGAATCTCTTGCTGTCGTGCCGCATTCTGTTCGAATTCCTGAACACGAGCTTGATATTCTTCTGATTCAGCAACACGATCGTTCTCTACAAGGTCAAGCAAGTTTGCGAGCGAAGTTGCCTGGCCTGCAACTTGAACAGAAGCCATGGATAAAACAAGAGCCGTTAAGAGGCTTGTGATATTTATTAATTGTTTCACTGTGCTGCCTCCGGTGCTAATACTGGTAATTCAATTATGCGTGGTGCATCAAGCTGAGATGCAACGCGAATAGCTGTTTGCACCTGTGTTCTGTAATCACCAGCTGGGAGTGGGGCCCAGTTGCGCGCGCGGTTGTCCCATGCGCCTGTCTCTTGACGATCAGTGGTTTGATAAAGCAGTGCCACTCTCCCAATACGGGCGATATTAACGTCGCGGTCTGTGCCATTGAGCGTAATCGTGTCCGGGTAAGTTTCGATAGTGCGTCCATACGAAGTTTCCGTTTGGTACATAACTAGTACCTGACGAAATTTCTCCGCGATAGACACGTCTGGATTGTCTATCGCATCTCTGGCGAATTGCAGCCTGTTCTCCCTTTCATTGACATGGAAGGGGTAGTCAAGTTCGATAAACTGCTCGAGGCTGGAGATCATTTTTTCCATTAATAGAGGAATGCCTTGCGTGATAGCTTCAACCCCAGCAATAGATTCGTCGAGGGTAGCGATTTGTTCTACCTGACCAGAAATTTGCTTGCGCCAGCCTGCATTTAGTACCAGCAAGGTTTCCAGAGTGTCATTCGAACGCTTAAATTCTTCAAAATTTGAGCTAGCACTGTTTTGGAGCCTAGAAATTTCTTCTTGCGCTTCTGCAGATGCCTCGTACTTCTGTGCAACGACATCCATTGCTTGATCAATAACGTCACTATTGATAAGGATTTCCGCTGCTTGCGAAACTCCAACTAAGCATGTCGTGAGCAGTGCCAGAGCAGACATGCCCACCTTGTTAATTCGACGGTTATTCATGTGCCATCCTATTGTTTTATTAATAATTCCGGTCAATCTAGATATGTAAGCAGAGTTCCTGCTGTAGCTAGCGAGACGCGAATAACTATACTTTATTGTTCTTCCTTTTAAACCCTAACTGCCCAAGTGTTCCGTGATTTTTCACATCGCTTGGAGGTGGCAGTTTTCCCTGAAAATACGAGCCAACAGTTACCGTTCTACTCAATTTTTAACAAATTGAGAAGCTTTGTAACTCTCGGCACAACTATGCCATTTAGAAAAAATCTAAATGCCGAACAGTCCCTGAAATTGAGCGTCCTTAAGCCAAATTTGCGCCTAAGCCTATCACACTACCTTAAGTTATTTGAACCTTTTGCTGGGCAAAAGTTCGACTAAAAAGCAGTCGGATAACATATCTGAAGTTTTGGACACACCCGGAACAGGTTAGGCTATAAAAGCGCTACCAGCCCGTGATTTCACCGAGCCCATCGCCAATATCTGCAAGACTGCGAACTGTTTTTACGCCAGCATCATTCAATGCTGCAAATTTCTCATCTGCTGTACCTTTGCCACCAGAAATGATTGCGCCAGCATGACCCATTCTCTTACCAGGGGGTGCAGTAACACCAGCTATGTACGCTACCACCGGTTTGGTAACATTAGATTTGATGAAAGCCGCAGCCTCTTCTTCTGCTGTGCCTCCAATTTCACCAATCATTACAATCGCTTCCGTCTGTTCGTCAGATTCAAACATGCTCAAGATATCGATGAAGTTGGAACCTGGTATTGGGTCCCCACCTATACCGACACAGGAAGACTGACCAAAACCATGATCTGTAGTCTGCTTTACCGCCTCGTAAGTTAGCGTTCCGGATCGGGAGACGATGCCAACTTTACCTGGCAAATGAATATGACCTGGCATGATACCGATTTTACATTCTCCAGGCGTAATTACTCCTGGACAGTTCGGCCCGATTAAGCGAACTCCTGCCTGATCACATTTTTCTTTGGCTATAAGCATATCGAGGGTTGGAATCCCTTCGGTAATGCACACTATTAGCTTAATTCCGGCATCAACTGCTTCAAGAATTGAGTCTTTACAAAAGGCCGCCGGGACGTAAATCACTGTTGCGTCGGCATGCGTCTTTTTGACAGCATCTCGAACAGTGTTAAATACAGGTAATTCAAGATGTGTCTGACCACCCTTTCCGGGAGTGACGCCACCAACCATTTGTGTTCCATATTCGATTGATTGCTTTGAATGGAAGGTGCCCTGAGATCCTGTAAACCCCTGACAGATTACTTTTGTTTGTTTGTTGATCAAAATGCTCATTAATTGCCCCCGGCCGCAGTTACAACCTTTTCAGCCGCATCCGCAAGACTGTGAGCCGCGATTATGTTCAGGCTACTTTTACCCAATACCTCTCTACCAATATCCGCATTGTTGCCCTCCAAACGCACAACTACGGGCACTTCGACGCCGACTTCTTCAACCGCCCCAATAACCCCTTCTGCAATTAAATCGCAGCGGACAATACCACCAAAAATATTGACCAATACGGCTACCACATTTTCATCTGACAAGATTAACTTAAATGCTTCAGTAACGCGCTCCTTGGTAGCACCTCCTCCTACATCGAGAAAGTTGGCTGGACTGCCGCCAAATAGTTGTACGATATCCATTGTGCCCATTGCCAGGCCAGCACCATTCACCATGCAACCGATGTTCCCATCTAACGCTACGTAATTTAGATCCCACTGTGCGGCCTGCACTTCCCTGTCGTCCTCTTGAGAGGGGTCATGCATTTCACGCAATTTTGGTTGACGATAAAGCGCATTACCATCTATGTTAATTTTCCCATCAAGACAAAGAATGTTTCCTTCTGATGTAATAACTAAAGGATTAATCTCAAGAAGTGCCAAATCAAAATCAGCAAATAATTTAGCAAGACCTAAAAACAGTGCGGTAAATTGCTTTATCTGATCCCCTCCTAAGCCTAATCGAAAAGCGAGATCCCTGCCCTGATAGGCTTGCGGTCCAGCAAGTGGGTCTATGGCAACTTTTAAAATTTTCTCAGGTGTCTCGGCAGCTACCTGTTCAATTTCTACCCCTCCTTCTACAGACGCCATAAAAACTAACCGTCTGGTTGAACGATCAATAACAGCGCCCAAATAAAGCTCTTTTGCTATGTTCGAGCATTCCTCGACAAAAACTTTGGAAACCGGCTGACCAGTTGTATCCGTTTGGTAAGTCACCATATTCTTACCTAGCCATTTTTCGGCAAACACTATTGCTTCTTCAGCTGTGTCTACAAGCAGAACACCCCCAGCTTTTCCCCGACCTCCAGCATGCACTTGAGCTTTGATAACCCATTTATCACCCCCGATTTCCTTAATCGCATCCGCAACCTTATCAGCAGAGTCTACTGCGATTCCTTTAGATACAGGCAACCCGTATTCGGCAAATAATTGTTTCGCCTGATATTCATGTAAATTCATTTGAGCTCCAAGTCTGCGGATTTTTTAATTTATTTTTATTTAGATAATTCTGGTAATCCTATTTCCGCCGCTTTCTATTACTAATGTGTATCGCATGACCATTTGCTGCCAAGGCCGCTTCATGAACCCCCTCTGACAAAGAGGGGTGGGAAAACATTGTCAACCCTATGTCTTCGGCGCTAGCACTGAACTCCATTGCAATCACTACTTGCTGTAACAAATCTGCAGCACTAGCACCAATAATATGACAGCCCAAAATCCGATCGGTTTGAGCATCAGCCAGGATTTTGATTAACCCATCTGAGTCATTGGCTGCAAGCGCCCGTCCACTCGCAGCGAAAGGAAATATTCCTATATTGTAGTCGGTACCAGATGTCGCCAGCTCTTCTTCGTTTTTGCCTATCCAGGCGACCTCAGGATGTGTGTAGATTACGGAGGGGACAAGATCGTAATTCACTTGCATCTTTTTATCCGCAATACGTTCAGCAACCATTATTCCTTCTTCCATTGCTTTGTGTGCGAGCATCGGGCCTCGCACCACATCTCCGACTGCATGAACACCTGAGACATTGGTTTCACATTGATCGTTAACTTTTATAAACCCTTTTTCATCTAGCTCTATTCCTGCAGATGCTTCTAAAAGGTCGTCAGTAAATGGCCGTCGACCAACTGCGACTATCAGCTTATCGAACTCTGCTGTTTGATCCCCTTTATCGTCTGTAAATTCAATTGTGACAGTTTTCTTAGCTCCTTTGCCTAACTTACTACCAGTGACTCGAGTACCTAGCTTTATTTCAAGACCTTGCTTTCCGAGAATTTTTAACGTTTCTTTGGCGATTTGTTTGTCAGCAGCAGGGAGGAAATCTTCAAGAGCTTCCAACACCACAACCTCAGAGCCTAATCGCGACCAGACACTCCCTAATTCAAGCCCGATGATCCCAGCACCAATTACGCCCAAACGTTTTGGCACTTCTTGAAATTCTAGAGCACCAGTTGAGTCAACGATGGTTTCTTGATCAATAGGCGCTGAGGAAATGTTTATTGGTACCGAACCAGCAGCAATTATTATATGCCTAGCCGTTAACTCTTGCTCTTCACCATCGTGACTTATCACCTTCACCTTATCGTTACTAACAACTTTGCCAGCTCCGGCAATGTCATCAATTTTGTTTGCTGTAAAAAGCCCTTTCACCCCCTGAGTTAATTGACTAACAACTTGATCTTTGCGGGCAATCATCGCAGGCACATCAATCCTTACGTTTTGTAATTTTATCCCATGGACGTCAGAGTTTTCTTTTGCTTCAAAATATTTATAGGATGAGTCGAGTAAAGCCTTTGAAGGAATACAACCGACATTTAAACAAGTACCTCCGTAAACAGTTTTTTTGTCACTGTTGCGCCACTTTTCAATAACCGCAGTCTTCAGGCCTAGCTGAGCACACCGAATAGCGGCTACATAGCCTGCTGGACCGGACCCAATTACAACGACATCATATTCTTTGCTCATACTGGTTTCTCAATGTACTTTTAAATTTCCAACAAGAGTCGCGTTGGATCCTCTAATAATTCTTTAATAGTAACTAAAAATTGAACTGCCTCTTTGCCGTCGATCATTTGATGATCATACGAAAGTGCAAGGTACATCATGGGCAAAACCTTAACTTCTCCTTCCACTGCCATAGGACGCTCTTGAATTTTATGCATTCCCAACACCGCTGTCTGAGGTGGATTTAATATTGGCGTGGAGAGCAAGGAGCCAAATACACCTCCATTTGAAATTGTAAAGGTGCCACCTTTCATTTCTTCAATCGACAATTTCCCATCTTGCGCCTTCTTGCCGAAACCACCAATCTCCTTTTCAATCTGTGCAAGACCCATGTTGTCGGCATTTCTTAATACCGGGACTACTAATCCACGTGGTCCCCCGATGGCTACGCCGATGTCCTGATAGCCATGGTAGACAAAATCATTGCCGTCTAGAGATGCATTAACGGCCGGGTATCGCTTAAGAGCTTCAATCGACGCCCTTACGAAAAAAGACATAAAGCCCAAACGCACACCTTCATGGCTTTTTTCAAATTCTTCTTTATATTTAGTCCGGATGTCTATAATGGGCTGCATGTTGACTTCGTTGAAAGTGGTCAACATTGCAGTGCTTTGTGTTGCATGGAGCAATCGTTTAGCAACCGTGGCACGAAGGCGGCTCATGGGGACCCTTTCTTCCACCCTACCTTCCGAAGATATTGGCAGATCGGAACTTATCTCGGCCACGAGTGGGCTGCTGGGGATCGGCGCCTCAGCTGCAAGATGACTAACGACATCTTCCTTGGTTATCCGGCCATCTTTACCACTACCCTCGATAACCTCGGAATCTAGATTACTCTCTTCAATAAGTTTTTTTGCTGCAGGACTGACAATAGGCTCTTCATGACTCGCTATGTCTTTAATTCCTAAGCTCTCTTTCGCCTTTCCAGAAATCAGATCATTAGATCCTTCTATCAAAGCGCCAATTGCCTCATTGCTGACAATCGTGTCGCCTGCGTTTTTTATTATTTCTTTTAAGACACCATCTTTTGGCGAGACAACTTCTATGACTACTTTGTCTGTCTCAATGTCTACTAAAAGCTCATCACGGCTTACATTGTCTCCAATATTTTTATACCAGGTTGCGATCGTTCCATCCGGGACAGATTCCGGTAAGGTTGGTGCTTTTATTTTAATTGTCATGATTAGCTAAGCGCCTCATCAATAAATTTTTGTTGTTGACTCATATGTAATGCTGGATAGCCTGCTGCTGCTGCTGCAGATGCCTCTCTTCCAGAGTACTCAAGCCAGATTTCAGGAAAATGTTCGTTTAGTACGCGGCGGATGTGATGCTGACTAGAATACCAAGCGCCTTGATTCATTGGTTCTTCTTGGCACCACGTAATGGTCTTAACGTTTCTGTACTGTAGCAGGCAGTTTTCAAAATCTTCATGAGGAAAAGGATATAATTGCTCTAAACGTATTATGGCTATATTTTCTAATCCTCGAACCCGCCTTTCCGCTCTCAGTTCGTAGTAAACCTTGCCACTGCAAATTACGACTTTCTCTACTTTTTCCGCCTCAAAGCCATCTGTTTCATCAATTATGACCTGAAAACTACCTTCTGCCATCTCAGTCATCGTGGATACTGTCTCCTTATGACGCAACAAGCTTTTAGGAGACATAACGATAAGCGGTTTACGCAAAGGGCATAATACTTGCTTACGCAACATATGGAACACTTGAGAAGATGTCGTTGGCAAGCAAACTTGAATGTTGTGCTCTGCACTCAACTGAAGAAACCTTTCTAATCGAGCGGATGAGTGCTCAGGGCCTTGACCTTCATATCCGTGAGGTAGTAACAAAGTTAGACCGCATAACCGCGACCATTTATGTTCGCCGCTCGCAATAAATTGGTCAATAACTACTTGTGCGGAGTTTGCGAAGTCGCCAAATTGTGCTTCCCAAATCACTAATGCATTTGGAGTGGTTGTGGAGTAACCATATTCAAATGCAAGAACGGCAGCCTCTGACAATAAAGAGTCATAGATAGTAAAAGAGCCCTGGTCTTTCTCCATATTCTGTAAAGGAATGTATTCATTACCAGTCTCAATATCATGAACAACCGCATGTCTATGAGAGAAGGTGCCACGACCCACATCTTGTCCAGTGATACGCACTTTATTGCCACTGGTTAAAACGCTTGCATAAGCAAGACTTTCTGCAAAACCCCAGTCAACAGAGATTTCTCCTTCCGCCATCTTAGAGCGATCATCAAATATTTTCTTTACTTGGCGCTGAAGAGTAAAGCCATTAGGAATCCCTATTAGTTTTTTTGCTAGGGCCTTTAACGTGGCAAACGGGATTGAAGTATTATAATTTGGGCTCCAGTCATGACCTAAGTAAGGACTCCAATCAACAAATAGCTCCACTGATGGTTCTTTTACTAAGCTTTTTACAACGTGCTCACCCGCATCTAGTTCGGCGCGGAAGGCAGCATTCATTAGATCCGCGTCCACTGCTGTCACTATGTTTTGTGCGCCAAGTTTCTCCGCATAGAGCGCGCGTGTTGTTTTATGCTGCTTAATGGCGGAGTACATCAAAGGCTGTGTGATTGACCCCTCATCGGTTTCATTATGCCCCCGTCTTCGATAACAGACTAAATCAATAACCACATCCTTCTTAAATTGATATCTAAAATCACACGCTAATTTAGTCACGAATAAAACGGCTTCAGGATCATCAGCATTAACATGAAAAATAGGAGCCTGAACCATTTTTGCAACATCAGTGCAGTATTCAGTCGAGCGAGCGTCATCCTGTCTACTGGTGGTAAAACCCACCTGGTTATTGATTACAATGTGAATTGTGCCACCAGTGCCATAAGCGCGAGTTTGGGACATTTGGAATGTCTCCATGACAACTCCCTGTCCAGCAATTGCCGCGTCGCCGTGCACAAGTATTGGTAATACAAATCTACCCTCTTTATCATCACGACGAGATTGCCTGGCACGCACGGAACCTTCTACCACCGGAGAGACAATTTCCAAATGAGATGGATTAAATGCCATCGCCATGTGCAATTCCCCGCCAGCCGTCATAATATTTGACGAAAATCCCTGATGATATTTTACGTCTCCCGAGCTTTGATAGACCGCTTTGCCTTCGAATTCATCAAATAGTTCCGCAGGATTCTTTCCTAAAATATTAACCAAAACATTTAGACGCCCACGATGAGCCATGCCGAGGACTATTTCTTTAACTCCGTATGCACCAGCGACTTGAACTATTTCGTCTAGGGCCGGAATGAGGCTTTCACAACCTTCAAGCCCGAAGCGTTTGGTGCCCGGATACTTCGAGTCCAAATGTTTTTCCAAGCCTTCGGCCGCAGTTAATCGCTCTAGTAAGTGTCGTTTAACTTCATTTTCAAACGAAGGGTTTCCATCATTGCTTTCAATTCGTTGCTGGATCCATTGTTTCTCTTCTAAATTGACGATGTGCATATACTCATACCCAATCGAATTACAGTAAATGCGCTCGAGAGTATTAATTATGTCTTTCAATGAAGCTCTCTCTTTGCTTATAAACAAAGAGCCTGTTTGAAAAATAGTGGAAGTATCGATTTGAGATAAATTGTGGAAGCCCAGTTCGAGGTCCGGCACTCTTTCTCGGTGCATTAGTGACAAAGGGTCTAAAGAAGCTTTCTGATGTCCCCTAACCCGATAAGAGCTGATTATTTGTAAAACTTGTACTTGTTTACTTTCATGCTCAGAATTAACAACCGCATCATTGCTTAGAACTTGCTTGTAGCGGCTAGTTTTCCCGAGCGCTATAAAATCTTTTTTAATCTCTGCATGCGATACTTCTTCTTCTCATCAGCCCCGTTTATTGCCGGTAATGATTGAAAAAGCTCTCGCCATTGTTCTGGAATAGAAGCTGGATCAGACAAAAAATCTTCGTAGAGATTTTCCACATACTGCACGTTGGAGCCTGACAGGTGCCCTGTGCTCCACATTGCTTCCATTAATTTATCTTGCATATCTCAACCTCTAGTACCGCAAACGTAGTAGTAATGGCTTGCTATTGAGTCCTTTCGAGTTGTTAAGTTCCTTGAGAGATCAACATACTCCTGATATGACCAATTGCGCGGGTTGGGTTTAAACCCTTAGGACAAACAGCGACACAGTTCATGATGCCGCGGCAGCGAAATACGCTGAATGGATCTTTGAGCCTCTCGAGCCTTTCCGTACTAGCTGTGTCGCGGCTATCCGCTAGAAATCTATAAGCCTGCAGAAGCCCAGCAGGCCCAATAAACTTGTCGGGATTCCACCAGAACGAAGGACAACTAGTATTGCAGCAAGCGCAGAGAATACATTCATACAATCCATCTAACTTTGCGCGATCTGCCGGAGTTTGCAATCGCTCAATTCCGGGAGCAGGATCATCATTGAGAAGGTAGGGTTTTACTTTTTCAAACTGTTTATAAAAGATGGACATGTCCACTACCAAATCCCGTATAACGGGCAGTCCGGGCAAAGGGCGTAAGATTAGTTTTTGTCCAGGTATTACTACATCAGACAAAGGGGTGATGCAGGCAAGCCCATTAGTTCCATTAATATTCATGCCGTCAGAACCGCACACTCCCTCTCTACAGGACCGCCTGTAAGCTACCGTAGGATCTTTTTCCTTCGCGAGTGCCAAAACATCCAGAACCATTAAGTCTTTCCCAGACGGAACTTCGACATCGATATCCCGCATAACAGGTTTATCGTCGGTTTCTGGATTGTAGCGATATATGCTGACTAACACGGCATAGCTTCCTTAATAAGTTCTGACTTTGGGTTCAAAAGTATCTACGGTTTTCGGTTTGAAATTCACTACCCGCTTACCAACTGATTTGTCAGCAGGAAAATACATAGAATGACACAGCCAGTTTTCATCATCACGCTCCCTAAAATCATCACGCGCGTGAGCCCCACGACTTTCAGTTCTTGCTTCAGCAGCAATTGCTGTAGCCTCAGCGACTTCAAATAAATTTTCGAGCTCGAGAGCTTCAATACGCGCAGTGTTAAATGTGCTGCTCTTATCTTTAAGGTGAACATTTGCAATGCGCTCCCTCAGCTCTTCCAATTTTTTAATGCCTTCCTGCATAAAGTTACCTTTTCGAAATACACCAAAATAATTTTGCATAATATTTTGTAATTCTGCTCTTAACTGGGGAACGCTTTCCCCTGCAGTAGATTCGTTTAGTCTGTGTAACCTGACCATGGAACCATCAATATCTGATTTACTTGCGTTGCGCTGCTCAATACCCTGAGCCAGCATCTCTTCAATGTATTTGCCGGCTGCGCGGCCGAAAACCACGAGATCTAGTAAGCTATTTCCTCCAAGACGATTCGCTCCATGGACTGAGACACAGGCGGCTTCGCCTACTGCAAACAAGCCAGGAATGATTTTGTCTTCGCCAACAGCGCTATGTGTCAATGCTTGACCGTGAACATTTGTTGGAATTCCCCCCATCATATAATGACAGGTTGGCACCACGGGAATTGGCTCCTTAATAGGGTCAACGTGGGCAAAAGTACGCGACAATTCAAGAATTCCAGGTAGCTTGGAGTTAAGTACTTCTTCACCTAAATGATCAAGTTTAAGCATAACGTGATCGCCGGCTTCACCACATCCTCTGCCTTCTAAAATTTCTAATACCATCGACCGAGCAACTACATCTCTGCCTGCCAAATCTTTTGCCGTCGGGGCATAGCGTTCCATAAACCGCTCACCGTCCTTGTTAATTAGATATCCGCCTTCCCCGCGACATCCTTCTGTGACCAGCGTACCCGCGCCATAAATGCCAGTGGGATGAAACTGCCACATCTCCATATCTTGTGCAGGATACCCGGCACGCAAAGACATGCCGACTCCATCACCGGTATTGATTAAAGCATTTGTTGTAGATGCATAAATGCGGCCAGCGCCGCCTGTAGCGAACACTGTTGCCTTAGAATTAATGAAAACGGTTTCACCATTTTCTATATTAATTGTAATTACACCAACAATTTCGCCATCTTGATTTTTCACCAAATCAGTCGCATACCACTCATTAAAAAATGCAGTGTTATTTTTTAAATTGGCCTGATACAAGGTGTGCAGTAAAGCATGACCAGTTCTATCTGCAGCAGCGCAAGTTCGTGCAGCCTGCCCGCCATTACCAAAGTCTTTTGACTGGCCGCCGAATGGTCTTTGATAAATACGCCCATTATCTGTGCGAGAAAACGGCAATCCCATATGCTCTAATTCAAAAACAGTTTGCGGCCCCTCACTACACATGTATTCGATGGCGTCTTGGTCACCGATATAGTCAGACCCTTTAACTGTGTCATACATATGCCAGCGCCAATCATCATCCGGATCATCACTAGCAATGGCGCAGGTGATCCCTCCTTGAGCGGAAACTGTATGAGAGCGTGTGGGGAATACTTTTGAGATAACCGCGGTTTTATATCCTGATTGCGCCAGTTGGAGAGCCGCTCGCATTCCTGCGCCTCCACCACCAACTATCACCGCATCAAATGAAATACTTCTAACCTCAGCCATCTAACTTCCCCAAAAAATCTGAACGCCCCAAATCAAGTAAACCGTAATTATTAAAAATACAAAGAACTGAAAAACAAAGCGCAAGAATGTCGCATTCTTACCAAATTGTACTGACGTAATGTAATCAGTAGTAACCGTCCACATTCCAATCCAAGCATGAGCACAAAGCGCAATTAATGTAATGATGCTAAATACGCGCGTAAAGATTGAATCAAATATGGATTTCCATGCTTGGAAATCCATATCAGCATAAAGAAGGAAATTACCAAGGATAAAAATAGTGTACGCTGCGAGGATCACAGCACTGAATCGTTGAACGATCCAATCGAAAAGCCCTGAGCGGCGGAAATTTATAGCGCGAATTACCATAGCAACCCCGCAGCAAATCCCGTAACAAGCACACACATAATCCACATGATTATGGTGCCTGTCTTTGCTCCCTGCTTTGACTCACCTACACCTAAGTCGAGCAACAAATGTTTTATTCCTGCAATCAGGTGATAGATCAACGCCAAAAGTATCAGCCCTAAAAGCGACGTCATCAAGAGACCATCAAACAATATAGCTACTCGCTCAAACTCTACCTCGGACCGGAGAGATATCTGCAAAAAATACAGTAAAATTCCGACCCCAAAAAAGAGACCCATTCCCGATATGCGGTGGAGAATAGATGCAATTGCAGCCAGAGGAAATTTTATTGTGGTTATGTCGAGATTTATGGGTCTTTTATCTTTCACGTCTTGCCTATAAATTGGAACTTTTTTAAGCCGAAAAATGTTATCTGCGGATTTAAAAAAAAACGCAAACTAGTTGAAATAATTACACAAATTGGGGATTTCAGTCGGAGTAAAGTATATTCCGATCACCCAATTATTACAATAAATCACCCGGGCCTTAGATAGTTAATGACAGTAGTTTGTCAATTGACAGTAACGTCACTATGAAAAATTAATTCCACCTAGTTCTAGATGGTTACGACCTTAAAAAACTTGGGACACAATGGACCTATCAAAGAAAGGCCCCCTAAACTGATCGAATAGAAGCCCTTATTTTAAGTGAAATCGCGACAAAAGTTTGACAAAGCACGGGGTCTCTACCTAGTATTGCCGACCCTATCTAGTACTAGGCAGGCAACATATTGAGTCAAAAATATATCCCCATGTGTCTGTTTTATAAAGCAATAATACGCAGTCTAAGAATAATTCACAGGAGTTTAGAATGAGTGAAAGAAAGGCTCAGTTAACCATTGACGGTAAAGCAGACCCCATAGAGCTACCCGTTTATGAAGGCAGTACTGGCCCTGATGTAGTTGATGTGCGCAGTTTGGTAAGCAAAGGAATATTTACTTACGACCCAGGATTCGTCTCAACTGCAGCATGCGATTCAGAGATTACTTACATTGACGGCAACGCTGGCGTACTTCTTCATCGCGGCTATCCTATCGAGCAATTAGCCAAAAAATCGGACTTCCTGGAAGTATGTTATTTGTTATTACAAGGTGAGCTTCCCAATACATCTGAAAAAGAAGTATTTGAGAACGAAATTCGTTATCACACCATGGTTGACGAGCAAATCCATTTATTTTTTAAAGGATTCCCTCGAAACGCACACCCTATGGCAATGCTTTGCGGTGTGGTTGGCGCTCTCTCTGCTTTCTATCATGATGAATTAGACATTGATAACCCCGACCATCGAATGGCCGCAGCTATCCGTGTTATAGCCAAGATGCCTACACTAGCAGCTATGTGCTACAAACACGGGGTCGGCCAACCGTTTATGTATCCTCAAAACAATATGAGCCTGGCGGAAAATTTTATTCACATGATGTTTGGTACGCCATGTGAACCACCAAAAGTCTCTCCGACTATTTCAAAAGCAATGGATACTTTGTTCCTGCTTCACGCAGACCATGAACAAAATGCCTCCACTTCAACCGTACGTTTGGCAGGCTCTACGGGTTCTAATCCTTACGCATGCATAGCGTCGGGTATTGCAGCACTTTGGGGACCCGCCCATGGGGGTGCCAATGAAGCTGTTTTGGAAATGCTTCATGAAATAGGAGATGAGTCACGTATTGACGAATTCATTCTACGAGCAAAAGACAAAGATGATCCATTTCGTCTAATGGGTTTTGGACACCGCGTTTACAAAAATCATGATCCAAGAGCTACAGTAATTAGAGGGATTTGTGCAGACGTATTGGACGAATTAGGTAGTGATAACGACCCATTGTTTCGCATTGCTCGAAAATTAGAGCAAATTGCGTTGGAAGACGAATATTTTATTGAGCGTAAATTATTCCCAAATGTTGATTTCTATTCTGGAATTATTCTGAAGGCCATTGGCATTCCGACTAGCTTGTTTACTGTCATATTTGCAACAGGCAGAACCCCAGGTTGGATAGCACATTGGCATGAGATGTTAAGCAATGGTTATCGGATCGGCAGACCACGACAACTCTACAAAGGCCATACGAAGCGGGATTATCCTGATTAATGGTCTAGCGACTGAGTCATTGAGATGGACCCAGGACTGCTTCAGGCACAGTTTACTATTTATGATAAAAATATGGTGGAGCCTACCGGGATCGAACCGGTGACCTCAACGCTGCCAGCGTCGCGCTCTCCCAGCTGAGCTAAGGCCCCATATAGCAGGAAGGGATTTTAAAGAACGCGAATTCTAAGCACAGAAAATAAGACTGTCAAACGAGCTTAGCCTAGTAGACGATATTCCTTTTCTAAATTTTTCGCTAGTTTCTTTGAGACACCCCCAAGTACAGTAATTCCATTACGCAGACGCGCACGACTAATATCCAGACCCAAAATAGCGATCGATTCAATTACAGAAATTGAAACCCCTTTTCCAGTGATCGCTACAAATAAAGGAAACAATAAATCTCTAACCTTTAACCCAAGAGATGTTGCCAAGCCTTGCAATACACTTCCAACTGCTTCCCTGTTCCAGTCAGTTAAAGCCTCTAAGTGCCAGAGAGAGAATTGAAGTATTTTCAACCCCAGCTCAGGGGTAATTAATTTGTGTTCAAAATCTTCAGATGAAATAGAAACATCAGCGCTAATAAAAAAATGACCAAGGCCTGCAACATCACTAAAACGTTCTACACGTTGCTTGATCAGAGGAACTATAGCCGCCATTTTTTCACTTTGGAAAGCCCAGCTTGCAAACTCAGTCATGAACTCAGTATCACTTAAATCTTCTCTGATATATTTGCCATTCAACCAATCTAGCTTTTCACGATCAAAAATGGGCCCACCTAAAGATACTCGACTTATGTCAAACTCTTTAGTCATCTCATCAAGGGAAAATTTTTCTTCACCTGACGGCATAGTCCATCCCATCATCCCAAGATAATTGGTCAACGCAGCTGGCATATAGCCCATTGCTCGATAATATCCAATGCTCGTAGGATTTTTGCGCTTACTTAATTTACTTTTGTCAGGATTGCGAAGTAAAGGCATATGACAGAATATTGGAGCTTCCCAACCAAAATACTCATAGAGAAGTACATGCTTTGGCACCGAATTTATCCACTCCTCACCCCTTATTACATGGCTAATCGCCATTAGATGATCATCAACAACATTTGCAAAGTGATAAGTTGGAAGTCCGTCTGACTTCATTAATACTTGCATGTCTATCTGTGACCAATTGATACGTACTTCTCCACGCAACAAATCGTCAAAAACACAATCACCGGCATCAGGAATTTTCATGCGGATAACATGCTTTTCTTTTGTTTCTAGTTTCGCTTTTACTTCATCAGGAGTAAGGTGCAGGCAGTGGCCGTCATAACCAACTTGCTGCTTATTTGCCATTTGTTCTTGTCGGAGCAGGCCAAGACGCTCACTACTACAGAAACAATGAAATGCACGACCATTTTCAAGTAAAATTTGACTATGTGTTGAGTAAATTTCTGATCGCTCACTCTGCCGGTAAGGTCCATAATCGCCACCATTATCAGGACCTTCATCCCAGTCTAATCCGAGCCATCGCAGAGCTTGCAGAATATCTTGTTCTGACCGAGAACTACTTCTGGCCTTATCCGTATCTTCGATACGAAGAACAAACTTCCCTTTTTGCTGATTTGCAAAGCAACGATTGAATAATGCAATATAAGCCGTCCCAACATGGGGGTCGCCAGTTGGTGACGGGGCTATACGTGTTCGAATATTGCGCATGTTAAAAATTACTTGAAGAAATAAAGGCAAAGATTATACGCGAATTCTACCCATTTCCTATCTGGCACCCACACTCAAAAATATTAATTGGAAAGGCTATTAGTATCTAATCTCTTGAGCTAGATGGGCACTATCGTTAAATAGATCCTGACTTTGTACGACAATTTGTAAATCATGCATAAACATAAATTTTGTATTGCACCAATGATGGATTGGACCGACCGTCATGATAGGGTGTTTTTGCGTCAATTTACCAAGCATGCCCTACTGTATACCGAAATGGTAACGAGTGCCGCACTGGAACATGGCGATGCTAATTACTTATTGCAACATCATCCTGATGAGAACCCAGTAGCCTTGCAAATCGGTGGGTCTGATCCTGCGGAGCTAGCACGGGCTGCAAAGCTTGGTGAAAAAGCCGGGTTCGATGAGATTAACTTAAACGTTGGTTGTCCCAGTGAGCGGGTACAATCAGGGTCTTTTGGTGCTTGCCTGATGGCTAACCCTCCGCTAGTGCGGGATTGCATCAGTAAAATGATGGAAGCAGTAAATGTTCCAGTTACCGTTAAATGCCGCATAGGCGTTGATGACAAAGACTCTGAGGGTGAGCTCTTGGACTTTATTAGTACGGTTGCCACAGCGGGCTGCAGTCTTTTTATTATTCATGCCCGCAAAGCTATATTGAGCGGATTAAGCCCAAAAGAAAACCGTGAAGTACCCCCCTTGAATTACGAAAGAGTGTTTGCCATAAAAAAAGCTTTCCCAGAACTAGAAATAATCATAAACGGTGGAATAACTAATATAGACGAGGTAGAGCAACTTTTATTAAAAGTAGATGGAGTAATGCTAGGCAGAGAGGCTTATAAAAATCCTTACATATTGCATCAAGTTGACAGAAGATTATTTCAAGAAAGAAAGAATAATAAATCGCGAATTGATTATCTTGAGGAGTATTTTCCTTATATGGAATCAGAGCTGGCAAGAGGAACGCCTCTGTTACATATGACACGGCACATACTCGGTCTGTTTAAGGGTCAAAAAGGCGGAAAACTGTATCGGCGACACTTAAGCGAAAATGCTTACCGAGGAAACGCAGGTTTGGAAGTAGTGAAAGATGCAATAACGTATATTTACTAAAGGAAACGTAAAGACGATTTAAAGATAAATAAGCACAATTAGTCAACTTTCTATGGCATTATTCGTGAACTTTGAGTGCAATCTAAAAATTGAGCTTAAAAGATAATTATTGGGACAATGTAAAAATTATATTGGCTCATACGTAATAAGAGAATTTATAAAATTGTTATGCTAAAAGGAATTAAGAATTATTTTGATAGAAAACTCGCTCATAATGAACAAGAAAGTCCTTCTACAAAGATTCGCAAGGTCGATTTAGCTTGCGCCGCGCTATTGGTTGAAGTTATCAATAGTGACCACCAACTAGATGAAAGAGAATCAGAAGAGTTTTTATTGGTCCTTAGCGAGAGCTTAGATATTTCTGACAAAGACCTTCATGAGATAGTCGAACTCGCTGAAGCGGAAGCGCATCAAGCAACTTCACTCTATGAATTTACTCAGCTTATCAATGACGAATATGATTATAAAGAAAAATTAAGTCTCATAGAAAAAATGTGGCGCATAGCTTTTTCAGATGAACAGTTAGACAAATATGAAGATCATTTGATTAGAAAAATATCCGATTTGATTTATGTTTCTCACAGTGACTTTATTAAATGCAAGTTAAAAATCAGAAATAACATTTAAGACAAGCATTCATATGTAATTGCAACGACACCTTAAAACTGTGTCTCTCAATGAAGCTAAAGATTGTTCCTGCATCAATTAGAAATTACCAAATTCATCTTCAATTTGCCCATCATTAATAAGATACGCCCTGTTCTGAATGGACGCCTCCCTGAAGAATACGTATTTATCTCCACTGACTAATTCATCAAGTGCTAGGAGCCCCGATCGAGAATCGATTTCCTCAGCAGAGAATAGAGCTAAGCGGAGCGATGCTTCTTCTAAGTATTGAATTGGATTAAAGGCTGTATCCAAAACCAGACCTAGCGCATCACGTAAATTGCTAGCACCAAAAACTGGTAATACTAGATACGGCCCACTACCCAAGCCCCAGGCACCAAAAGTTTGGCCGAAATCTTCCTCATGCTTCTCGAGACCCAGCGAACTTGCCACATCGAAGATCCCTGCTATACCGATTGTAGAATTAACGGCTACTCGACCAGCATCTGAAATCGCTGCCTGAAATTTAAGCTGTAATGCATTATTTGCGGCGATATTAATATCACGGCTATTGCTGAAAAAATTCCCAACTCCCTGGCGCACTGCTCTTGGCGCGAATAGCGTGTAGGTTAAAGTAATTGGGCGCACAAGAAGTTGATCAAAGTAATCATTAAACGCAAAGATTCTCTGATTGGTATTTCGCCAAGGATCATATGACTGTGCGTTCGCATTTGGCACAATCAAGAAGGTTGTGAGCAAAATCAGAATCGCTATCGGCGGAAGCCTTTTACTGCAGACTTTTGTTTCAATATTCACGTAGTTTACTTTGCAATAGACAGAATAACATGTCAATTTCCTTATCCCTTAAATCATCCCATTCGTCTAACATGTTAGTTTTGAATTAATTTGAACTGTTTTTCTAACCGTTTTGCAGACACTTGTATCTTAGTCCCTAAATTTTGAGCAAATAGAGAAACTCTATATTCTTCAAACATCCATCTTAAATGGGTTAATTCATCAGGATTCTTAACAACGCGCTGCTTACACAGTTCCTCATATTTAAGCCAATACATAGTAAGTTCGGTTGTATGCTCTTTATCTTTGCTACCTAGGTGTGGGATTCTACTAAGGCGAAACTGAATCGCATTTAGATATCTAGGATATTGTTTTAGCCAATCAATGTTAGTTTCTAACAAACTTTTTCCTGTCATTAAATTGTGCAATTGCTGTTTTATGTCGTCTACAAAATAGCTAAATTCTTTACTATTTAGGTCTGCCAAATCCCTTAGTAATCCATACCGAGCATTAAGAAATTCTTCCAAGATATGTGCTATTTGCTCGCCAACTCGGTGCAACTCTGATTTACCAGAATTAAGTACTTTTTCGAAACTTTTTTGATCACGAGGTAGAAATCTTCTAATTCGAAAGCACTAAGATAAGTTGCAACCACCGCACTTGTCACCACCTCTTTTAATTCGGGAGGAACTAATAAGACACATTGTTCCTGTAGTTTTTTAAATCTCTTTTCCAACATATTGTGTTGAGATATGCTCCGAAGTATAAATAAACGAACTAGGCCAAATTTATGGAATAATTTCGCCTCTCTTTGATCCGCGAATAGTTTAATCTCGACTGAATCTTGCCGGTCTACTAGAGCCGGGTGGCGAATCATAACAAGTTCTTCACCAGTTTCAACTTGCTCAGGCAAATCCCCAAAATCCCAACTTTTTAACCCTTGCTGTTGAATGGGATGAATTTTCTCTTCAAGTTTTTCGACACTTTTTCCCTCCCCATCTGGCAATATATTCTTTCTAATCAATGAAAGCTGGTCACCAAAATCCAATACCTCGCCATTTTCATCACTTACTTTGATTTTGATTCGGAGGTGCGTAGGTAAATCTATGGCCTCAAAATCTTCGCGGGACAATTTAACGTGTTTTGCCTTTACAACATGACTTATCAAAGCTTCGACTAATTCACCATCAGCAGACGTCATGTTTGGGAGAATGTCGTCGACCAGATTACTGATCGGAATAAGCTTTTTACGCAGAGATTTAGGTAACCCCTTAAGCAAAGCTATGCATTTCTCTCTCATGATACCTGGTACTGCCCAATCTATATCAGCTTGCTCTAGCTGATTAAGTATTTTTTCAGGTACTTGCACTGTCGCACCATCTCGGACCGAACCCGGATCGAATTCGTAATCAATTGCGAGACGATTTTTCTGGACAGCCGTATAGTCAGGGAAATAAATAGCTTGATCATGTGTAGAATCTTCAGACAAAATATTATTGCGCGTCATCAGCAAAATATCTTTATTATTTCGAGGTAAATTTTTAAGCCATGCTTCAAGTTGCCGAGTTGAGTTTATATCTTTAGGTATTCTTTCTTCATAAAAACGTATTATTTCTCGATCGCTGACATACAACTCTGGACGTCTTAACTTTTCCTCTTCCTTTGTTAATGACAGCAAAAAATTAAAATTTCCTTTTACAAACTGATTACTTGAAGTGATTTCGCTCGCTGCCACGCCTTCAATAATAAAAAGTGATCTGGCGATATCTGGATTTATATCGCTATAGTTGACCAGAGATTTTTCAATGATGGTCAAGCCGTAAAGCTGCACTTTTTCATACGCCATAACAGCCTGAGACTTTTTGCTCCAATGGGGCTCTAAGTACTCTCTTTTAACCAAGTGAAGCGCCATGGACTCTACCCATTGCGGTTGGATTTTCGCAGCCATGGAAGCGAACGTTTGCGATGTCTCAACTAGTTCACCAGTAACTATCCATTTGGCTTTTAAAGAAGTAACTACTGATGTTCTCGAAACCGCAAACCTTTTATTCCTCGAACCGGCATAGACCTTGTTATCTAGCTTGGTTGCAATTTGATTTAAGGATCCCGAGATAATAGTTCTATGTATTGCCTCATAGGTACCAGGTTCTTTGTTAATGCGGAGACCGAGTTGTTTACAACTAAGTAATAATTGTCTGTGCACTTCCCGCCATTCGCGCATTCTCATAAATGACAGAAAATGTATCTTGCAGTATTTCTTCAGTTGATTTTGAGTAGACTCCTGGCGTCTCTTTTCATAATCAGCCCAAAGATTGACTAGACTGAGGAAGTCCGAATCCTGATGATTGAATTTAGCTAATCGCTCTTGAGCTTGCTGGGAAAAGTCACCATATAGTTCTCGAGGGTCTTGGATGCTCAAAGCACTGACTATGATCAAGATCTCATGCAAACAAGCTTGAGTATTGGCCACTACCAGCATGCGAGAAAGTTTTGGGTCTACAGGCAGTATTGCCATCTTTTTCCCGATGGCGGTTAGCTCTCGGTTTTGATTTATAGCATTTAATTCGTTTAGCAGCTTGAATCCATCATTAATCGCTTTTGCTTCAGGTTTCTCTAAATAAGGAAATTTTTCGATATCCCCTAAATTCAATGACAACATCCTAAGAATGACTGATGCTAAATTAGTTCGCTTAATTTCGGGGTCTGTATAGTCCTGTCTCCCTTTAAAATCTTGTTCTGAATAGAGTCTTATACACACGCCATCTGATACCCTGCCGCACCTTCCTTGGCGTTGATTTGCGCTAGCTTTAGAAATTGGTTCTATTGGAAGGCGTTGAATTTTGCTTTGAATGCTGTAACGACTAATGCGGGCAAACCCTGTATCGATAACATATTTTATACCAGGAACAGTAAGTGACGTTTCTGCGACGTTTGTTGCCAATACAATTCTACGACCCCTATGTTCACTGAATATTTTTGATTGCTCTGACTGACGCAATCTTGCATAGAGCGGAAGTACTTCGCAATGTTGAAATTTTCTCTTTCTTATCGCAAGAGCAGTTTCTCGAATTTCACGCTCACTACTGAAAAAAACTAAAATATCTTCATTACCGTTCTTATCCTTATCGTCCTTTGAAATTATTTGTTCCAGAGCGTTTAAGATTCCGTTAAGTTGTGATTGATCCGTGGGGCCTTCTTCCAAATATTCCAATGGTAGATAATGAGTTTCGACTGGGTATGTTCTTCCAGAAACAGATACTATGGGAGCGCTTGAAAAATGCTTAGAAAATTTCTCAATATCTATCGTCGCGGAAGTGATAATCAACTTAAGATCAGCTCTCTTTTCTAGTAACTGTTTTAAGAAACCAAGTAGAAAAT
Organism: uncultured Pseudomonadales bacterium; assembly: GCA_964275945.1. Classification (GTDB taxonomy): domain Bacteria; phylum Pseudomonadota; class Gammaproteobacteria; order Pseudomonadales; family Pseudohongiellaceae; genus UBA9145. Next base: position 32,758 of record CAXYEH010000041.1, read on the forward strand.
CAATATTCAGCGAGCGCTCATGTGCTTCATCTATTATGATGACATCGTACTTGTTCAGATATTTATCGTTTTGTATTTCGGCAAGAAGAATCCCATCAGTCATTAATTTTAGATAAGTTGATTCTGATAAGATTTCATTAAATCTAATCTGATAGCCCACACCATTCCCAACCTTAGTGTTTAGCTCTTCTGCTATTCGATTAGCCACAGAGACTGTAGCCAGCCTTCTTGGTTGCGTATGCCCTATTAGTCCGCGGCGACCAAAACCGGCTTGCAAGCATATTTTAGGAATTTGAGTAGTCTTGCCTGAACCGGTATCTCCAGCGATTACGAGTACTTGGTTTTTAGCAAGAAGTTGTCGGATTTTATCGACCTCGGCGGTAATCGGCAGCTCTAGAGGGAAATCAATAGTGCTAGGTATCGCCTGCGCACGTTTTTGGCAATTACTCTTTGACTCCGTTATATCGGTGACCAATTTATCAACCCTGGAGTCGAAAACTGGTTTTGATAATTTAGCTTTTTCAAGATTTCGGATTTGACGAGCAAAACGGAACCTGTCGCTATGCTGACATTTATCGAGTTCTTTTTTTAAGGATTTGAACACTGCCTATTCTCATTTCGAATGGCATCGAAGAAAATGATCATTCTAATCGCGCAGTTCGCGACGTAATATTTTGCCTATAATCGATTTTGGCAGATCATCAACAAATGTAAAATCTCTCGGAATTTTGTAAGGAGTGAGCCCTTCTCTGCAATGAGCCTCTAGTTCCTCGATTGGGATTTTGTCGTTTTTAGTCACGACAAATAATTTAATTGCCTCACCAGTGCGTTCACTAGGCACCCCAATTGCTGCGCTTTCCAGAACTTCTGGATGCCTGTTAACCCAATCCTCTACCTCATTAGGAAAGACATTAAAACCAGAAACAAGGATCATATCTTTTTTCCGGTCAACAATCGTAATGAAGCCTTCCTCCCCCACTTCCACATAGTCGCCAGTTTTTAACCAACCATCTTCACTAAATGCCTCCAGGTTAGCCTCTTTTTTATCCCAATAGCCAAGCATTACTTGCGGACCTTTAATCAAAAGCTCGCCTCGCTGACCTTGAGGAACATCGATACCGGAGTCATCTACTACTCTCAATTCAGTCTCTGGAACCAGCGGTCCCACAGTTCCGAACTTAACTTTTCCAGGAATATTTACTGCAACCACAGGGGAGCATTCTGTCAGACCATAACCTTCAATAATTTCACATCCAGTTACTTCTTCCCATTCTTCCGCTACGGAAGTGGACATGGGCATTCCTCCCGCACCACAGAATTTCATATTATTAAAATCCACAGACGTAATATCTTTATGTCGTAACAATGCAGAGTAAAGGGTATTAATTCCGACAAATCCATTAATTCGGATTCCTTTTAAAAGCTTAATTAGCGAGTTCAAGTCGCGGGGATTTGCAATAAGAATATTGTGATTGCCGGAAAACGGCATGGCGAGACAGTGTAAAAGAAAAGCGTAACTATGATAAAGAGGAAGTGGTGCAGCTATATTTTCTACCTTATCGCGAATTAACAATAAACAGCGAGATCGTAGTTGCATCATATTCGCAATCAAATTGTTATGGCTAAGCATTGCCCCTTTTGCAAATCCAGTTGTACCGCCCGTATAAAGAATAAGAGCAACCTCATCACCACTCCCTCTGTTTGAGTGTTGTATGTAGTTATTTGCTCCTTTTACAGTTTGTAAAAACGCAAAAGTATTAGGCAGGTTATGTTCTGGCACCGCTCTCTTAAGATATTTCGCCCCTAGATTTAGAATTTGACGACGAATGACGTTTTGTAAGTCCCCAAATTTGGCGATAATGATGGTTGAAATTTGAGTCTCCGACAGCACGTGTTCAAGCTTGTCACAAAAAGCTTCCAGTATGACTATAGCCTTGACGCCAGAATCTTTGAACTGATGAGCCATCTCTGTGGCCGTGTATAGAGGATTAGTATTAACCACTACCATTCCTGCTTTTACCGCTCCATAAAATGCAATCGGAAATTGCAGCAGGTTAGGTAATTGGATGGCAATACGATCACCTATTTCCAGCTCTGTTTCACTTTGGAGGAAAAAGGCAAATCTGCTACTTAAATCATCAACTTCTGCGTAAGAAAGAGTTCGGCCAAGGCAGCTAAACGCAGGCAAGGCGGAATGCTCATTGGCAATATAGTCTATAACATCAACGAGTGATTGGTACTTTTCTGGCCGAAGGTCATCGGGTAAGGACTCAATCATGAATAATCATTTAGTTAGAAGGCTCATCGCTTCTTCTAAGCCCTTCACAGTTAAAGGAAACATCCTGTCCTCAGTTAGCTCTTTTACGATCTCGATTGAGTAACTGTGCTCCCAATAATCTCTAGGTGTTGGGTTTATCCACACCACATGATCAAAGGCATCTGATACTCGTTTTATCCATACCGACCCAGCCTCTTCATTATAGTGTTCGATACTGCCACCAATGTGAGTAACCTCATAAGGAGCCATTGTCGCGTCACCCACGAATATTACTTTGTAGTCTTTAGAAAATTTATTAATGAGCTCAAAGGTCGATGTCGTCTCCGCATGTCGCCTGTGACTTTTTGTCCATACCGATTCATACAAAAAATTATGAAAGTAAAAATATTTTAGGTGTTTAAATTCACTTCTGGCCGCAGAAAACAATTCTTCACACAATTTCACATGCGGATCCATCGAGCCACCTACGTCAAAGAACAATAAGACTTTGACCGAATTATGACGCTCGGGGACCATTTTAATATCAAGCAACCCAGCATTTCTCGCCGTCGAAGAAATAGTGTCATCCATATCTAATTCTTCTTCGGCACCACTTCGAGCAAATTTTCGTAGCCGTCTTAATGCCATTTTGATGTTGCGTGTGCCAATTTCAACAGAGTCATCTAAGTCTTTATAATTTCGGCGATCCCATACTTTTGCTGCTCGCTGATTTCTTCCTTCCTCTTGCCCTATACGAACTCCCTCAGGATTATAACCATAAGCGCCAAAGGGCGACGTGCCTCCAGTTCCAATCCATTTGTTACCGCCTTCATGCCGTTTCTGCTGCTCTTCCATTCGTTTTTTAAATTCTTCCATAAGCTTGTCCAAACCGCCTAAGGCTTCTATTTTTGCCTTTTCTTCATCAGACAGCATAGATTCTAGTTGCTTACGTAACCATTCGTCAGGTATTTGATAGAGAGACAAATCATCTAGAACATCAATATTCTCAAAGTATTTTGCAAATGCGAGATCGAACTTATCGAAATTCTTTTCATCCTTTACTAGACAAAGTCTCGAGAGATAGTAAAAATCTTCAACATTCCCAAATATGACATTCTGCTTTAAGCACTCCAGCAGTGAGAACAACTCAGTGAAAGACACTGGAAGCCGCTCTTGCTTAAGCGTCATAAAGAAGTTTATTAGCATTAACGATTAGCTCTATGCATAAATGCAAGCTTCTCCAAGAGATGCACGTCTTGCTCGTTTTTTAATAAAGCCCCATACAAAGGAGGAATCGCATTCTTGGCATCATGACTTTTGAGTACGTCATCAGGAATATCGTCCGCCATCAACAATTTTAGCCAATCTATCAATTCTGAAGTTGATGGTTTCTTCTTCAGGCCTGGAATCTTTCGCACGTCAAAAAAGACATCCATTGCCTGGCTAACCAGATCATTCTTAATCTTTGGGTAATGAACATTAATTATTTTTTCCATAGTTAAGGTGTCGGGAAATTCAATATAATGAAAGAAGCACCGACGTAAAAAAGCATCAGGTAACTCTTTCTCATTGTTACTGGTAATTACAATGATTGGACGAGTTTTAGCTTTGATTAATTCCTTCGTTTCATAAACAAAGAATTCCATTTTATCTAGCTCTAATAGCAAGTCGTTAGGAAACTCAATATCAGCTTTATCGATCTCATCAATGAGCAATACACACTGCCCTTCACTTTGGAATGCCTGCCAGATTTTGCCTTGTATAATATAGTTGGAAATGTCATGCACTTTTTCATCGCCAAGCTGGGAGTCTCGGAGCCTTGAAACAGCATCATATTCGTAAAGTCCTTGCTGAGCTTTAGTGGTTGATTTGATATGCCATTGGATGAGGGGTAATTCCAAAGCTGTAGCAATTTGCTCAGCGAGCATTGTTTTTCCAGTGCCTGGCTCCCCTTTAATCAAGAGAGGTTTTTGTAACTGAATTGCAGCATTCACTGCCATTTGTAGCTCATCCGTCGCCACATATTCTTTAGTGCCGGTAAAGATCATTGGTATATTTCCACTGCTTATAAAAATGCGCGTATTGTAAAGCTCAGACCGGCATTAATACAGAAAAACAAAGAACGGATCCCCTGGATAATCAATAAAAAAGCGGATAGAAGCCTAATCTTTATGTTCCTAAAATTTGCACCTTAAGCTACCTACCTATATCCAGGAAAACGTAACAAAGGCCTTGCCTAAACTGTTAATCAACCGTACACAAACCTTTCGCCAATAGGACCGCGTAAATAACAAACCCACTTTTTTATAAAAAAGGCAAAGAAGAGTAAAAGATCTTTATATGTGGATAACACCTTAATATGTCAAGGTATCTTTCTGAATATAAAGAATATTTAATATGATATTATTCTAAAAGATTATCTTCGCTTTTGAATAAAATAGAATAAAGTAGCTGCCACTTCAGCGGCAATTACTGACAATAATAGTGGAATTGCAGCCCTATTAATCGCCTCCCCACCAATCGTGATTAAATCTAGGGTCATTACCATTAAAGCCGGCGCGAAACTTTCGCCCTGCGTATTCGCATACCAAGGGGTCAATATTATGGCAGCGGCTACTGATCGGAGCGAATAGGAGGACCACGCTGCAGACTTGAATGCGGTTAAGAACCAAACCAATGCAAAGAATACTCCGCTAGCAGCGAGATAAATCAACCAAATTATCCAATAGTTAGCTTCCGCGACCATAATTTAGGATTTCACCCAGCTGATAATATGCTCTTCGTACCCATCTGGATGCACGTATTCCTCAGACAGTACTTTCTGTTTTACCGAAATTCCTGTCGATTCAATACTATTAGAGGAACCCGCCAACAGTGGATGCCATTCGAATAACGGTTTATTTTCCGCTCTTAGCCGGTAAGCACAAGTATTGGGCATCCAGTTTGAGTTTTGACGGTACATTTCCTTTACATTTAAACAAGTAGGGACCAAGGTAGTTCGTTGGTCATAATTTGTGCAGCGGCAATCCGTTTTACTTAGATATCGACAGGCTACTCTTGTCCAGTGTAGCCTCTGAAGTTTCCTCGTCTTGAATCTTCTTAAGACAACACCGCCCGCAGCCATCACAAAGCATTTCCCATTCTTTATTAGACAATTCGTCTAAGGGCAATTCCCAAAATTTCTGTCTTAACGGTGTGTCTTTAATCACAATTTATTCTACCGAGAAAATAGCGGACTGATTTCTTCTTCGAGAACCTCTCTTCGCCAACCTGAAAGTTCGTCCTCCCAGAGCAGCTCTCCTGAATTTTGATAGTTACGTACTAAATTTTGCAACAGGCGCTTACGAGCAAGCAATTCTGGTGCGATGGTTAATCTTTCTGCAATTTCAGCAACCACTTTCTGACATGATTTTAATTTTTTTCGCAACACAGGACTCAGTGGAAAATTAAGTATTGAGCGATCCATTTCTGAAATATCTACAACCAAAGAATCTATTATTTCAACAATTTCGTTACCGTAACGAGAGTAAAACCTTCTATCACTGAAGGCAATAGACTCGAAATTCTTTACTGAACCTTCCAAGGACAGGCTTAAAAGATCACTGTCTTTCGCTATCCAATTACGAGGCTTGTTTAAACACCTTGCTTTTTCTTCTCGCCAAAGACAAAGCCTTCGTAGTTTTGCCAAATCCTGATTATTTAATTTCCAAGCATTGCTAATGCCTGCATAAGCATTTTTCCAATTTATCTGGTTTTCAAGCTCACAAACCAATTTCGACTGAAGTTTACACTCTTCTTCAAACCACGCAGTCCTATTCTTAGCTTCCAGTTGCTCCAGTAATCTATC
>CAXYEH010000042.1:0-27128 GCA_964275945.1 uncultured Pseudomonadales bacterium
TGGTCGCCTCGAGCTGCTAGCAGCAGGCGTGCGATAGCGCAAGCGGCGGGCGAAACCGTCCCAGTAGGGGATAGCTCGTTCGGAGCGTCTGAGCCACGGCTCCTTCCGGAGATTTTTTTGTGGACGCCTAGGTAGCCGGTCGAGGTTGATATTTATATAAACAAACTACTGTCAACGAAAACCCTACTCTGCTTTTTACGTTGCTGCTAATGTTGAGACAATTAAACTCGTACGACTCGAAGTTGACTAATAAGAATAGTCGGGTGGTGGTATGCGATTTATACAAAAATTGAGAAGGTTCAGTTCCTATCCAAAATATCTCCTTATATTTTTCGATTAACGAGTCTCTTAACAGACCGATAACGGAATACGGCTCCGTTGGTCAAGAACAGAATGCAGGGACGATGACCTTTCTCGATCTAGGTCACTGATATCCATTCTCATCAGAACGTTTTACCCCCTATAAGAGCAGACAAATTATGGATCGCGATACATTCAAAAACCAATGGAAAGAATTGCGAGTTGCTGGTGTCACTTATAGCTCGCTTACCGAGTGGTTGAAAATAATCTCTAAATTGAAAGAATCAGGGATTTCGGATGAGGAGATTACGACTCTTTTAAAAGGCATCGCTGAAGAGGTTTCTGAACTCTATAAAAAAGAGTAATAACAATAACTGACAGAACACTCAAGTTCATTTTTTCGCAAAAGAGAAATGAAAAGAATTGATGAGGGTAGTAAAGGGCAGATAAATTTTAAAGCATGCAATTACTCTGGGAGGCGATTTCATTTTGTCGTTGGAGGCTAGGTGTTACATAATTTCTAGAACAATCATTTAGATACTTGTAGTATGACGTGTCGTGCTTTTACCGAAAGGCATCATGAATAAACTGCTAACAATAATAACCCTGCGCTGCTGCAAGTTGTGGGTGTCCCTGTATCCTCATACCAATTCCCAGGTAGAACGAAGATGATGAAGCCGTTAAAGCTTGGCTTACTGATGGTCGGCGTCCTCATAGTTGGGGCACTTTTGACAATACGTGTGACCGGGTTGTCGCCGGGGCATCCCAGTGCCGAGGAATACGCGAATGCCGGCCGGTCGGCCAGGCCAGGATTGTGGTTGGCGGGGGAGATTGTCCATGAGGCGGTGACGGATTGGGACTGGGTTAATCAGTTCAGTGACGCGTTCGGCGAGAATGGAACCGAGCTTGAGACTCGTACCTGGTACGGGATCCCCCACTCCGTCACTGTCCTACTGGTTCCGCGTGGAGACAAACTCTACCTGATGTCGAGTGCACAAACATTCAGATTGAACAATGAATTCCCATATGGCAAGGCGTGGTGGAGAAACGTCGAGCGTGATCCCCGTGTGCGCCTGAAGATTGGCGGAAAGATCTACGAAATGACGGTGGTATTGATCCAAGACCGGACCGAGGTTGCTCGATTGCGAGGGGGGAGCGACCCTATTGTGAAAGAGACGGATGCCGATGGGAACGAATACATCGCTGAGGAGTGGCACTATTGGCGGGTTTTTCAGCGAAACGTGCCAGAATATGGAACAGGGTTAGCGGCCGTGAATTCCGGCTCAGTGACTACCCTCGTCCAATAGGCTACAGAGGTTTGGTTAGAAGAGGTTAGATGAATCGAGAAGTGACTAACTGAATGACTGGTACCAGCGGGCGGACTCGAACCGCCACGCCCGTGAAGGCAATGGATTTTGAATCCATCGTGTCTACCAATTTCACCACGCTGGCAGTATTCAATTATAAACATTAGTCCCAGATTCAATTCCCAGAGGACCTGAGCTATAACTCCGCAGAGTCTTTTAGTATTCTGAGTATACGGGGGTCGGCATTATACCAATTGCAAATTTTAGCGCAATGAAACCTGCCTCCAGCTCCTAACTAAGCAAATAGTAACCTCAACGCTTTATCCTTTATAACTATTTCTATAGGCTTCATTCTCGATCATTCAGACGATACTACCATCTATGAAAGTAAGTGAATTTTCTTACGAATTACCAGAAGAGTTGATTGCTCACTATCCAGCTGACGCTCGTACCTCCAGCCGTTTACTGTGCCTTAATTCTGTTTCTGGTGAAATGGCACACAAGTACTTTACTGATTTATTGAATTATTTGAGACCAAATGACTTGTTGGTTTTCAATAATACGAAAGTTATTCCTGCCAGGTTTTTTGGCGAAAAGGAGACAGGAGGAAAGATAGAAATCTTGGTCGAACGGATAATGTTGGACAATTGCTTATTGGCTCAGATTAAAGCGAGCAAATCCCCCAAAATCGGCAGTAAATTGTTTTTTTACGCTAAGAATACTGACCAGCCCGAGGATTCTCTTGTTGCTACTGTGCTAGATCTGGAAGAGGGTTTCTTTAAAATTCAGTTCGGCAGCGAGATTAGTCTTAGTCAATCATTATTCCCCCATGGGTATATGCCGCTACCGCCTTACATTAGAAGGCAAGAGGAAGCGTTAGATCTAAAACGATATCAGACAATTTATGCAACTAAAGAAGGTGCAGTGGCTGCACCTACAGCGGGTTTGCATTTTGACCGGTCACTGATATCGAATCTTCTTGGGAATGGCATTAATACAGCTTTTCTTACTCTTCATGTTGGCGCAGGAACTTTTCAGCCGGTTAGAGTTAAAAACTTGGAAGAACATCGAATGCATAGGGAGTTTATTGAGTTAGACGCTTCTGTCTGTAACAAAGTGGAGCAATGCAGAGAGAAGGGAGGAAGAGTAATTGCTGTAGGTACAACAAGCGTTCGATGTTTAGAAAGTGCGGCAGAGGATGGCAAACTAAAGGCGACTCAAAAAGAGACGGCTATTTTTATTTATCCGGGGTATAAGTTTCAAATAGTCGATGCAATGATTACCAACTTTCACTTGCCGGAATCTACATTGCTAATGTTAGTGAGCGCGTTTAGTTCAAAAAAAGTTATACTTGATGCTTATCAAGAAGCTATTCGGAAGCGCTACCGATTTTTTAGTTATGGTGACGCCATGTTTATTTATTAATTAGTATCGAGAGAACTACCGTATATCGGTGACGTTTGATTCAAAGCTGTAGGACAGTATCAGTATCTCATCCCGAAGGATATTCTGGTATACTAGACGGCTCTGTATCCGCTTCATTCAAATCGCTTAATTTTTAAAACTATAGAAGGACTTTGAGATAATGAAAGTACCCGTGCGCGTTGCTGTCACCGGAGCAGCAGGACAAATCAGTTATTCGCTCTTATTTAGACTGGCAGCTGGAGAAATGCTGGGTACCGACCAGCCCATAATTCTCCAGTTACTTGAGATTACACCTGCTTTGGAAGCGTTGCAGGGTACTGTGATGGAAATCGAAGATTGTGCTTTCCCATTAGTTGCAGGAATTGTGCAGAGTGATAACCCTGAGGTGGCATTTAAAGATGCCGATTATTGTGTGTTGGTAGGCGCCAGGCCACGCGGTCCTGGAATGGAACGCAAGGATTTGCTGGAAGCGAATGCTCAAATTTTTTCTTTACAAGGCCATGCAATAAATAAAGTAGCTAGCCGTGACGTTAAAGTTCTGGTTGTAGGTAACCCGGCGAATACCAACGCGCTGATCGCCTATCGCAATGCTCCAGATTTGGACCCCAGTCAATTTACCGCCATGACGCGCCTGGATCACAATCGTGCGATTGCGCAACTTGCGAACAAGACCGAAAATCATAATACCGATATCAATGGCATGATTATTTGGGGAAATCATTCAGCTACTCAATACCCAGACCTTCATCATTGCACTGTAGGCGGCACGAATGCCTATGAACTAGTGGAGCAAACTTGGGTTTCTGATGAGTTTATTCCTACCGTGCAACAGCGAGGTGCGGCTATTATTAAGGCGCGAGGCCTATCAAGTGCCGCTTCCGCCGCAAATGCTGCAATAGAGCACATGCGAGATTGGGTTCTAGGGACTAACGGGGATATCGTAAGTATGGGAATATACAGCGATGGGAGTTATGGTATCGAAGAAGGGCTGATCTACTCTTTTCCTGTAATCTGCGCAGATGGGTGTTATGAAATTGTACAGGGTTTAGGTATAAACGATTTTAGTCGAGGGCTCATGTCTGAGACAGAGCAGGAGTTGAAGGGCGAAAGAGATGCGATAGCTGGATTACTTCCGTGAACAGCTAATCCGACTTGAAGGGTTTGTGATACAAGTCAGCATTTGTATACAGGCTAAGAAAAGCACAAATTATTCTGGGGTATAGAGCTAATCATGAGTTTTGCCTCTCTTACAAAAATCAGGCGAAATCAATTCTGGGTTTTCCAGTTCATAGGTTGGTCTGGCTTTGTCGTAATACTCCTTTTGTTAAGCCTTTTATTTAACCCGCCCACCACCGGATTCTTGGTTCCACTTGTATCTGTTTATGCAATAAGCGCATTGTTTGCTGTAGTTTTAACCTCTGGTCTTCGTCTTCTCTACCGTATCGTTTGGGATAAGGGATTCATACTGCGCTTTTTTGTTGCTTGGTTTGGATCTTTTGTCGCGGCCGCATTTTGGCAGGTAGCTATGGATTTTTTAGAGCTCTTTTTTTTAGACACCCAAACCATCAATGGAAGAGTTTTGTTCGGAGAGTTCGTTATTTTCACTTTCCCGTTAATTCTATTGTGGACTGGGTTTTATTTTATCATTAAATATAACCGGCTATTTCAAGTAGAAAAAGAAAAGAGCTTGAGGTCTGAAGCTCTAGCTCATGAAGCTCAATTATTAATGTTGCGTTACCAACTCAATCCACATTTTTTGTTTAACACGCTGAACGCTATTTCGACGCTTGTCCTCTCCAAGACAACTGATCAAGCGAATGAAATGGTGACAAAGTTAAGTAAGTTTCTTCGATACTCTCTCGATCACTCTCCCTTAGATCGGGTAAGCCTGGCTCATGAGCTAGAGACTTCTAAACTTTATTTGGATATCGAGAAAGTTCGTTTTGCAGAGCGCTTAAAATTACAGTTCGATATAGAAGTGAGCGCACAAGTGGCATTAGTGCCAACAATGCTGCTGCAGCCGATTATCGAAAATTCAATTAAACATGGTATTACTAAGATCGAATCTGGAGGTGCGATTAGTATAAGAGCTCGCGAAAGCGGGAATTTTTTGACTCTTGATGTCACCGATGACGGTCCTGGATTACCTGAGGAAGACGCTGAGGCAAGATTGTCTCTTTCCAAAGGAGTAGGTATCAGTAATATTAGGAACCGTTTGGAAGAAATTTACGGAAATGACCATAAATTAGTGTTTGCAAATGCCAAGCCTAGGGGCCTTAAAGTTACGGTGGTAATTCCTTATGAATCAGAGTGAATCAAAAAAATTGAAGGCAATTATTGTTGATGATGAAGAGTTGGCGCGACAAGGGCTGTCTATGCGCATTGAGCAATATGAAGACCTTGAAATCGTAGCAGAGTGCCGGAATGGGAAAGAAGCTATTGCTGCCATAATAGAACATGAGCCAGATGTCGTATTTCTCGATATTCAAATGCCAGGTATGACTGGCTTTGAAGTAATCAATGAAGTGCAAGGCGACGTTATGCCAATGATAATTTTCGTGACAGCTTACGATGCTTTTGCGGTAGCTGCATTTAAAGTGCATGCAATTGATTATTTGTTAAAGCCTGTTGAGGTAGAGGGTTTGGCAAGAGCTATCGATCGTGCTAAGCAGCAAAAGGAACAAAAGGTTGCTATTCCTGAGAAGCAGAAATTACTGGAGCTCGCAGTAAGTCTTACTGGGAAGTCGGCTTCGGCTATTGGAGAGCTGATTTATAGTGAGGAAGACATTGTCGAGCGCGCTGATCGACTTGCAATAAAAGATGGGTCGTCAATTACATTCGTGCCAGTTAAGGATATCGATTGGATCGATGCGGCTGGAGACTACATGTGTGTGCATGCGAAAAATGAAACTCACATCATGCGCACAACCATGAAAGAACTAGAAGCCAAACTCGACCCTTCGATTTTTCAAAGAGTGCACCGATCCACTATCGTAAATACAGAGCGAGTCGAAAAGGTCTCATCCCATATCAACGGTGAATTTCATTTAACCCTGAGTTGTGGTTCATCATTAAAGATGAGTAGATCTTACAAAGGGAAAGTTAAGCACTTTTTTTAGTTATTTGTGCTGTATATGGTTCAGTGGAAGTTTTGTAGAGTTTACGACTTCTCGCAAAATGAAGCTGGAATGCACATCAGTAACCCCTTCAATGCGAGTAATTTTGTTCAATAGGAACTCTTGATAATACTCCATGTCTGGTACAACAACTTTTAATTGGTAGTCTGCTGACAGACCTGTGATTAGTAGGCATTCAATTACCTCGGGATAGCTTTTCACCTTTTCTTCAAAAATTTCGAACCGATCTGGTGTGTGTCTATCCATACTTATTTGGATTAGAGCGGTAAGTTTTAATTCCAGTTTGGAAGCATTTAGCAATGTTACCTGTCGATCAATAATTCCCAGGTCCCTCAATTGTTTTACTCGTCTAGCGCAAGGTGTTGGGGAAAGACCTATTGTCTCTGCCAGTTCTAAGTTAGAGATAGCTCCATTTTTCTGAAGCTCTTGCAGGATGCGGGTATCCAGCTTATCTAAGATCATAGGAATTTTGATTTGAATTAGATAGGAAATCTTATAATAAATTAAAATTAAAGAAATTAAACAAATATTAGCTATATTATAGCTATATTAACTAATAAATACCTAGTTTAATGAAATAAGTGTGTAGAATAACTACAGATATTTTACTATAGTTCTGATACTCGAGCTGGCGGCTTGGATAAGGGTTAAACAGGCCCGTGCCCCGCGACAGCAACCTCAAAAAGGTCGGAGCAATAAGGTCAAATGGATAAGCACTTCTGCAGTGGAAGCATTACGGTCTGGGAGCCCGCGTAAGAATCTGAATGCGTTGGCAAAGCTAGGAGCAATCTGATGGATAGAAATCGATTCGATCATAGAAAGTACAAACCCTTTCAGCAGATCGATATTAGTGATCGTACGTGGCCGGCTAATGTGATCAAAGAAGCGCCGACTTGGTGCAGCGTTGATCTGCGTGACGGAAATCAGGCATTGATCGAGCCTATGTCTGTTTCCCAGAAAAAAAAGATGTTTAGCCTGCTAGTTGAAGTTGGTTTCAAGGAAATTGAAGTTGGATTTCCCGCAGCTTCGCAGCCTGATTTCGATTTCGTACGCAGTCTTATAGAAGAAAATAGAATTCCAGATGATGTCACCATCCAGGTATTGACTCAGGCCAGAGCCGAACTAATACAACGTACTTTTGAATCATTAAAAGGGGCAACTAAAGCAATTCTTCATGTCTATAATTCCACTTCCATTGTACAAAGAGAGAAAGTTTTTAGAACTGACAAGGCTGGTATTATAGAAATTGCAGTTAATGGTGCCAAAGAAGTTAAAAAGTGTGCAGCGCTGCAAGCAGAAACAGAATGGACTTTTGAATATTCGCCGGAAAGTTTTACTGGCACTGAAGTGGATTTCGCTGTTGAGGTGTGTGATGCCGTAAATGAAGTTTGGCAACCAACACCTGAAAAGCCAAGTATTATTAATTTACCCTCTACTGTAGAAATGGCTACGCCTAATATTTATGCAGATCAAGTAGAGTGGTTTTGTCGTAATATTAAAAATCGCGATTCGGTTATCATATCTTTGCATACTCATAATGATCGTGCCTGCGCTGTGGCAGCTGCTGAACTCGCAGTAATGGGAGGAGCTCAGCGAGTCGAAGGCACTTTGCTGGGCAATGGAGAGCGCACCGGTAATATGGATATTGTGGTAATGGCAATGAATCTCTATAGCCAGGGCATAGACCCTAAGCTGGATCTGCACGACATGGATCGCATCGTGTCAATAGTTAGAGAGTGCACACAAATAGATGTGCATCCTCGTCAAGCTTATTCTGGCGACTTGGTCTTTACTGCGTTTTCTGGTTCGCACCAGGATGCGATTAAGAAGTGCTTAGATATCTATGAAGAGGGTGCTCCTTGGGAGATCGCGTACCTGCCAATCGACCCTCGAGATATTGGTCGTACTTATCAAGATGTAATCCGAGTAAATAGTCAGTCAGGCAAAGGTGGTGTCGCTTATGTGTTAGCAAGCAAATTTGGCTTCCAATTACCCCGCTGGCTGCAAATAGAATTTAGTCGTGTCGTACAAAAAGTTACAGAGGAGCTCGGTGGTGAAATTAACCCAGATGAAATATGGGAATTGTTTAATAGCCACTATCTGAATAATGAGAAAGTCATTAGCTTGGAAAATTTCACCATCGAAAAGCAAGAAGGGCGAGAGACTTTCAAGGCGAATATAGATTACTTCGGCAAAGATATTGCTATTAGCGGAGAAGGTGATGGTGTACTTGATGCCTTCGTTGAGGCATTGAAAAAAGCAATAAATATTGACTTTGAAATCATGGAATATGGCGAACATGCCCTGGGTCAAGGCGCAGACGCTGAAGCTGCAACTTATATTCAAATACGTTGCGAAGGCCGACGTTATAGCGGCGTCGCCATAAGTAAGGATATCATCGCCTCATCCCTGAATGCGTTTATGAGCGCCGCAAGTCAATTATTGCAGGAACAACAGGCCGCTGCTTAAAAGCAGGAGCTAATTTATCTAGCACTGTCTGCGTCATGCCCATGGGGCCTAGTATTAACCTTCACAAGGTGGCTGTTAGTAAGGATCGGCTGCGCCCGCAGTCTGTCGCCAACTCCCTTTCAAATATATGCAGAATGCAAACTTTTTAGTAAGTCCTTGCGACTAAGTCTTCAAAACCAGTATTCTTCGGTTTTTCAGACACTTACTCTGCCGGTATATTCTGGCACGTAAGCTAATTTTTCGTAGTGCGGGAAGCTATGAGTTTAATCGATGAAGACGAAGCTTTAATAGCTGCGGCTCTTAATGGATCGGCGCTCGCCTGGGAAAAACTAGTAAGGCGCTATGAAAGCAAGATTTATAATCATGGTCTCCGCCTCATGGGGAACAGTTCTGATGCAATGGATCTAATGCAAGAAGTTTTTCTCGGGGTTTATCGGAACTTACATCACTTTCGAGGTGACGCGAAATTTAGCAGTTGGATTTTTCGGATTGCCCATAATAAAGCTATCGATATGAATCGTCGTAAACGTTTGATGACAACACAGACCCGAACAAACGATCAGGAAGAGTTAGATTTTCTCGACTTGGTTCCGGGTGAAACAAATATCGAGCCAGATAATATGGTTAGTGAGCAGCAGCAGAATAAGCAAGTCATTTCAATGCTCGCCAAATTGCCTCTTGAGCAAAGACTAGTCGTTGAATTAAAAATGTTTCAATCACAAACCTTTGAAGAGATTGCAAACCTGCAAGATATATCGGTGAATACAGCGAAGACCCGTTTTTACACAGCACTCAAAAAATTGAAAGTTGTCTCGGAGGAAATTCATGTCTTGCCCTAAGACTCAACATATATTGCGGGAGTATTTTGCCGATGATTTAGCATCCTTGGCGAAAGAAAAAATAGAAAGCCATTTGTTTGTCTGTGAGCACTGTAGCGATGAACTGGAATCATTGCTTCTGACTCAAAGTACTCTCAACCGATGGAAAGATGAGCGGGCCCCTCATTGGAATAGAGGAATGGAATTATTTCGACGTGAGCATCAGACCCCCATCTCAGGGTTTAGCCTTTGGCATCGTTTGCAATGGGCACCTACAATTGCTTGTTTTGCAATGATGGTAGTGCTATTGCTGAATGTAAATTTCGTTTCCAGCCAAGAAGGTTTCTCAGTTTCATTCGGTTCCACTAGCAACGATAGTTCTGCAATTGAAGAGCGTTTAGTTGCCTTTCAGGAAGAGCAGCGACTGGCAATGGATACATTAGCTGGGCGAGTAGAAGATAGACAAAGTAGTAATAATATTGAATTGCTACAAACAGTTTTGGATCAAAATCAGCAAACTACCGCTGAGAATTTAAATCGAATCTATGCTTTTTTTGAGCAGCAAAGATTGCGTGACCTTGAAGATATGCGAGTAGGCTATCAAGATCTAGTGGATAATGACTATGAAACGATTCGTTCACTGCAGCAACTCGCTCAATTTGTAAGTTTTCAAAGCCCTGAAAGATAGGCAAAAGGTAGATAGAGGCAATGAATAAACTTTCGGTTGTTTTTAGTCTGCTAGTTGCTTTTTCCTCAGCATCATCAACACATAGTCAGGATGTCAATTTTAGTGATCTTCAAGTAAACATCGGTATCTTTACTGGTGTCATGGAAGATGCGCTAGAACTTGATCAAAATACAGGGTTGTTCGGAATGCGTTTGGGCGGTATTTATGCAACCTATCTAGCAGGACAAGGTGTGCTCTTTGAGGTGCGGACACCTTTGGCTAATGAGCGCAACCGTTTAAGTTTGGCGTCCTTAAATTCGGCCATGCAGCCACTACAACCAGGCGAAAACCCATTTGAAAGGGTTGAGACGACAAACTAGCCCTCTAACTTCACTGCAGCAAGAAACTGATAGCCCAGAAGCTTATGGTTTGTATCAGAATATGATGGAGCGTATTTCCAAGGTTGATTACTCTATTGCTGTAAGTAAAGCGATAGAGCAAGCTTCGCTCTCTGTGAGATCACTCAGGACACTAGGTAGCGTAGATGATGTTGAGTACGAAGAATTACAAGTTGAATTAGAAGTAATGCGAGAGAACATGCAGGAAAATATTGATCAAATCGGAGCATTAGAACAAGAAATTCGTGCTGCTAGCGCTGCGCTTGATCAAGCTGGTAGTGACGAATCAGAAGTAAGCTCACGGCTAGATCAATTACTTGGGAAGATAGAACCCCTTAGGCAGCGCGCCATGAGCAGAGCTGTTGAATTAAAAGCAGAAACTGAGCTTGCTGAACAGCGTTATATTGCTCGTTGGCATGATGAGGTCAGTGAATTTGAACAAAATTTGTATATAGTTATGTGTAATTACGGATCAACTCTGCGTGCTTTACCAGAAGATGAAAATATCTCAATCATACTAAAAGGGTTGGGTGAAGATTCGGAAACAACAACGCGACGGCCTGATAAGATTCACATATTGCTTAAGCAGGATGTTCAAGAGTGTCAACAGGGTGAAATTGATATTGCCGAATTAAGAGAGCGCTCTGAGCATTACAGTTACTAGAGTAAAAGAACTTAGAATGTACCTGTCCGTTAAGCATACTAAAGACTCGATTAGCCGATAATGTCTTTGCTGTGGATGCTAGAATCATGAATGTGAAGCAAATATCAATAAATGTGAATTTTTTACACACTGTAAGAAAGCAGAATTTTGGCTTGGTCTTCCCTTGGAATATTAGATAAAATGCGCATCGCGTGGTTTGAGGGACGGCGTTGATTTTGATTTATGTGCACGTTCTAACCAACAACTAAAAAGCTCTAAGAAGCTTGGATTAAGGGGATGTAGATGGACTGTCCGAAGTGCAATTCTGAAATGCAGGAAATGAAGATCGAGACCCTTCACGGTCAGGTGGTCATTGATAAGTGTAATAGTTGTAAGGGTCTATGGTTCGATAATGGTGAAGCTGAGCAGTTGAAAGGTGGCTGGATGGCGGATTTTGCGGATAGCGGAGACCCCAGCGTTGGTAAGACTTATAATACTGTTAGAGACATTAAGTGCCCCCGTTGCGGAAAGCCAATGACGAAATTAAATGACCCAAAACAAGGTCATATAGAGTATGAGGCGTGTGCAGAACATGGCATGTTCATGGATGCTGGAGAGTTTACTGATTATAAGCACGAAACATTATTGGATATTTTTCGTGATGCCGTTGCCTCACTAAAACGCAGCTAGGTTTTAGCTTCTGATAATTTAGATTTAGAAATGCCATCTGGGGTGATTCCAGATGGCATTTTTTATGGCTGCCGAACTCGGTTTAGGGAATTTGCCGATATCAGTCCAGTGTGATTCTGCATTATGGAAGTCTGACCCCATAGAGATGGATAAAGACGCAGATTTTGCGAGTTGCTCCAAGTACCTTTGCATTAGCGGATCAATGCCGCCATAGCTCACTTCCATTCCATCACCCTCATTAGCGCTGAAATAACTAACTAGCGCTTCTAACTTGCGCTTGCTCAAGCTATATCTTCCCGGGTGGGCAAGCACTGTCAGTCCTCCAGCATTATGGATGGCGTTGATAGCCTCAGAAAGTGGAATCCAAGTAAAGGGCACATAAGCTTTGCCCTTTTTGCCTAAGTATTGCTTAAAAGCTTTTTGTTTGTTCTTTGCATGCCCAGAGAGGACTAAGAAGTCAGCGATGTGACTTCGAGTAAGAGTGGTTGAGGTTAGGGCGTCGAGATAATCTAAGAGCCCTTCAACTCCATTAGTCTCAAGTATTTGATTAATCGCCTCGCAACGGGATCGCCTCGCCGTTTGTTGTTTGTACAAGATGTTTTTTAATTCAGCATTTTTCCAATCAATCCCTAATCCAATAAGGTGTATTTCTTGTGTTTCCCATTGACAGGATACTTCAATGCCGGAAATTAGTTGTAGGCCATAATAGTCGCCCAGAGGTTTTTCCAGAGCTGTTGTGCAATCGTGGTCTGTAATGGCGAGATGAGTAACGCCATTTTCTGCAGCACGTTTTAGCAAGAAATCAGGGGAATGATTTCCGTCAGAATAATAGCTGTGACAATGTAAATCGGCTTTCATTTCGGGTACTAATTTTCTTTGCTTTGATGCATGAGAGGCAGTTTTTGCCGTTTTATTAAATTTTTAATCATATGATTAATAAATTATTAAATTAAGAGTAATAAACCAGTTAACTAATAGTCTAGTGATCATACCGTTCATAGCTAAACCTTTGGATAATAAACTCGACAAAGAATTTCATAAAGGTACCCGAAAATCCTCCACAAACACTGCTAACTACCTGAAAAATCTCTGGAATATATGCTATTTAGCCTCGGTGCTGCGCCCGCTGGTCGTCTTGCCAATACTTGACTATTTTACTTAGGTATTCGATAATTTGCCCTAGAAATAAGACGAGTTGCAGGCATTATTAATGCGTTTAACAACTAAAGGCAGATATGCGGTGACAGCAATGCTAGATCTTGCATTGCATAATAACCAGGGCCCGGTCAGTTTGGCAGATATTTCACATCGGCAAGCAATCTCTTTGTCCTATTTAGAGCAATTGTTTGCCAAGTTAAGAAAGAGCTCTTTGGTCAATAGTATTCGCGGGCCTGGTGGTGGTTACGAACTAGAACGTCAGTCAGGCCAAATTTATATTGCAGAGATTGTCGATGCCGTTAATGAGTCCGTCGATACAACCAAGTGTCGAGGAGCCGGTGACTGCCAAGGCGGAGAAATTTGTTTGACACACTACCTTTGGGAAGATCTAAGTGAACAGATTCATACGTTTCTTGGAGGTATCAGTCTTGCGGATTTAGTTTCGAAGAGTGAAGTTAAACGCATCGCGGAAAACCAAGATAGAAAGCAACTGCTTATGAATGATATTCAGGAAATGAGCGATCAAGAGATGCGGGTATCGGTAAGCAGTCTGTAATGAAGTAAAGGCGGAAAATTAAATGCAATATCCAATTTATTTAGATTATTCATCAACTACTCCAGTTGACCCCCGTGTATCTGAGAAAATGGTCGAATGCCTGACCCTGGAAGGAAACTTTGGAAATCCAGCTAGTCGTTCTCATTTGCTGGGCTGGAAAGCAGAAGAGGCAGTCGAAACCGCAAGGCGTCAAGTCGCGGATTTAATCAACTGTGATCCTAGGGAAGTGGTTTGGACCTCTGGCGCCACAGAAGCTGACAATCTTGCTCTAAAGGGCGTGGCTCATTTCTATAGTAAGAAAGGCAAGCATATTATTACTTCGAAAATCGAACATAAAGCCGTTCTTGATAGTTGTCGTCAATTAGAACGTGAGGGGTTTGAAGTGACTTACTTGGACCCAGATGAGAATGGGCTAACAACACCAAGTGCGGTTGCTGGCGCTATACGCGAAGATACAATTCTCGTGTCATTGATGCATGTGAATAATGAGATTGGCGTTATCAACGATATTGAAGCAATAGGCCAAGTGACTCGAGAAAAAGGTGTCTTATTTCATGTTGATGCAGCCCAGGCTACTGGAAAAATAGATATCGATTTGGAAAAGATGCAAGTGGATCTTATGTCCCTGACTGCACATAAAACCTACGGACCGAAAGGAATAGGTGCGCTTTATGTTAGGCGTAAGCCGCGAGTTCGAATTGAGCCTCAAATTCATGGTGGCGGCCATGAACGTGGTATGCGCTCCGGAACTTTACCAACTCATCAGATAGTAGGAATGGGCGAAGCTTTCCGTATTGCCAAAGAAGAAATGCAGGATGAGAGCACCCGAATTCTTGCGCTGCGTAATCGGCTTTTAGATGGTTTTAGCGACATGGAAGAAGTTTACGTGAATGGTGATATTGATCACCGTGTCGCAGGTAATCTAAACATTAGCTTCAATTTTGTTGAAGGTGAGTCGTTGATGATGGCGCTCAGAGATCTCGCTGTTTCATCTGGGTCGGCCTGTACATCAGCAAGTTTGGAACCGTCTTATGTGCTAAGAGCTATAGGATTGAATGATGAGCTTGCTCATAGTTCGCTACGCATGACAATTGGTAGATTCACTACAGAAGAAGAAGTTGACCATGCTATAGGAAAAATTCATGAAGCAGTTGCCAAATTAAGAGAGTTATCTCCATTATGGGACATGTATAAGGACGGGGTCGATTTAGATCAAGTTCAATGGGCTGCACATTAAGTTAATATAGAGAGAAGGTTTGCTGTAAACCACAATCAGCCCTACGGGGCAAATGAGGAAAACATGGCTTATTCGGACAAAGTGTTAGATCACTATGAAAATCCACGCAACGTTGGAAAATTGGATGATGACGACGCTAGTGTAGGTACAGGTATGGTAGGTGCACCTGCTTGCGGGGATGTAATGCGTCTCCAAATAAAAGTTGATGACAATGGTGTTATTGAAGATGCAAAGTTTAAGACCTATGGCTGCGGTTCTGCTATTGCATCCAGTTCATTGTTGACAGAATGGGTTAAGGGTCGGTCTTTGGATGAAGCAACAGAAATTAAGAATAAGGATATTGCCGATGAGCTAGGTCTTCCACCGGTAAAAATTCATTGCTCAGTGCTTGCCGAAGATGCAATTAAAGCAGCTATAGCCGATGTAAAGTCTAAGAGAAGCAATGAAAAAGCCGACGCCTAAGGGCTGAGGTAAATATTTTAGAGATTATTTAATTACAATGACAGTCTCCATTTCAGAAAATGCAGCGAAGCATGTCACGGGCCAATTGCAGGCTCGGGGGAAAGGTATAGGTATCCGAGTGGGTGTAACAACGACAGGCTGTTCAGGAATGGCCTATGTTTTGGAGTTTGTTGACAAGGTAGATGTTGGTGATCAGGTGTTTGAAGATCAGGGTGTTAAAATAATTGTTGACCCTAAAAGTCTGGTTTATATCGATGGCACCGAAATGGATTTTGTGAAGCAAGGTGTCAACGAAGGTTTCGAATTTAAAAATCCAAATGCCAAAGGCGAATGTGGCTGTGGAGAGAGTTTTAGCGTATAGCCATAATCCGTTGCTGATAGAATTATCGGCTTTCTCTACTTCCGACCAAAGAACTTACCTCAACCCATCAAATCGTGCAGCAAATCAATCAGAATTATTTTCAGTTGTTTGACCTCTCTGAGTCCTTTGACTTGGACCTAGGAAAATTGTCAGAAAAGTATCATGCACGGCAGGTTGAAGTGCATCCAGACAAATTTTCAGGGGCGACAGAAAAGGATAAGTTGCGAGCCGTGCAATTAACCAGCTATTTGAATGAGGCTTACAGTACTTTAAAGGCACCTATTAAGCGGGCAGCTTATTTGTTAACAATTAATGGTCTGAATGTTGAGTCAGTAAGCCAGAACGATTTAGGCATGGACTTATTGCTTGAGCAAATGCAACTACGCGAGTCTTTGGATGCCTTGCCTAAAGATGAGTCCGCTTTAAAGGCGTTAGGTCACTTAAAATCTGAGGTCGGAGAGAAGCTTAATCTCAAGCAAAATAATTTTTCAAGAGAGTTTGCGTCGGGTGAGCTAACACAGGCAAAGCGAATTTTTCATGAGCTACAGTTTCTACACAAATTGCTGTTAGAAATTGAGGCAGGTGAAGAACAACGACTAGGGTATTGATTTAACGACAGCTATGGCATTACTAAAAATCTCAGAACCTGGTGAGAAACCGGCCATACCAGTTCATCGTTTTGCTGTAGGCATTGACTTGGGAACAACAAATTCTTTGGTGTCCGCAAGCTGCGGTCAGAGCATTGAAGTGTTGCCGGATAATGAAGGGGAATGCTTGTTACCCTCAGTTGTTCAATATTCTGCCGAAGTTGATCCAGTGGTTGGAAAAATTGCTATCGCTGCAGCAATAAATGATCCCAAAAATACTATTAGTTCGGCGAAGCGGCTTCTTGGGAGATCAATAGAAGAGGTTTTAACTGTACCGCAATTTAAACATTATGACTTCGATTCACAAAGAACAGATAGCATCCCGGCGATCATAACGGCAGCTGGAATCAAAGATTCCGTGCAAGTTTCTGCTGATATTTTAAGAACTTTAGTAAACCGTGCTGAAAAATGTCTTGGTGGAAAGTTAGAAGGAGCGGTTATTACTGTGCCTGCTTATTTTAATGATGCACAACGACAACAGACTAAAGAAGCCGCCAGGCTCATTGGTTTAAACGTGCTGCGTTTGCTTAATGAGCCGACTGCGGCGGCCGTAGCTTATGGCTTGGATAGTCGCGATGAAGGCAATGTAGTTGTGTTTGATTTGGGTGGTGGAACATTTGACGTGTCGTTGCTGAGTTTGAAAAAAGGTGTTTTTGAAGTGCTTGCGACCAGCGGAGATACGTTGCTTGGTGGTGACGACTTCGACCATCTGCTGGCAACCTGGATAAAATCTGAGGTTTCACCAACAACGGAATTAAATTCGATGGAAGAAGCTGAGCTGCTTAGGCTAGCGAACTTCGCAAAACATCGATTGAGCGATCAAGATGAAGCAAGTCTTAATTATTTAGGTTGGTCTGGTGTTATTACTAGAGCGAAATTCGCGAAGCTTTGTGAAAGCCTGATTACGAGGACGATTTCCACCTGTCGCAGAGTGCTGAGGGATGCATCGCTTAGTGTTGAGGAAATTGACAATATAGTCTTAGTCGGTGGTTCTACACGTATGCCAATAGTTCGTGATTCGGTCGGAGAATTTTTCGGCAAGGTACCATTGACAGATTTTGATCCTGATAAAGTTGTAGCTATTGGAGCCGGTATTCAAGCTGATGTATTAATAGGTAATAAGTCAGTGGATGATTTTCTACTTCTCGATGTGAACCCGTTGTCATTGGGAATAGAAACTATGGGTGAATTGGTGGAAAAAATAATCCCAAGAAATACCACTATCCCTGCGGCAAAGGCGCAAGAATTTACAACTTTTAAAGATGGCCAGACTGCCATGTCTTTGCATGTAGTGCAGGGAGAAAGAGAGCTAGTGAGTGATTGTCGCTCTCTGGCTAGATTCGAATTACGCGATATACCGCCAATGGTTGCAGGCGCGGCCAAGATTCGGGTCACCTTTCAAGTAGACGCCGATGGTTTGTTGAGTGTTATGGCAGAAGAATTAAGTACTGGGAAAACTGCAGAAGTTCAGGTTAAGCCGAGCTATGGTTTGGATGCAGATTCCATCGAGAAAATGTTGAGTTCGTCTCATGAGAATGCAAAAGCAGACATGGAAATTCGGTCATTAAGAGAAGCGCAGATAGAAGCCAGACAATTGATCGATGCGATAAGTTCTGCAAGATCTATAGATGGTCAACTATTGATTGCTCAGGAAGCTGTGCGAATTGAAGAAGTTGTTGCCCAGTTGCAGCTTCTTATGGAGCAGGGCACCAGTGTGCAGATACATGAATTAACCGAAGAACTAAACCGTCTCAGCAGCGAATTTGCTTCACGCCGCATGGACTTGCATATAGGCGAGGCTTTGCGCGGGGAATCGATTGATGAAGTTGAACAATAACTACCAAGTGAACACTACGTAATGCCAAAACTTAAAGTCTTACCCCATGAAGTGATTTGTCCAGATGGTTCTATTTTTGAAGCAGATACTGGTGAAACTATTCTTAACGCTGCACTTGCTAATGGTATTTCTATAGAGCACGCATGCGAAAAGTCTTGTGCATGCACCACCTGCCATGTTGTTGTTCGTGAAGGATTCAACTCCCTGGAGGACGCAGAAGAGAATGAAGAAGATTACCTCGACAAAGCTTGGGGTTTAGAGCCTGAATCCCGATTGAGCTGCCAGGCCAAGGTCGCGGACTCAGATCTTGTTATTGAAATACCTAAATACACAATTAATATGGTGTCAGAAGAACATTAAGGAGTCAGGCTATGAAGTGGACAGATGTATTCGATATTGCCATGGCCTTAGCAGACCAGTATCCCGACACCGACCCCCAATATGTCAATTTTGTCGATTTGCACCGCTGGGTCTGCGATCTTGAAGAATTCGATGATGACCCTGATCGCAGCGGGGAAAAGATTTTGGAAGCCATTCAGGCTACCTGGATTGAAGAGGTAGCCGACTAGCTCACTCCCTGAGTACTGCGATCATCCGTTATTTTAAAGGTTTCGGGGATCTTCAGCGAAGTTACATTAGGTGGCTAAAACCCTGAAATTTCGGGTTATTTTTGGAATTATTGATCCTCAGGCGTGCAAAATTGCAGAATACTCACGTATAATGCGCGCACTTTTTGAATACTGATGTAGGAGTGAAGATGGCGATCGAACGTACTCTTTCGATTATTAAACCGGACGCCGTAGCCAAAAATGTTATTGGTGAAATTTATTCTCGGTTTGAGAAAGCTGGGCTGAAAATTGCAGCAGCCAAGATGCTGCAACTGAATGAGGAATCGGCAGGCGGTTTTTATGCAGAGCACCAGGGTAAAGGATTTTACACTGATCTTATCGAATTCATGACTTCTGGACCTGTTTTTGTCCAGGTCTTAGAAGGTGAGAATGCAGTTTTGCTTAATCGTGAATTGATGGGAGCTACCAACCCCATCGAAGCAGAATCTGGAACTATTCGCGCTGATTTTGCAATTTCGATTGACGCTAATGCGGTTCATGGATCTGACTCGACGAGCTCAGCTGCTCGAGAGGTGGGTTACTTCTTTAACGATGACGAAATCTGTTCTTAAAATAGAGCATTCTCTCAGTTGGAAAACATGGTGGCAGCTGAAAAAATCAATCTGCTAGGTCTTAGCAGAGAAAAGTTGAAAGCCCTGTTTGCTGAACTTGGGGAGAAACCGTTCCGGGCTGAACAAGTTATGAAATGGATTCATCAGCGTGGTGTATTAGATTTTGATGCTATGACTGATATCAGCATGGCTTTACGAGAACGCCTAAAAGAATGCACGGAAATCTCCCCACCAAAAATTGTTGAAGACTTTGCTTCTGAAGATGGAAGCCATAAATGGATTATTGCGGTTGCCAGTGGCAGTAAAGTCGAAATGGTATTCATTCCAGAGTCAGACCGAGGAACACTATGTGTTTCTTCTCAAGCAGGTTGTATTTTAGATTGCAGCTTTTGTGCCACTGGGAAACAGGGCTTTAATAGCAACCTTAGTGCCGCGGAAATTATTGGCCAGCTTTGGTGGGCAAATCATTATCTTGGCGGTTTCAAAAATAATATGGAGCGACCCGTTAGCAATGTAGTGATGATGGGCATGGGCGAGCCGCTGCTAAATTTTGAAAATGTCATGGACGCAGTAGACTTAATGATGGATGACTGCGCTTTCGGATTATCCAAGCGAAAAGTTACTATCAGCACATCCGGCGTTGTGCCGGCCATTGAAAAGATGAAGGATTTTACCGATGCGTCTCTAGCTGTATCACTGCATGCACCTAACGATGAATTGCGCAGTCAGATAGTTCCTATTAACAAAAAATACCCGATTGCAGAATTGATGAGAGCGGTTAAAGGTTATATGGCAAGTTTGCCTGATCGGCGCGTACCGGTTATCGAATATACCTTGATAAAAGGCGTAAATGATCACCGCCAACATGCACGTGATCTGGCTATTTTATTAGAATCCTTACCCTGTAAAATAAATTTAATTCCTTTCAACCCTTTCTCCCTAAGCGACTATGAGCGACCGAGTAATACGTCTGTAAGCAATTTCCGGAAAATACTTCAGGAAGCAGGCTATACTGTTACTGTGCGTACCACCCGAGCCGATGATATTGGTGCCGCTTGCGGGCAACTGGTTGGCGATGTTGAAGATCAGACTCTGCGCAGCGATAGGCATAAAAAGAATGCAAAATCCAAGATAGGAAAGGTTTTTGACAGGGCCGATAACCTGGCCGTAACGGCCGACAGAATATAAAGTAGTTCGCTAATTCGATCAGGAGCGCATCTTGTCACGAGAAAGAATTCCAGTTTTTCTTGCCGCTATGGTTGCTTTGCCACTGCACGCCTCCTGCCTTGGCGCCAATTCGGAATATTTTTCTAGTGTATCTCACACCACAATAGCATTGTTGGTAGGGATTCAAACAGAAGGAAGGTTTCAGAATATAGAATTAGCGGACAACCCTCTTCTGGTTTCTAATACCCTCTATCAAACTTCTTTAGATTATGATGCTTACGAAAGGATCTCGAATGCAAAGTGAGAAATTTTCAGATAATGTGTCTGAAGAGGGAGTTGCAGAGGAATTCTTGACAGCGGGAGATATGTTACGGGAAGAACGCCTGCGCCAGAATATTAGTGAGAAAGAAGTAGGTGATCAATTACACATAACAGCACACTATGTTAGGGCATTAGAGTCCGATAATTATGAAAAGCTACCTGGCGCTGTTTTTGTAAAAGGATATCTTAAAGCTTATGTTTCATTGTTAAAATTAGACGAAGCTGAGGTGCTTGGTAAATATGCAAAGGCTTCTTGCCAACAGCGTGAGGAAGAAAAAGAAAATGCTCGTTTGTATAAGCATCGCCAGCGAGGGAAGAACTTTCCTTGGGTAGTGCTTTCGGTGCTGGGGTTTGTTGGTGGTTTTGCAGGGCTATGGGCTTATAACAATTATTTCGGCGAAAATGGACAGCCAGTAACAGTGCCAGATAATTCGATGAGCGAATCTGTGGAAGAGGTTTCAGCACTAATACAACCTTCAGTTACTTCTCCTTTAGGCCAAAGTCAGACCGAAATTAATCTGATTCTCAATGCAAGTGAATCAAGAGAAGAGCAGGTAATAAGTAACACACTCCCAGAAATAACTGATGAAGATTCTGTTAGTACAAATTTTGTTTCGACCACTCCGGTCCTAACAAATCTTCCAGCAACGCTTGGAAATAGCCAGGGACAAGATATGTCTGCTCAAGCCGCTACTGATTTTACGAGTGATGCATTGGTCGAGGCTGAAAGTCGAATAATAGAGATTAATTCTGCTGGCTCTGACGTTTTGCGTATTTTTTTCTCTGGAGAGAGTTGGGTGGAAGTCAATGATGAGGCTGAAAATAGAATCTACCGCGATATTCGCGATGTCGGCGATGTTTTGGAGATAACTGGTAATGCACCCTTTAATATCCTTCTTGGAGATGCCCCTTTTGCGCGTCTCACATTTAATGGTACTGAAATCGACGTGTCCGACAATATCCGCATCGACAATTCTGCACTCCTCACTGTAGGATTGTAAACCATGAGTTCCAATAGGTTAATTACTCGGCGCAAGACTCGCCAGATCATGGTGGGTGATGTTGCTGTGGGTGGGGATGCGCCTATTTCTGTCCAGAGTATGACTAATACGGAGACTACGGATGTTGAGGCGACTCTGGGTCAAATTGGTAGGTTGGAATCTGCCGGTGTAGACATCGTTAGAGTATCGGTACCTAGTATCAATGCCGCGGAGGCGTTTAAGCAGATTCGTAGCCAGGTAAGTTTGCCCTTAGTTGCTGATATTCACTTTGATTATCGGATAGCTTTAAAAGTTCTGGATTATGGTGTGGACTGTCTGCGCATTAATCCGGGCAATATAGGTAGTGAGGAACGCATTAAGGCTGTTGTTGAATCAGCAAAGGATAAAGGAATTCCGCTGCGAATTGGGGTCAATGCTGGTTCGTTGGGTAAAACTTTGTTGCGTAAATACAAGGAGCCAAATGCTGAAGCAATGATTGAATCGGCACTGACGCAAATCGATATTTTAGATAAGCTGGATTTTCAGAATTTTAAAATTAGTCTTAAAGCTTCAGAAATATTTATGACTTTACAGGCTTATCGCGGGCTAGCCCCGCAGATTGAGCAACCATTTCATCTGGGGATAACAGAAGCAGGTGGTTTGAGATCTGGCACAGTGAAGTCGTCGGTCGGGATTGGTGCCCTACTAATGGATGGAATTGGAGATACGATTAGGATTTCCCTAGCTGCCGATCCTGTGGAAGAAGTGAAAGTGGGATTCGATATTTTAAAAAGCCTAGGTATAAGAAGTAAAGGTGTCAACCTGATTGCTTGCCCTAGTTGTTCTAGACAAAATTTTGATGTAATCGGTGTGGTGAATGAACTGGAGTCTCGGTTAGAAGATATTACGACGCCAATAGAAGTTGCAGTTATTGGTTGTATTGTGAATGGGCCAGGTGAAGCTAAAGTAGCAGAGATCGGTTTAACAGGTGCTAGCCCGAATAACTTAGCCTATGTCGAAGGTGTCCCTGATCATAAAATTAATAATGCCAACCTGGTGGATGAATTAGAAACGATGATTCGACAAAAGGTGGCAGATAAGCAAGCCGCTACGAAGGATGTTATCGCTTCAGGTTAATGAATTAATAAGCTCTATGGCAAAATTACAGGCAATCCGGGGTATGAATGATATTCTTCCGGAACAATCGCTAAGTTGGCAATATCTGGAATCGAGATTCCAGAGTGTTGTTAAACGCTTTGGGTACCAAGAAATTAGGTTTCCCATTCTCGAGCAGACACAACTTTTTAAGCGGTCAATTGGTGAAGTTACCGATATCGTTGAAAAAGAAATGTACAGCTTCGAAGATCGTAATGGCGATAACCTAAGCCTGCGACCTGAAGGTACTGCTGGATGTGTGCGTGCTGCAGATCAGAACGGCTTGCTTTATAACCAGCAACAACGACTTTGGTATCAAGGCCCGATGTTTCGGCACGAGCGCCCACAAAAAGGGCGCTATCGTCAATTTCATCAGT
The DNA here is from genome assembly GCA_964275945.1 of uncultured Pseudomonadales bacterium. Lineage (GTDB taxonomy): Bacteria > Pseudomonadota > Gammaproteobacteria > Pseudomonadales > Pseudohongiellaceae > UBA9145. The sequence continues at coordinate 23,293 of CAXYEH010000042.1, forward strand.
TCGGTGTTGAAGCGTTTGGCATGACCGGGCCCGATATTGACGTAGAGGTATTACAAGTAGCTGCAGCCCTATGGAATGAGCTCGATTTGACTGAGCATTTAAGTCTTGAAATAAACAACATAGGAAGTGCAGAGGATCGGAAAAATTTTGGTAAAGCTTTAACAAAGTTTTTGGAGTCCAAAGTAGAGCAGCTCGATGATGATGCCCGTAATCGCATGTATAGCAATCCGCTGCGCGTTTTAGATAGCAAAAACCCCATGGTTCAAGCGGCGCTATCAGATGTCCCAGTATTGGAAGATTACGTCAATGAAGAAAGTAGACAACATTATAAACAATTAAAAGCGCTACTAGCTGCTGCGGATATTAGCTATGTAGAAAATTCTAGACTGGTGCGTGGATTAGATTATTACAATAACTGCGTTTATGAATGGACTACCACCTCTTTAGGTGCTCAAGGAGCTGTTTGCGGCGGCGGTCGTTATGATGGTCTAGTTGAGCAGTTGGGGGGAAAGCCAACTTTTAGCTGTGGCTTTGCGATTGGTATTGAACGCTTGGTGCTGATGCTCGATTCTCTGGATAAAGTTCCCGCTACCGCGCTGCAGCCAATTGATGTTTATGTGGTGTCAGTAGGCCAAAACACCACTGAACAAACGCTTTCACTGGCTCAGGCAATTCGCGAAAGTAACACTGAGCTCGGTGTGATAAGTCACTGCGGTGGCGGTAAATTCAATAATCAGCTTAAACGGGCATTCAACTGTGGTGCTAAAATAGCAGTAATTCTGGAAAGAGAAAATAACGGCTCAGACCCTCTAAAATTTGCTAAAATCCGGACCCTCAATGACTCTGCCGCCGCCGATATCCTCGAAATCGACGCTATCCCTGGCAAAGTGGCCGAAATTCTCCGAAATTCAGCCAGTTAATTAAATATATAGGTGTATAAGAGGGCCGTTAATGGTGTCTCAAACTGAACAAACCTGTAAAATTGCAGTCTGCTGAGCTCGCGCTGAAAGCAGGCGTCAATCGAGTGAAGAAATCCTAAAAGCATGAAGTTGAGAGTAGGAGTGAGTCGTGGCAATAAACGCGGCAGAAGAAGAGACGATAGAGTCTTTAAAGAAATGGTGGGAAGAGAACGGTAAACAGCTAATGCTGGGTGCTGTAACTATAGTTGCAGTTTTTTCTGCGTGGTCTTATTGGCAATACAGTCAATCAGGCGCCTCGGAATCTGCTTCTGATGTCTACGAAGAAATTCTGGCGCTTACCTTGACTGAACCAGGGGTTCTGGTTAGTGAAGCTGAGCGCAACGAGATTCTCCAATTGTCAGAGGAGCTCATTTCCGAACATTCAGACTCTATTTATGCACATTATGGTGCGCTATTCGCTGCACAACAGCAGGTTGCTGCGGACGATCTCAACGCGGCCGAGGCTGCTTTGCAATGGATAGTTGATAACCCCCTTGGCGGATTATTTGTCAGTGAAGACGAAGGTTTGATGCTTGCAGCGAGTTTACGCTTGGGAAGGGTAATCTTGGCGCAGGGTGATTCGGAACGAGCACTTAGCATTGTAAATAACCTAGATCCAAAGGGTTTTGAAGCTGGCTTTGCTGAATTGCGCGGAGATATTTATGTAGCGATGGATCGATTTCTGGACGCCAGGGATTCTTACGTTGCAGCCCAGCAAGCAGGGTCCATTAGTGATGGACTTCGCATGAAGTTGGATGAACTTCCTGACGAAAGTTAGCAAGAGAATTCAACTATGAAACATTCAATAACAATTACAGGCCCTCTTTCTCATTTTAGCTCTTTGAGGTTAGCGGCTTTTGCTTGTTTTTTTGGACTAAGTGGTTGTTCCAGTTTGCCAAGCCTGCCAACCTCATGGAATCCTTTTGATTCAGATGATGACCCTAATCAACCTGTCGAATTACTTCAGATAGAAGAGGAAGTCGATCTGCGACGTCTTTGGAGTGTTAACGTTGGCAACGGGCAGGGCAACAATTACACAGAGATTACTCCTGCTGTTGATGGTGGTTTTGTTTTCGCTGCGAGTGAAGACGGTGATATTGTGGGGGTTAACTCACAAAATGGAGATATTGTCTGGCGGACTGAGTTAGATACTAGTATCACCGGTGGAGTGGGTGCTGGGGATGATATTGTTATTGTGGGTACTCAAGACGCAGAAATTGTTGTGTTACGTCAAGTTGATGGCGGTGAGGTTTGGCGTTCACGTGTCTCTAGCGAAGTGCTCTCAAAGCCACAAACTGACGGGGATATTATTGTTTCTCAAACGGTTGATGGAAAACTTGTTGCCCTAGATCGGGAAGATGGTTCGCTGCGTTGGACCTACGAAACTACGCTCCCCGCATTAACTTTGAGGGGTACTTCCTCTCCGATAATCACCCCTGACGGAACTGTCATTGCTGGTTTTAGTAATGGCATATTGGTAGCAGTTGCTGCTGAGAATGGGGTTTGGAGTTGGGAGGAGCGAGTTGCTGTTCCTGAAGGAGAATACGACATAGAGCGAGTCATTGATGTCGATGGTGATTTACTTCTCGATGGATCTCGTATTTTAGCTTCCAGTTATCAGGGGAACATCATGGCATTCGATGTGCAGTCCGGGCGTATTGTATGGGGCATGGAAGCATCGAGTTATCATGGTTTAGATCGCGGCTTTGGTAATGTTTATTACAGTGACGATAAAAGCCATCTAATTGCAGTAAGAGATAATTCTACCGATGTAGTTTGGCAAAATGAGAATTTAGAATATAGAGCTATCACCGCACCTAAGACCATTAATAATTTTGTAGCCGTGGCGGACTTTGAAGGTTACTTACATTTGGTTTCACAAATTGATGGACGCATTGTTGGACGCACTCGAATCGATAATGATGGTATCCGAGCCAACCTTCTTGTTGAAAATGGCCAACTTATAGTTTTCGGAAATAGCGGCACTCTCACAGCGCTGTCTTTGCAATAAACTAATCCTTCCAATCTAGTCAGGCAGATTTGTCATGAGGCCAGTCATCGCCCTTGTTGGTCGTCCCAACGTTGGGAAATCAACTCTCTTCAACCGCCTAACTCGAAGCAGAGACGCTTTAGTCGCGAATATACCTGGCTTGACTCGAGACAGGCAATACGGTGAAGGCAGTTACGACGAAAAATCTTTCATCGTAATAGATACCGGTGGTATCTCAGGCCATGAAGATGGTATCGATCTTGAAATGGCGTCCCAATCTCTGCAGGCAATTGATGAGGCCAGTATCTGTCTATTTTTGGTTGATGCTAGAGATGGGCTTACTCCGGACGATGATAAGATCGTTAACTATCTTAGAAAAAATAGTAAGAATAGCTACTTAATTGTTAACAAAGTTGATGGGTTAGATCCTGATCAAGCCTGCTCAGATTTTTTTAGTCTGGGCATATCAGATGTTTTTCCTATTACCGCAACCCAAGGACGTGGTGTCGACAAGCTTTTGAAAGCGGTTTTGAAAGATGCCACAGAAGATCTAAACGAGCAAAGTGAAGAAGATGAAGAAATTGCTGGAATCAAGATTGCTATCGCCGGCAGGCCAAACGTAGGAAAGTCTACTCTGGTTAATCGCATGCTAGGGGAAGAGCGAGTAGTTGTTTACGATCAGCCTGGCACCACTCGAGACAGTGTTTATATACCATTTGAACGGCGGGGGAAAAAGTACACGCTGATAGACACGGCAGGTATAAGAAAACGGGGTAAGACAAAAGAAACTGTTGAAAAGTTCTCTGTAGTCAAATCACTGCAGGCTATTAAAGATGCAAATGTAGTTATTCTTTTGGTTGATGCTCATGACAGTATTGTTGAGCAAG
>CAXYEH010000043.1:0-97443 GCA_964275945.1 uncultured Pseudomonadales bacterium
ATTCAATAATCAGCTTAAACGGGCATTCAACTGTGGTGCTAAAATAGCAGTAATTCTGGAAAGAGAAAATAACGGCTCAGACCCTCTAAAATTTGCTAAAATCCGGACCCTCAATGACTCTGCCGCCGCCGATATCCTCGAAATCGACGCTATCCCTGGCAAAGTGGCCGAAATTCTCCGAAATTCAGCCAGTTAATTAAATATATAGGTGTATAAGAGGGCCGTTAATGGTGTCTCAAACTGAACAAACCTGTAAAATTGCAGTCTGCTGAGCTCGCGCTGAAAGCAGGCGTCAATCGAGTGAAGAAATCCTAAAAGCATGAAGTTGAGAGTAGGAGTGAGTCGTGGCAATAAACGCGGCAGAAGAAGAGACGATAGAGTCTTTAAAGAAATGGTGGGAAGAGAACGGTAAACAGCTAATGCTGGGTGCTGTAACTATAGTTGCAGTTTTTTCTGCGTGGTCTTATTGGCAATACAGTCAATCAGGCGCCTCGGAATCTGCTTCTGATGTCTACGAAGAAATTCTGGCGCTTACCTTAACTGAACCAGGGGTTCTGGTTAGTGAAGCTGAGCGCAACGAGATTCTCCAATTATCAGAGGAGCTCATTTCCGAACATTCAGACTCTATTTATGCACATTATGGTGCGCTATTCGCTGCACAACAGCAGGTTGCTGCGGACGATCTCAACGCGGCCGAGGCTGCTTTGCAATGGATAGTTGATAACCCCCTTGGCGGATTATTTGTCAGTGAAGACGAAGGTTTGATGCTTGCAGCGAGTTTACGCTTGGGCAGGGTAATCTTGGCGCAGGGTGATTCGGAACGAGCACTTAGCATCGTAAATAACCTAGACCCAAAGGGTTTTGAAGCTGGCTTTGCTGAATTGCGCGGAGATATTTATGTAGCGATGGATCGATTTCTGGACGCCAGGGATTCTTACGTTGCAGCCCAGCAAGCAGGGTCCATTAGTGATGGACTTCGCATGAAGTTGGATGAACTTCCTGACGAAAGTTAGCAACAGAATTCACCTATGAAACATTCAATAACAATGACAGGCCCTCTTCTCTCGTTCCAGCTCTTTGAGGTTAGCGGCTTTTGCTTGTTTTTTTTGGACTAAGCGGTTGTTCCAGTTTGCCAAGTCTGCCAAGTCTGCCAACCTCCTGGAATCCTTTTGATTCTGAGGATGACCCTAATCAACCTGTCGAGTTACTTCAGATAGAAGAGGAAGTCGATCTGCGACGCCTCTGGAGTGTTAGCGTTGGCAACGGCCAGGGCGACAATTACACAGAGATTACTCCTGCCGTTGATGGTGGTTTTGTTTTCGCTGCGAGTGAAGACGGTGATGTTGTGGGGGTTAACTCACAAAATGGAGATATTGTCTGGCGGACTGAGTTAGATACTAGTATCACCGGTGGAGTGGGTGCTGGGGATGATATTGTTATTGTGGGTACTCAAGACGCAGAAATTGTTGTGTTACGTCAAGTTGATGGCGGTGAGGTTTGGCGTTCACGTGTCTCTAGCGAAGTGCTCTCAAAGCCACAAACTGACGGGGATATTATTGTTTCTCAAACGGTTGATGGAAAACTTGTTGCCCTAGATCGGGAAGATGGTTCGCTGCGTTGGACCTACGAAACTACGCTCCCCGCATTAACTTTGAGGGGTACTTCCTCTCCGATAATCACCCCTGACGGAACTGTCATTGCTGGTTTTAGTAATGGCATATTGGTAGCAGTTGCTGCTGAGAATGGGGTTTGGAGTTGGGAGGAGCGAGTTGCTGTTCCTGAAGGAGAATACGACATAGAGCGAGTCATTGATGTCGATGGTGATTTACTTCTCGATGGATCTCGTATTTTAGCTTCCAGTTATCAGGGAAACATCATGGCATTCGATGTGCAGTCCGGGCGTATTGTATGGGGCATGGAAGCATCGAGTTATCATGGTTTAGATCGCGGCTTTGGTAATGTTTATTACAGTGACGATAAAAGCCATCTAATTGCAGTAAGAGATAATTCTACCGATGTAGTTTGGCAAAATGAGAATTTAGAATATAGAGCTATCACCGCACCTAAGACCATTAATAATTTTGTAGCCGTGGCGGACTTTGAAGGTTACTTACATTTGGTTTCACAAATTGATGGACGCATTGTTGGACGCACTCGAATCGATAATGATGGTATCCGAGCCAACCTTCTTGTTGAAAATGGCCAACTTATAGTTTTCGGAAATAGCGGCACTCTCACAGCGCTGTCTTTGCAATAAACTAATCCTTCCAATCTAGTCAGGCAGATTTGTCATGAGGCCAGTCATCGCCCTTGTTGGTCGTCCCAACGTTGGGAAATCAACTCTCTTCAACCGCCTAACTCGAAGCAGAGACGCTTTAGTCGCGAATATACCTGGCTTGACTCGAGACAGGCAATACGGTGAAGGCAGTTACGACGAAAAATCTTTCATCGTAATAGATACCGGTGGTATCTCAGGCTATGAAGATGGTATCGATCTTGAAATGGCGTCCCAATCTCTGCAGGCAATTGATGAGGCCAGTATCTGTCTATTTTTGGTTGATGCTAGAGATGGGCTTACTCCGGACGATGATAAGATCGTTAACTATCTTAGGAAAAATAGTAAGAATAGCTACTTAATTGTTAACAAAGTTGATGGGTTAGATCCTGATCAAGCCTGCTCAGATTTTTTTAGTCTGGGCATATCAGATGTTTTTCCTATTACCGCAACCCAAGGACGTGGTGTCGACAAGCTTTTGAAAGCGGTTTTGAAAGATGCCACAGAAGATCTAAACGAGCAAAGTGAAGAAGATGAAGAAATTGCTGGAATCAAGATTGCTATCGCCGGCAGGCCAAACGTAGGAAAGTCTACTCTGGTTAATCGCATGCTAGGGGAAGAGCGAGTAGTTGTTTACGATCAGCCTGGCACCACTCGAGACAGTGTTTATATACCATTTGAACGGCGGGGGAAAAAGTACACGCTGATAGACACGGCAGGTATAAGAAAACGGGGTAAGACAAAAGAAACTGTTGAAAAGTTCTCTGTAGTCAAATCACTGCAGGCTATTAAAGATGCAAATGTAGTTATTCTTTTGGTTGATGCTCATGACAGTATTGTTGAGCAAGATCTACATTTGCTCGGTTATGTTATTGATAGTGGGAGAGCTTTGGTTATCGCAATCAACAAATGGGATGGGATGGGTGTTGATCAAAAAGATCTGATTAAGTCAGATATTCGTCGACGTTTTACCTTTGTAGATTTCGCAAAAATCCATTTTATTTCTGCTCTCCATGGAACCGGTGTTGGTGACTTATATAAATCTATTCATAAAGCTTATGATTCTGCGAAGAAAAAGCTTTCGACAAATCAACTTACTAAGATCCTACAACAGGCTGTTACCGATCACGCGCCCCCAGTTGTGAATGGACGTAGGATAAAATTGCGCTATGCTCATCCCGGTGGACATAATCCCCCGACCATAGTAATACATGGTAAACAAACAAAGAAACTTCCTGGTCATTACTGTCGCTATCTGGAAAAAACATTCAGAAATATTTTGAAACTCGAAGGAACGCCCGTACGTATTGAGTTGCGTAGTGATGAGAATCCATTCGTTAAAGACGAGCAAAAACTTTCTCAGAAACAAGTAGCTAGGAAACGCAGAATTAAAAAGAATCGCCAATATTTAAAAAACTAGCCATGACTGTAACTATTAACTCTATTAGAGCCGCAGCAGCACGATTAAAAAATGTTGCAATTACGACGCCTTTAATTAGCAATACCTTTCTTGATGAAAAACTGAAAGCGCGGGTATTTATTAAGCCTGAATGTTTGCAGCATATCGGTGCATTTAAATTTAGAGGAGCCTATAACCGCCTAAGTCAGTTATCAAATGAAGAGCGGCAATTAGGCGTTGTTGCATTTTCTTCAGGTAATCACGCTCAGGGCATCGCATTGGCGGCAAAGCTATTGAATATACGGGCTACAATTGTAATGCCCAGTGACGCGCCAAAGATAAAACTTGAAGGTACTCAACGTCTAGGTGCAAGTGTGCGCGAATATCAGCGGGCCACTGAATCTCGAGAAGAAATTGCTGGCGAAATTGCTCGAACTACTGGGGCTACACTAGTTCCTGCATTTGATGATTACGAGATCATGGCCGGGCAAGGTACAGTTGGCCTCGAAATCGTGGATCAACTTGCGGAGCAATCCTTGTTGCCCGATGTGGTCCTGACCCCTTGCGGCGGCGGCGGATTGTTGGCTGGCACTTCAACAGCGGTGAAATCAATAATTCCCAAGGCCTCAGTGTATGGTGTAGAGCAGGAAAACTTTGACGATCATTATCTTTCTAAGCAAGCGGGGAAGAGAGTAAAAGTTAGCGGTCGGGCTAAAACAATGTGCGATGCGCTAATGGCGACAACGCCAGGAGAAATGACCTGGTCGATTAACTGTCAAAACGTAGACGATTATTTGGTTGTAACGGAAGATGAGATAGCAATGGCGGTTGCCTATGCTTTTCGATACCTTAAATTAGTCGTCGAGCCTGGCGGGTCAGCAGCGCTTGCTGCATTACTTAGTAATAAATTGAATATAAAGGGGAAAACTGTTGCTATAGTTTTGTCTGGAGGGAATATCGATAATGCGACGTTAATTGAGTGCTTAGAAAAGTATCCTTCCCCAGCATAACAATTAGGATAGGACTAACATTTTTAACCTTTAGCGCTTTAAATTTTGGGTTCGCAGTGCAAACGCGCTATCAGCGTTCAAATACTTGGCCAGTGTATTCATCTCCTGGGCAGGGAATCCTTTTGTGAATTTTGTAACTGAATCTAAATAAGTCGTAATATTTGATTTTTTCAAAGAGTGTACAGCGTTTCTGCATACAGCCATGCAGAGCTCAGCTTCATAAGTTAAGTTATTATTTTTGCAGAAGCTAATGGCTTTGAAGAGTCACTTGATCTCGTAGAGCTTCTAGCTGGTTTATAAATCTATGAATAAACGTATTTTAATACTAAAAACCGGCAACACGGTGAATAGTCTGTTGGATCGGGGAGAGGATTTTGAAGATTGGTTTATTAAAGAGTCTGGCAGGGCACCCGCTGAGTTTATCGTTAGATCCCTCCACAAGGGTGAGCTACTGGATGAACTCAATACCCTGGCAGGCATTATTATTACAGGCTCTCCTGCCTATGTAACCGATGAGGCAAGTTGGAATTTTGTTGGCGCTGGCTATTTACGAAGCGCGCATGAACTCGAGATTCCTATACTCGGTGTTTGTTATGGTCATCAACTAATTGCTTGGGCGTTTCAAGGTGAAGTTGACTTCCATGCTAAAGGACGAGAAATAGGCAGCGTGTCGATTCAGCTTACTGCGGCTGCCAAAGAAGATTTCCTGTTCAAGGAACTGCCAGGTGACTTCTTTGTTCAAGTGTCCCATCAGCAGTCAGTAAAAGGTTTGCCAGTGAATGCGGTGAGACTGGCTTCGAATGCATTTGAACCTAATCAAGCTTATCGATTGGGTAAATGTACCTGGGGGGTTCAATTTCATCCAGAGTTTAGTGCGGAGATCATAAAGGAATATATCCGGGAGAGAAGCGAAGCGATTACGAGCGAAGGTTTAGACGCAGAAATTTTGCTAAATCTAGTACAGGCAACTCCACACAGCGTGAGCCTGCTTCAGAGATTTTGCCACTTATCACTTTCTTGAAAGTAACTTAGCTCTTAACCGCCATCTGATTCTCTAACTTCTTCATTAACTCGTGCAATAATTCTAGCGCGACTAGGATTTAAGATTTGTCGCCCATTTATGAACACAGTAGGTGTAGCCCTCACTCCTGCAGAGGTGCCGCCGCGTAAGTCATTGCGCACTTTCGCCACAACCTCATCGGTCTCCATGTCGGCATGGAGCTGCTCTACATCGATATTGAGTTCTTCAGCGTAGCCATCGAATTCAGACTCTACGCTAGACATGCCGAACCAGACATTCTGAGTGGCAAATAGGTAATCGTGCATTTCCCAGAAAAGGCCTTGATTACCCGCGGCTTCAGCATAAAGGGATGCGGTCCACGCATGCGGATGTGTGCTGGTTACGGGGAAATGACGAAAAATCAAATGAGCTCTGTCACTAATTCTCGGCCATGCCTGCATCATGGTTTGATGTTCGGTGGCACACGCTGGGCACTGAAAATCTGCGTAGACAACAATGCTAACAGGATTGCTAGTAGTGCCTCTTATATGGTCAGATTCAGCTATTTCGACAGGTGAGTAGGTGGGGCCCTGGTTAAATAGTGTATAGAGAACAAAGGCAAGGAATAAAGGTGCTACACCAAATACAGTAACCTTAAGTGCTAGGCGCTTGGTCCTGTCGCGCTGCATGGCTGCCAGTTGCTTTTGCTCTTTTATCTTTTGTTGTTGTTCACGTTTGCTCATTGAAAAACTCACTTTTATTTTTACTGCAATTTCCTGCTACTTGAAGACATCCAGCTCCTAAGGTCCATACTATACAAAGGTATCTGGAGGCAGGCCAGCCCTTCTAAGTGGATCTGCTCACAAAATGCCTTTTAGAAGAGTTTGTGGGGTAAAGTCCTAGGCGGTATTCAATCTTATGGTATGGCCAATGTATAAGCTTTGATTCAGATAGAAGCAGGTTTTATCGATAACTTAACGCAAGCGGGTGCTGCCAATCTTTAGAGTACTCCCTCTAATGGACTTAGCTATTTTAGGGGTAAATTCGACAGTTGCTATTAATAAAGCTTCAGTTTTTTAGAGGTAAAACAATTCAATTTTTAACATCCTTAGAGTTAATTTTTAACTGTAAGCGGGATTCCTATTTGTCATCAGGCAGTATCGATTCCACACGCGACTTAATTCTACCCTTATGCAGATGTGAAATAATTCGGCTTCCTGGTTTCACACTGTTTGCTGTGTCAATTACCTTGCCGCTGTCATCATAGGTTATGCTATAACCCCGAGCTAAAGTATCGAGAGGGCTAACTGCAGATAGACTGCGACTTAACCCCACAATCTGAGATTTGGTTTTCTGAATCGAGCTCTTAATTAAAAGAGAGATTTCTTTTTTCACACTTTCCACTAAAGCTGAGCGCTGTTTTATAAGGCTGCTGGGTGAATTGCTCATCATGCCTTGATGTATTCTTTTAAGATCACTTTGTTTTAAAGTGATCTTGTTTTTAGTGGCGAGTTGCATCTGGTTCTCTAGGCGATCAAGATTCTGTGCGTGTTCTTGCAAGCGTCGGTCAGGGCGTTTTAATTGCCTGGCAAGCCATTGAATTTGATTTTTTGCCTGGCTTAGGGTTTTGTTCAGCTTTTGGTAGAGGTCAGACCTATAGGCAGTTAAGCTGTCAAAGTAATCTTGCTGATCAGGGCTCATTAGTTCCGCGGCAGCGGATGGAGTAGGAGCTCTCAAGTCTGCAGTAAAATCTGCGATAGTAAAATCTACTTCGTGACCTACGGCGCTCACAATTGGTATTGTGCTAGAAAAAATTGCACGAGCTACAGACTCCTCATTAAAGGCCTGTAAGTCCTCCAGAGAGCCACCTCCTCGGCCAACTATTAAAGCTTGCACTCCTATTTTTGCCTGCAGTTTATTAGCCAGCTGAATGGCGTTAACGATTTCATTTGGTGCAGCGAGTCCTTGCACTGCGGCGGGGAATAGCGTGATTTTAGTAGCGGGAAAGCGTCGATCGAAAACTGATAATATGTCTTGGATGGCGGCCCCAGTGGCTGAGGTAACTACGCCTACATGTTCAAAACAGGGAAAAACTTTTTGCTTGTGTTCGATATTAAATAGGCCTTCGTTTTGTAATTTTTCCTTTAGTTTTTCAAATGCGCGACGTAGAGCGCCATCACCTTCTTCTTCCATAGAGTCAGCGATTAGTTGATAGTCACCACGCCCTTCATAGATGCTCAATTTGCCGCGGATAATTACCTGATTACCATTTTTGGGCCTAAATTTTACGGAACGATTTCGGCCAGCGAACATTGCGCAGCGTATTTGAGAGTTTTTATCTTTGAGAGTGAGGTACCAGTGACCAGAGGCAGGAGTTGCTAAATTAGATACTTCACCTTCGACAACGATCGCAGGAAAATTACTCTCAAGTAAGCCTTTTGCCATTCTGTTAAGGCTGCTAACAGATAGTGTGGGGACTTTCTGTTCTGAATTTTGGCTAGATAAGTCCACGTTATAAAATGTCATGAAGTAATACTGCCCTATGAAGCTCTTTCGGGTCCTTGAACCTGCTCATATACCCCCAGGAGCCTGACGGAAGACTCTTGAAGCCGTGATAAGAACAGGTCTTGAATTAATTTTTTTGATAACTGATATCTATAGTATCTTCTGAACATAAATATAAATACTAAAAAGCGAGTGTGTAAACAATGCGATTAAAAAAAATAGCTCTATTTTGCTTTGGTTGCAGCCTGGTGACGTTTCTGCAGCAGGCCGACGCTCAGACATCGATACTCGAACGTCAGCGAGAGATGTTTAGTCGTAACGTAGGATCCGCAGAGCAGCAGCGAGCGCAATTTCCACCACATCGAATTGCGGGTAACCTTTATTACGTTGGCTCAGAGAGTCTGGCATCTTTTCTAATTGCGACACCTGAAGGTCACATTCTGATCAATACGAATTGGGAAGATAGTGTTGAAATATTGCGTGCTTCGGTAGAGGATTTAGGATTCAACTTTGAAGATATTGAAATCATTCTCGGTAGTCATGCGCATGGTGATCATATGCAAGGAGATGCACTGGTCAAAGAAATGACCGGAGCCTCTGTCATGGCTATGGCTGATGATATTCCTGGTCTGCTGCGCATTCAGCCCGGTGGTAAGCCGCATCCCGTTGACCGTATTCTTGAGGATGGCGAGGAAGTGATGCTTGGTGGATCAACACTAGTTGCGAGGCTAACTCCAGGTCACACACCGGGTTGCACGACATGGACGATGACCGTCGAAGAAGGGGATGAAATTTATAACGTTGTGATTGTAGGTAGTATGGGAAGTAATCCCGGATTTCAGTTTGTAAACAACACCACGAATCCAACTATTGTGGATCAGTACAAGAAAGGCTTTTCTGTTCTTAGTTCACTTTCGGTTGATATTCCCTTAGCATCACATCCCGCAATGTACAACATGGCCGATAAATATAAACGCCTAGGTCAATCGCCAAATCCCTATATCGACCCAGAGGGTTATAGGGCAGAAATCGAGGCTGTAGAGACTTTATTTTTGGATGTTCTTGCGTCTCAAGAAAGAGATGCAGCGGCTGAGAGCCAATAATTGGTGCTTATGCAAATCTTTTAAAGTGCGATTTTTAGTGATAGATAGTAGTATTTTCAGTACGGTACCAAGTCTATTCTATAAGGTTTTTATGAAGATCATTAAAAGTTATGTCCTCGTCTTTGGATTTTTATCAATTATAATTTCGCCTTCTGGTTTTTCACAAAGTTCTTTTGATTTGACTCAACTTGAGTCGGGTCAATTGTTGTTAAATCTGAGTGCAACCGAGCAAATAAGTGTTGAACAAGACACTTTAAATGCGTCACTGGCGTATTCGGTCCAAGGCAGAGAAAAAATATCTTTACAAAATGATGTGAACACAAAAATAGCAGATGCCCTGGAGCTAGTAGAAGCCATTCCAGAACTTCAAAATTCAACAGGGCAGTATTATGTCTATATCATTCAGCCAGGTAGGCCTTCACGGAATGATATAGAAAACCCGATATGGCGGGCGCAGCAGGGCCTGCAACTGAGTAGCAGAGACAGTGAGAAATTATTGGAGGCTGTAGGGGAGTTGCAGTCTAGTGGTATGGAGATAAATAGACTCAATTACAGCCTGTCCGAAGAGGCCTTTGAACAAACTTCAGACTCATTATTGTCAATCGCGTTAGAAAAACTGGAAAGTAAGGCAAATGAAGCCGCTGAATTATTGAATAAAAGCTCTGCGAGCCTTGTAGAAGTAACAATTAACGGCGATAGAAATACAGGTTTTTTCCAGCCGAGAATGGGAATGATGATGGAAGCGTCCCAAGCTGACATCCCGTTCGAGTCGCCCACAGCGGTCCCGGGGCAGAGTGAAGTTTCATTAAGTATATCTGCTAAAGCTTTATTGTCGCCTTAACCGGGCGCCACAATTGTTCCATGAGATACGCATGGGATAATTTGTTCAGATAGCAATGTAATTTTGCGGCTACAAATTGATTTATAAGATAATCACGAATTCATTCATAAGGAATTGGCAGTATGATTGGTAGCAAGATTGCTTCTGTTTCGCAAGTCCATTAATAAACATTTTCAGAAAGTCATTGAGGTTTTACGTATTAGCCTTGTTGTCAGCCCTAGCGCAATCGGGTCTTTCCGCGACTATTGAGGTCAGTGTTGACGGGACTGTTTTGCCCAACGCGACGATTTCAGATTATGTTGACACAGGTATTAGCCTGGTAACCAACAGTGAGGGAAGAATTCAATATACGGAAGGTAGCTGTGCGAGTCTGAGCTATGTCAATGAAGACAATGTTACCTATCGTGCCTTGAGAATTTGTGGATTAGACGATTCAAATGTACCGGTATTCAAGATAAACCTTACAAAAATTATAACATTGAGTGGGACAGTGGAAGTTCCCCAGCTTTGCAATTGCAATTTAGTGTTTGTGAATTTAGATGAGGATACTTCTCTTGGGAGAGGAACCAGTCTGAGCGGCTCCACAAAGTTTGAGTTTAATGAGACGCTCCCAGCTGGAAGGTATCGAATTAAGGTTGTTGCAGTCGGTGGGAGTAACGCTCCAGAAAAATATTATATTGCCTCAGTTGGAGTGGACGCTAGATTACAATCAGCCTCTAATATCCAAATAGCGCCAGTATCTCTGGGCGAAGCAAGTCGATTTGGTGCAAGTCCGCCAAGGGCTGACTTAATCTCGGTCCGTCATTCTGATGGCTCTCATCTATCGTTTGTCGAAGGCGCGCCCGGTGCGGCAGAGCCTTTAGTGTCGATCGGCATAGTCAACCTGCAAACTGGCCAGACAGAATCTGGCGTATCAGAGGCTGATGGAAGTTTCTCAATAAAATTCTTCGCGCCTTCCGGCTCAGCAATTCAAATAGGTCAGGATCGTCATGCCGACGCTTACAATGACTTTACCAGTAATGCGCCATCTACGCTGATTTATGTCCCTCAAATTGACTCTGACTTAGCAATAGCAACGGGACAACGATTGAATGGAAGCAGTCAGAATGCAATGAGTGGATTGAGATTGAAGGGAGGCAAAGACCCTGGTGTCGCGTGGCTGACTGGCACTTTGGATACTAACGAGTGGCAGCCAGGCCGAGCTGGCGAGTTATCTGGCACTGTTGATATTTATTCAAGGAATCTTGACTATGGAGTTGTACCTCAATTAGAAGATGGTAGCGCGTATTTGGAGCTGCTGTTTAATGAGCATGGTGAGCAGAAAACCTCAGGCCCTGAAAACAGTTCAAGCGACCTCACGATTACTGAATTGCCAATTGAAAGGTCGGAACCTGCTTCGAGGGAGGGTATTCAGCTCGGTCACTTTTATTTCTCCGATTACACCTTCGTTGGCGATGGCCATGCACGGGCTTCGTGGACTCTAAACTATGAAGTGCCTTCAATGCACCCAATGGTGTCTACCAGCTTGTGCTTAGCGGCAGCGGCTGGTCGATGAACCCATGGTTTTCTGGGTTAACTTCTGATCGACTATTTTATGAAGATGTTTACGGGGAGCCTTCTTTTCATCTCACAAATATTCATGGAGCTGCTCGAATTAACATCGGTCAGACAGAACCACTTCGGCTTTACGCTGCTATTTTAATGAATGAAGTTACTAATGGCTCTCGGGGAACGGTGGCAAAATCTGACAGTAGCAAATTCGGTATATCAAGCCGTTGGGTCTACAACGCAGAGAAATTAATATTGCCCCCTTCAACGAGAGCGGATGGTTCGGTCCATAAATACAACATCGAGCCGTTCGTACCACTGACTGCTTATAGTAATAAGGAGTGGCTTAATCCGCCAAAAATTCCGTTAAGTTTCCCTACGGGACAGCTGATTGCAAACGTACGATCACCAAGCGGTTCTGTAGTCAAAATCGGACCACACACTATTAAGGGAGGCTTTGCGCAAAAAGCTACCACGTCAATTGGAGAGGGCACTCGCAAGAAACAGCAATGCTCCCGATAGCCACTATGCAGTAACCACCTATTCAGATGAATTTAATTTGGTTTTAGATGAGTATGGCGAATACAAAATTGAACTCGTCGGGAATGTTAAAGACATTTACGGTGAGGTCTATGAAATTAGCGGCAACTATTCTGTATATGTGGCAGAGCTATTCGATATTGAGACGGGGGTATTTCCGGGAACACCTTTCGAAGTGGGTGACAGCTTTTCCCCATCATTGATTACTCAGCCTGGATTACCGGCCGAAGTATCTATCTCTTTGTCACACTTTCCTAACTCTTCAGTTTCTGAACGGGTTACTAAGACTTACTCTGGGGATGCGAATCGATTTGGCTATTTTGCTTCAAGCGTTACACCATTTAAATTTACGGCTGCCGGAGAGTATCTCGTAAACTATGACGCTAGTTACACTTCTCCCGACGGCGTACTCTGGATGGCATCAAGAAAATGGGCATCGATCGTTGAGACTCCTAACACCAATATCGTAACCCATGGTCACAGAGGTGATGAGGGACAATTAGAACAAAGGCAGTGGTATCTTCTCGAAGACTCATCATCTGGCCAAAATGGTCATTTTTTTTCGCCTTATCAAATAGGCGACGTTATGTGGACTAAAAATTTCACCTCTTGGAATGCTGCAATGCAAAATATTGTAACGCTGGAGGATGGGGATGGAACACTAACGGCGCTTGTGGAGGACAGAAATTTAGAGAGCCTTGGAATAGGTTCCATGTACCTTAGGTCAACTAATAGTAAGAATTACCAAGGCATCCCTCCTTTTGTAGACCCAACACAACTTGATATTCATTGGGGCTACTATTATTCGAGCATTGGAAGACCGGGAGTAAGTGTCAGAGAGTTTGTTGGTACAGGAAGCAGTACCAATGGCTACTGGAGATTTAACACCCCTTACGGATATCAGCTTGGCAATGGCTATGAAGGGGATCTGCCCAATGATTTTAAATTCATTTTTGGTGGCGCAGTGTACCGGGTTCCCGGCGATAACTTTAGTCATTATGGTGCGTATGGTTCACTGTGGGCGATGTTGCCTGAAACAGACACAGACGGGGGACGGGTTATGCCGCCTTTTCAGGGGGCGTCGGGCGGCCCCTCTGGGGGGCCATTATTTACATTAAACGGAGAAGAAATTGATATATTTCTGCATCCTCAGGGTGTGAGACCTGGCACCATTCTAGAAGAGGGTGATGTGTTCAGTTTTTCAGGTCAAGTCGGCCCAACCTTGCCATCCAAAGTCGAGGTACAGATAACGTCACCAGGCGGAGTCGTGCGCACTTTCGGTGGGACAGCTAATAAAGTTGGTTATTTCTATAATCCAGATAATGATTATGTCGTTAGTGAGGCTGGTGTTCATTCGGTTGAGGTCTCAGTAATACATGATGGAGAAACTTCCGCAGGTAGAGTTGAGTCACCATACCCCTCGGGCTCAGTACTGGGCGCTTCCAATGGAAAGTTCAATTTCTATGTTGCGACCAAAGGTGCGCAACAAGCCGAAATCGCTAGTGAGCTTCCGAGTAAATTAAGCGCTAGTGCGAGCTTAGAGCTATCGCTACAGTTAAGCGATAAATCATCGCCAACCAGTATTCAGCGCACTGTCACGATGCCAGGTTTTATTCTGTCGCAAAATGAATCGAGCGATTCTGCGTTTAAGTATGACGCCTATGCATTAAACGAATTTTTTCCCAATTTAGATTTGCCAGGAGGTCAACTGCAACGGCGGAATGGTGCTGATACCGTCACACTTAGTTTTCTTGCACAAAGCGAGGGAGACGATGGAGCCACAATCTTTGAGGGGCGCCAAGTACTTTTGCAGGGTGAAAAAATATTCGCGCCCTCGCATCAAAAAAAGATAAAAGGTACCTTTGCGGTTAGACTTGAAGACAGTGATCTCCTGCCTGGAAAACGGCTTAAAGCAACTGTCGATTTAGAGGCTAAAGGTGATGCAGATATTTATGTTGCAATAGTCCTGCCAAATGGAGATTTCATAACATTTAACAAGGCTTTGGTTATCAGTGATGTTAACCAAATTATTCCCTTCGCCGAATTTTTAGCCTTAGAGGAGCTAGAATCTTTGCCAATCATTGATGTTCCATTGGACGACAGTGTTGCTTCCGGTGATTATCGCATGGTGGTCGTAACGACGGCTGTGGGTAAAAGTATTTACGATCAATCCTATTGGTTGGGATTTGATGAAATTACTTTCAGCTTTGGTATTATTTATGACTAATTGGAATGTTAGTTAAAATATTTCAGTTGGTTTCCGCTTTAGCGGCTTACTTTTTCTTAATGAAGACTGGGCTGGCAGCCGACCGCACATCCTCCATTCTTTTGCTTGATGACTCGACTATAGTCGTCGCAAATCCACATTCGCATACCATCTCTTTTGTGGATTTGTACGACCAAGTCAATGGAAAAATTGAAATCGATGTTGGGAAATCACCTCAAACCTTAGCCTACGACAGTGCACTTGATAGGTTATGGGTAACAAATCAAGCAGAAAATACGCTGACGATAATTTCGGTTTCAGATAAATCCGTTGACGGTCAAATCGAAACTGCTGAAAGCCCATTTGGAGTGGTTTTCGACGACTCAGTCGCCTATATAACAAACCAAAAGAGTAATTTAATTCAAGTTTTTGATCTAAATAATTTTACTCTAATTGCTTCAATACCAGTGAGCAATTCACCAAGGGGTATGTCGCTGTCGAAGAACAAGAATACTTTGTTCGTGACCCATTTTTCTTCAGGGGAAATCTCGGTCATAGACACTGCTGAACTTAGTGTAATAAAAACAATATCTCTTGGTTCAAGAGCAGGCCTGACGCAGGCTTTTGTTATCGACGAAGGTGAGGCAGTCGCTTATGTCCCAAATACGATGCGCAACTCTGATAACAAGAATCTGATTTTCGATAATACGGTATTTCCCTTTGTTTCAATCATAGATTTAAATGAATTAATTCATTTAAGAGGGGAGCGAATAGCGCTCGATATTATCGATAAGCCAGTCGGCATGCCGTTGGAAGCTGCTCTTCAAAACTCTATCTTGTATGTGGCAAATGCGGCAAGCAATGATCTAACCATTATTGACCTAAAATCAAAGAAGGCTTTAGCTCATGTGGAAGTTGGCAGCTTTCCGAGCGGAATTGATATTAGTGAAAGTGGCAGGGAGATATATATTCATAATTCTTTAGATGGAACTATCTCTGTTGTAGATACTGAAGCCTTTATAGTCAGCTCGGTAATTGAATCCACGGTGATTTCCGCCAGTAGCGCGGTTCTAAATGGGCAAAAACTATTTCATAGTTCTGATGACACGAGAATGTCTAAGGACCAATGGATAGCCTGCGCGACCTGTCATTTTGGAGGCGAGGCAGATAATGTAAACTGGTTCTTTCCAGACGGTCTGAGAAGTACGCCCTCGCTAATCGGCGCCACTGATACAGGTCCTTTTCATTGGTCTGGTAATTTGGATGAAATTCAGGATGTAGAAGATACAATCAGAAAACTTCAAGGTGGAACTGGTCTAGTCTTTGGGTCGTCAAATTGTTTGCCCTCTTGCGACACTGCAGAAAAAAATGCCGGTAGATCCTCTGATTTAGACGATATCACTGCCTACCTAGGTTCTTTAAAGTTTTCAACTGCTTATCAAAAAAGTAATAATAAAAATGAAGTCGATTCTATTTCTCGTGGTAGAGAACTTTTCTTCGATAAAAACGTGGGCTGCTCAGATTGTCATAAGCCACCATTTTATATGGACAATAAAAATCATATGATGCCTCAGGTCAATTCAACGTCTAAATCGCTGAATACCCCCAGTCTCATGAGGCTTTCAATATCATCCCCTTACTTACATGATGGTAGCGCTAGAACATTGCCCGAGGTTTTAACCTCAGCACCTCTGAATTCTGTCCATGGTGTGCAGGAATCCCTCACTTCACAACAACTTACGGATTTGATTGCATTTACTGAAGCAATTGAACCGCCTACCCAGATGCTGGTGGAGCGAGAATATAGCGAGCTGACAGTTCCCCAAAAGTTTGATTCGTTAGCTGCCAGAGCAAAAGTCGATTTTGAAATAAATCTTGAATACGATGATGACGATATAATTCTTAAAATTGGCTATCGTCATGGTGCTAATGTTGAGACTGATACTTATCTCGTGGTGGAAGATAATCTATCTGGTAAGTACTGGTTATTGGATGAGTTCTTAAACCTAAATGACATTAATGCATCGAATTACACTCCCACAAGTTCTAATGGCGGGCCTTCATATTATCAATTATATAGTTTTCCTGAAGTGCGAGTAGCAAATCTGGATGTTGCGGGACAGATATTTACTTTTCATACTATCACTTTAGAGAAGGGGGCTTCGCCTTATGCTATTGAGAGTTGGTTGTCATACGAAATTGATGAATTGAAGTTTTAGCAGATTTAATTAAAATACAAAACTCTGATTACAAAGGGTAAATATTTTTGGCCTATTGCCGAAATTAACATGCCTCATTTTGAATACGCTAAGCGTTCACAAAATCATTAGCCCTAGAAGTATTAATAGTCTAGTAAGGCAAATAATTCAAAGAAGGTAGAGAACTTTATGAGTACGAAACACCTGATTACAATATTGCTGGCTGGCTGTTTACTGGCGACACAAATGGTGAGCGCAGAGGTTAAGCATATCTCCGATGTTATATATGGTCGCAAAGATGGTATGGCTCTTACGTACGATGTCATTCAGCCTGAAAATGCAAACGGGGCGGCAATCATATTCATGATGAGCGGCGGGTGGTACTCCTCATGGACCCCACCGTCTAGATTAACCGAATCGTTCGGCGACATGCTAGAAGCTGGCTTTACCATGATTCCTGTCTATCATGGCAGTGCACCTAAATATAAAATTCCAGACGCGGTGAAAGACGTTAATCTCGCCACATTGCACATCAAAGAAAATGCAGAAAAATATGGGATTAATGCGAATCGTATAGGGGTCGCTGGAGGAAGCGCCGGTGGTCACCTTGCGTTGATGGTTGGTTTGGCCAGCGAGCTTGTCGCAGCCTCCTCGTCATCTGATGACGAATCAATCGATGCATCCCTGGCCGCAATTGTTGCCTATTTTCCGCCAGTGGATCTTAGACAAAACGAATCGGAGGCTTTGGGAATTGTTAATGAGGTGCCAATGGAGGAGCTATACAGTAGATTCCCGGCATTAACATTCGAGGAGGAGCTGATTCCAAGTGTTTCTCCGATAACTTTTGTCGACAGCGCAGATCCTCCTACTTTACTAATTCACGGGGATGCTGATCCCCTCGTTCATGTAAGTAACTCTATAGTGATGAACAAAAAGCTTATTGAGAATGATATTGAAACTGACCTGGTTATAATTCCTGGTGGCAAACACGGCTTCGGTGGCGAAAATTCTGTTCGGGCTGATGCGGCACGCTTAGAGTGGTTTAAAACTCATCTTCTCGCGGAGAAAAATTGAGTTTTCTACTTGGAGAGATTAGAAATAATCTGGAGTGGTAGATAGAAGTTCGAGTCCTCGTGGTCCCATCGCTTAAATCAATCACCTGTGAGTTCTCCTCACTTTAGTTCGGCCTTGCTCCGCGTATTCATTGGGTGGCGAGATTTTATAGCGAGAATTAAACTTAAGTCTAATAGGGGCTAATGATCAATTATTTTGGAGAGGTGCAAAAGGCATGAGAGCTGTAGGAATTAGGGTTCATGGTGGACCAGATGCATTGGAAGTACTGGATGTGCCCGAAGTTTACGCCGGCCCAGGAGAAATACGTATCAGAAATCAGGCTTCGGCAGTGAACCCTACCGACGTTATTGTACGCAACGGTATGAGGGCGGAACTACAAAAGAAATATCCACCTCCTTATATTCCAGGAATGGATTTGGCAGGAGTTGTAGATCAAGTAGGTGAGGGGGTATCGACAGGTATTAAGGTTGGTGACAACGTTATTGCTATGGTCGTACCCAAATCTATTCATGGTGCTTACAGAGAACAGATTGTTTTGGATCAGCGTGCTGTAGTGAAATCGCCTGAGAATGCGTCATATGTCGAAGCATGCACACTTCCTATGAATGGCTTGACCGCAAGATTATCGTTAGATTTGCTTGGGCTTAAACCAGGCCAGGTGCTAGCGGTAACAGGAGGCCCTGGTGCTTACGGTGGTTATGTTATCCAATTGGCGAAAGCTGAAGGATTGACTGTGATTGCTGATTCATCAGAAGGCGACAAAAAGCTAATCAGCTCTTTAGGGGCGGATATTATTATTGCTAGGGGCGAGAATTACTCAGAAAAGATTAGAGAACACTTCCCTGCTGGAGTTGATGGGTTAGCCGACGGTGCTCTATTAAATGAACGTGCAATTGATGCAGTTAAAGATGGGGGGTCTTTTACAGCAATTCGAGGCTTCAAAGGATCGCCACAGCGCGATATTAAATTTACGGCAACATGGGTTACAACTTATGATTGTGAATATGAGAAATTGGAGCAGCTTCGAAAACAAACTGAACAAGGTGGGCTGAACCTTAGGGTTGCTGATACTGTCTCACCAGAAAATGCATCTGAAGCACATCGCAAGTTAGAGGCGGGAGGAACTAGGGGAAGAATGGTAATTACTTGGGAATAGCTAAATATATAAGCTTTGATAGGGGTTAATTGTCTGCGACTATAATTCGCACAAATGGAACCTATTTTGGTAAAAACCTTTATTGTATTTTTGTGATAAGCGCTGACGATGCAACATTAGCAGTAACGTTAGCCATTGTTAAAAACATATCTACTACCAAATCTATCGCGATAAGAATCCCTATTCCTTCTACAGGGAGCCCGAGCGAAACATAGACTGGTGCCATAATTAGTAAGCCTCCACTGGGGATTCCTGGCGAATAAAAGCTTAGCAACCCAATGGCAATTGCAATAACGATAAGTTCTGCAGGCGTAAGGTCTATGCCATATAAATGGGCAATGAAATAGGTTCCAGTTGTTCTTGCCAATGGTGAAGCAAACTTAAAGAGCGTCACCGCTATTGGTAAGACAATGCCGCTGACTTTCTCAGGAATACCTAGCGTGTCTGCAGCTGTATAAGTCGCAGGTAACGCCGCCAAAGAAGATCGAGTTCCAAATCCAATAGCTTGTACTGGCGCCACACAGCGCGCAAATTTCTGAATTGGGATATTGGTTACGCTGGCAACCAAGGGGTATAGCGACAGCATAAATAGGGTTACTAACGCGCAGACTATGGCTACGAATGAACCTAGAACTGTTAAGGCAGATAAGCCTAGCGTTGCAGCCAGGGGAAAGACGAGTGCGAAAATACCTAAGGGTGCCAACATCATTATCCAATCAATCAATACAAACATTGCGGATTTGATGGCTTGAAAAAATACGACTATATATTCACGCTGCTGCTTTTCAATGCGCAAAAGTGCAACTGAAAAAAGTCCTGTAAAAATCAGCAATGGCAGAATGGCATCTTCTGCCGCTGCAGCAAATGGATTGCTTGGGATTAGAGCAATAAGCCATTCATGGAACGGTGGAAGTTCTGCAGTGGTGCTCGCTTCAAATCCGCTGGATTCAAGAAGGGCGGCACTGGCATTCGCATCGATAGCAAGTAGGTTGATTAAGGGTGGCGCAAGAATTAGAGCAAACATTGAAGATGAAAATATTAGCGCTAAAAATAATCCAATAGTTTTTCCTCCTAGTTTGGCAACCTTAGTGCCATTGGGCTGGCCGGCTATTGCCGTAATAAGCAAGGCCATTAACAGTGGGATGACAACCATACGGATAGCGTTGACCCATAAAGTTCCTATTGGTGCAACGAGATCAGGAAGAGAAGAGAGAAAGCCTGAGCTGCTCGCTGGATAGCCGACACCTAGAATCAAGCCGACTACAAGACTTAGAAGTATTTTTGTAGAGCTCGAAAGCTTCACAATAGAATTCTCACCCGATACTCAGAAAGGTTAATCATATCGAAGTTGTATTTTAGTGATGAGTTTTGAATTAGAAACAAAGCGCAATTGATTGATGGTTATTAAACTATTCGTAACTGATGGCTAATTTAATTTGAACACATACAAAGCATTATGACCGTCTGGACTAACTAGTTCCGGAGCAAGAAAGCTTCCAATTCGCCATGGGCTGCCGCCCTCACGACCAGATGTGAAGGCCACATATTGTTCATCGTCAATTGCGAAAGTTACTGGGAAACCTTCTACTGAAGTGCCCAGCCTCGAACGCCACAATTCTTCACCTGTATCGACGTCATAGGCATGCACATAACGATCATAGTCGCCGATAAATACTAATCCACCTGCGGTTGATAGTGCAGCTGTTAGAAAAGGGGCTCGCTGCTCAACACTCCATTTTTCATCCAATGAATCCACTTCATAAGAGGCCAGTTTTCCGAATTGCTCATTAGTGCCGGGCATTGGAAACCATCGTCGATCCGCCATGGTTCCGCCTTGGCCTACTTCGAAGGTAACTTCCCTGGGCGACATCTCCATGCAAGATTGGCTGAGAGGGATAACGAGTTGGCGAGTAGGGGGGTGGTAAGTGCTTGATTGCCAGTTATGGCCACCCGCAGTAGAAGGACATACCGATAACCACTCGCCAATTTGCATGCTCTGAATATCTTCTCGATAGCGAACCAGGCCGGTCTCTAGATTAACTTCTGAGAATACGTTCTGGAATACTGTTTCCTGGAGTCCTTGGAACTCTCCTGTACGTCGATCTAGCTTCCACAATATGCCACTTTTGCCAATAGTGAGTAAAAAAGGCTCATCGAATAAATCAACTAGAACCTGTTCGAATGCCTCATCCATATCTAAGGACTCGCCTGGTACATGTTGTCTATGCCAGACGATGGAGCCATCTTCGGGATTTATTGCCAGGGTTGAATTGGTATAGAGAGTTTCATCGTCGGTGGTTAACCCACGACTCGCAGCCATCCAAGGCTTAGCTTGTGCAACACCAAAAAATACCAACTCTAATTCTGGATCCCAACTGCCAGTTACCCAAACGTCTCCTCCACCTCGAAATTCTAGAGGCAGGCCACCCCAGGTGTCATCGCCGAACTCCCCTGGTTGGGCGATAGTATAGGTGCGCCATAATTCCTCGCCAGTGCGGGCATCGTGACCAGTAATAAAACAGCTTTCTTCAAAAAAGCGAGTACAGCCGGTTATACCATTAATTACTTTTCCATCCGCAACGATTGGTCCACTGGTATTAGAATAGCCTAAGCCTTCATCTGCGATTTCTACATCCCATCGCACTGCGCCAGTTCGCGCATCCAGTGCTACCAGGTGGGCATCTGTCGTTGCTACATAAATCATGTCTTCCCACATAGCCAAAGTCCGAAGTGGACCACCTTGACGGCCATCTTGAGGAAATTGTCTTTGATATTCCCACAATAAAGTGCCATCTCGCCCATTTATGGCTTGGATAACATTGCCAAAATTTGGAATATAAATTATGCCGTTGCGGACTAAGGGAGCTGGCTGACTACGACCAGGCTCCATACCCCACACCCAAGCTAGACTTAGACTGGATACGTTCTCTTTGTTAATTTGATTGAGCGGACTGAATCCCTGACTTTTCGGAGATCGACGCCAATAAGTCCAATCTGCGGGATCGGGATTAGCTAATTCTGCCGTAGATATATTTTCATAACCTGACACGGGCATGAAAGATCGCGTTATGGCGCGATCACTCTGATAAATGGTGGCTATTTCTGGCACTGAATTTCGAGTACTCGGTGTTGGGATGGTGCCTGCGCGGCCTGGAACAGGTGTGCGCTGAACCAGTGGTGCTTGATCAGTCTCACTTTCACTGATAAAAACTACAGCATCGGAGTTTGTCGCAAGACTTGTTGTGCTAGCTGCAATGTTATTCTCGCGCAATAGATAGGCGACTACTTCAATGTATTGTTGTTCAGAAAGTGAAGCTGGTGCCTGGGGCGGCATGGTGCGTTGCAATAGGTCAATAAGTTCCGCGACAGTTCGATTAGACCAATTGGTTCGGAAGTTATTATCGTTGAGAGCGGGAGCTTCGAATGAGCCGGTCAGATCCGGCAGATGGCATGCGGCACAACTCTGACTGTAAACCGACGCCCCAGTTTGTGCTTGGTTGTCGGTAAACGTTGCCTGTTGTAATTGCTGACCGTTCAGTATTGAGGGCATTACTGCAACAATCAGCAATAACAATCTGACTAGCATAAGACTTCCTTTCTATTCCACCTGTATGGTTGTTGGCGAAAAACTACTGGATACGGAGTGTTTCTTGTTGCGCTCGTCTTTCCGCAACTGCTTGTGTGTATTGTTCTTCATTAATATAAGTAATGCCCACCCATGCATGACTCATTTCATCTACGCCCCGCCGTCCAAACACTACCCATTGTTCTGGATCAGGATTGATTGGATTATTCGCAGTATTGTCGAAGACCGAAGTAAATTGCAGGATAGTTCCAGTAGGCAAAAGTGGTTTTACATCATCTTCATAAATATAAGCAATCTGCCAATTATGGTCGTACTTGTTGACCTGACTCAGCACTTCCTTGTCGCCGTTTGGCAGGATCGCTTCCATTGTCATCACTTTGCCGCGCATGTGTAAATGCGGGCGGTAGCTATGAATCACTGCTGGTGCGTCGAGACGATGAGTGCCCTGCAATACTTGATAACCATGAGGAGGAATAACGATATCTTGACCTCGAGCCATACCTTTTAAACCATCGACTCGAAACATTGCTTCGCCTACAGTTTCTCTTTCTGGCTGCTGGCCCTCTGGATAAAACCAAAGGCCCACCTCGACCACATCGTCATCGCCTTCTGCTCCGACTGGGAAGTAGTGCAAATTCCAGGCAATATTGCCGTTTGCTGGCACGCGCATGCCCGTTCCCTCCGGAAACATTTCCCAAGATTTGCCAACGCCATAGCGAGCTAATGCTACTTGGCGGCCTCCATCTTCGGGCACCAGTACAGCATGACCATGGTGTACAACTTTTTTGCCGAGGGGATAAGACGGCTTGAATTCTGCAGCTTTGAGAAATCGTTCTTGATCTAATCCTGCGAATGGAACGCTAGGCGTCCACCACTGATCTTGACCGTTGGCAATAACGTCGAAAGGAGAAGATTTGATAATTAAATCAGGTGGACCAAGTTGATCAGCTAACTGCCATTCAGCTCCACTTGGGAAAGTGATCGGAGTTGGCAAGTCCGCAGGGTTACCTTCTGGGGCACCTGCTTCTGCCCATGCTTCGATGGTATCAATCTCTGCGTCACTCAGCGATGCGTCATTCTTAAAGCTCTGAATGCCGATGCCTGGGTCTACGTGCCAGGGAGGCATAATTCTTTTGCTGGTTCGGTCATGAATCAGTGCCGCAAAGGGTTGCACCTGTTGATAAGTTAATAATGGCATTGGGCCTATGCCTTCAGGGTTATGGCAGGCTGCACATTTCTCTTGAAGAATCGGCGCTACATCTTTCGAGTAATTTGGAGCTTCTTGTGCGAGTGACTGCGTGCTAAATGCAGCAATGACATAAATTGAAAGGCAAAGTTGAGTAAGGTTTTTAAGTTGAATCATGCGCGGCTCCCAGTTAGTTGCTCACGTTGACATTAAAGTAGGCATTAGTGTGACAGCAATAAAATTCAAACGCAGCTATGCTGTCGATAGTTTGCATCCGAATGACATAGTCTCCGGGTTTGGTAAATCTTGCTTGTACGCTAGCGAGACCATCGTTAGTTTGTATTTCGTATTCTTTATTATCGAACGCTACATTGCCCGGGCCACTGTGATGGGACCAGCCCACCCAGACTACTTCGTCGGGATGTTCAATCCAAGCTCGTAATGAGACAGCCTCACCAACAGAAGTGTTTAAGGTCTTTCTGGCATGTATCCCTGTGCGCCCTCGGTTGCCAGCTTCGTCTCTTTGTAATTTCACCAATGGTGCGAGATCGCCGCGACCAAGAGAATGGGGTTCATCGAGTACATAAGGAGGAAGTACTTTGCCTGGCACATCTAAGCTGAAGCGGTTGCTTGATAGATGCCAAGTGATTCGGTGATTGGTATTGAATCCAGCTGGTACATTGACAGTAAATGCGCAAAACACATGGCGATAACGTGGAGGCAGTGGGTCGAAATGAGTCGGAATATTAGCGGTACTTAAATCGAGCCCTGGATAGTCTGTCTCTAGGTAGTTCTCATCACCCAAAGGAATATCTAAGGCTTGTTCGGAATTCATATTGAAATAACTGAAGCATATAGTTTTGCTGCCATCTTCATTGGGATACCAGCCGTCATAGAGGGGAATTACAGCCTGCCCACTTTTACGAATAACCTCAGTTGACCAGGTTTGATTAGACAGGTCTATTTGCTGCGCGTATGCAGCTCCCATCAGAAACGTAAGGCTCAATAGTTGTAGTGATTGAATAATTACACGTTTTTGCATCTGCGTGCGGCTCTTACTAAGCTTTTTCGTGATATTTGTAGGCTCAGATACTACTTGAATTTCAAGGAGATGTCTCTTTTCTGAAGGTTTTTACAGGGCTGGAGTTTTCCATGAATAGGCTCAGAATGTGCTAAACTTCTTGTTAAATCTTCAGCCTGTAAGGCCGTTGCCAGAATAAATATTAGGTCACTCAAAAGCCGATTTAGACGATCAATAACAAGATCCAAAGAAATAGGTAATTCCATGAATGAAGTAAAGCACAGTGTATTCTTCCTGCTTGCGGTATTTTCAATAAGTCTTAACGCACAACAAGGCGCACCAGATGGGGAGTGGCCGAGTTACGGTGGAGACTTGGGCCACACCCGTTATTCAGCGCTGGATCAGATTGATGCCAGTAACTTTTCTGATCTGGAAATTGCCTGGCGGTTTAGTGCCGCAAACTTTGGCCCTAGCCCTGAGTATCGATATCAATCTACACCGCTAATGGTGAATGGCAGGATTTTCACAACAGCGGGGTCTCGTAGAGCCGTAGTTTCACTGGATGCTGCGAGTGGCGAAGTTCTGTGGATGTACAGTTTGGATGAGGGGGAGCGTGGTACGTACGCTCCTCGGCAATTATCAGGCCGAGGTTTAGCTCACTGGCGAAGTGGAGATAACGAACGCATTATCTATGTCACTCCTGGCTATCAAATGATTGCGTTGGATGCGAACACAGGTGCGCGCATCCCTGATTTTGGCCGAAATGGTATCGTTGATCTAAAACAAAACGCTGACCAACAAATCGATTTGATTACGGGTGAAATAGGTTTGCATTCAACGCCTATTGTTGCAAATGATGTAGTAATTGTTGGCGCGGCACATCGTACCGGTGGAAATCCTAGCAGTCGTGAAAACGTTAAAGGCTTTGTGCGTGGGTTCAATGTTCGCACGGGCGAGCGGTTATGGATTTTTCATACAATTCCTTTTCCTGGGGAATATGGGAATGAATCCTGGTTGGAAGAGTCGAGTGCTTATACAGGTAATACTGGCGTGTGGGCTCAGATTTCTGTCGATCTTGAATTAGAAACTGTTTATCTCCCCGTAGAAGCCGCGACGGGTGACTACTATGGTGCTTATCGGCCTGGAGATAATTTATTTTCAGAATCTCTTGTTGCTGTAGATCTGAATACTGGGGAGCGTAAATGGCACTATCAATTAGTGCATCATGGCATTTGGGATCATGATATTCCCTGTGCACCAATATTGGCCGACGTAGTTATCGATGGACAATTACGGAAAATTGTCGCACAACCAACAAAACAAGCTTACCTCTATGTGTTTGATCGGATTACTGGAGAGCCTATTTGGCCGATTGAAGAGATGCCTGTAGAAATTGGTGATGTTCCCGGCGAGTGGTACTCGCCAACTCAACCATTTCCTAGTAAACCTCCTGCTTATGATCGACAAGGAGTAGCTGAAGGTGATCTTGTTGATTTCACACCAGAATTACATGCACGAGCATTGGAGATTGCAAGCTGGCATAAAATGGGTCCTATTTTTACACCGCCGGTCGTTAGTAATATTGATGGGCCACTTGGCACCTTGATGGCTCCAGCCACTGGTGGTGGGACTAATTGGCCGGGCGGTTCTTATGACCCAGAAACTAATATTTTGTATGTAATTTCAAATAGCTCGGTGACAAGTCTGGCTGTAGTTCCGCCGTATCCTGGTCAATCTGATATGGCCTATATACAGGGTAGTGCCACTTCAGGTCCACGTACCTCTGGGGGAGCAGGTTCTACGGTTGGTGGTGGTCGCACAGAATTTAATGTTGCTCAAAGAGAGCGACCAACTTCTACGCGAGGAACTCCACCTATAGGATTGTTAGTAGATCGAATTCCTTTATTAAAACCTCCTTATGGAAGACTTACGGCAATAGATTTAACTCAAGGTGAAATTGCCTGGCAGATACCCCACGGGCAAACTCCTGACCGAATTGTTAATCACCCTTTGCTGGCTGAATTGGACTTGCCACGTACTGGTCAAGGAGCTTCTGTTGGCAGCTTAGTAACAAAGACTTTGGTGCTTGCGGGTGAAGCGGAGTTAACCACAGATGCAAACGGCGAACGCAGGGCAATGCTGCGAGCCTACAATAAGGCGACAGGGGAAGAGGTCGGTGCAATAAAGTTACCTGCACCTCAGACTGGTTCGCCCATGACCTATTTTCTCAATGGCGAACAGTACATTGTCATCGCTGTAAGCGGTAGTGGAGTGCCAGGTCAATTAGTCGCTTATAAACTTTAAAAAAATACTGAAAATCGAATTACGCAGCTTGTGAAAGAATTACTAACAAGGGGAATTTTATGTACGTTGTTAAAAAACTAAGATCTATTGTCGCCTTTATTGTATTTGGCGCACTGTCGTTTAGTGTTGCGGCCCAATCTACGAATTTCTCCATTGAGAATTACAACTCTGTAACTGATGAGCGTTTGATTAATCCGGAAGATCACAATTGGCTTTCTTATCGAGGCACACTGGATGGCTGGGGCTATAGCTCTCTCGATGAAATTTCGGCGAGTAATGTTAGTGATTTGGAGCCAGTATGGTCATTTTCTACTGGTGTACTCGGTGGACACGAATCGCCTCCCATTGTTAATGACGGAGTAATGTTTATTACGACTCCAGGTAATTTGCTTTATGCGATCGATGCCGCTAGTGGCGATCTGCTCTGGCGTTATCAACATGATCTTCCTGCTACCTATATCGCGTTTCATCGGACTAATCGCGGTGTTGCGCTCTATGGGGACAAAGTCTATATGGCCACCTTGGATGCAAGAGTGATTGCTCTGGATGCTGCTACTGGAGAAAAGGTTTGGGACAAAGCGGTTCAAGACAATTCTTTTGGCTATTACATCACCATGGCTCCACTCGCTGTTGATGGAAAGATCATGGTGGGTACATCTGGTGGGGAGTTGGGAATACGCGGATTCGTGGTCGCGTTGGATGCAGAAACCGGAAATGAAGTGTGGCGCACTTATACCGTGCCTGGGCCAGGCGAGCCTGGTAACGATTCATGGCCTGGTGAGTCATGGCGAACCGGTGGTGCTGCAGTATGGATTCCTGGGCATTATGATCCGGACCTAGGGCTGGCCTATTTTGGAACAGGAAACCCTGGCCCCTGGATCGGCGATCAACGCCCTGGCGATAATCTTTATACTAATTCAGTAATTGCACTGGACGTGGATAGTGGTGAGATCCGCGCGCATCACCAGTATCATTGGAATGGTTCTTGGGATTGGGACGAAGTTTCAACTCCTATATTAATGCCAGTGGAGCGTGCCGGCCGAGAGTTTAACGCTTTGGTACACCCTGGTCGTAACGGTTATTTGTGGACTCTAGAACGTCAAGCTGACCGCATAGGATTTGTTGATGCTGAGCCCTATGTTTATCAAAATGCTTTTTCGTCAATTGATCCCGAAACTGGTCGCCCAACTTATGATCCAGAACATACTCCGGCTACTGGCGAGTCGGTAGACTTCTGTCCATCCCTCTGGGGCGGTAAAGACTGGCCGCCTGCAGCATATAATCCGGATACTGGGTTAGTTTATATTCCTGTGAACGAAAATCATTGCGGGGTAATAGAAGGAAGGGAAGTTACGTATATGCCTGGTAGCTCCTATACAGGTGCGCGGACAGAGTTCACGCTTCGTGAACCCGAAGGCAATATTGGCGAGATTCAAGCTTGGAACATGAACACCGGTGAAGAGGTTTGGTCTGTCGAATTCCAGTCACATAATTGGGGTGGCATTCTTACTACTGGTGGCAATCTAATTTTCAGCGGGGGTACCAGTGATCGATATTTCCGTGCTCATGATGCAAGTAGCGGTGAAGAGCTTTGGCGTTTTCGTACTAACTCTGGAATCATCGGTGTCCCATCGACATTTTCAGTAGATGGCAAACAGTACGTTGCAGTGCAGTCAGGCTGGGGTGTTGATGCTGCAGGCATGACCGCGAGAATTGATCAGCAAAGAGGTACTCGGACCTTTGTTCCTCAAGGTGGTGTAGTCTGGGTTTTTGCTTTGTCAGATTAAATATCTTGACGTGTTACGTGATAGTTCTGGTCTTCAGAAGTCAGAAGCGACCCTAAGGAATTGGAGCGCTCAACCATTTTGGGTCAGTTGCTAATGGTGCGCTCAGAATATTAAGAAAGTCTTCCAGTTGACGAAGTTGTAGAGGTCTTAATCCAAGAGGCTTAGCTTCGTTGTGACTAAGCATTGAGATGGGAGCTTCATTGTAGTGTTCTATCACTTCCTTGAGGGTCTTAATCTGGCCGCCATGCATGTAGGGCGCAGTAATCGCTATATTGCGTAGTGTTGGAGTTTTTTGCGCGCCGACTAAATCGTTAGTGTCTCGAGAAAATCTAAGTTCCAGACATTCGCTACTAGCGGCGTCACTAAATTCACCCAGGCAATTGAAAGGATCTTTCCTTGCTATTCGAATCCCGTCGTATCGTCCCATTGGGGGAAGTTGGTCACTTATTGCCAGCACACCTGTGTTATGAAACTCATGATTAGTGAGTAGCGGCCCGTTATGACAGGTCACACATTGCGCTTTACCAATAAAAAGTCCAAGTCCGGCGGCTTGCGAGCGCGTCAAGAGCTCGTCACTAGAGTCGCCTTCTACGGAAAGGCTATCTAACATAGTCATCAAATGGTGTTGGGCCAGGAAGTAGCTTTCTTTGATAAGCGGCCAAAGCTTTGCCTAGATTGCTAAATACTTGAGAAATTTGACTCTGTTGGTCGGTAGTCAATGAGGACCAAGCTGCCTTCAAAGCATCATCCCCATGGGGTGAGGCCGCAAGGGGGGATGCTGGAATAGAAGGCAATGGGCCGAAAATCAGCTCATACTGCTGTCGGTAACTTTCATCTTTAGAAATTAGCCTAGCTACTTGTAACCTATCTGTGTTGTGTTCATGGGCTGTTTCTAATGGCGCTAGGGCCTGGGCCCATTGGCTATCTTTGCGTCCATCCCAATAAAACCAGGGGCTGTAAGAAATCCCAACAAGGCTAGGAGTATGGCGTGGGCCCAACTCAGTCCCCATGGCCAGTGCTAGTCCATCAGTAAACATTTTCTCCGGTTGGTGGCATGTGGCACAGGAAACCAAATTATTCCCACTGATTCTTTTATCAAAATAAAGTGCATGACCAAATTTGGCTGCATCAGGGGAGTCAGCAAAATAATTACTGGGCACCTTGGGAAGCGCTGGTAGACGGTCTAATGAGAGCGATTGTAGTAACTCAATTTCAGATGCAGTCCAATTTTTAGCGCCAGGGCTGAACGAAAAATTCCAGGCGATATAGGCGAGTACTGGAGTAAATATTAACGCGACCATGATCTTTTTGTTCACAATTGAAATTCCAAAAGAGCATTGGTGACAATTCCATTAACTTGGATTGAGAATTGCATTTGCCATTTTCCAGGCATGTGGAAGCGAATTCCTTCGATGAGATAGCTACCGGGTTCGACTTCTTCAGTAACTTGCGGTTGAGTGGGTAAACCGTGATCGTGTTCAGGCATACCACCGACGACAGATATTGAGGCTGCCGTTACGGCTCCCGATTCATCTTTTAATTCCAGCAGCCAACTGTGAATTTGGTTGATCGCGAGAGGTTGTAAACGACTGTGTATGTGTAAGTTATAACCTCCATCTGTTTCTAATAGAAGGTCTGGGTTCTCATCGCTCCAGACTGGGGAATAGTAAAAAATTGCAAAGAAAAGGAACTGCTTTGCTAAAAGGGTAGGCTTTTTCGACATTACAAGGATTCAACTAAATTAGGAACTGCAGATAGGATAGTATAACAAATACATTGCCTTACTAGCAGGATTGTCTAATAAGCTGACACTGGAGTGTCGTTTTTTTTGCTGCAGTAAATCACGCTTACTCGAGGCTATACACTAATTTTCCGTCAACATAAGTCTGTTCGATCTCAATATCCATAATGCGCTCTTCTTCAATAGTTAAAATATCTTCAGAGAGCACGACCATGTCGGCAAATTTTCCTGGTTCTAACGAGCCCTTAACATTTTCTTCAAAATTGAGGAATGCTCCGAGCAATGTGTAAGCGCGAATAGCTTCTTCACGACTAATTATTTCGTCTGGTCCGTAAACAGCGCCTGTCATTCCTTTGCGTGTAGTTGCTGCGTAAATTCCAACCATAGGACCAATTGGCAGTATGTCACTTGATATGGCGACTGTAATGCCATGATCCATTGGAGAGCGCACAGGATTATTGTGCTGTAAGCGCCAGCCATCCAGGTTTTCTACATATCGACCTTCCAGAGTGTAAGTAAAATTCGGCTGTTGAGTGATATGAATTTTGTGCTGGGCCATAAGTTCCATCGTTAGCTCGGGTGGTCGCATGGAAAAATGGTTTAGATAATGGCGGTGATCTTCGCGGGGATTGCGTTCAAGCGCATCAGCTAATGTATTTACTACCAAGACGATAGCTGCATCACCGATAGCATGAATTCCCATTTGCCATCCTGCATCATGAATTTCATTTAAGTGAGCAACTAATTCTTCTTCAGGCATGTTCAGGTAGCCACGATACTCACCCTGATTATGATAAGGTTCCAATGTGTAAGCTGCTGGCCCGGTAAATCCGCCATCGGCGAATACCTTTATAGGGCCCACTCTCAGGAAGTCGGTACCATCACCAACCCGCGCTTTGACTTCATTAATGCCCTCTAAATCGAACCACTGGAACTGCACTGCAGAACGAGGCAATGAAAGTTCGGCATTTTCATAAAGTTCTTCCCACATGGCGAATTGACTAGGGGGTTTTGACGCATCTGTAATTGAAGTAATTCCCATGCTGAGTAAATCGTTTAAGTTAACTTCCAGGCTAGAGATGAGTTCATCGTAAGTAGAGTCAGGAACCAAGCGACCAACAATTTCTTGTCGCTCACGGATTACTCCATTGAGCTGACCATCATCACCGCGTTCTATAACTCCGCCGTCAGGTTGCGGGGTTTCAAGCGTTACATCGGCTAGTTCCAAGGCGAGACTGTTAACTACAGCACTATGCCCGCCAGCTCTAGTTAAAGTAACTGGGTTATTTGGGGCTACTAAGTCGAGATCGGTTCGCAAAGGTCTTCTGCCTTCGTCCAGTTCATCTTCGGACCAGCCATAACCTGTTATCCATTCACCTTCGCCTATTTCAACAATTTTGGCTTGAATTAATTCCTGAATCTCTACAATTGAAGTGACGTCTCCTAGTTCAATATAGCGTTGAGGGCGACCCCGAATATGAGTGTGGGAATCATTAAACCCAGGCATGAGCACTTTGCCATCTAAGTCGACTACGTTATCGCTGGCATATTGTGATGTTAGTGATGCATCGCCTGTAGCAACTATCCTGCCGTCATTGACAACTACTGTGTTTTGAATCGAAAACTGATCATCGACAGTCAGTACTTTGCCGTTTGTTAGGATCAGGTCAACGTTTTGATTTGCAGTGTTATTCGTTACATTCGAAGAATCTTCCTGACTACAAGCGGCTAAGGTGACACAACAAAATAAAATGACGGTTCTGACTATTAATTCCATAGTAATATTCTCGTAAACTCAGTGTTTAATTAATCCTTCAGCGGAAACGTAATCGAGCGTTATTTGTAAGGCTTGACTGAACTTTTCAATCATTTCATCGATTTGTTCAGTGTTAATAATTAGTGGCGGGCAGAATGCAATTGAATTGCCGCCCACAGCCCTAATTAATAAACCATGATCCTGGCAGGATTGCTTGGCAAATGCCCCAACGCTAGCATCTTCAAAACTCTCTCCGGTATTTTTGTTGGCAACCAATTCTACGGCGGCTAATAGCCCTCGGCCTCTGACTTCACCGACTATTGGATGGTCTGAAAATTCCCTTAAGCGATTCTGCATGTAGCTACCCATTTCTCGGGCATGTTCAAAAAGTTTGTCTCTCTGGTATATTTCCAAAGTCTTTAACGCTGCGGCGCAGGCTGCTGGGTGCCCTGAATAGGTGTAGCCATGGCCAAATACTCCCACTTGAGAGCTAGGCTCTACCATAGCTTCATACATATAGTCTGGTATTACGCTGGCACTGATTGGCAGATAAGCGGAAGATAATTGCTTGGCAAGCGAAAGTAATTGAGGTTTAAAACCCATAGTTTCACAACCGAAATCATTTCCGGTTCGACCAAACCCGCAAATAACCTCATCACTCCACAGCATAATGTCATACTTGGTTAGAAGGGTTTCTACTTCAGGAAAGTAACTATCTGGCGGGACGACAACTCCACTTGCCCCACCGATTGGTTCTGCGATAAAAGCGGCAATTGTTTCTGGACCTTCTTTTATTATTAATTCTTCTAGGTTGTTGAGAATACGCGTGCAAAACTCTCGCTCAGATTCATTGTCTATTCTACTTCTGTAGTAATGCGGTGAGTCGGTACGCAAAATACCCAACTCTTTAACTGGTAAAGAAAAGTGAGTGTGGTTAGCTGGCAGTCCGGTCAGCGAGGCTGCTGCAAGAGTGACACCATGATACGACCGCTCGAGTGCAATGATCTTTTTCTTTTGCGGCTCTCCAGTTACGTTGAAGTAATATCGCAGCATTTTCATGTGTGAGTCATTTGCCTCACTGCCAGAATTCGCAAAAAAAACTTTACCATTTTCAACAGGCAGCATTTCATTCAGCTTGTCAGCTAATTGCATCACTACATTGTGAGTTCTACCACCAAACATGTGGGAGTAAGACAAGGTTTTTAATTGTTGTGTAATGGCATCGATAAGTTCTTCATTTCCATAACCTAATGAAGCGCACCAAAGGCCAGCTAACCCTTCTAAGTACTGATTACCAGCTTCGTCATAAACGTAAATGCCTTCACCTTTTACGATATTGAGCTGCTCAAGTTGTTTCAGATTAGTAGTAGGGTAAATAATTGAAGTCATGATATTTATCTGTTTTCTTACTAATTTTTTGTAGGTTTTAATGCCGATAATGCAAAGAAAAAAGGGAGACATAGTCTCCCTTTTCTAACTAGCATTACTTAAGGCTTACGGAACTTCAGAGTCCATCGGTCTGTGTTTCCTCTTACCCCTGGGGTGCCAACTTCTTGCATTAGATTGTCTTCCGCATGGTAGTGCATGGGACTGAAATCTACGAACTCAAACCCAACATCGATCATTTCTTTGATAACCAACACAGGGTCCAGTCGACGGCCATTTTGTGCGGCCCTTGAAGTAGGCTCTAAATGGCGACGGGTGTGGTCTACAGCGCCATAGATTCCCCCGGATTTAAGCGCATT
Organism: uncultured Pseudomonadales bacterium; assembly: GCA_964275945.1. Classification (GTDB taxonomy): domain Bacteria; phylum Pseudomonadota; class Gammaproteobacteria; order Pseudomonadales; family Pseudohongiellaceae; genus UBA9145. Next base: position 33,982 of record CAXYEH010000043.1, read on the forward strand.
GAATACGGCTTCATTCATATTTCTACGACCTTCTGCTGAAGGGTTGTGCAGGTTCCAAAAAGTTAGAACCATATCGAATTGATCATCATCGAAGGAAAATGTTGGAATGTCGCCTAGACTAATTTCATCATTAATCGCTGAAGAACAGCCCAGTCCATCAAGAGTCATAACATTACTTTTGAAAGCGCTATTTACACCAACTGAAAAAACTAATTCTCCGCCGTTGTTGCATAGAGTAGGGCCTACAAATTTAGACCAGTAACCAGTCGCTGGCGATATTTCTAATACTTTCATATCATCTTCGAGGCCGAAGAATTCTAAAACTTCTGCTGGTTTCCGGTTAGTGTCACGTGTAACTTCTGCTTCGTCGCGAATGCTTCCGCCTAAAGCTTGTTCAACTTTTTCTCGAGTTGCTGCTGCATCAGCAGCGAAAACCTGAGAGCTCACGAATAGGCTAAGTATAGTTAGTAAAGTTTTTTTCATTTCTAGTCCTCATAGTACGAAATGGTGAAATAGTAAATCCAATTGCTAATAATGCATATCGTCATAAATGACGATATTTACGGTTTATTGTCTTGCCTCTAGCCACCATTTTATTGTCGAAGTGACTAGTTCTGCTGCGTCTTGTTGCACAAAATGATTTGCCGTAGGAGCCGATACTATAGTGGTATCTTTGTCATTCCAATCCCAGGTGTTATTTAATCCGTCAGAATGAAGTGCGGTGTCCTGCAACCCGTGAAACACTAACAAAGGAACATTAAGTTGAGGTGCTTTTGGGGGCGCCGTGGAACTGGAGCTAGGTCTTGGGTAGTTCTGCTTATAGTAAGCAAGCATTCCATCAAAGCTAGACTTTTGGAATGCTTGGGTGTATTTCTCTCTCGCTTCTGCATCTGCTACCCAAAACGACAGAGTTTCTGCAGTCATAGGACCACCGAATAAGATGTCAGGGTCAGACGATGAGCCCTCGATGAAAGTGCGAGCATAACTGCTGTTTTCTTGTTGTTCGGCATTTGAAGATAATTCTCGTGCCATTCCATTAGGATGCGGGAGGTTTAGTATGACCAAATTTTCGACCATTTGTGGTAAAGCAAAAGCAAATTGCCAGGAAACACTACCGCCCCAATCATGACCCACTATGGTAGCCTTTTCCTCTCCCAAGTGCGTGATTACCGCTGCTACATCTCCTACCAGGTGACGCATACTGTAGTTTTCATTGCCTTCTGGCTTATCACTTAGGTTGTAGCCACGTTGATCAATAGCAACTACTTTAAAGCTATCCTTTAAGCCTTCCATTTGGTGGCGCCAGCTGTACCAAAAGTCAGGAAAGCCATGGATCATGACTACTAAGGGACCTTCTCCGATAGTGGCATAGTGAATACTCACGCCATCACTATCAGCGTAGCCATGTTCTACTTCGTCCCACAAATCTGCATTTGCCTGAGTAACTGAAATTGTTAACCAGCAGACTGTAAGAAATTTCTTTAGAGAGAAAATTTTCATGGAGCAATTCCCTTAAGTTAAAAGGTTTGTGAGCATCTCCGCCGCAATCATCTTAGTGGCTTAACAAGAGAGGTAAGAATGAGCACAGATTAAAGCAGATTTGTCACAAAATGTTTAATGAAATCAGATGATTTGAAGTACTTTAGTTTAAAATAAAAAGCTTGGAAAATAGAAGAAATTTAAGAATTGGTGTGTATCATTCCTTATTCAAGATTTTGCCAGAATTTGATGGTTCAAAGAATAGAGGCCGCTGTAAAAATGAAAATAAAAATCAATATTATCATAGGGTTAGTGATTTTTGGTTTGAGCTCGTCTGGTGTTTCCCAAGACGAAGATAGCTCGTCACCTCTGCTCTCTGTTAAAGAGATTATGAATGGAATAATTACTCCAACCACAGCGACCATTTGGGGTGCCTATCAACTGGAAAGCGATGCTCAGTGGCTAGAGGTCCAGAATGCAGCGCTCTCGGTTATAGGTGCCGGCGGTTTACTAGCCCGTGGCGGTGCGGGGGAGGGTGAAGAGCGCTTAGCGCAAGAAATCGAGTGGCAATCGTATAACAGTCAAATGATTGCAGCCGCCAGAGCCGTTATCGCTGCAGTTGAGGCTCGAAATGAAGAGGCTTTGTCGGAAGCAGGGAATAATTTACTATACCCTCCCTGTGAAAGCTGTCACCAGCAATATCAAAATCAATAAATTAATAGCGAGGAAATAAAGATTAACGGAGTCCTCGATTTATTCCATCGGCGTAAGGTGAAATCATCAGAACACACTAAGCAAAATCGAATCCACGATAACCTTCTGCCGCTATTTTGTTACATTTTTCTACGTAGGAAGGGTAGCCAAGATAGGGCATAAAAACACGAGGCTTGCCAGGGATATTTGAACCGGTGTACCAAGACTTGCAGCCCCGGGGAAATAAAGTTTGATCAGCAATTCGGTTTACCGTTTCAACCCAGCTCAGTTCTGCTTCGAGACTCGCTTCTACCCGCATTTGATTTGCATCACGCATTGAAACCAAAAGATCAGCAATAAAATCGACATGTTGTTCAATAGCAACAATCATATTTGCCAGGACTGAAGGACTACCTGGTCCTGTGATCATAAAGAGATTAGGGAAACCATTGATGGATAGGCCAAGAAAATTAGTTGGTCCATCCTGCCAATGGTCTTTGAGGGTTTGATTTGATGGTCCTTTTATGTCGATAGAGAGAAGTGCGCCAGTCATAGCATCGAAACCTGTTGCTAGGATGAGCGAATCAAACTGATATTCTGTGCTGGTTGTTTTCAGGCCAGTTTTCGTTATGCACTCAATCGCTGATGCATTGACGTCAACTAGCTCAACATTATCTTGATTAAAAGTTGCGTAGTAGTTGGTGTCGACACATAAGCGCTTGCACCCCATAACAGTTTCCGGACAAAGCATCGCTGCGACTTTCGGGTCAGTAACGATCTGTTTTATTTTTCGATGCACAAAATCTGCTGCCGTAGCATTTGCAGTAGCATTGATGCCAAGATCATTGAAGCTCGCTAGAAATGGTAGGCCTCCATCGAGCCACCGTTGTTCGTAGATTGTTTCCCTATCACTTTCACTTATTTCTAAGGCAGATGCTGGATTAGGCTTGTTGTTCAAGGCTGCATAGCGCTGGGCGTTCTGTTCTCTAAACTCGGCATAGTTAGCTTTTATTTCCCGCTCATAAGCTTTATCCATAGCCGAGTTATGCGCTGGAATAGAAAAGCTCGCTGTGCGCTGAAAAACTGTGAGCTTTCGCGCTTGCTGAGCAATTATCGGTATAGATTGAATTGCAGAAGAACCAGTGCCAATGATGCCCACAGACTTCCCGCTAAAATCTACTTCCCCATGGGGCCATTGACCAGTGTGTAATAACTCACCGGAATAGTTTTCTAGTCCTTTAAATTCTGGAATATTTTGTTTTGATAGACAACCAGTTGCCATGATGCAGTAGTGAGCAAGAAAATATTCTCCTTGCTCCGTTTCACCGAGCCAAAGTTTCCTGCTTTCATCAAATTGCAAACTGACAATTCGGGTATTAAATTGAATGCTGTCACGCAGGTCAAAACGATCGGCAACGTGATTTGCGTAGTCAAGAATTTCTGGTTGAGATGAATACTTTTCAGACCAGTTCCATTCTTGTTGCAAGTCATCTGAAAACTGATAAGAATATTCTAAGCTATTCACGTCGCATCGGGCACCCGGATAGCGATTCCAATACCAGGTTCCACCAACGCCTCCACCGGCTTCGTAGACTTGAACATCGAAGCCGAGTCGCCGCATTTTGTAGAGGGCATACATGCCCGCAAATCCAGCGCCCACTATAACAATATCAACGCTTCTTTCTGCGTTCATCAAACTATGACCAGTGCAGGAATGCGCTCCAAGAACCAAAACATTGCAATGCCACCAAGACCATAGGCAAGCCCTCTTTGCATGCTTGGGATTAGGTCTTTTGAGAATTTCATGAACAACAGATTGGCAGCAAGCAATAGTGCAATAAATGCCACTTGGCCAGCTTCAACTCCAAGGTTGAAGAAGAGCAATGCAAGAGGTATGTCGGCGTCACTGAGCCCTAATTCTCCGAGAGCTCCCGCAAACCCAAATCCATGAAACAGCCCAAAAATGAAAGCTACAATCCACGGTTTCGAATGAACGAGTGTTAAATGACCTCTCTGTCCCATGATGACTTCTCGAGCGAGAAAAACGATAGACAGGGCGATTAAAACCTCAATAGGTGCATTTGGAACGGGAAAAATCCCAAGCACAGCAAAAGCAAGGGTAATGCTGTGAGCGATTGTGAAAGCGGTAATTGTTTTAATCAATTTCCAAAAACCTTGGAGTAACAAAAGCAATCCTAGAACGAACAATAAGTGGTCAATTCCAAATAATATATGTTCAGCACCTAATTCAAGATAAGTAATCGCTAAACTTGAAATTGAGGCTGCTCCAGCTTTTAACTGAGCAAGAGGAACTTCTACAAAGCTCCCGTCGCCGGGAAAGAATCCAGAGACGTCACTGCCGTCACCCCATTGCGCGATTACAACGACTCCTTCAAAACTCCAGGGAAAGGTAATGCTGTCTTCCACGTTTAATTTTGGTTGGCACTGGAAGCGATAACTAAATCGACTTGGGTCTAAACTTGTGCAGCGTTCTGGCAATATTCTTTCTATGTTGAAAATTGGAGGAACTTGTTGGTCGACAATAGAAAGTTGATATGTATTGTTTTCCTGCTCATACATCAATACCCGCGCCACACCAGTAACATCTATATCGTGAGCAGAGGCAATAGTTGGCAGCATAAGACTGCGATAACAGTATTATTAATAAACGACTAATTTTCTTCATTGACAACAACAATCGTGTACTGATTCCAAAGTTTGTCGACTTCTTGTTGAAGCAATATTTCTTCTTCTTCGGCAATCCAGTCTAGTCTCACTCGATCAGTGATTTCGTTTAACGGGGGTAAATTTGCTTCGCTACGTTCAATGATCTTCAGCCAATGCTGGCCACGATTACTAGAATATGGGCCAACCCAGCTCTCAGACTCTGCATTAAAAACTTGTTCGCTAAACTCTGGGCTAAAAATATTCGCCAAGTCGATGCGATTTACATTTGGCAGTGGAGCCTCATCGCCAGCAGTTGCCGCTAAAATCATTTCTGCATCAGAGCCCGAGTCTAGAAAGGCTTGGACCTCTGCGCTCAGCTCATCTTGAGTATTCAGGACGAGCTCGTTCACCGATACCAAAGGCAGAGTTCGATAACGCTCCAGGTTTTCTTCATAATAACTGTTTAGATCATCAGCGGCGGGTTGTATAACGTCCCCGCTTAAAACATGGCGCATTTTCTGTGCAAGCATGTCGTGAACTCTTGCATCATTGTCCAGGCCTAAAGCGATTGCCTCTCTAACAAGTATCTGTTCTTCAACATAGTTAGATGCAATAAACTGTCGTTGCTCATCATTTAAAGGCTGGCCCGTAGTCATTTCCTGTATGAATACTCGCGCGTCAATTTCTCGTTGATCCACTTCCAGTAGATTTTCTCTGTTAGTTTGCGAAATTGCATAAATTACAAATATTACTACTGCCGTGAGGAAAAAATGTACGGTAGGTTCCTGTGCTAATTTCTGAATGACTAAGTTTGATTGTTTTGTTTTGTCCATTCCGGCGTCTCAGAAGTTAAGGATGGCGATTGTAGAGATAGATTTCTTAGTCTGCATAGCTTAGCTAAAACCAATATTTTACGCTATAGCCGTAATTAATTGTCTTGAGGTGTGAATGAATAGACCAGCCTGAATAACTCTGGTTGAAGTTCCTTCTGTACAAGATTAAAGCCCGTCTGTATAATGCCGTTTTTGCGAATAGTGGTAATCTTATGTTACGTATTGCTGAAGAGGCTCTAACATTCGATGATGTTTTGCTGCTCCCTGCCCACTCAAATGTTCTCCCTAAGTCGGTTAACCTAGAATCCAATTTAACGCGTTCAATCGCGTTAAACATCCCTTTGATTTCATCGGCAATGGATACCGTGACGGAATCTCGCTTGGCTATTGCGATGGCTCAAGAAGGTGGCCTAGGTGTAATCCATAAGAGCATGGGCATCGACAAACAAGCTCGCGAAGTTCGCCTCGTAAAAAAATATGAAAGCGGAGTGGTGCGCGACCCATTCACCATTCCTGTAACTGCAACTATCAGAGATTTAGTCGCATTAATGAAAGAAAACGATATTTCGGGTATGCCAGTTTTAGATAGCGCTGGTTTAGCGGGTATTGTTACCAGTCGAGATGTTCGTTTCGAGGTCAACCTCGATGCAACAATCGATACCATCATGACACCAAAGGAAAAATTGGTGACTGTTGGTGAAAATTTCGAACTTGATGAAGTGAAAGAACTGCTGCATCGTCATCGTATTGAAAAGATTTTGGTTGTAAACGGCGGTTTTGAGTTAAAGGGGCTAATAACCTTAAAAGATATTCGTAAGTCGGAAGATTTTCCCAATGCAGCTAAGGATGATATGGGAAGACTTCGGTCTGCAGCTGCAGTTGGAACAGGTGCAGATGCTGCGGATCGAGTAGATGCGATTATCGAAGCGGGAGTAGATATAATTGTTGTAGACACGGCCCATGGACATTCCCAGGGTGTGATTGATCAAGTTAGGTCCATTAAAACCAGATATCCAGAGATTCCAGTGGTTGGTGGCAACATTGCTACCGCTGCCGCTGCAAAAGATCTAGTAAAAGCCGGTGCAGATGCAGTGAAAGTCGGAATCGGCCCAGGCTCCATCTGTACGACCCGGATCGTTACTGGTGTAGGCGTTCCTCAAATAACAGCAGTTTCAAATGTGGTCGAAGCAGTAAAAGGAACTGATGTCTGTGTTATCTCCGATGGCGGGATTCGATATTCCGGTGACATTGCCAAGGTGATTGCTGCTGGCGCTAACGTAGTAATGATAGGGAGTCTATTAGCAGGGTCCGAAGAAGCACCTGGTGAAGTGGAACTTTATCAAGGTAGAAGTTATAAGGCCTATCGGGGTATGGGTTCACTAGGAGCCATGTCGCACTCTCAAGGATCCAGCGATCGTTATTTTCAAGACATTGAATCTGGCACTGAAAAGCTAGTTCCAGAAGGCATCGAAGGCAGGGTTCCCTATAAAGGACCTATGTCTGCCATCGTTCATCAGATGATGGGTGGGCTACGCTCTTCAATGGGTTATACAGGGTGTAAGGATATCGCTGAAATGCGGACAAAGACGCAGTTCGTCAAAATTACTGGAGCCGGGATGTCAGAATCCCATGTTCACGACGTGAGCATTACAAAGGAAGCGCCCAACTACCGCGTTAGTTAGGATGCTAAATTACTTACCGAGACACCTTTTAGAAAGAGTTAGCAATCGAGTCGCATATTCAGCTTGTGTCTATGTCTGATTTATTCTGGCTCGGATTGCATGAACATAAAGCCCAACTTTATTTTAGATTCCAGATAACTGATTAGCAAAATGACAGCAAATATTCATTCTCAGAAGATTCTCATTCTGGATTTCGGCTCCCAATATACTCAGCTAATTGCGCGGCGAGTTCGCGAGGCAGGGGTTTATTGCGAAATTTGGGATTATGCGGTTGAGGAAGAGCATCTAACCGAATTTGATCCTCAAGGTATTATCTTTTCTGGTAGTCCTGAGTCAGCTCACACTGAGGTATCGCCTCGGGCTAGCGCCGTTGTCTATGATTACGGCGTGCCGATATTGGGAATATGCTATGGCATGCAAACTATGGCTGAAGAGTTTGGTGGGAAAGTAAAAGCATCAGATAAATCTGAATTTGGTTTTGCCCAGGTTGAGGTTACAGGCAGTAGTAAATTGCTAGATGGTATTGAGGATCGGCTTGCAAATACTGGCAATTCACAGCTCGATGTATGGATGAGCCATGGGGATAAGGTAACTGAAGCTCCGGAAGGTTTTCAAGTAGTCGCACGCACAGAGAGTGCACCTGTTGCTTCAATGTGTGATGAAAGGCGAAAGCTCTATGGTATTCAGTTCCATCCGGAAGTGACTCATACCCTGCAGGGTCAAAATATTCTTGAAAGATTCGTACATGATATTTGTGGTTGCGAATCGCTTTGGACTGCAGAAACTATTATCGAGGATGCGATTACTACCATTCGCAATAAGGTCGGATCAGACAAAGTTCTACTGGGCTTGTCTGGAGGTGTTGACTCTTCAGTGGTTGCCGCGCTCTTGCATAAAGCAATTGGCGATCAACTGACTTGCGTGTTTGTTGACAACGGACTACTAAGGCTCAACGAAGGTGATCAGGTGATGTCTACCTTTGCTAATAATATGGGCATAAAAGTGCTTCGAGCAGATGCTGAAACTAAGTTTCTCTCCGGTCTGGCAGGAATCACAGACCCTGAGGAAAAACGAAAAATAATAGGCAATACGTTTATTGAAGTATTCGAAGAAGAAGCAGGAAAATTAAAAGATGTGAATTGGCTTGCCCAAGGCACTATCTATCCAGATGTTATCGAATCCGCGGGGTCGAAGACAGGAAAAGCTCATGTCATAAAGTCTCACCACAACGTGGGTGGATTGCCTGACGATATGCGAATGGGCTTAGTAGAACCATTGCGTGAACTGTTTAAAGATGAAGTAAGAAAAATAGGCCTTGAACTAGGACTCCCTTATGACATGGTCTACCGACACCCTTTTCCAGGCCCCGGGCTGGGTGTGCGCGTATTGGAAGAAGTCAAAAAGGAATACTGCGATATTTTACGGCAAGCGGATGCAATCTTTATTGAAGAGCTGCATCGCTCTGATTGCTATCATAAAGTAAGTCAGGCATTTGCTGTTTTTCTGCCGGTCAAGTCCGTAGGTGTAGTGGGTGATGCGCGACGTTATTCTTATGTGATTACTTTAAGAGCTGTTGAGACTATCGATTTTATGACCGCACGCTGGGCAAGACTAGATCCCGAGCTTCTAGAAATTGTTTCAAATCGAATAATGAATGAAATTGCAGATGTCTCCAGGGTTAGCTATGACATTTCCAGTAAACCTCCTGCCACCATCGAGTGGGAGTAGCCAAATACTCTCAAAGCATTGAATTATAGAAATTTCGTAGTTACAAACTAGCTGCAGTCACTATTAGTCTTTAACATTTGAGCTAGTCCGTTATCCAAATATAATTTCATGAAACATTCTCCCGGGCATTAAGGTGAATGCACCAGCAACTAGAAGTGCTCCAAAATATACTCCTACCATTGAACGAATATGTGCATTTTTATGCTTTTCCAACTTAGTTTTCTTGAATTGCCGAATGCTCCAAACCGAATAAATTAAGTTGCCAACCGTGAAAGGAATTAGGAGGTGTATCCAAGAATAGAACCGAGGATTAAATACTGTGTCCGTCATTGGTGAAGTAATGAATAACCCTGTAAAAGAGACGATCAACAAAAAAGAAACCCAAACTCGTCCAATGAATCTATGCTGCTTAGTTCCCTTTTTTTTGAAGAAAATATTTAAACCAACTGGTACTGCTGCTAATGCAAAAAAAGCATGTACGTATATTATTGTCATGGTTACAAGTCTATTTGAACTTTTTTATATGTATCAATGACAAAGGATGCAGCTTCAAATTTAGGAATACCGAAAGCCTTAGCATTATTAGAGAATCCATATTGTTCTTTAGGTATGCCTAAAAAGTTAGTATCAAGCTTCTCATTTTCATTTTCGTCAATATATACCCCAATTGCATAGGTGCCAGGAGGGATTTCAAAAGAACCTTTATAAGTGCCTTTGCCAATTTTTTCTACAACACCTGCCTCTATTCCAGGTTGTGAACCAGGTTTGCCGCCTCGATCTGATTCGAAAACTTCCTTAGAACTATAGATTGCTAAATGAAGTACGCCTCCGTCGGTGATGCCTTGGATTTCAACGTCCAAGGTGGCAGCACTTAAATGAAAAGAACAGAAAATAAATGAAAGGAAACAAAAATATTTCATCATTATATTTACAAATCCTGTTATTATGTTTACTAAGATAACATCAACAATACAAGAAAATGTTTACTAAGTAAACATAATTTTATATGGGATACCACAAGGAAAGTCTGAAAGAGCAACTCGTTGAAATCGCATGGGAAATTTGCGTCGCAGAGTCTTGGCAAAAAGTTAATATGCGAAGGGTTGCTCAGAAAGCTGGAGTTTCAAATACTGCCTTTTATAGACATTTCAAAAACAAAAATGATCTTAAAGCAGAGTTGATGCGAAGAGGTTTTCAAATTCTAAATGAAGGCATGAAAGATTTAACCAATAATTTTTCAAGTTACGGAGCTCATTACATAAGATTTGGATTGGACTACCCGCATATTTACGATTTGATGTTTGGGAATACGGAATTAGATTTTTCTCTTTATCCTGATTTAAAAGCTCTATCCGAGACATCCTTTGGTGGGATAGTCGAAGGACTGAAATCTTTTATGCCTGATGAGTCAGATAAAGATGTCATGATAAAAGCAGTCAATATTTGGGCATCTGTTCGTGGGATAGTTGGAATTTTGAGACAAACGAAATGGCAGGGAAAACAAACTGAAACTCTCGAATGGATTGAGAATAACTTAGAAGAGTATTTGGAGATGACAACTTTTGGTTGAAGGCAACTACAAACTCATTAGAGGACTACACACTAGTAAAAACCACCTCGGAAACCCTTATAAGCCCTGGTTTTTTAGTCATGTCGACTATTGAGTGGGAATAGAGAAATAGCTAATGAAAAACGGATACATATTGTTAGTTCTACTACTCACCTCCTGCTCTGCGCCTGGTGACAACATCGGAACTCTTGAAGATTCGAGCAGAGATCGTTCGATACCATATGAGATATGGTTTCCCAACGTTGAAGTAGAAAAGGAGAAGTTTCCACTTGTCATATTGAGTCATGGTAGTGGCGGAGAGTATTCCAATCATACTTGGCTCATAGATTCACTTATTGAAAACGGTTTTATTGTTGCTGCATTGAACCATCCAATGAATACGGCACGAGACAACACTGACGAAGGTGTTATCAGTGTTTGGCATCGTCCGCGTGACATTAGCGTATTGTTGGACTACTTATTAAACGATTCAAATTGGGTAAATGTCATTGATGAAAATCGTATTGGTGCGGCTGGGTTTTCGTCAGGTGGTTATACCGTTCTTGCTTTGGCTGGTGCGATATATGATCCTGAACTAATGAGTGCCTACTGCGCTAGTCAGGAAAGAGGGAAAGATTGTGAACTCGCAACTGATTCTAGTAACGTAGACTTCCGAGATTCCTCAGCATCATATAAAGATGAACGTATAAAATCTGTGTTCTCGATGGCTCCTGCCGTTGGTTCTGCTATAACAAAAGAGAGTTTAGCTGAAATCGAACTTCCGGTTTTTATCATCGCTTCAAAAGATGATGAACTTGTGAGTCCCAATTATGGTGCGATTCGATATGCTGAGAATATTCCTCGTTCAGATCTAGTTTTGCTGGCTAGCGGGGGACATTTTATTTTTCTTGAATGCAATGCGATAACTACTGTTGTTGATTGGCTTAATAAGGAGCTTGATCTTTGCGGTACAGAATTTAATGTAGATAGAGATGAAATCCGTAAAATGGTTTCAGCTAGAGCGGTTAGTTTTTTTAGCGATAACCTTTTGGCAGTTACCCCATAACAAGTCATATCCGAACGAGTTCAGAATCATTACTACACAGTGTGTAGTTAGAATATGGTAGGTTATTGATAATGATGGAAGGGAGTGAATTGAAAATAACCGTCTACAACACACTCGGTTTCAGCCACCCTCAAAGTCATGTGGCATAAGGGTTTCAGAAATCGTCACTATTGAGTGGGAGTAGTTTTTACTCCTAAAACCCTTATAAACACTGGGTTTTTCAACTACATGAAGAAGTTTATGGCTTTTCTATAGATTATTTCTCACCATTAAATTCTAACGATTCATTTTTAACTAGCGTAATAATTTTATGAAAGATATATTTCCAACTGAAGGTGCATCTGTGATCGTATCTGATGACATGTGTGATATGAATGGACATATGAATGTAAGGTTCTATCAAACTATTCCTATGGACTATGATAGCAATTTCTATAACAGTCTTGGTTTTGGAGAAGATTATATTGCCAAGGGTTATTCATCTTTTACAGCTGAACAAAATATTAGATATCTGAAAGAATGTTTAAAAGGTGAAAAATTAACACCTAGATTTAGAATGCTTAACGTAAATAAAAAGCTATACCACTACGTATGTGCAATTTTCAAAGAATCAGATGAAGTTGCAGCGCTGGTTGAAACTGTTGAAATCCATATTGATATGTCTATAAGAAAATCTGCAGAAATGCCAGATGAAATATTTGGGGCCATGGCAAAGATGCAAAAGGAGCATGAATCATCAGGTGATTATCTTTTTGAAACAAAGTTAAAAATTAAATAAATCATTTTGATTCAAGTAGTGGCTTTATAAGAGGTTGCCTAAAATGTTCCCTAAAATCTTAACCATCACACTATGTTTGGTTTGCAGTACAGCTTTCTCCTACGAAACATCATCATACGATCAAGGAACTATAACTGTTCCAAGTGTTGTGGTCGGCGATAAGGCTTATAGGGTGTCTTTGGTTGTTTCTCCTTGTATCCAGACATGTGTAACAATTGAATCGGCAGTGGAAGTCACGCCACCGCAAAATGCCTCAGGCACATATTTTGATGGTGAGTTAACTGTGCACTCGGTAGATGTGTCAGGCAAGCTCTACTCAGCAATTTTTCAACTTTCAAATCTCGCTCTTTATGAATTCACACTTTTAAATGCTGAATTAATCGGTGTCAAGACAGATCCGAATTCGATGTATTTTTCATGGGACACTGGCTATGGCACCCCTGCTGAGGAAAAGCCGCAAAGGGGTTTTGAAACCATAGACGGAGGCTTTATCGCATGCGGCTCGGGTGGTAATGATACTGCCAACGATGTCTTGATAATGAAAATCGATCGTAATGGTAACTTAGTTTGGCAGCAACAATTTGGGAGTACGAATAATAAAAGTGATATTGGTTACGATTGCTTAGAGATTGAAGATGGGATAATTGTTGCTGGAGCCCAGACTTCTTCGAGTTCATCTACGCAAGAGCGTTGGCTTGCTAAACTTGATAAAGAGACGGGTTCTCAAATTTGGGAGAGGTATTATTCAATTGATCAACTAGGACAAGAACAGCGAAATGATTTTGTTGCTGATGCTATACACGAGGTTATCCTTGGAGCTGATGGGATGCTGTATGCGACCGGTTATCTTGGGGCTGAGCTACTGGGTTTTGCTTTTATGGCGCAAGGTGGAACGAGTTTTCTCATGAAGATTGATCCAAAATCTGGCCAGCTGATAGATGAGAACATCATGAGTAATCAAGGCCTGACTTTTGGAAGTTCTGTAGTCGAATCAGATGGTGGAATTTATGTAATAGGTACATACAACGGGGACAAGATGGGAATAAGCTTCTTTAATAAAGATTCCTTAGTTCTCGAATGGACTAAATTTTATCCGTGTGGGAAAGAATCGGAAAATTGCGAAAATGACGCAGGATGGGGGAACCTTGGGCTCAATGCAACACATGGCGTGGGAGGGGGCGTGGTTACTGTCGGTCACTATCCAATGGAAGTGAAGGATGAGACCAAAGAATGGGAACCATTTCAAATTAAAGTCATAAAGTGGAAGCCTACTGGCGGAGTTCCGCCTTATCTGGAGCTCGAATGGGAGCAAAATTATTATAACCCGAGAGAATTTGAACCCATTGATGGCGATCATTTTATGCGAAATGAAGCGTGGGGTATTGTTACGGTACAAAAAAAAGATGGCTATCCAAACGATGGTTATATTTTTGTTGCAGGTGATGGAGACGAGACTGGAGATGTTGATGCAAAAAGTACTAAATTTCCGGATCTGCCGAGTTCAAGTATTTGGATGGCTTATGTTGGCTATTTGGGTATCGACGGTAGTCGGTACTGGGATGATGTATACATGACAGACAGTCTCACAGACCCAGGCAATGAGGCCGGCGAATACATCAGTACTACTTCTGATGCCGGATTGATGCTTTTCATTGACTCGGATATTAAAACTGAGAACCCTAATGCATTTGGATTCACAAAGTTAATTCAGTGAATATATATATTTTAGATTTGCCCTAGCTAATTAGCATGAAGAGCTCTTATTACCGGAGAACTAAATGAAAACGGCCGGTATTCTCATTTTGGGGTCCGTTTTGTCCGTGCTGACGGGCTGTCAGTCCGAACAATCCCAGGAAGCGGACAACGCTGCCGCCACACTACCGTCCGATACCGTGGCCGATTTCCCCATCCTGCCGCTGGAACGCCTGATGGCGCCGGGTAGGTTTGGCACACCGCTGATCAGTCCTGACGGTCAGCTTGATTAGCTGGATTGCACCGCTGGACGGAATTTCCAACCTCTATGTCGCTCCCGCGGACGACATTGCGGCCGCACGTCCGGTTACTCGATTCACTGAGGGCGGCGTGCGTGGCACGAATGTAAGTGGCAAAGTCATTTACCGATGGCACTATGATTCCCGTCGCGTCATATTTCCGATGGACTACGACGGCGATGAGAACTGGGACATTCACATTGTTGATGTCGAGACAGGCGAAGAGCGGAACCTGACACCTGTCCCGGACAAGAAAGTAGAAATCATAGCCTATGGTCGTGCGAAACCTGACGACGTATTGGTTTCGGTCGTCACGTTTGGTCAGACCAACCCGGATGTCTATCATCTGAATCTGGCGAGCGGCGAATTCACGCTGGTGCAGAAAAACGAAGGATCACTGGCCTACCTAGCGGACAGTGATCTGAAAATCCGCTTGAGTATGTCGTTTTCCGATGAAGGCGGACTGGATGTGTATCAGTTCAGTGCCGCGCCGGAAGCTGGCGGCCGCGGCGAACTGATCTATCAGGTTGCCCCGGATGACTTGCCGGCCCATACCACGGCGGTCTACCAGGGGATCATCCGCTTTCGATGCGAGCGGTGAACATCTCTACATTTACGATGCGCAAGGTCGTGACAAGGCCGCGCTGGTTACCGTGGATTTGGAAACCGGCGAGCTGAATTTGCTGGCCGAAGACGACCGCGTTGACATTGGTGGTGTGATTTACCACCCGACGAAGGCCACCGTTCAGGCTTATGCGACCAACTGGACCGAAACCGAGTGGACGGCAATCGACCCGAGAGATCGCACCAGACCTGGAAGCGCTGGCACAAATAAAGGACGGCGAACTATCGGTGTTGAGCCGATCAGAGGACGACAGTAAATGGATCGTCCAGTATATGTCCAGTGACGAACCGGTGTCCTTTTATCTTTACGATCGCGAGAGCAAAAGCGGCCAATTTCTGTTCACCAGCACGCCGCAATTGGAAGGCCTGAAACTTTCCCGCATGCACCCTTACGTGCTGACGACGGATGACGGATTTGACCTGGTCTCCTACATCACGCTGCCACCCTGGACAGATCCGGACGATGACGGCAGGCCGGATCAGCCGGTGCCAATTGTGGTTTATGTTCACGGCGGGCCCAGCGATGAGCGGGCGCAGGTCGGTTTTGGCGCCTTGGTGCATTGGCTGGCTAATCGCGGCTACGGGTTCCTGTATGTGAATTTTCGCGGCTCGGCCGGTTTTGGCAAGGCCTATATGAATGCTCAGAAAATGGAGTGGGGCGGCAAGATGCATCAGGACGTACTGGACCAGGTGCAGTGGGCCATCGATGAAGGAATTGCGGATCCGGATAAGGTCGCCATTCTTGGCGGCAGTTATGGAGGCTATGAAGCGCTGGTGGGCATGACCATGACACCGGATGTATTTGCCTGCGGCATCGCGATTGTTGGTCCGTCCAACCTTGAGATATTTATGCCGCACTGGGATGAGGATCGCATGGGCAAGATCATTGGCGACCCAAGAACAAAAGAAGGCCGAGCGTTTTTACGTTCGCGTTCGCCGATCAACTTCGCCCAAAACACTAAAAATCCGGTACTGATTGGGCAGGGAGCCAGGGATTCTCGGGTGCCGCAGGAGCAGTCCGATACTGTGGTCGAAAAGATGCAGCAGGCTGGCGTGGAAGTGACCTACATTGTCTACCCGGATGAAGGACACGGCTTTGCCAAGCCTGCTAACAACATGTCGTTCTACGCCATCACGGAGGTATTCCTGGGCCAATGCCTGGGAGGCCGCTATGAACCCATCGATGCCCAGATTGAGGGTTCAAGCGTGCAGGTACCGGTCGGGGTGGAGCACATCCCCGGCTTGAAAGAAGCGCTCGCCGCGCGAGTAGAGCTTGATTTTATAGACTTTTAAAAACCTTACTACACGCTAGTAGCAGGAACCTCAAAGGAGTCGATTCCATGGCAACTAAAGGAAAAACCACTAAAGAGCATGATGAAAAAATTGCGAAGATGGTTTTCTCTTCAGTTTATCCCCATTATCTAAATAAGGTTGTAAAGAAAGGGCGAAGTGAAAAAGAATTGCAAGAAGCCATTACATGGCTGACTGGTTTCGAAGGTACAGTTTTGCGTGATCTGATTGAGGGCGAAGACACGTTTAAAGAGTTTTTTCGATAAGGCTAATCTAAACCCAAATGCCGGTTTAATCAAAGGCATGATATGCGGCTATCGTATCGAAGACATTGAAACACCACTGACAAAAAAATGCCGATATCTTGATAAGCTTGTGGATGAACTCGCGAAGGGACTCAATATGGAAAAGATACTTCGAACGTCCTGAGTGAGTGTTATAAAGTCAGATTTTCTGCTTGCAAACCCTTTCATAGCAAAGGGTATTTCGGTGTAACTATTGAGTGGGAGTATGATGGTGGAACCAAATTTTGATGCTTTACAATTAATCGCTGAAATTGCACTAGGTATAGTTGGCTTCTCAGCAATATTAATTGGATTGAGTAGAGCTTCAGATGGATTTAGTGACCCAGACAATTTTCGTATTCAGCTTCTTACTTATTCGGCTTTTGGAGCAATGTTTTGGTTCAATATTACCTTTTGCTATATTTGACAATCAAAATAATGATTTAGCTTGGCTGATAACTTGTTGGATCTTATGTATTTATTCTGTGATCGGATTAATAATTTTCCCAAAAAAGATGTTATCTTTAAGAATCCAAGGACATAGAGAAATATTTCCTATCAAACTTTATTTATTTCAAACAGGAATTTTATCGGCTATTTTCATTTTGTCAGGCTTAATGATAACTGGCTTAATCTCACAAATGACAAACATTTACACAATTTGTTTAATATTGTTTTTTAGTTCAAAGTACTGTAGCTTTTATTAGAACAATGTTTTTTAGAGTAAAGTGAATCTAATTGCAAAGTATTTATTGAGTAGAAATGAATAAAAAATTACCTGTGCACTAAGCACTAGGAAAACAGGTATCGCAAACTCCGACCAACACTAAGTTTTTGATTTGTAAACTTCTTCCGCTATTGTTCATCACAACTTGTAGAACTAAGCCACTTGAAGGTGATGAGCTCCAAGCTCGCTGCAGATTTATTGCAGTGAGAGTAAAATGAAGTGTTTATGGGAGGGTAAGCATTAGCTGTAGACTTTAAGTAGAGAGAACTTAAAGACACACAGCATAACTCTTAAGGAATTAGTATTGTTAGCACCAAAATTTAAAAAACAAGCATGCCTATTGTTCTTTCTTTTGTCTCTGCCTTCAGTGTCTTTAGGCATTGAAATTAGTGGCTATGTGAAAAATCAGGCGCAAGGTCCGATAGTTGCGACCGTATATATTAATGATGACTTTGAATTTAAGACAGACATAAACGGGTATTTCGCTGGAGAGGTCCCTGCGGGGCAATTAGCTATTTATGCAGAAGCCACCACAGAGAGTGCCACCTCAAAAAGCGTTCGCAGAAACTTTTATGCAACAAGTGATACTGAAGTACGACTTACCGTCAGCCCACTTCGTTCAGTAATGATATCAGCAGAGATGCCGAGTAACGCTTTCGGCCCTTGGTTAAGAATATTTGAAGCGGTTACACCAAGTGACGAAGTTCTAGCAGAAAGTATTCAGACTGCCCCCAAGACCATCACGTCCTCAGGTCAAATTTCGTACACAACAACCCACGAACTACCAGAGGGTGTTTATCGTGCTCAACTAAGAGCTGAGTGGCCAGAGCAAGAAGACAATACTTTTGTCTCCTGGATTGGTTTTGAAGTGATGGAAAATAACAATATTTTTAAACTGACTACTGAAGATCGGTACACGCTATATCCACTTGCAGAGCGATCAGTAGACCCAAGTAAAGTGACTTTTAAGAACGACATAGAAACTGGATATGTAAAAATTATTGGAGAAAAAAATTCGGCATCGGCCGCAATGCCATTGTCCCTTTTAAACGTACAAACGGGACACTATGCCTGGGGTTCATCGCATGCAGATGGCTCTTTTGATTTACTAATCAACGGGCAGGAAGGTAGCGAGTACGTAATTTATCAACGCGGCATCGTAGATGGCTGGAGGAATTATCAACTAGGAGCAGGAACGCACTTACGTATTCCGTTCACGTCAAATTCTGCAAACAAATTTTCAACAGAGCATGCTCTGTCATCATCAAATAACTCGCCCACCAAAAAATCAGATGCAGATTTACTCGGAGGAAAGACGACGGGAATAGCACAATTTTTTGGGACTTTTGATTTCTCTACCCTAAACGCCGGCGCCGCAGGCGTATTTGAAGGAACAGTTAGAATTATCGGCCCTTCTGTTGACACGCTTAAATTGAATTGGGGGTCGTCAGATTTATACCTTGAAAAAATTGTGGATAAAGAAGGCTGGGTTATTGCAGCAACTCCTGAAAACAGTTCGAACTTTATGACGGTCAGCGGACTGCCGATAAATGGGGAGCCGACTGTAAATGACACACGAGTGGGGTCGGTAACATACTCCGAGATTAGCCGAGTAGCGGAAAATAATTATGAGGCAAAATTCACGGCAACCTACAACATTCCAGCAGAGCTTTCTGATGGTCGCTATCAAATTCATTTAAAAGCGGGGAGTCTAACTTCAGACATATCCGCTGAGACCGTATTCACCCATAATTTTGCGCTGGATGCATCGACATCTGTGCTTGACGGGCGCGTCGGTGAATTTCAAGTAGGGCTCTCTGAAGAATCAAAAATAGACATAGCACTACTAGCTAACACCTACAGCAACGGTTCGCGGGGCACGGTACCAACTTCCCGGAAAAATAGTTTTGGTATCACTCCAGGAATTATATTTAATACACACAAGTTTATCCTGGACGATACGGTTCCATTCAAGTCCGAAAGAGTTACATACAATCTCGAGCCTTATGTCCCCCTGGTGAGCTGGACAACTAAGGGGCATCAAGTTCCCCTACCGATTCAATTTAAGTTCCCTTCTGGAGAACTCTTAATCACTATTGTCGACCCCAACGGAAAGCGCACCCAATTAGGTCCCGCCCCATTTCAAGGTACCTACATGAATGAGCCCTTTGCAAATTGGGGCGCAGTAGGAGGTAACGGCGGAGCGGCTCCACAACAGTATCTAAAACTTTCCACGCTTACAGATCTTTATGAATATCCATTTGATGATTATGGTGAATACTCGATTAGTTTGAGAGGGAGCGTTCTAGATATCCAAGATAGAGAATATACGTTAAACGGTGACTTTCAAGTGGTCAGAGCAGAGCCGCTAGACCTCGAGTATGGTGCAATGCCAGGCACACCATTCGTAACAGGTGATTATTTTTCACCCCAGCTAATAACGCAACCGGGTGTACCCGCTAAAGTCAACATTACCGTCACACATTATCCAAATTCTGACCCAGCTTTAGTTGAAACAATTAATTTCGAGGGCTTTGCAAATAGATTTGGCTATTTTGATGGTGGCGACAAGAGCTATATGTTCAGCGAACCTGGTGAATACAGGGTCGATGTATACGCAAGTCATTTAGATACAAGCGAGAAGTTATGGGCAGGCAGCAGGACTTGGGGGGGCATCGTCGAAACGCCAGATTCCGATCTAGAAATGAGAGGTGTAAAGGGCACAGAAGGTGATATGAATTACAGGCAGTGGTTTAATTTTGACACACGACCCTTGGGGCCTGGAGAGTCAAACACTCACATGGCACCTCCCTACCAAACAGGTGACATTAGCTGGATGACAGCAGAGCAACTAGATCGCAGTAATTCCGCAATGACAGCTTTCTATACGATTTTCGATAAAGAAGGAACATTCAGAGCAAGTGTCGCTAATAGACTTTCAGGATATAGCGGATTAGATCTAACAAATACCGGATTACCGTTCGTGTCTACGACGAACCTAATAACCCCTGATAACTCAAGTATTAACCCCTTTTTTGAACTCAAGGGATCTGATGACCATTGGGCCTATTACTATAACGCGGCTGAAAGGCCCGGAGTGGCAGCGAGGGAGCACATAGGACAATTAGCCTCTAGGAACAATTACTGGCGCTTTTCGGATACTTATAATTATCAACTCGGAAATGGGGAGCAAGGAGATAATCCAAACGATTTCAAATTTGTATTTGGCGGCGGAGTATATCGCAAACCCAAAAGCGACGAGAATCATTATCTAGCTTACGGATCTTTGTGGGTACACTTGCCGGGGGAAGATGAAATAGGGGGTAGAATTATGCCACCTTTTCAAGGTGCTTCTGGTGGCCCATCCGGCGGACCAATAATGACGCTTTTGGATCAAGAGATAGATATTTTTTATCACCCACTTGGGGTTAGACCTGGCACTATACTCGAGGTTGGAGATATAGCAGCCTTCTCTGGGCAGATAGGCCCCACACTACCTTCAGACATCTCAATAAAGATTACAATGCCGTCAGGCAGTGTAAAAGTCATCGAAGGTACAGCCAATAAAATCGGCTATTTTTACAAACCAGGATCCAATTTTTTAATCACTGAGCCCGGAGTTTACGATGTAAACATATCGGTTACACATAAAGGGATGACCTCATCAGGATTGGTTCAGCCGCCTTACCCAACCGGGGGAATTCTCGGACCAGAACCGAAAGCTTTCCAATTTTACGCGGTGACCGATAAGAGTGATATAGCGAAACTCGACCCATTACCTTCCATTCTTCCCAGTTCTACAGAACTCAAATTCACATTGAATAACTCAGATGGGACCAATAGCAACCAATTTTATCAAACGACTGTTATGCCAGGATTTCTGCTAGAGCAATCAAGCTCTAGTTCGAATAACTATGTCTATAATGCTAAAAAACTCAACCTCTCATTCCCTAATTTAGATGTGGACGGAAAAAATATATATACCTCAAATGCGGATACAGTTACTTACAGTTTTTTATTAAAATCACAAGATCAAATAGGCAATATCACTTACGAAGCCAACCAAATATTACTCCAAGGCGAAACTATATTTAATCCTGATCACGAATTGGCGGTTACTGGGAGCATAAGCATCTCTATAGCCGATACTACGCTTACCGTGGGGGAAGTTTTAAAAGTTGATCTCTCACTTTCAGCGCAAGGTTTAGGAGATCTTTATGTTGCGCTAATTATGCCTGATGGAAATTTCGTAACCTTGGGAGAAACAAGACTGGCCTCAGACGTCAGTGAAATCATACCCTTTAGGCAGTCAATCAGCCTTGAAGATAATCAAAATATTCAAGTAGTAGACGTGCTCATCCCGGCAGATGTTATGACTGGAGACTACTCCTTCTACGCAATATTTGTATCGCAGGGAAAGAGTGTGTTGGACGAAAGTAATTGGAAAGGGTCTAGCAGCGCTTCTTGGGAATTAAATTAAATTTTTTAGCTGGAGTAGTAATGGTCGGTTACAAATTTTAAATGTTCATGGGTTAGTTGGATTTTGAGACGTTGGGAACATATTAATCTGTTCCACAGGCAGGTTTTCTCGCAACATACTATGTAACATGAGAATGAAATTTGCCGATATTAAAGAGTGCGTCAGGACAATTGGAATAAATCTTCAACAGAGCATTTGAGAGTTTTAGCAATTTTTAATGCAAGTACAGTGGAGGGCACATAAATCCCGTTTTCAATTGCATTGATGCTTTTTCTTGATACTTCCGCACTTTCAGAAAGTTCTTGCTGAGTTAAACCGGCGGATTTTCTAAGTTCCTCAAGATTGTTGAAAAGTTTTTTGTGGTGTTTGCCCACTTTTTAATTCTCTTCAAATTTCTCGACGGCATTTGTTAGTTCCGCACTGGTATTTGGGTATAGATATCCAGCAATCATAGTTCCTACCCCTATAGTGCCAACCAAAAGTCCGATTCCTTCAAAGAAGGCTCCCAGCGCAGTAAAACCAAGAAGATACAAACCAATTCCCACAAAAATAGTTATTACCCCACCTCTACGATAATCTATCGGGTCCTTTTTTCTTTCATCAAAAATCCCCAGCAATTCCTCCACTTTGGATGGGTCGTTGATAATTTTAGCTATCTCTAGCACACTTTCTCTCTTGCCCTTCTCTTCATGATATAGCCAGAAAAATACCGATACTGGAATAATGATTCCCGCCAGGATTCCTAAAATTGGAATTAGTAATGCCATTTCCCACATATCTTTCTCCTCATTTGGTTATGTAACGTAAACTTATCACATTAAATAAGAGAAGCAAAGGTTACATTTTAAAATACTAAATTGGTAATGATGGACGGGAACAAACTGAATTTTTAGGTAAAGGAAACGATTTCTAAAAGAGAGGGCAATCCAAGCACTTCAGATAGACGTTTTTTGGATCATTAAAAGATCCTAAATCATTCACCAATTCAAAAGATCTTTTAAATAAGTTTCTACTCACAACCGGAGACTCAGTAAAGTCTCGAATTTTTAAGAAAAATTGGGTAAATAACTGATCCGTCCATGCTGAAGGTAATGCAGGATAGTACGTTTGGTAATCTTCTGTTCCCGCCAACGTTGCTGCCCTTTTAATGGCGTCTTCCAAATTACCTAAATTGTCGATAAGGCCAAGATCAAGAGCGGTCTCTCCGGCCCAAACCCTGCCTTGGGCTATTTCATCCGCTTCTTCTAAAGTCATACCCCGAGATTCAGAAACCAAAGTGATAAACCTTTGATAGCTATATTCGACATTTGATTGCAATGCTCTCGCGAGTATAGGGTTTAGAGCTTGCGTGATGTCTTGGCCTGAACCTAGTTTGGTAGTAGAAACTCCATCGGAGTGAATTCCAATTTTATCTAGAGTTTTCTCAAAAGTAGGTAAATACCCAAAAACTCCAATGGAACCTGTAATAGTGTCATGAGAAGCCCAAATTTCATCAGCACTTGCGGAAATCCAATATCCCCCAGAGGCAGCAACATTTGACATAGAAGCCACTACTTTTATCCCTTTAGATTTAGCAATAACTATTTCTTCTCTTATAACTTCGGAAGCAAAGGCACTCCCACCCCCAGAATCAACTCGAAGTACTATCGCTTTTACTGCTTCGTCTTGATGAGCTTCTCTTAATAGCTGCGCAGTCGAATCACCCCCTATCATGCCAGGAGGTTGACTACCATCTAAGATATTTCCAGACGCTACAACCACCGCTATTTTATTTTCTGACGTATTGATTTTCTCATTTGCTCTCGCAATAGCGAGGTAGTCATTTAAAGAAACTTGAGCAAAACTCTGCTTTTCTTCGTCGGCTCCCACCAGTTCTATCAGATAATCTCGTTGTTGGTTTCGATTTAAAAGTTGATCGACAAGCTGGTAATTAAGAGCAGCTGTACCTGTATTTCCATTTTCTTGGATGACCAATTCATCATACGTATCAGAAAAATTCTGTATGTCTTGGCTCTCTAGGTTTCGATTACTTGAGACAATTGCCATCCATGAGTCCCATAGGACTTTCATGTAAGTCAGGCTCGCTTCTTTATCTGCTTCTGACATGTCTTCCCTGATATAGGGCTCCATGGCTGATTTATATTGTCCGACTTGAAAAAGATTAAAGGTCACGTCTAACTTATCAATTAAAGATTTGTAATAAGTTCTTATTCTTGAATAGCCTTGAATATAAATTTCTCCATCTGGGTGTAGAACGATCTGATTAGCAAAAGAGGCAAGGTAATAAGAGCTTTGACTGTAGTAATCTGCGACGGCGACTATATTTTTGCCCGAATCCTTAAGCTCTTGTAATGCCTGTCCAATATCGTAAAGCGTTGTTTGCCCCGTTCCATTAATGTTGTCCAATTTAAGGATAATGTGCTCTATTTTTTCGTCTTCTTTTGCGGTCTTCAATGCAAATAATACGCTCCTTGCTTCAAGCTCAGGGACCGGAGATCCGTTAAGTGCAAAGCTCAATGGATCTAACGACCCAGAGGCCTGCTCTACAATTGGTCCTTGTGGGTCTACAACTAATGCTTTTCCTTCTAGGTCAGGTAGTTCACTTCCGCTAAAGAGAGAGGCCAAAACAGCTACTAGAACTAGCAAAAGCTATTAGAAGAAATAATAGGTTGGCGGTAAATTCTCTAGCCTTAGTTACGCGCTGCCAGAATAAATTATTTTTTGTTGTTTCATTCATTGGAGAATTGAATTGGAAATTTGATTTGGTTCGATCATAAACAGGCTATAGATAAAATAAAGTAAGGTCAATCGATGAGCGTAACAGCCACTTAATATAATATCGATAACAAGTTGCTCTGTTTGTTTCTGAAAATATGTTAAAAACTAGGAATGAAAAATTTAGAAAATCATATTCCGATTATTCAAGCTCCTATGGCGGGGTATACTACGCCAGAATTAGTGGCAGCCGTTTCAAATGCTGGCGCCATAGGTAGTTTTGGCTTTGCATTTAGTAATGGGGAAAGAATCGATGCAGATTTAAGTGAGGCTCGCAAGCTCACCGATAAGCCTATCAATGCGAATTTTTTTGTCTTTGCGGAACAACATGCTCCGTCTGATAAAGACAGTAAAATAGCGATCGACGTTTTGGGCAGTTTGCCTTTAGCTGCGGATATAGCGTATCAGTCATTATCAGCACCTTTTTCTCCTTCGCTAGAGCGCCAATTAGAACCAATTTGGAAACATAAGCCGGAATTTTTAACATTTCATTTTGGCTTGCCGCCTAAATACATTTTACAGAAAGCTCAGTCTTTAGGGATGTGTGTAGGCGTCACCGCAACCTGTTTAGAAGAAGCAAAGGCAATTGAGAATCACGGGGCAGATTTTGTTATTGCGCAGGGCATACAAGCAGGGGGGCATAGGGGGACATTTTCTATCGATGGCGAAGGAGATCAGAAATTTTTGACATTCGACCTGCTTAAAATTTTAAAAGAAAATTGTGTATTACCAGTTGTTTGTGCCGGGGGAATCATGAACGGCGGTGATATTGTAACTTATTTGAATGCAGGGGCAGCTGCGGTTCAGATGGGTACTTCATTTCTTTGTTGCGACGAAGCAGGTACGAACCCAATACATAAAAAGTATGTTTTAGAAGAACAACAGCGCAAGACTGTTTATACAAAAGGTTTTTCGGGTAGGTGGGCTCAATCCATCGAGAATGAATTTACTTTATCGATGGAGTGCAAATATGTTCTACCATTTCCGTTACAAAATACTCTCACAAATCCGTTGAGAAAGTTTGCGGTAAAAACTGGAAATGGCGAATATCAAAGCCTGTGGGCTGGAACGGAATTTAAAAAAGCCCGTGCTTTACCTGTAGCGGAACTAATGTCTCAATTAGTTTCGGAAATGGGGGGTTCGTAATCGTCACGAAAAGGGAAAAATTTGTTGAAAAAGTAATAAAAACTTTATCTGTAAAAACCGTGCCTTCGGTGTCATGGAGCTCCCGTCATCCACTGAATGTTAAGCCTAATATTTTAACTCTAGGAATGCTTTGCATTGGTTTGGTCATTTTCGGATTAGGTGAAGCCTTGCTTATTGCCGCAGGGGCTGGAGTCAGTCCCTGGACAGTGTTTGCCCAAGGCCTCGGTTTGGTAATGGGTCTTTCTATTGGTTGGGCAACTTTCGTGGTCAGCGCCGGTGTGTTGCTGTTCTGGGTGCCGCTGAAACAAGTCCCAGGAATAGGGACGATCCTGAATGCAGTAATTATTTCTGTAGTAATTGAAACTTCGCTTCCTTATTTGCCTAAACCGTCAGCCTATGGGCTGCAAGTTATAGAGTCCATAATTGGGATATTAATGGTAGGATTTGGTAGCGGCCTATACTTAATTGCTCATTTGGGTGCTGGGCCGCGGGACGGCCTGATGACCGGATTGCAGCGAGTTACTGATTTGCCAATCGCCTGGGTTAGAACTTCAATTGAAATTATCGTTGTACTCTGTGGTTGGCTCTTGGGAGGCACAGTTGGATTGGGCACAGTATTGTTTGCATTTGGAATTGGCCCGGCAGTGTCTATTGGATTATTTACAGTGCAAAAATATTCATCTATACAGCCGTCAGTGTACTAAGAGCATCGCCAATAATGTGAATCATGACACCTTCTTTAAATAAAGACTCTGTGGAAGTGCATAAATATTGGATGCAAATAGCCTTAGATGAGGCTAAGAAAGCCGCTGCTTGTGGCGAAGTGCCAATTGGTGCTGTATTGGTAGACAAGGAATCAAACCAGCACATTGCTTCATCTTATAACCAACCTATTAGTAAGAGTGACCCTACAGCACATGCCGAAATACAGGTCTTGAGGCAGGCGTCACAGCTCCGAAACAATTATCGCCTTCCTGGAACGTCGCTTTATGTAACAATTGAGCCTTGTACCATGTGTGTAGGGGCTTTGATTCATGCTCGAGTTGACACTGTTATTTTTGGTGCCAGAGAACCTAGAGCTGGGGCTCTAGTTAGTCAGCTACAGCTGGGAAATGCAGAGTACTTTAATCATCGAATACAGGTTGTTGAGGCAGTGCTGGGAAATCAGTGCAGTGATTTACTCCAAACATTCTTCCGGTCGAAAAGACAGTAGTGTTAGAGATAAAAACCAATAAAGACATCACTACTCTAGGCAGCGCAGATTTTGAATGCAACGTGGACTTGGCAAGGAATTCTCATCAGGGAATGAAGGGCGAATATCGTCAATTAATAAAGATTTCCATTCGAAAACCCTCAGTTTTTCCTGAATTTCTATTGTAAATGGATTAGTATAAGCGCTCGTCTATTGGTTGCTTTTCGTACTAACTTCGACCACCACCAGACTCGATTTTTTGGAATAATCATCGATGCAAGCATTGTTTGGGGCAGCAGCTCTATCTGCTTTCAAATCTACAAACCTACTCCGCACTCTACAAGCCTCTCTTCCCAATGTAACTGCTGTTTATTCACAGCACATTCACTTTGTTGATTGTCAAGATGGGTTTAATGCAAGCCAGTCGGAAGAACTGCTTTCTTTGCTGAAATATGGCGACTCTCTTACAGCTAAGGTCGAGCCTGATCAGCGAGCTCAAAACGCCTTACAGCGCTTAGTAGTTCCCCGACCGGGAACTATTTCACCTTGGTCGAGCAAAGCCACGGATATCCTTCATAACTGCGGTTTGCAGCTAGTTAATCGAATTGAGAGAGGCACTATGCACGTGGTAGAGGTTTCCTCTCCACTGGATGCGTCTGGGTACGCAGAATTAGATCGATTACTACATGACCGCATGACCCAGTCTGTGTTAGATGAAATTAGCGAAGCTACGTTGCTGTTTAGGTCAGCAGAACCAAAACCCCTGTCCTCGATTGATATTTCTAACGGTAAGGCTGCCCTCGAGGAGGCAAACGAATATATGGGTTTGGCGTTAGCCCAAGATGAAATTGAATATCTCTATGATCAATTTAAGAAACTCGGCAGAGATCCCAACGACGTTGAATTGATGATGTTCGCTCAGGCAAATTCTGAGCATTGTCGCCACAAAATATTTAATGCTAGCTGGTCTGTGGACGGGATAGAAAAAGATCGCTCGCTTTTTTCCATGATTCGTCATACCCATGAGCGGTCACCTGGTAATGTCCTCTCCGCTTATTCTGATAATGCTGCGGTAATGCGTGGCCACGAAAGTGCTCGATTTTTTCCAGATGCGGAGTCTAACAAATACAAGTTTTATGATGAGCCTGTTCATATATTGATGAAGGTTGAGACGCATAATCACCCTACGGCGATCGCACCATTCCCTGGCGCATCAACCGGCTCTGGTGGAGAAATTCGAGACGAAGGGGCTACTGGCACTGGCGCCAAACCCAAAGCAGGCCTAAATGGTTTTAGTGTTTCGAATCTACGCCTACCAGAATTACCTCAACCATGGGAAGAGGACTTTGGAAAACCTGAGCATATCGCATCGGCTCTTGACATTATGATTGAAGGCCCTATTGGTGGTGCTGCCTTTAATAATGAATTCGGCAGACCTAATCTTTGTGGCTACTTTCGAAGTTTCGAAGAAAGAGTCGTTAATGAATTAGGCGTTGATGAAGTTAGGGGATATCACAAACCTATCATGATCGCTGGAGGAATTGGCAATATCCGTGAGGACCATGTGCTTAAGAGTGAAATAGCCATTGGTTCCAAACTAATAGTGCTTGGTGGGCCAGCGATGCTTATTGGGCTGGGTGGAGGTGCGGCATCATCTATGGCATCGGGCTCAGGTAATGAGGATTTAGATTTCGCTTCAGTGCAACGCGACAACGCTGAAATGGAGAGGCGTTGCCAGGAGGTGATCGATCGATGTTGGCAGCTCGGTGATGCCAATCCTATAGCCTTTATTCATGACGTTGGAGCCGGCGGTTTGTCGAACGCATTGCCCGAATTGGTTAAGGACGGTGGACGTGGAGGAGTATTTGAGCTTCGCGCGATTCCTAATGCTGAATCAAAGATGTCACCGCTTGAAATTTGGTGTAACGAAGCACAAGAGCGTTACGTGCTCGCGGTGGCGGCCCAAGACATCGATAAGTTTGATCGGCTTTGCTTAAGAGAACGCTGTCCCTATGCAGTGGTCGGCGAAACTACCGCAGAAAAGCAAATTCAACTTAATGATAGCCATTTCGGTAATAGCCCGATCGATCTTCCTATGGATGTATTGTTTGGTAAGCCACCAAAAATGCATCGCGAAGTAAATTCTGGCGAAATCCAATTGGAGTATCTTGACTCTAACATTCTCGATCTTACAGATGCTGCCAATAGAGTGCTCTCACTACCAACTGTCGCGAACAAAACTTTCTTGATAACAATCGGTGACCGCACTATTACGGGGCTGGTTCATCGTGATCAGATGGTGGGGCCTTGGCAAGTTCCTGTTGCTGATGCTGCCGTGACTGCTACTTCTTATAATTCATTACGAAGGAGAAGCGATGGCAATGGGGGAACGTGCCCCGTTGGCACTGTTTGATGGTGCGGCTTCGGGTCGCATGGCAATCGCAGAAGCAATTACGAACATTGCGAGTTGCTCAATTAGCAAAATTGGAGACATTAAGCTTTCAGCTAATTGGATGGTAGCGGCAGGCTACGGTTGTGAAGATGCAAAACTGTTCAGTACTGTTGAAGCGGTCGGTATGGAATTGTGCCCACAATTGGGAATTTGTATCCCTGTAGGTAAAGATTCCATGTCGATGCGAACTGTTTGGAAAGATGGGGGAGAAGAACGCAGCAACACAGCGCCACTGTCTTTGATTGTTTCAGCCTTCGCTCCAGTCACTGATATTCGAAAAACCTCTACACCACAGATCCGTTCCGACAAAGGGGATACGACACTGGTACTGATTGACCTTGGCCACCGCCAGCACCGACTGGGTGGTTCGGCTTTAGCTCAGGTGTTTCGCAATTTGAATGGAGCAGTTCCGGATCTCGATAACCCTGAAGATTTGAAGAATCTGTTTGCCTTTGTACAAGCCTGCCGGAATCAGAATTTTCTGCTCGCCTATCATGACCGGTCTGATGGTGGTTTGTTTACTACTGTCGCAGAAATGTGTTTTGCCGCTCATTGTGGTGTTGACCTGCAGTTAAAAGGCCTCGCAGATGAAGATTCAGTGCTTGCTAGTTTGTTTACCGAAGAATTGGGCGTTGTATTGCAGGTAAATGATGAAAATTTGAAAGAGATTAGCCAGTTAGTTGCACAGCATAATCTGCAGGCTTGTTTTTATGTCATTGGAAAATTAAATCACCGCGATGAAATCAATATTAGTTTTGGTGAAGATAGTATTTTCAGCAGTAGCCGGATTGACTTGCAGCGAACTTGGTCTGAAACAACGTTCCACATGCAAAGCATCCGAGATAACTCTGATTGCGCGAAAGAAGAGTTTGATCAAATCTTACAAGCTGATGACCCAGGTTTAAATGTTGTGCTTGGTTTTGATGTGAATGAAGATATTACTGCGCCTTACATCAATGTAGGTGTCCAGCCCCAAGTTGCAGTATTGCGAGAGCAAGGAGTCAATGGTCAGATAGAAATGGCTGCCGCATTTGATCGTGCGCGTTTTAATGCAATTGATGTTCATATGACAGATCTCATTAGTGGCCGAGTCAATTTAGACCGGTTTAATGTGGTTGTAGCTTGTGGAGGTTTCTCCTATGGCGATGTTCTCGGTGCTGGGGGTGGTTGGGCTAAGTCCATTCTCTTTAATCAGCAAATCCGATCAGCTTTCACTAAGTATTTTGAGAACTCGAACACACTGACGCTGGGTGTATGTAATGGCTGTCAGATGGTTTCCTTGTTAAGAGATTTAATTCCCGGGGCTGATAATTGGCCAAGATTTGTGCGAAACCGATCTGAGCAATTTGAAGGCCGATTGAGTCTAGTGAAAGTTGAGAATTCACCATCAGTATTTTTTGGTGGTATGGAAGGCTCGCAATTCCCGATGGGTATAGCTCATGGTGAAGGACGCGCACTTTTTCACGATGAAGGTGAAGAGCAACAATTAGCTGATACTGGATTAATTGATATTCGCTATGTGAGCAGCAATGGTGACGTTGCCGCCAATTACCCGTCTAATCCTAATGGTTCTCCTGACGGTATTGCTGGCCTTTGTAGTAAAGATGGCCGAGTAAGCATAATGATGCCTCATCCTGAGAGGGTGTTTCGTGCAAGTCAAAACTCATGGTGTCCCGACGACTGGGATGAAGATGCACCCAGCATTCGGCTATTTCGTAATGCACGTAAATGGCTTGAGTAATTATGGGTAGAGAGTCGCTATACAAAATTGAGTTTTACGTTCCTGAGCACAATGTAGAGCAAGTAAAAATCGCGATGTTCGATGCTGGCGCAGGAAGAGTGGGGGACTATGATGCTTGCGCCTGGCAAACTCTTGGACAAGGACAGTATCGACCATTAGCAGGCAGCCAACCTTATTTGGGAACACAGGATAAGATCGAAACGGTTAGTGAATACAAAGTAGAACTAGTTTGTGCAGAAGAATTTTTAACCAAGGTAATCGAAGCATTGAATACTGCGCATCCTTATGAGGAAGTGGCTTATTCTGTGTTTCGAATAGAATCAGGAATTGCTTAGGCTGATTAGCTTGGTAGTTATGGATCTGTCTTCACCGTGATGAACATCGAACATGCGGACTGGAAAATTATTGGACTGAAGATCTTGGAAATAATGTTCTAGGGTGCTTTTAACTACAGGAAAAGCGATATCAGCCCATGGAATTTCTTCCTCGGTAAACAAGGCCACTTCTTCAGATTCAATGCCTGGGGCAAAATTTAAATTCGCTAAATCGGCCCGGAAAAACATATAAACTTGGTTTATAGTAGGTAGATTGAAGAGTGTATAAAGGCAGTCGCCGTTAACCGTAACCTGCGCTCCAGCTTCTTCTTCCGTTTCGCGAATGGCACCCAATAGACTTGATTCACCATTTTCCATAAATCCCGCAGGGAGCGTCCATTTCCCAATTCTTGGCTGAATTGCGCGCTTACAAAGCAAGACCTTATTTTCGTGTGTAGGCAGCGTTCCAACCACATTCTTAGGGTTCTGATAAAAGATCGTATCGCAGTCGTCGCAGCAGTGCCGGGGTTTATCGTCGCCGACAGGGATACGAACAATTAGGGGTGCGGCACATTGATGACAAAACTTCATAGATAACTCGGCCTTAATGCCATTCTTAACAGCTAAATTTACTGTGCTCACAGATGTGAGGTTAATAAGCGGAACTAAGAGAAAAAACCCTTTTATTTTTTGGTTAGATTACCTGTCTATTCCACCATAGCTTCATAAATCATACGCTGTGCTATGTTGGCATCGAACGGTGATCCGCTGGGTCCGCCCCACTTTTGCTCCATATAAATCATATAGAAATCGTTTTCTTCATCGACAGCAAAGAATGTTCCGCCGATTCCTCGCCAACCATAATTATGGGGACCATTAGAGTCGTTGGTCGTAGGTTGTAAATGAAATCCTAAGCCCCAGTCACCTGTATTGCCGTAAAAGAAAAATTCGCGTGAAACATCATCAGTACCAATTTTCTTTACCCGCATTTGATCGAGTGTTGATTCCTCGATAATACGATTGTCACGATAAATCCCGCCGTTTAAAAGCATCTCGGCAAAACGAACGTAATCTTCGGTCGTTGAGTTGAGTCCGCCGCCGCCGGACAGCATTTTGCGAGGAGCCGTGTTATCACCCATCGCAACACCGTGAATAGGCTCGGCAATACGATATTTCTTACTTACAGGAACCCAGAAGCTGGTTTCATCCATGCCTAGAGGCTCGAATATTCTTTCTGCTAAAACCAGATCGAGTGACTTCCCGCCAGCTACTTCAAGAACAGCACCAAGCACATCAGTTGAGTGGCCATAATGCCATGCTGTTCCTGGTTCAAAATATACGGGGAGTTGCCCTAATCTCGCGGCGAACTCTTGTGCAGTTAGATCACCCTGTAAATCATTAGCGTACATTTTGCCGAGATCACTGCCCGGCGAGAAAATTGCTTGGATTATGCCTGATTCATGGGTTAATAAATTCTCAATAGTAATCGAAGATTCAGCAGGTCGGGTTTCACCAGATTCCCGATTGATCACCTGTAAGTTTGCGAACTCAGGAATGTATTTTTCTAGAGGATCATTCAAATTAATCATACCGTCTTCGACCATTGTCATAATGGCAACACTGATTATTGGCTTGGTCATTGAATAAATGCGGAAGATGGTATCTTTGTTGATTGGTGTTGAACTCTCTGGGCCTTCCATGCCGACAGTTTCAAGCAACCCAATGCCCTCGCTGTTGCCAACCAGTAGCAGTGCCCCAGGTAGAAATTCCTCATCTACCGCAGCTTGCATTGCGCGTTTAATATCTTCAATTTCACTCTGATCAATTCCAAAGTTAGTCGAATGAATCGAACTGATTGAAGTTAGCTGGATAGTCTCATCATGATGATCAGCTATTGAGATAGCTCCAATGCTCAAGGCAAGAATCGCAATTACACTCTTTAACAATTTCATAGGATTGATCATATAAACTCCCAATACGTTTGATTAATCTAGGACGGAGATGGTAACTGAAGCATGTAAGCCTCACAACACACTGAGGTTGAGAGGATGTTTAGGCAGATAATCAGGTCTGCAGGTAGTCGAGGAGGTCTACGTAAAATCTCGGAGTAGGGATTGGCTGATTTCCGCTTTAAGTGTGTTCGTTGAATGTTGATAATTCAAATGTTCACTTTGAATCGTCCAGTTAGCTCCAGATTTTGCCGAGTCGATCATCTCCCGGGTAAATTCAAAGCGAAGAAAATGCACAGCCGATGTTTTTTCATCGGTAGAGCGAGGTAAGTCTTCATTCGCTATGGGGTAGACAGCATCGTGTCCCTCTATTTGGATCGAGATCATCTCTTCAATGCCAATGAGTTGACTGAGGCGTTCAGCTCTTTCATCGGGGTCAGGATATTCCAGCATAAATGTCACTTTGAGGTTCGATCCGTCAGGAATTAGCGGGTTATAAGCATCTAGCTCTTCAAGCAGTTCATCTTCTCCGCTAATTTTTTCCACCCGCATAAGCTCAAGGATTTGATAGCGCATCACCATGTAGTCTTCAAAATGCAGCATCGCATTGGGCCCGAGTTCTACCCGTCGAGTTTTCTTATGCTCCATGATTGCCTGTCGAATGACAGGCCTCTGGGCTTCATAAGCTTCGATGGGCAAGAGATCTGCAGTAGTCATTTTTTTCATTGGTTTCTTTGTCCGTTAATTTTTCGGAGATTTTTCGTAGTATGGTCTTCGTAGTTAGTTAGACTAAATGTCATAGGCAATTCTTAACAAATCGATAGGATGTATAGCAATTTGTTCGCCTTCAAGATTGTTTTCAATATGTTTTCCAGCGATGGGGCAGTCGCTTCCATAGTAGTCGGGCTTTTGCTGCTTGATTTGGCGCACAATAGGTTTCACTATTTTGTTGGCATATTTTAAAGTCTCGCTCTTTATTCCATAAGTGCCATCGTGACCAGAGCAGCGTTCAATGTTTTTTACGGATGTGTCTCCGATGAGTTCCAAAATTTGTTTTGTTTTTGGTCCAATGTTCTGTACGCGCTGATGACAGGCAACGTGATAGCTTACGTTGCCTAATTTATGCGGAAAATTAGTATTTAATCTTCCCTCTTTATTCAGCCTGTAAAGAAATTCGAATGGGTCGAAAAAAGCAGCGGCTACAGCCTGAACTTGGTCGTCATCTGGAAACATTAGTGGGAGTTCTTGTTTAAACATTAATACACATGACGGAACAGCTGCGACAATTGCATTCCCCCTCAGCACTGCTTGGTAAAGTATAGGAATGTTCTGTTCTTTTAATCGAGTAACAGACTTTAAATCACCGAGCTCCAATTTGGGCATACCACAGCAGTGCTCTCTAGGAGCTAGCTCTACCTCGACTTCGTTGTGTTGAAGAACTTTGATCAAGCTATCTGCAATTGATGGCTCATTGTAATTGCAGTAGCAAGTTGTAAATAATGTGACCCGTTTATTTTCCTGGCTTGCTGTCGTAGTTTCGCTACTGCTTCCTTCAGCAGCAGGATCAAACATCAGTGCTGAGTGTTGGGCCCTTGCTGTTTCGCTATTATAAGGAGGAAGTTTGGCCTCTTTATGGATGCCAAAAGCTGAATCAAGAAGCTTGCGTGAAAGGGTTGATTTAGTTCCCCAGTTAGCTAGTGCATTAAGCACTGGTTTGCTAGCAAGTTTTCCCACGGTATCAGTACTGGTAATAATTCGGTCCCTGAATTTAGTATCGCCTTTCTTAAATTTAATTGCTTTCGCTCGCAGCATTAAATGCGGAAAGTCTACGTTCCATTCGTGTGGCGGAACGTATGGACATTTCGTGAGATAACACAAATCACAGAGATAGCATTGATCAACCACCTTGGTGTAATCGGCCTTAGCTACACCATCGACTTCCATTGTTTCCGAATCATCCACCAGGTCAAACAGTGTGGGGAATGAATTGCAAAGGCTAACGCAGCGGCGGCAGGTATGGCATATGTCAAAGACTCGCTCTAACTCTTTATTGAGATCTTCTTCTTCCCAAAATTTAGGGTCGTTTTGATTGAGAGGGTGTCTGGTAGGCGCGTCAAGGCCTCCTTCTCTACCTTGATCAGACATCAATGGTCTCCGGATATTTTTTAGTGTAAAACGAGAAACCTGCCGTAATTGTAACGGCAGGGACT
This sequence comes from uncultured Pseudomonadales bacterium, assembly GCA_964275945.1. Classification (GTDB taxonomy): domain Bacteria; phylum Pseudomonadota; class Gammaproteobacteria; order Pseudomonadales; family Pseudohongiellaceae; genus UBA9145. The sequence goes on from CAXYEH010000043.1 coordinate 69,632, forward strand.
AAGACTTTTCTTACTCGTCTAGCGCATCTAGAGCTTTTTGGAAACGATTTGCGTGAGAGCGTTCAGCCTTCGCAAGGGTTTCCATCCAATCGGCAATTTCATCAAACCCTTCATCTCGTGCATCTTTTGCCATGCCGGGATACATATCAGTGTATTCGTGAGTTTCACCTGCTACCGCAGATTTCAAATTGTCTTCAGTGCTACCAATGGGGAGGCCAGTAGCTGGATCACCAACTTCCTCAAGGTATTCTAGGTGGCCATGGGCATGCCCAGTTTCTCCTTCTGCTGTGGAGCGAAACAAAGCCGAGACATCGTTGTAGCCTTCTACATCAGCTTTCTGGGCGAAGTAGAGGTAGCGGCGATTTGCCTGAGATTCGCCAGCGAACGCTGCCTTTAAGTTTTCTTCAGTTTTAGATCCTTTGAGCGACATTACTTTTCTCCCGTCAATATTGCCAAATCAGATACCAGTTAAGCTTCTGAACAAGTTTAGTAGAATTACTTTACTTGATGGTCGCACTTTACGTCTTGAGCTCCATCAAATCCAATTGATTTTTTTAATGTGTTAATCGGTTTTTTCGATTACCATGCCGCAGCATGACCCCCTCAATCAAGCAACTTCGCTATATATGCGCAGTGGCTGAACACAGGCATTTCAGCAGGGCTGCTGAATCTTGCTTTGTTACTCAATCCACTCTTTCTGCGGCTATTCAGGAGCTTGAATCTCAGCTGGGAGTAGTGATTTTCGAGCGCAGCAAAAAGACTGTTCTAATCACTCCGTTAGGTGATCGTCTTCTGGACCAGGCTCGCCTGATTCTTGGTGATGTTGAGGATTTTGTGAGTTTGGCCAAAATCCATAATGAGGTCTTGGCAGGAGAGATTCGACTCGGTGTCATACCTACGATTGGCCCATTCTTGCTACCGCATCTACTTAAAGATTTAAGAAAGAACTATACGAAACTTAAACTTTACTTGAAAGAAGATTTGAGTTCACAGCTATACCAACAATTAAGACAGGGAAAGCTAGACTTGGTTATCCTCGCATTGCCTTATGCTCTGCCAGAAATGGAAACCATAAGCCTGTTTAAAGACGAGTTTCTTTTGTGCCTTTCTCCCGGTCATCAATTGGAAAAATCAAAACAAATTAAACAGGCGCAATTAAAAGGAGAAAGCTTGTTGCTTTTGGAAGAGGGGCATTGTCTCCGAGATCACGCCTTAGAAGCATGCAAACTTGAAAAGACAGAGTCAGATCTTATCTATCAAGGCACGAGTTTGCATACTTTAGTGCAAATGGTGGCTAATGGTTTAGGTGTAACTTTGTTACCAGCGATGTCTGTTGATGCGGATGTCTTGGGAGATACTAAATTACAATTACGACACTTTTCTGGCGAGAACGTAAGTCGTGAAATAGGGATGGCGTGGCGTAAGTCTGACCCGAGAAGGGAAGAGTATTTGTTATTAGCAGATTTTATAAAGCAAAATTCTTCGGCTGCGAAATCTATTGTGAAATAGATTTGATCGCTCGTTTAAGAGCGGTTACTGCCCCACTTTCAATCCAAACGAGTTCTTCGAATCTCTGAAATTGCGATATGAAGATCAGGTGCTACTATTTGTTTTGTGAGCTTTTGATTTCGAACCGATAGGATTTACTGAAATTAATGAAAGTTTATACGGTTTCAGATTTGCATGCTGATTACCCAGAGAACATGGACTGGGTTCTTTCACTAAATTCCTCTGAATATAAGAGTGATATAGTTATCTTGGCAGGCGATATCAGTCATGATCTTAATGATCTGATGCAGGTTTTTAATTCTTTTATTGGCAAATTTAAGGCTGTTCATTTTGTGCCCGGCAACCATGAATTATGGGTCGAAGATGACCATTATGATTGTTCCTTGAAGAAATTTGAGGCAGTACAATCCCTTAGTAGTGAGCTCGGAATTCAAACTAGTGTCTGTCATTACGGCAAACTCAGTGTTGTGCCAATGTTTAGCTGGTACGACTTTTCTTTTGGAGAACCTGATCGCCATTTAAATCGGGCGTGGAGAGATTTTCGTGCCTGCCAATGGCCGGCTCACCTTAAAAATAGCAAAGATATAAACAACTATTTCTTGAAATTAAATCAAGATAAATTAACCGTAAGAAATGAACTAGTAATTAGTTATTCGCATTTTCTTCCGAGAATAGATGTTATGCCAACTTATATTCCAGAGAATCGTAGAAGAATTTATCCTATTCTAGGGAGTGAATCTTTGGGTAAGCAAGTCAAAATTTTAAAACCAGATATGCATATCTATGGTCATAGCCATGTCAATCAATCAATTAAGATTGAGGGTATTCAGTATGTTAATAATGCCTATGCCTATCCTAGTGAAAATCGAATTTCCCGCAAACAGCTGCATTGTGTTCTCGATTTGAATGCCTAATATATGCTGAAACTAGAAGACTCAGATATTCATCTTTGGTATGCCGATCAGGCGGAGTTTAACGTACCCGAACTAGAAGAGAATTGTACTAACTTGCTGACTGATCAGGAGGCAGAGCGCTACCAGCGTTATACCTCTGAACAGCGCCGAAAACAATTTCTACTCGGCCGTATGTTGATTCGCAAAACTTTAAGCCAATATGCAGAACCACCTCCAGCGGCTTGGAAGTTTGTTGTAAATGGCTATGGGAAACCCACCATCGAAATGGCGGGAAAAGGCCATGCTTTATTTTTTAATTTGTCCCATTCAGGCGACCGTTTAGTCTTAGCTATTGCCAACAATGAATCAATTGGTGTTGATATTGAGGCGAGAAATAAACCACGCCGCTTGCCCAAAGTAGCCGATCGCTATTTTTCACCAACGGAAGTAGCAGATTTATTCGCTTTGCCAGAAGCCGAACAACTCTCACGCTTCTACGACCTGTGGACCTTGAAAGAGGCCTATATCAAAGCTTGCGGTTTGGGTTTAGCTATTTCTTTGCAGCATTTTAGTTACAGCTTTCCGTCAGATCATCGAGTATTGGTCGATTTTTCCGCCGAGCGTAATGATGATGCAGCTCAATGGCAGTTTTGGCTAATAGATCCTAGAGGACCTTTTAAAATGGGCTTGGCGATTAAAAGTGGATTAAATAAAATTACTAAGATTCAGTCCAGAAAATACCTGGCCTTAGAAGAAATTATTACAGTAGATACGGACATAGTGAGAGATTAGTTATCTGATACAAGTGTTTAATTTGCGGCTAACCAAGAATGTATTCAAGCGCAAACTTAGAGCCATAGAACCCTATGATAAGAAAGCCAAATCCTATAAGCGTGCCGCGAATAGCTGTTACTCCACGCCAGCCTAATTGATGACGTCCCAATAGCAAGACTGCAAACACGACCCATGCCAGAACAGAGAAGAAAGTTTTATGAATTACTCCATCTCTGCCCCAAATATCATCAATGAAAACCAATCCAGCAAGAATACCTAAGCTGAGTAGCATCTGGCCAACCCATAAAAGTTCGAACAGAAAAGCCTCCATGTCTTGTAAAGGAGGAAATTTACTGATGAAACCACTCACTTGATGATGTTTTAGTTGGTGGTTTTGATAAGCAAGAAAACCTGCTTGTACGGCCGCGATAGTAATAAAACTGTAAGCTAAGATTGAAATAAGGACATGACTCGCGAGCCCAAGGCTTAGGTCGGTGGGAGGAAAATCGCTTGAAATAGTGAGTGATGCAATTATCGAGATGATCGCTAAGGGGAATAGCCCTAAGAATAAGTTGTCGAGCGGTTTGTGAATGCTGCTAATCAGCACCAGGATCGAAATGGAAACAGCAATTAAAGTGGATATTTCGGTAACTCCGAAGTGATAACCATTTGTCGTTCTAATTACGCCATAGGCACTAATGGCATGGGCAAGCACTGCGATAGTACCGAAAATAAAAACCTTGGATTTCACATCTTTATTTGAAACGAAGTTCATACCTTGAAAGATTGAGCCTATCAAGTAGAAGAATACGGCAAATAAGCCTGAGATTACGGTGACTTGCATCATATTTAGCTGGTCGGGTTGCCTTGAAAGTGTCGCATATACCAGCTATCGGTTGATAGCGTTATTTTAGTCCATCATCGCTAGAATCGGTTGCGGAATGCTTTAGCCTTAGTTTGAATGGTCTGGCCATTGTGAATTGGCTATAATCTTCCGCTGGCACTTGGACGTAGACCTACATCGTGTTTGATAATTTGACTGAAAGACTATCGGGTACTTTTCGCAAGTTAACCGGTAAGGCAACGCTTACTGAAAATAATATTCAAGAGGCTCTGCGCGAGGTGCGCCGAGCATTGCTCGAAGCTGATGTTGCGCTTTCGGTCGTTAAAGAATTTATTGATCGGGTGAGTTTGCGTGCTGTCGGCCAAGAAGTAGCAAAAAGTCTTTCGCCGGGCCAGGCTCTTATTAAAGTAGTTCAAGCTGAGCTCGAAGCAATTATGGGTTCGGCTAATGCCGGTCTCGACTTAAAAGCGACCCCCCCAGCAGTGATCCTGATGGCTGGACTGCAGGGTGCTGGTAAAACCACTACCGTCGCTAAATTATCTAAATTTCTTAAAGAACAATCCCAAAAATCAGTCATGGTGGTTTCGGCTGACGTTTACCGCCCGGCAGCAATTCAACAATTAGAAACTTTAGCGACTGAAGTCGGTGTACAGTTTTTTGCTAGTGATTCTGAGCAATCACCTGAAGTTATTGCAGCTGCTGCTTTAAAAGAAGCAAAACGAAAATTCATTGATGTTCTGATTGTTGATACTGCGGGGCGCCTCGCCATTGATGAAAAAATGATGGCGGAGATTCGGCAGCTGCATACACAGCTAAATCCAATTGAAACATTGTTTGTTGTCGACGCGATGACTGGTCAAGACGCTGCAAATACAGCGAAAGCATTTGATGATGCACTTCCGTTAACAGGTGTCGTGCTAACAAAAGCCGATGGTGATGCTCGTGGTGGTGCAGCATTGTCGGTGCGACATATAACCGGTAAGCCGATCAAATTTATCGGCATGGGCGAAAAAGCAGAAGCATTAGAACCTTTCTATCCCGATCGTATTGCATCTCGCATCCTTGGGATGGGCGATATGCTTTCATTAATAGAAGAAGCTGAAAAGAAAGTAGATAAGCAAAAAGCTGAACAGCTCGCTCGTAAAATTAAAAAGGGCAAGGGATTCGACCTTGAAGACTTTAAGGAGCAATTGAAGCAAATGCAAAACATGGGAGGAGTTAGCAGCATAATGGATAAGATGCCTGGGGTCGGGGCGTTGCCCCCAGGGGCTGCGAATATGGTCGATGATTCTCAATTTCGACGTATGGAATCCATTATTAATTCGATGACAATGCGCGAGCGAATAAACCCTGACTTGTTGAATGGCTCTCGCAAGCGACGAATCACCCAAGGTTCTGGCACGCAAATCCAGGATTTAAATAGATTGTTGAAACAGCACAAGCAAATGCAGAAGGTAATGAAGAAGATGAAAGGCGGCAACATGGCCAATATGATGCGCGGACTAGGGGGTATGCAAGGTCCTGGAGGTGGAGCAGGTGGAATGCCACCTTTTCCAGGTGGAAAATTTCCCCGACACTAAACTCTTCAAAATTGCCCTTGCCAGAGCCATTAGGTATTTCGCGAAAACCCTCATAAGTCGGGTATTTCAGCGCTTCCAATAAGGGTCCAATTGACATAGAATACCCGCCTTTTTATCTGGGTGGTTGCGAAGTCCCGATTTTTGCCAAAACCCAGGCAACTACTGATTAATTAACAGGTACTTACATATGGTGACAATTCGCTTATCGCGTGGTGGTGCTAAGAAAAAGCCTTTCTATCACATCACTGTGAGTGACAGTCGCAAGTCAAGAGATGGTCGTTACATTGAGCGCATCGGTTTTTTTAATCCTATGGCCCGCGGCCAGGAAGAGCGGTTAAGACTCGATCTAGAGCGCATGGCTTATTGGCAAACTGAGGGAGCGCAGATTAGTCCGCGTGTTTCTGCCCTTGCCAAAGATGCCGCAACTGCCTCTAGTACTGAGGCTTAGCAGGCCTATTTACTGCTTAAGCTATGAGTAATAGCGGAGAAAGAGTAGGTAAGAGAGTGGTGCTGGGTCAGATTGGTAAGGTTCATGGGATCCAAGGCTGGCTCCGACTAAATTCCTTCACTATACAACCAGAAAACATCCTAGAGTATTCTGAGCTATTCGCGGAGATCGATGAGAGTTGGCAAGTATTGGAAATCAGTGAATCCAAGCAGTTAGCCAAAGGTTTGATTGTTCACTTCAAAGGGTATGACGATCCAGATATTGCTAAGCAGTTAACTGGACTGGAGTTGACGGTTTTTGCGGAAAAATTGCCGGGATTGGAAGATGGAAGTTTCTATTGGCATGAATTAGAAGGCATGGAAGTCAGTAACCAGAAGGGGCAGATATTCGGTTCAGTAGTTCGCTTGCTGGAGACCGGAGCAAATGATGTGCTTGAAGTAGCACCGAGTATTAGTAGTATCGATGAGAAGGAAAGACTGATTCCTTATATAAAGGAAGCGGTAATAAAGAATGTAGATACCAGGGCGGGGAAGATAGTAGTCGATTGGGAAGCAGACTATTTAGAATAAGGTAATTATTCGAGCTAGTCAGAGGGGCGGGCAATGCAAGTCAATGTAGTCACCCTGTTTCCGGAGATGTTCGCCGCAATAACCGATTGGGGTATTAGTGGCAGAGCAGTTAAACAAGGGTTAGTGTCTTTGAAATTTTATAATCCTAGAGGTTATACAAAAGACAAGCATCGCACAGTTGATGACAAGCCATTCGGTGGTGGCCCGGGCATGTTAATGAAGACTGAGCCATTGATAGCAGCGATTCATGCCGCCAAACATGGATTGCATGGGCATCAGCAAGATACTAAGGTTGTCTATCTTTCACCACAAGGTAGGCATGTCACAAATCAGGACATTGTTGATTTGGCGTCTTTAAAAAGATTAGCACTTGTATGTGGTCGGTATCAGGGAATCGATAACCGGGTAATCGAAAGCGAAATCGATGAAGAATTATCGCTAGGTGATTTTGTGATTAGCGGCGGAGAGCTGGCTGCTATGGCTTTGATTGATGCCATAATACGTTTTCAGCCGGGAGCTCTCGGCGATGACGGTTCAGCCCAGCAGGACAGTTTTAGCAGTGGGCTGCTGCATTGCCCAGAATATACAAGGCCCCAGGTAGTTGCTGGAAAAGAGGTGCCAAAGGTCTTGCTTACTGGAGACCATGGAGCGATAGACAGATGGCGCTTAAAGCAAAGCTTAGGCGCAACGTGGTTAAAACGACCTGATTTAATAGACAGAAACAAGCTAAGTGATGACCAACAAGAAATTTTAGATCAGTTTATCAACGAATATCAGACGTAGAGAGATAGAATAATTACGCTGAATTCAGGAGCAGAAAAGATGGGTAAGAATAAAATCATCCAAAAAATCGAAGACGAGCAAATGGTAAAAGAGTTGCCAGAATTCGGTCCGGGTGACACTGTAGTAGTCCAGGTTAAGATCAAGGAAGGTGATCGTGAGCGGCTACAGGCTTTCGAAGGAGTCGTTATTGGCCGACGTAATCGCGGTTTGAACTCTTCCTTCACAGTCCGCAAAATATCCCATGGTGTTGGCGTTGAAAGAACATTCCAGGCATACAGTCCTTTGGTCGACAGTGTGGAATTAAAGCGCCGCGGAGATGTGCGTCAGGCGAAGCTCTATTATTTGCGCGAACTTACTGGTCGAGCTGCTCGGATTACTGAAAAGCTTGATAAGAAATCAGAAGCTTAAGCAATTACTCTTCCCCAGCGTCAGGCTCTCAATAGGACTTAGCAGGAAGTAACTCAATTCTGCTTTCTGGTGAGTTCTGCGCCAAAAACCAAAATACTTTCTTTGAGGCGACAAATTCTGAGTTAATTCGTCACAAATTATGACATATACGAATTGCTTTGGGTGTTATCGGGCCTTCTTTTCATGCATGAAACGCAATAGACTCAGTACCAAGAACTCTTGGAGAAACGAGATGAAAATCAATATGGCGCGATTACTCCTCTTTTTTGTGATGTCTCCGCTGATAACTAGTGTTCAAGCTCAAACGCTTAGTGGTCCTCAAGCGCTGCAGGAAAAACTTGTGCAAGCGATTGAAGTCTCCTCGCAAGGACAACTCGAAATCCTCGCAATTAAAGAAACTCCGCTTGCAAGTATCTATGAAATCGAATTGGATACCGGCGAGCTTTTGTACAGTGATGAATCAGGCGATTATCTCTTTGCCGGTGACATGTACCAAACTACAGAAGCAGGTTTGATGAACCTCTCGTCAGGGACTCGACAAGTTCGAATTCTCGAGCGAATCGCAAGAATTCCGGAAGAACAAATGATTATCTTTTCTCCTGAGGTCGACGTTCAGGCAACCTTGACTGTATTTACAGATGTTGATTGCACATACTGCCGAGCACTCCATGGCGACCTGGAAGCACTAATGGCTCAGGGAATTCAGGTTCGGTATCTAGCTTATCCCCGTGGGGGAGAAGCTGCAGATTCCTATGACAAGATGATCTCTGTTTGGTGTTCTGATGATCGCCACAAATCATTAACTCAAGCTAAGAATGGACAAAACTTACCAGCTCGTGAGTGTGATACGCCTGTCCTTTCCCACTATGACCTGGGAAATCAAATAGGTATTTCTGGAACACCGGCCTTGATTTTTCCTGATGGAAGACTCATCCCCGGTTATATGGATGTTGAGCGCTTGGTGGCAATGCTTAATCTCAACTAGCCACAAATGCGCTATCTTGAATACTTATAGAGCCGCCACTTGGCGAGCTTTCCATTAGTCTCTGCACTGTTTCCAAATATTGATCTTCTAATCCAGTAGAGGAAAACTTGGCTGCGGCTGAGTTTATTGTTCGATTCCAGTATAATTTATGGTTATGCGGGGCCATTGCGATTATTGAATGACTAAATTGCAGTGATGGCGAAAGGGGGATGTGATTCATTGGCTATAATGGTGGTTTAAATACTGCTAGTGGGAAAAGTGTGAATAACGGAAATAGAACAGGCCTCAATATTGCAATCTGCGGACTAGGCACTGTCGGCGGGGGAACGTTAGCTTTGCTTCAAAAAAATGCCGAAGAATTGCGCCTACGTTTGGGTGCTGAATTAAAGGTAACCCGTATCGCGACTCGCACCCTTGATCCTGAAAAACTAAGTGGCATAGAAAATCTTAGCAATGATCCGCTGGATGCGGTCAATGACGAATCAATCGATGTAGTGATTGAAACTATTGGAGGAGTTGATCCTGCGCTTGAGGTGATTCGACAAGCTTTAGTTAATGGCAAACATATCGTTACTGCAAATAAAGCGCTGATAGCAGAGTATGGAAATGAATTATTTCAATTGGCACAGGAAAATAATGTGACGCTTGCCTTTGAAAGCAGCGTAGCAGGTGGTATTCCGATAATAAAAGCATTACGTGAAGGCCTGGCAGCCAATAAGATCGATTGGCTTGCTGGTATTATAAATGGTACTGGCAATTTCATAATGTCAGAAATGACTTCGAAGAAGCGCAAATTTGATGAAGTCTTAATAGAGGCTCAGGAACTAGGCTATGCCGAAGCTGATCCGACTTTTGATGTCGAAGGTATCGATGCTGCGCACAAATTAACAATAATGGGTTCTATAGCATTTGGTATTCCACTTCAATTTAACAAGACTTACACGGAAGGAATTAGCCATATTACTCCAGAAGACATTAGTTATGCAGATGAACTAGGTTACTGTATTAAGCATCTTGGAATTGCTCGTAGATCAGAGAAAGGTGTTGAAATGCGTGTGCACCCAACGCTTTTATCTAAATCACGTCTATTGGCAAACTCGAATGGTGTAGGAAATGCTATATTGGTCCATGGCAATGCTGTAGGAGCTACTCTCTATAATGGTCCGGGAGCAGGGGCTGAGGCAACTGCATCTGCTGTTGTTGCAGATTTAGTAGACCTTTGTAGACACATTCAAAGCGGAGCTACATCTCCAGTATATCCACCGCTGGGTTATCGGGAAATGCACAGCAATGTATCAGTTGTGGATATTGAAGACATTAACGCTGAATATTATTTGCGCATTCCAGCAATGGACCGCGTAGGTGTCATGGCGAGAATCTCAAGTATTCTGCAAGCTCATAACATCAGTATTGAGGCGGTGATACAAAAGGAAGCGATTAGCGAAACAGTGCCGATTATTATCCTTACGCACTCTGCAGAAGAGCGTCAGTTAAATAAAGCAATCGATGCTATCGAAGCATTAGAAGATGTTGCTGGAAAAATAAATCGTATTCGTGTTGAACCCTTTCATGGAGAGGCGACTTAGAGTCGGTTTGCTGGCATGAAATACATCAGTACTCGAGGCGGTAGTGAGCCCCAAAACTTTGAACAGGTGCTATTAACTGGCTTGGCGCCAGATGGGGGTCTTTATGTACCTGCCGACCTTCCAAAGATTTCCAAAGAGAAAATGCAAGTTTGGCAGTCGCTTGACTACGCTGATCTTGCTTTGGCTATTGTTGCCCCATTTATTGATGGCGCGATTCCAGACGTAGAATTAAAAATAATAATTGAAGACAGTTATAAGGAATTTGGTCACCCCGCTGTAGCGCCATTGGTGCAGTTAGGCAAACAAGAATATCTCTTGGAACTTTTTCATGGACCCACCCTGGCATTTAAGGATTTTGCTCTGCAAGTGCTCGGTAGAATGCTTGACTATGTCCTCAAAAATAATGATCAGCGAGCCGTCATTCTTGGAGCAACTTCTGGAGATACAGGGTCCGCCGCACTTGAAGGTTGTCGTCATTCTGATCAAGTCGATATTTTTATCTTGCACCCACATCAACGGGTATCAGATGTGCAACGTAAACAAATGACCACTGTTCCTGGGGATAATGTATTTAACCTAGCCGTCGAAGGTAATTTTGATGATTGCCAGCGAATCGTTAAGGCAGCCTTTGCAAATCAATCATTCTTGCCGGAAGGGCGGCAGCTAGTCGCTGTCAACTCTATTAATTGGGCGCGGATCTTGATGCAGATAGTGTATTACTTTTTCGCTGCCTTAAAACTTGGTGCTCCAGAGAAGAAAGTTTCTTTTTCTGTGCCAACAGGGAATTTTGGCGATATTTATGCTGGATATTTGGCCAAAAGAATGGGTCTGCCAATTGATCGGCTTGTTGTTGCAACGAATAAGAATGATATTTTGCATCGTTTTATCAGTAACAATGATTATTCGGTATCCGAATTGAGTAAGACTTTTTCGCCGAGCATGGATATTTTGATTTCATCTAACTTTGAAAGATTTTTATTCGATCTGTTTGGTCGCGACGGTGCTACCGTTTTGGACTTTATGGAGCGACTTGGCAAGGAAACTTTGAGCGTGTCGAGCGAGCAGTGGAGACACGTCAAAAATCATTTCGACAGCGCGAGCGTTGATGACGAAACGACCTGCAACACCATTGAGCAGATCTTTAAAGAGAATGGAATTCTCTTGGATCCACACAGTGCTGTAGGTGTTAGATCTGCACGAGTGTGTCAGCAAAGTAATTCAGATATACCCATGGTTACGCTGGCGACAGCGCACCCCGCTAAATTTGCGGAAGCCATTGCAGCGGCAGGTTTGTCTGAACCAGTTCTACCCGTCCATTTGAAAGACTTAAATGAAAGAGAAGAGCGTTATTCGGTGGTTTCTAATGACCTTGGCACAGTCAAAAATTATATTAAGACCCATGTTCGCGCAGATTAATCTCTAAGCAATGCCTATTCAGATTCAGCGGCGCGCTAGCGATCCGAAGCTCAGCTTTACTGATTCAATCCATCCTCTCCTGCAGCGCGTATATCGACAGCGCGACATTCTATCTGTCGATGATTTAAATTTGGGTCTATCCAATCTGCTAACGCCTGATAGTTTTAAGGATATGGATAAGGCTTTAGATTTATTGGTTAGTTGTTTGGTAGAACGGAAAAAAATTCTGATTGTCTCGGATTTCGATGCAGACGGTGCCACGAGTTGCGTGTTGGCAATAAACGTCCTGCGTCAGTTTGGTGCTGATGCTATTGAATATATCGTGCCCAATCGATTCGAATTCGGCTATGGGCTTACGCCAAAGATTGTCGAGTTGGCAAAGCTCAGGAATCCAGATCTCATCATAACAGTTGACAATGGGATTTCGAGTATAGAGGGAGTAGAAACTGCTAATACAGCAGGTATAGATGTTCTTATCACTGACCACCATATTGCTCCGTCACGGCTTCCTGCTGCCCACGCGATTATTAACCCGAACCAACCGGAATGTGATTTCGAAAGTAAATGCATTGCTGGAGTTGGGGTTATATTTTATGTGATGTTGGCGCTAAGAAGCCGTCTCCGATCCTTAAATTGGTTTAAAGAGCAGAGCATAACAGAGCCAAATCTTGCTGATCAGCTGGATCTCGTCGCTTTGGGCACCGTGGCTGATGTTGTTGCACTGGATAGGAATAATCGTATTCTTGTCGATGAAGGATTAAAGCGTATCCGGGTAGGGCGGTCACGGCCTGGTATTTTGGCGCTACTTGAAATCTCGAATAGGAACAAGAAAGATATTTCTTCTAGTGATTTGGGTTTTAGTCTGGGTCCACGGCTAAATGCGGCAGGCAGGTTAGAAGACATGTCCGTTGGCATCGAATGCCTGCTGGCTGAATCGGCAGGATCCGCCCATCAATTAGCATTACAACTTGATGGAATGAATCAAGACCGCAAATACATCGAATCAGAGATGCGTGATCAAGCCTTTCAATATTTAGGTGAGCTTAACCTTGAGGAAGAGTCGCTACCAGCGGCACTTTGTTTGTTTGACGAGCGTTGGCATCAGGGTGTCGTAGGGATCGTCGCATCAAGAGTAAAGGACAAATACCATCGCCCGGTAATTGCTTTTGCCGAAGTTGAAAATGAAGATGGTGAGGAAAAGCAATTAAAAGGGTCTGCGCGTTCGATAAGAGGCTTTCATATAAGGGATGCGTTAGATGCGGTGGCAACTAAAAATCCTGGTTTGTTTAGTAAATTTGGTGGACATGCTATGGCTGCTGGATTAAGTCTCGACAAGCGGAATTTCGATGCGTTTAGTGAAGCTTTTTCAAAAGAGTCAGCAAAATTGCTCACCGCCGAACAATTGCAGGCGAAGGTATTAAGTGATGGGCTCGTTGAATCAGAATGGCTTAGTCTAGAAACTGCACAATTAATTCATAGCGCAGGACCATGGGGTCAGGAATTTACTGAGCCGCTCTTCGATGGACGGTTCAATTTGATTCAACAGCGCCGTGTAGGTGAGCGGCACCTTAAAATGGTATTGAGCCCTAGAGAGGATCAAGCAAGGATCATTGATGCGATTGCATTCAATGTGGCAACGGAAGATTGGCCTGCGGATTCAGCTAGCGAAGTGGAAATCGCTTATCGTCTTGCTATCAATGAATTTCGAGGAGCGGTGAATTTGCAACTAATAGTAGAGCATCTGCTTGCTAGTATTTAAGCGCACTAAACGAGCAGGTCACATAATTGCTCTCAGTATTGTTACTGCAGAGGCCTTCTGCTGTTAGAAAGGCAATATATTCGCATGATGTTCTATTGAATTAGGTCTGTTGCTTCGAATGCAGCGGGTCTGTCGAAGGTATTATATTGCTATAGTGATGTCCGTAAAATGCCGAAACTGTCTATGAGCTAACGTGATAGAATGGACAAAATTTGTTACCTTTTGGCACAATCAGTACCCGAGCTAGCGAGTACAATTCTCCGCTTATGATAATGGCAGCCTAAATGCAAAGATATGTTTATAAGCTACTGATAAATCTGATTTTATTTGGCTTGGCCAGCACTGGCTATGGCCAAGTGCATAAAACTGATCAGATCGAAGTAGAGTTGATTTCAGAGACTACAAATGTGGTTGCTGGTGAGACTTTATGGCTTGGTATTCGCCTAGACCCTGCTGATCATTGGCATACCTACTGGAAATTTGGGGGTGACAGCGGAGTTGCGACCTTCACCAGTGACTGGGAAATTGCTGATGGCGCTGAAATTGGCGATATCGTTTGGCCTATCCCAGAATGGACCCCTTTTCTTGGAAGTGAGCTAGTCACTTTCACTTATGAGCGAGAAGTAATCCTTCCTATACCAGTCACTATTCCCTCAGATTTTGAAGGGGCCAGCTTTGACCTAAGGACCAAAATTGACTGGCAGGTTTGTGAAGAAATTTGTATCCCTGGAGATGCCGAATTTTCGCTTTCACTCCCAGTAGCTAGTTCTCTGGAAATTGATGAGCGCTGGGTCGCTAGTTTTATGGATACTAGAGATCTTACTCCCGTGGCCATAGATCAGCACAACTTACTTAGTCAGTTTAACGCTCACGATGACAAAGTGAATGTCATGGTGAGTGCTTTTAATGGCGAATTCGAAAATGTTGACGAAGCTTATTTTTTCCCAACCGAGCGGCGCATTATGAAATATGCGCCATTCCGGAAAGTGATCTTGGATGGAGATCGGATTCAAATTTCCACTGAGCAACATCGGCGCTATCCAGATGATCTAAGCGAATTAGTCGGTACGCTTAAATTAATTGACGACGATGGTTCGTGGCGTGCTTACGACATCGCGCCACGCTTAACTAGTGTTGCCCGCGACTACAGTATTGAAGTGGAGTTATTAGCAGAAACCACTAGTATCGTTCCAGGTGAAACTGCCTGGCTGGGATTGCGACTTGATCCCGCAGAACATTGGCACACCTATTGGAAAATGGGTGGTGATAGCGGTGAGCCCACAAGCTTGACTGAATGGGTTGCTCCCGAGGGCACTCAGATTGGCGAGATTCAATGGCCAGCGCCACATTGGCTGCCGTTCTATGAAACTGATTTAGTAAATTTTGGTTACGAGGAAGAAATTTTACTGCCTGTCGCAATCACAATTCCTGAAAACTACGAAGGTGATTCAGTTGAACTAAGCGCTCTGGCTTTTTGGAATGTGTGCGAACAAATTTGTATTCCGGGCGATCAACGCTTGAGTATTACTCTGCCAGTATCAGAGGTTGCGGAACTTGATGCTACCGCCGGTGAATTATTCGCCACCGCTCGAGATAACTTGCCAATTTCAGATCACGAAATTCAATCGATTATAGCGGCAGCGGGTGAACGGGTTAGTTTAGGGTTTGATTCTCCTGAACCATTATTTGCAGACTATTCAGAAGCGTGGTTTTTCCCAGACCAGCGTCGCGTCATAAAGCCGGGCCCATTACGAGATGTAAGTATTCAACAGAACTTGTTGCAGATTACGCATCAGCAGCCCCGCCGCATGCTGACTGATCTGAGCGAAGTCTTCGGCGTCTTGGTATTGGAAAATGATAATGGCGAGCGCATTGCCTATGATTTTGAGAATCCAGCAGCTGATGCGAACCTAACGACGATAACTCCACTCGCTGCGATAAATGGCGGTGGTGGCGGAAACAGCGATGATGGCAGTGGATTGCTTCTCTATATGCTGTTCGCATTGCTAGGCGGCATTATTCTGAACTTAATGCCTTGTGTCTTCCCGGTGCTGTCTATTAAGGCACTAAGTTTTACTAAAAATATCGGTGAATCTCAGCATACACAGCGCATGGATGGAATAGTTTATGCTGTTGGTGTTATCTCAGCGTTTGTAGTGCTTGCTAGCGTCCTGATCGCGCTTCGCGCTGGTGGCGAAGCTGTCGGATGGGCGTTTCAATTTCAACAGCCTTGGTTCCTCGCATTTATCGTATATTTGTTCTTTTTGATGGCCCTCAGCTTGTCTGGTGTGTTTGAAATCGGCACTAGCCTAATGGGAGCTGGCGGTGGACTGGCTAATAAGGGCGGTTACAAAGGGTCTTTCTTTACCGGCGTCTTAGCAACAACAGTTGCAACACCTTGCACTGCACCTTTTATGGGGCCCGCTATCGGTTTCGCATTGTCCCAATCCTGGGCAGTGGCGATGTTAGTGTTTGTTTCATTAGGTTTGGGCATGGCCTTGCCTATATTAATTCTTTCTTTTATCCCCGCGCTGTTCCGCTATCTGCCTAAACCGGGACCGTGGATGAACACCTTTAAACAATTCATGGCTTTTCCGCTTTACGCTTCGGCCTTGTTTTTTCTTTGGGTATTAGGGAACCAAGTTGGTGTAATGGGCATGTCGTTAGTTCTGCTTGTTTGTATTGTGTTTGCGTTTGCTGCTTGGTTGTATCAACGCCGGTTTGCCATGGGGCCGATCCTTCGGACAGTTAATTATGCCGTAGGCATTGGAAGTTTTGCTCTGGCGATCTATCTGGCACAAAGCCCTTTTATGCAAACAGTTACAGCCGCTGATGTCGCGCAGTTCGATGAAGAAGGCAATCCAACACAAAACTATGAAGTGTTTAGCACGGCGCGATTAAACGAACTACAGGCGCAAGGAAAGCCTGTATTCGTCAATATGACGGCAGCCTGGTGTATTACGTGTTTAGCAAATGAGCAAACCACACTTGGTACTGATCGAGTGCAACAGGCTATGACAGATAGCGAGATTACCTACATGAAAGGGGACTGGACTAACGAAGACCCAGAAATAACCGCGGTCTTGGAACGATTTAATCGCCCTTCGGTTCCTTTATATGTGCTTTATCCGGGCGACTCCGCGAAAGAGCCAGTAATTCTGCCGCAAATATTGACGCCAGGAATTGTCGCCGACGCATTTGAAGCTATCTAGCATTTCTATATTTCAATTGACCAATTGTTAACAATATTAATTTCTTTCGGAAGTTCTTGTTCAGGCTGTTTTAAAAGGAAAAATTTTTCACCATTGTCTACAACTCCATATGAGATGCCAGGTACATTCCCATATGGTCCTTCAAAAAGTACTTCGGGAACCCCAGCTTCAAACTCTGGGCTAGTCTTGATTGGAATTGATAGCCATTGGTTTCCTCTTCGATAAAAAATTTCGCTTCCATCTTCTGACCAAAATGGTTCTTCACCATAACCTGAAGATATTACCCATCTCTCCTCGGTAGCAGGATAACGTTTTACATTAATTTGATATTGTCCTGAAACGTCGGTGGTGTATGCAACGTAATCACTGTTTGGTGAAAATGACGCTCCCCATTCGGAATTTTCCGTGACTAAAAAAGGTCGACGTTCTTGATCTTCAGGATCGATAACGTACAAATCGAGACCTTGATCAGCTTGGGATATCGCTGAAACAACCAATTCTCCATTTTCACCCCACGAATCAGGAGCAATTAAATCCGCAAAGTCAGAATCAATTCGTATGGATTCAACAGCGCCTGAGCCTTGAATATCAAGCCTTGCTCTTACGTCTGAATTAGCTGGGTTCTGTGCACCAAAAACTATATCGCTGCCATCTAAGGACCACTTGGGAAATAATGCACCTTTGCCTACGGTTAATCTCTGCGGGGTAGTTTGGCGATCAAAATCGTAAACCCATACATCAGAGTCGGGGCCATCAACGATGGAAATAGCTACTTGAGAGGCATCAGGGGACAAGTCAAAGCTCCCGTATCTGCGAGAGATTAAAGAAATTGGTGTTTCATTTCCATTACGATCGGTCCATACAGGGGTAACAATACCCATATCTGCGCCTGGTATATAAGCTAAAATTCCATTATTTGAAAATGTAAGTTGTGATGCGCCCAAAGCTTCTACTAAGACGCCATCTAGAATTGGAAATGCAGACCCCTCAATGGACATAGTTTCTAAGTTAAAGGGTGCAGCCATATAGCTTTCCATGCCGGCATACACGATGTGACCTGAATCAATATAGCGTGCGTCCCGCCCTCGCGGAATTAAAGGCGTAACGACTCCAGTTTCGGGATCGAAAAGCTGAATTACGGAAGATAGGTTCGAAAGGAGAATACCTTTGTTGTCTGGAAGAAGTGTAGGATTCATAACTAGATCTGTGCTCTCAAGGAGAATAATTTTTTGTCCTCCGTCGGCTGAGATCGAAGCTACTCGCATACCTTCTCTTTCTGAGAAAATTATATTGTTATCAACTCCCCATGTAATGCCATACACATTAGTTGACTCCGTTAGTGTTTGTGGTGAGCCACCAGATACAGGGATTTTTAGAATATGGGTCGGAGTTAAAAACCCCAGCCATTGTTCGTCAGGAGAGAAAAAAGGAGAGAAGCCGCCTTCAGTTCCATTTAATGGGTAGGCCTCAAAAGAGTCCATTGGCCGTATGTAAATTTTGAGTGAACCAGACTCATTAGCCACATAGGCTAAAAAGTTTCCTTGGTTTGAGATCGCTATAGATTTTCGACCGACACCTAAGGGCATCATTTCTGCGAGTGCTATGGTTTGATCAGAAGGTAAGAGAATGTTGGTTCGTTGAACAATTTGTTGACTAGTATTACCGTTATTTTGCGAATTATTTACTTGTTCATTGGAAGACAATAAAAATCGGTCCATTAGCAGAAAGGTAACTGCCAAAAAAATTAAGCCAAACGCTAAGCTATTGACGATTGATCCTCCAGTGGTAAAACTTTTTTGCTGTTGTGACGCGGTTATTTTCTGTTCATTTTCTTCTTCAGTATGGCTATCCATCAGCCAAGCTAAAATGGTAACGAGAGGCAAGCCTAATAGAAGCAGAAGTAAAAGCGTTTGGTTAACCCATAAAGGAGCGTTAAAAGTTGGAAGGACAATGTCGAGGATTTGCATAAGGAGCCATGCCACAACGCTATAAACCGTTGCAACCCGAAAAACCTTTCGATGATTTAACCGTTGTAGAAAATTTTGCATTACTTCACTCCCATAGCGACCTACAGTATATCGTAAATATAGGATGTATTTGTAAGTGCTGCCTGCCGCTCAAAAATTTCTGTATAAGTGAGATAGATAGCTGGAAACCCTATAAAAAACTCTTCCAGAGTTGAAGAGGGGTTCATTATATACAGAGGGGAGATGGTTGGTCTTCTGTGTATTTATATGAAAAAATATCTATATAATGAGAGTCACTTTTCGTCGCTGTAACGCGTTCTGCAGGGGATTTTCTGCCAGTCACAGTAGCTGAGTGACAACTATTGGATTTTTGTTCTCTATGAAGATATTGAATTACACAGCTGCTGCAGTCCTCGTCGTTCTTATTTTCTATCTCTTAATCATAGGTAAGGATTTACTCTTGCCATTGGTGATTGCGACTGCGCTTTGGTATTTAATTATCACACTTGGCAATGCTTTCGCTCATATAAGAATTGGTACGTTTGGTTTTCCTAGACGTCTCTGCGTTATTGCTTCTTTTCTAACATTTATTGCTTTGATTTGGGTGATAGTTAATTTTCTAAGTTCGACAGTAGATGACGTATTAGAAATTGCTCCGGTTTACCAAGAAAATTTGACAACTCGTCTGGAGAACCTTCCGTTTTTCGATATATCACAATTTGAAGGGCAAAGCTTTGGGCAATTAATATCAGGATGGATAAATATTCCAAGTTATGCAGCTTCAATTGCGTCATCTCTCACAAGTGTGCTCGCTAGCGGTGGTTTGATTCTTATTTATCTGGGTTTCTTGTTTCTTGAGCAGGGGCACTTCAGTAAGAAAATTTCGTCTTTAGTTGCTAACAAAGAAAAAGAGGAAAACGTCAATAAGATCATCGCCAGGATTCGGGATGATATTCAAAAATATATTACGATAAAAGTCTTTACGAGTTCTCTCACCGGTCTTCTTAGTTTCACTTTCCTTAGCATTATGGATGTAGATTTTGCTGGTGTTTGGGGGCTGATTATTTTCCTATTAAACTTTATTCCAACAGTTGGTTCCATAATAGCTACTATCTTTCCTGCATTGATAGCGCTAGCACAGTCAGATGGTTATACATTGTTTTTCGCTGTATTGGGTGGAATTGGTGTAGTTCAACTTTGTATCGGCAATATTTTGGAACCTCGGTTGATGGGCTCATCTTTTAATTTAAGTCCAATCGTTATTCTTCTGAATTTGGCGCTATGGGGCTATGTCTGGGAAATTCCAGGTATGTTTTTGTGCGTGCCATTCCTGATTATTGTCACGATAATTTTAAGTCATTTTCCGCAAACTCGCCCAATAGCAATAATTCTATCCAGTGATGGTCGCTTGCGAGTACCAATTGACAAAACCATTGCTCCATTTTGATTTAGTCAATTAGCTCCTTCTTTGCTGGGACCAAATGCAGGCGAGCCGCAGCAAAAAGACTAAAAACCCTGCAAATTCAGAGCTGTAAGCGCTATAATCCCCTGCTTTTTTTAATTGGCGCGCCACATCGATAGCCAAATAATGACTTAGGATTGACATGAAAAGCGCGGAAATCCGTCAGAAATTCTTAGATTTTTTTGCAGCCCGCGACCATGAAGTGGTGGCGAGTAGTTCGCTTGTCCCTGGAAACGACCCAACATTACTTTTTACTAATGCTGGCATGGTTCAGTTTAAAGATACTTTTTTGGGAGATGAGAAGCGCACTTATGCCCGAGCAACAACCTCTCAGCGTTGTGTCCGCGCTGGAGGCAAACATAATGACCTTGAGAATGTCGGCTATACCGCACGGCACCATACCTTTTTTGAAATGTTGGGAAATTTCTCCTTTGGAGACTATTTTAAACGCGAGGCTATTCAATTTGCTTGGGAATTCTTGACTGTTGATTTGGGTCTGCCCGCAGAGAAGCTTTGGATAACAGTGTTCACCGACGACGACGAAGCAGCATCTATCTGGTTAGACGAAATAAAGATCGATGCCAACAAATTTTCCAGGTTAGGAGAAAAAGACAATTTTTGGGCAATGGGAGATACCGGCCCTTGCGGGCCTTGTTCAGAGATATTTTATGATCATGGGTCAGATGTTGAAGGTGGTCCCCCGGGGAGTCCGGATGAGGATGGAGATCGCTATATCGAGATATGGAATCTCGTTTTCATGCAATTCGAACGAAAAGCTGATGGGTCGATGAGGCCGCTACCAAAACCTTCCGTAGATACTGGCGCTGGATTGGAAAGGCTCGCCGCTGTAATGCAGCATGTTCACAGCAACTATGAAATTGATTTATTTCAATCCTTGATAAGCGATATTGTAGAAATCACTGGCCGATCAGATCTCAACGACTCGTCACTGAACGTGATAGCTGATCATATCCGGTCTTGTGCCTTTCTTGTTGTTGATGGCGTGGTCCCTTCTAATGAAGGCCGAGGTTATGTGCTGCGAAGAATAGTGAGAAGAGCAGTACGTCACGGATATCAACTCGGTATAAAAGATGTATTTTTCTATAAGCTAGTTCGTTCTTTGGCGAAGGTCATGGGAATAGCATATCCAGAATTAGTCGAGAGCCAACAATTCGTTGAGAAAGTTCTCAAAGAAGAAGAGGAGCAATTTGCCCGCACATTAGAAAATGGCATGGTGATCCTGGAGAAGGCAATTTCAAGCCTGAAAGGTGATGTGCTTCCTGGTGATACGGTGTTTCAGCTATACGACACTTACGGATTTCCAGTTGACCTTACAGCGGATGTTGCTAGAGAGCATGATCTAAATCTAGACATGGCAGAGTTTGATCGCGCGATGGCAATACAAAAAGAATCTGCGCGTGCAGCGAGTAATTTTGGCGCAGTAGAAAAGCTAGAATTGGATGCTTCACACTCTACAAACTTCTCGGGCTATTCAAATTTGCAAGACAGTGCAAGAATTATTGCTATCTTTTCCAAAGAGAATGAGAAGCTCGAATCAGTTCCGGGTGAATCTGAAGTATTATTACTCTTGGATACAAGTCCGTTTTATGGTGAATCTGGTGGTCAAATTGGCGATCACGGTGTCTTAGAAAATGATAGTGCTAGTTTTAGAATCCTTGATACACAGAAACAAGGAAATACCCATATTCACCGCGGAGTATTAGATCAAGGAAGCTTAGAAATTGGGGACATAGTCACCGCGAAGGTCGCTAGCGATGATCGACAAGCAATTACCTTAAATCATTCTGCTACACACTTAATGCATTCTGCTCTGAGGAGTATTTTGGGGGATCATGTTTCCCAAAAGGGTTCTCTGGTTGACGCTGATCGATTGCGATTTGACTTCTCACATTCATTGCCTGTCACAACCGATGAATTAAAAGCAATCGAAGATCAAGTGAATGCACAAATTCTTTCAAATTCAGCAGTCAGCAAAGAAGTCATGTCCTTGAATGAAGCCAAAGAACGCGGAGCATTGGCACTGTTTGGCGAAAAATATGGAGATGAAGTTCGGGTCGTTACCATGGGTGGTGAATTCTCTGTTGAATTTTGTGGTGGCTGTCATGTGAATCGAACTGGAGATATCGGCTTATTTAAAATTACCAGTGAGACAGGTATTTCTGCTGGTGTGCGCAGAGTTGAGGCAGTTACTGGAACAGGAGCTTTAGCTCTGATAGATGAAGAAGGGCAGATTCTCAGAAACCTTCGCGAGATTATTAAATCTGGAACTTCTGATCTTGTTGACAAGGTGCAGCAATTAAGTAATAGCAATCGAGCCCTGGAAAAAGAAGTTGAACAATTAAAAGGAAAGTTAGCATCATCCGCTGGTGATGATTTGATTGCTCAGGCAATAAGCTTAAATGGCGTGAAGGTGTTAATCGCGAGTGTCGAAGGGTTTAATTCTAAATCCTTGAGAGAAACTGTTGATCAATTGAAAAATAAACTTGGTTCATCCGTGATATTACTTGCGAGTATCACTGGTGAAAAAGTAAACCTGGTTTCTGGAGTCAGCAAGGATTTAACAGGTAAAGTCAAAGCTGGTGAACTGGTAAATTTGGTTGCCGAACAAGTTGGTGGAAAAGGAGGAGGTCGTCCTGATATGGCCATGGCGGGTGGTAACGATATAAGCGCTGTTCCTGAAGCACTGGATTCCGTTACACCATGGTTAGAAGGAAAGTTATAGACGATGACTTTGATTGTCCAAAAATATGGCGGAACCTCAGTTGGAAGTCCTGAGAAAATCGATGCCGTAGCGGAAAAAATCGGTAAGTTTCGTGACGATGGCGATGATGTCGTTGTTGTAGTCTCTGCTATGAGCGGAGAAACCAATAGGTTAACTTCCTTGGCTCAGGAAATAACAGAACAACCAATTCCAAGAGAAATGGATGTGCTGCTGTCTACTGGGGAGCAAGTAACTATCGCGCTACTTTGTATGGCGTTAAAAAAACGTGGATATGCTGCCCGTTCTTTCACTGGAGGTCAGGTTCGAATTCTGACTGATAATTCCCACACAAAAGCACGCATTAAAGAGATTGATAGTTCTCCCATGCGTGCTGAACTAAATCAGGGCAATATTGTTGTTGTTGCTGGCTTTCAGGGTGTGGATGACAATGGAAACATTACCACCTTAGGAAGAGGTGGCTCAGACACCACTGCTGTAGCGTTGGCTGCTGCATTGGATGCTGATGAGTGCCAAATTTATACTGATGTAAAAGGTGTTTACACCACGGACCCACGAGTAGTTGAAGATGCAAAACTATTAAACAGCATTACATTTGAGGAAATGTTGGAGCTCGCAAGCCTGGGTGCCAAGGTATTGCAAATTCGCTCAGTGGAGTTTGCAGGGAAGTACAAAGTACCATTGCGTGTTTTATCTACCTTCGAAGAAAGTGAAGGAACCTTAATAACTTTAGAGGAAGAAACCGATATGGAAGATCCAGCCATAGCTGGTATCGCGTTTGAACGTGATGAAGCGAAATTGACGGTCGCAGGTGTGCCTGATATCCCAGGGATTGCCTACAAAGTTATTGGGCCCGTTAGTGAGGCGGGAATTGAAGTTGATGTTATTGTGCAAAATGCTGCGGCAGATGGTTCCAATGATATTACTTTTACAGTGAAACGGGCGGAAAGTGACAAGGCAAAAGAAATTCTGGATACCATCGCTAATGATCTAAAAGCCAAAGAAGTTACTCTAGATAAGAGAGTTTGTAAGGTCTCCTTGGTTGGAGTCGGTATGCGTTCCCATGCAGGTATAGCGAGCAAAATGTTTAAAGCTCTAGCCGACGAGAATATCAATATAGAAATTATTACTACTTCAGAGATTAAGATATCTGTAGTTATCGAAGAAAAGTATCTGGAACTTGCCGTGAGAGCGCTGCATAGCGTATTTGAACTGGCGGATTCAACAATTGGCAATGAGGCCTAATTCCTCTCATCGGGCATCTCCAGAGATAACTACCCCATAAAACACGGCTGAAAGTATTGGCAATCTGCCAATATAGGCAGATACTAGACCCCAACCTAAAAGTGCTTTCGAGAGCGAGCCTGGATATATCCGGGCGGGCACGGAACCCAAGTGCTGAAGGCCTTCATTTGTTAACGGGAGAATCTCAATACTCAAGGATTTTTATCAGGTTAAATGAGTTTTCTGAAGAATCAACAAATAGTTGATAGGAAATCAGATTATATTTAGTTTTCCGCGGACAGGTTAAGGTCAAAAGTAGGGGTTAATTTAGGACGTACAAAGGAATGATTAATGGAGGAATGCAATGTTAATACTGACGCGCCGGATTGGCGAAACATTGATGGTTGGAGATGATGTGACGGTGACTGTGCTTGGAGTTAAAGGCAATCAGGTAAGGATAGGAGTTAATGCCCCAAAAGAAGTCGCAGTGCATCGCGAAGAAATTTATCAGCGGATCCAAAAAGAGAAGGGCGGCGAATTACCGTCAAATCAAGAAGACGAATGAAATGGCTTCTGCTAACGCTCTTCAATTTTTTGGAGAGTGGTCGTTTTATGATTAGTACTTTTACTTTAAGATCCGAAATGCTCTGGATTAAAATTTCTACCTGGCCCACTTCTACTCAAAAATCACTCTAAAATATTTTCAATTGATCATTCTATTACTTTTATACAATATTGAATAATGGCAGAAAAATATGATTACTATTCAATATAGTATGTTGTTAAAGGCGATGCTATGAAAAATAAGTTTGAGATTTTTTTGTATAGTTTTAGCATTAATGTCAGTCCCATCACATTCGTAACTTGTCCTAGTATAATCCTTGAAGTAGGAGGCTGATATGCGATTCTCGATTGCAGTACTATCGTTCTTGCTTGGTGTTTCTGTCTATGCTGCTGAAGAGAATAATTCTTGGAGCTGCGAAGGGGTTAATTCTATTGGTTTTCTTTGGCAGGAAGGAAGGTGGGAGAATCAGTCTTTTGCTCCTGCCACCTATCTCTTCACAATTGGAAGTGAAAGTAGTGCAAGCTTAATTTTTTCAGGTTACCAATGGGTTTTCGAGAATTGCACAAGTAGTAATATTATTCGTTGCTCGACGAATCTAGGGAATGCTATCGTAATGAATTTTCAGACGGGCGAGGGTGCTGTTTCGAGTATCGTTGCCGCTTCTGTGCCGCCGGCAGATGAAACTGCATCAACATTTATAGAGCGCATTCAGTGCAGTCGGGTTAACCAATGAAATTGCTTAATTAAGAAGTGGTAGATAGTTAATACTTAGAATTGGATAGTTGTTTAATTTTAATAGAAGAGCATATCTTGCTCTAATAAGAAGGAGCGCGTTTTGACTACCCATTATGCTATCAGAAAGTTTAATTTCGTAAGTTTGATTTCAAATTTAGTAACTGTATTGCAAGGCTTGGTTTTCTGCTTTTTTAGTATTTCTTCATTTGCACAGGTAGGTGACGATGCAATAGCCCAGGTTGATCAGAATGGTCAATGGCTCTCTTATGGAAGGACACATAATGAAACGCGGTTTGCTCCCTTCGAGGATATCAATGATTCAAATGTTCAAGAGCTCGGAGTTGACTGGTTTATTGATCTCCCAAACGATGTAGGTCTCGTCTCGACCCCCTTAGTTATTGACGAAGTTTTGTATTTTGTAGGGACAATGAATATCGTGCGGGCTGTTAATGCAGTTTCAGGGGAAATGTTATGGACTTATAACCCCCGTGTTGCAGAAGAAATAGCAGGGAAGAAGAAAGTGGGCTGGGTGCACAACCGCGGCTTATCGTTCTATGGGGATAAAATTTACGGCGCTACTTGGGATGGCAGACTGTTTGCACTAAATTATAAAACTGGAGAAGAAGCTTGGATAACACGCACGTTCCCTATTGATTCGGCACTTTATATCACTGGAACCCCGAAAGCATTCAAAGGTAAAGTAATAATTGGTAATGGAGGCACTGAGAATGGGCCGACAAGAGGCTTTATAACTGCATATGATGCAGAAACAGGCGAAGAAGCTTGGAAGTTTTATATAGTTCCTGGAAATCCGGCAGATGGTTTCGAAAATGCGGCCATGGAGATGGCGGCCGAGACTTGGACAGGAGATTGGTGGAAAAATGGTGGTGGAGGTAACGTCTGGCATGGTTTTACCTATGATGTTGAAATGGATGCGCTTTATATTGGTACTGGTAATGGCGCCCCGTGGAACGCTTCTATAAGAAGTCCAGAGGGGGGAGACAACCTTTTCCTTTGTTCTGTTTTAGCATTAGACCCCGATACCGGCGAATATCTTTGGCATTATCAGACTACTCCCGGAGAAACTTGGGACTATAATTCAAACATGGATATTGTATTAACGGATTTAGAAATTGAGGGCTCTGAAGTTAAAGCGTTATTGCATGCTCCAAAAAATGGCTTTTTTTATGTTTTAAATCGAGAAAATGGAGAATTAATTTCAGCTGAAAAATACGCTGAAGCAAACTGGGCTAGTCACATTGATATGACAACAGGAAGGCCGATAGAAATTCCTGGAGCTCGCTTTGATAACAATACTGTAAAAATAACTCCGGGGCCTCTAGGCGCACACAGCTGGCATCCGATGTCCTATAACCCTAATACGGGGTTAGTCTACATTCCGACTATACACTGGGGAGTCGAGTTTAGTGATGAGGCTTATGATGAAGGGTTCACCGCAAATGATTTTGAGTGGAATTTAGCGGTCGATTGGGTTGGAGATCTGGATTACGAAATATCAGGATCTTTACAGGCATGGGACCCAGTCGAACAAAGACAGGTATGGGAAGTAGATTATGACCATATGTATAACGCAGGAACTCTTACTACTGCCGGTAATTTGGTTTTTCAGGGGACAGCGGAAGGCAATTTAATGGCTTATGATGCTTCTAATGGTCAGGCACTCTGGGAGAAAGATTTAGGGCTAGGCATTTCAGCCCCCCCGATAAGCTACAAGATTGATGGTAAGCAATATCTTTCGATTTTGGTTGGCTGGGGCGGCGGTGGTGCCGCGGGTTTGGACAGGGACGGGAGCACATTGGGATGGGAATACGGTAAACATACTCGAAGGCTAATTACATTTAGCTTGGGAGGGGATAATGAAATCCCCGAGCAACCAGCTCCTAGTTTTCCAGAACCTCTAGTCGATACCGGATTTCAAATCGATTCAGACTTGGCAACACTTGGTGAATTGGCATTCGCCAATAACTTTTGTGGAGGTTGCCACGGAACTGCCGCAGTACCTGCAGGAATGGCCCCTGATTTGAGGGCATCTCCTATACTTTTAGATCAACAGGCATTCTATTCAATTGTACGAGACGGAGCTTTGGTGTCCAGAGCCATGCCTGCGCACCCCGATATATCGGATGCGGATTTAGAGTCTATAAGGCACTATATTCGGCAACAAGCGATAAATGCGCAGCGCCAATAGTTTTACTAAAACGGTTGAGTGGGCCTAACCTAGAAGTTCTATAAATCCCTCCGAATTACTTGGGTGCGACCTTTGTATCCAAGTTTTACTTCAGTTAGAAGAATTCATAAACGAAGATAAGGTGAAGGTTAATTTGGCGGAGGG